>NZ_FNDE01000005.1:0-130359 GCF_900099925.1 Aneurinibacillus thermoaerophilus | reverse complement strand
ACGAGTTTGTAGCTTACCTATGAGGAATTGAAACTGATTTATAGAGACTTAAATGGTATCATTAATCATCATTAGATTTATTTGAACGTAGTGGGATATAAATTTTAACAGTTGTACTTTGTAGTAATTATCTGAACGTAGTGGGAAGAAGGTCGCTGCTTATAGTAGCGGCTTTTTATTTAGAAAAATTTCCCTCATTCCTATCGTAAGAGGGCTTGGGATGTTTAGCTTTTGTACGAGCGAGTGAAAGAGAAGACCCGGCGCAAGGCCGGGTTTTTGTTTGATCACATTTTTGACCACATACTTAGTTTATTTCTTTCCTTTTTATTCTCTCTCCTCTTGCAAAAACTTGAGATAAACAGAGATATTTAATTTTATTTACCTTTGTTTTTCCAAATTGTTTCGCAACCCTTATTCTTATAACATAAAGCAAAAAAATGCTTCGGAGAGAGGAAACGCTTGATATATAAGATTTTTTCTCCTTGCGCTGAAGCTCCGCGAGCTTCTTGTTACGCAGGCGGTGAATGCTTCGACTTTTGCGTCTGTTGGGGTCAATCGTAAAATCGTCTACTGCCCACTTTGTGTTGAAATACTTCTTTATGCTTATATGGATAACAGACGTTCACATGCCCTTCCTTTCGGGCCTGATGTGCGCTCGTGGCATATGGCCTGTATGCTCTGGGTGTGTATGAGGAAACGAAGCTTCAAACGTGTACATCATCTTCGAATGGAAAAGCCTCCCCTGCCCCTTTTTGTTTGAAGCAATGCTAACGTAAATCCTGTAAATCCATAGGTTATTCCTCAACTTTCTACAAGTGGTTCGTAATGAAGTATGTATCTGGATTGATAGTATTAGCAGTCATTTTTGTTTTACAATACCATTTTCCAACAAAATAAAGAGTATTAAAATAAAGGGTATTGATGTAAAATATAGAAAATAGAGGCGGTAGAGGTGTTGAATGGTGTTTTCAATAAAAAAGTGGTATCAAAATACAAAAGAAAAGGATAAAATCCGAGTCAATACTTTAGGGAGATTACTCCATACCTGCACTTTTTTACCTCTAGTCATGTTTTTAATCATGTTCATTCCTAAAAATTATGGGTGGACAGTATTTTTTCTCTTCTCTGTGATTATGATTTTCTTCGGCTATAAAACAGAGGATGCTGTTTTTCGACTTCTAGGTAAATACAGTTTTAAGATTATAAAACAGCCATATTATTATATTATTTCTTTACTTGTGATTTTTAGCTTTGCATACTTTGGATTAGGGATGTTCCATTGAGATTTTTACATACAGTACTTCCTTATCATTAGATCACGTTTTTTACTATGAGAAATTTCCCATTATTGCTTTTAAACAACAGATGAAAGGTTGAGTAAAAAATGAAAAAAGCTTGGGCGATTCTATCAATTCTGGTCACAATGTTAATTTTAGGATCAGTAGAAGCGTATGCATCTGTCGCTTCTCCTCTCACTATTCAAGTCAACGGTTCTACCGTTGCTACGCCACCGGGTATACACGTAGTAAATGGCCAAGTTATGGTTCCTATTCGGTGGGCTGCCGAACAGTTAGGTGCTCGTTCTATCAAATGGGATCCTAAAACACGTGATATATTCATTCAGACAGAAGACGTTACGGATAAGATAGCGAAATTAGCCTCCTATAATAGAGCATTGGAAACATATGAGGCAAGTAAAGAAGCAGAAATGTGGCCTCTTACAGAAAATGCAAAAAAGGCATGGCTTTTTCTTCAAAACCAGCCCTTATTCCATCGCGATCACGAATTGGTTTTGAATCTTCCGGATTCATCTCTTAAACGAGTGATTTCAATTACAGTCAATCGTGAATATGTTTCTTATGCCGTTAATAGTGCGGAAAATCATAATGGGCATTTTTATATTCCTATGGATTGGCTGGAGCAATTATTTTGGGCAGATGTTCAGTATAACAAAGAAACAAATCAACTTTTTATTCAAGCGCCAAACAAAGCGGAGATTGAGCAGCAACTAGCAGCGGTCGAAGATGCTCTTGTTGCTTCTACACCTGAAGAAGCAATGAAGCTATGGGGACGTGGCGAGCAGACACGGAGCGGAGCTCTTCAATACGCTGTATTATCACCAGAGCTTCGGAAAAAGGCTGAAGAACGTGTTCGTGAAAAAAATTGGACAACTGGAGGATCAAGTCCCTGGGTTGGGCCCATCACAGTCAAAGAAGAAAAGAAACTTAGCGAGACAGCCGTAGAATATACAGTGACTTATCCAGAAATCACTTCTTTTGGCTCGACTCTAGGTACTGAAAAATTTATTATCGAAAAACTTACGGTAGATGGTAAAGAAGGATGGTTTATAACAAGGCTGTTGTATGCTAATCCATATTATTCAATCATACCTGGTGAAACACAGCCTATTGAAGAAGAAATAAAGTGGTCTCCATTGCCTGAATAAATCGTTTATGAACCTCTCCCACTTCTATAAGTGGAGGGAGGTTCATTTTTATTTCCAAGTTATTTCGCAACCCTTATTCTAAAAACTAATGCAGGTGTTTTCGAGTTCCATATTGATCGATTGTGCCTGTGAGAAAAAAATATAAGCAAAAACGTAGTCGAATTGTCAATGGTTTATGGTGCATGCTGGAAGATAATGAGGTAAGGGATGTTTAAAAATTTCACAAAACGATCATAGTTTGATAACAATTCATTTTTATAATGTGAAAGGTAACTTCTACGATATTTATATGATAAGTAGAAAGATCCAACGGAAACAAAGAGTGGTGTTTAATAAAGCAGATAACAACCAATTCTATGAAGGAAAGAGGCTATGAAAACGAAAAAAACAGGGATTAAGCAGCTAGTAATGACAGGATTGTTTTCGGTGTCTTTAACAAGTGGATTCGCCCCGTTTTTTTCTGGAACGGCGGAAGCAAGCAGGAATTTTACGGATGTATCCAACGTATCATGGGCAGTACCAAGCATTTATAATCTTTATGAAAAAGGGATAGTAAAAGGAACAACCGCAAACACATTCTCGCCGAACAAAAAGATAACTCGCGCAGAATTTGCTGCGATTTTATCAAGGGCGATAGAAAAAGAAGAAAATATACATACCTTTCCATTTATAGATGTAGCGGAAAGCAGTTGGTACTATAAACCAGTCAAAAAAGCATACCAAATGGGAATCGTTAAAGGTGTATCAGACACCCGCTTCGCTCCAGAGCGTCCGATTACGCGGGAAGAAGCAGCTGTAATTATCGCCCACACGTTTAACTATTCTCATTCCGATCGGCAGTTGCCGTACTTGGACAAAGCCAAAGTGAGTAACTGGGCTATTGATAGCGTACAAGCAGTTGCACAAAGACAAGTTTTTTTAGGAGACGATGGCTATTTCAATCCACAGAAAGAATTAACACGTGCTGAAGCGGCTGTTATATTGCAGAAAGCATTGTTCGGTTCCGTGCCAAAAACAGAACCGGTACGCCAGGTAGCATCTCGTACGGATTCTCGTCTTGATGAGTTGGTGATGCGCAAAGTCGAGCCGTTGCTTGGCACGCCGTATCGTTGGGGTGGTACAACACCTAAAGGATTTGATTGCAGCGGATTTACACAATATGTATACAAATCCCTTGGTGTTGATTTACCACGCACCACAAGCCAGCAATTCGAAAAAGGAACGTCTGTTTCTTTAAAAAACATGCAGCCAGGCGATTTGCTTTTCTTTGATACTGGAGACGGAAAAATATCGCATGTAGGTATCTATGTGGGCCAGGGCCGAATGGCGCATGCAGCCAGTGGTCAGGGCGAGGTGAAGATAAATGATATCGACTGGTATTTGTCTCACTACAAGGTGGTTGGTGTGAAACGATATCTATAGGTATGAACAAAAAAGCGCAGAAGTGTAGGAGACTTTTGCGCTTTTTTTGTATGCCTGGCATGGGTGCTGTCTGTAGGGTGAAAGTCTCGCATGGCGAAGGTAGCAGTCTCTATTTGTCGTATATTAGTGCGCTTCTCCATACAGATTAAGCAGCACAACGCCCAGAATGATAAAAATAATGCCGGTTATTTTTGCCGCCGTCAGCGATTCTTTAAAGAGAAAAACGCCGATAATGGCGATGATCGCTGTTCCCAGACCGGACCAGATAGCATATGCTAAGCTTACATCGATTTTTTTCAATGATATTGTTAAAAAAGAAAGACTGGCCACATAAAAAATGCCCATCATTATGGATGGGAGTATTTTAGTAAATCCCTGTGCAAGTTTCATACATGTCGTTCCGGCGACTTCAAAACCAATCGCAAGAATTAGATAAATCCAATGCATGGATATCTCCCCCTCTCTTATTTTAAGGATAAGTGAACAACTGACTGCTCTCTCGACAGAGCTTTCTGGGTTGAACCGCCAACGAGCATCCATATCTTTATGAGCGTACCCTCCGACAGTTTTCGTCGTACACCATTTTTACCTATTGGTACAGGAATCATTTTACGTAGTAGCTAATTCCCTACCACAACTCCGTATGATTCCGGTATCAAAGAAAAAACGTTCTTACTATACTTATATTATCTTTTGTCTTACTATCCTACAAGGGGATGGTAAGACAAAATTTGCTTGTAAAATTTCCATTTTACAATCTAGTAATTTATTGGTATAATCTTCTTAAGCGCAGGGTCTTTTGGCTGCGCGAAGTTTACAACTGAATCATTTTACTACTAGGGGTGTCCGGGAGTCCGGGCTGAGAATGAAACACGCGTACGTTTCTAAACCCTTGGGACCTGATCTGGATCATACCAGCGTAGGAAAGTAGTTTGCATGCGTAATGTTTGCGTCTTCCCATCTATTGCGGGTGTGCAGATGTTTTGTTAAGAAGAGCCGGGTCCTTGTGAATCCGGCTTTTTTGATATATTCATCTGCGGCACGGTTATGATCCTTGTCTTGTCCTTTTGCAATGTATTCAAATTGGAAAAGGAGGATAAAGGTAGTATGGAACAAGTAAGAAATTTAACTGTCGAAAAATTCCCAAATAGCAAAAAAGTGTATGTGGAAGGGTCAAGGCCCGATATTCGGGTGCCGGTGCGTGAAATTGCCTTAAGCCCTTCAAAAAGCGGAGAGGCGTTGCAGGAAAATAAGCCGGTTCGCGTATACGATACGAGCGGTCCTTATACGGATGAGACGTATAGCGTAAATATAAGGGAAGGATTGCCGAAAATTCGCCGTACTTGGATTGAGGAGCGTGGCGATGTAGAAGAGTATGAAGGAAGAAAAGTAAAGCCGGAAGATAATGGCTTTCGTTCGAGTGTCGACCGGGCTGTGCAGGAAGAATTTCCAGGATACGCACGCCGTCCGCTTCGTGCAAAGAAAGGAAAAAATGTCACACAGCTTCACTACGCGCGGCGTGGTATCATTACGCCAGAGATGGAGTTTGTCGCTATTCGCGAGAATATGGCCCCCGAATTTGTAAGGCAGGAAGTGGCGGCGGGTCGGGCGATTATTCCAGCGAATATTAATCATCCAGAAAGCGAACCGATGATTATCGGGAGAAATTTTCATGTAAAAATTAATGCGAATATTGGGAATTCAGTCGTTACTTCTTCCATTGAAGAGGAAGTGGAAAAAATGACATGGGCGATTCGCTGGGGTGCCGATACGATTATGGATCTTTCCACCGGCAAAAATATTCATACAATACGCGAGTGGATTATCCGAAATTCTCCGGTTCCGGTCGGTACGGTTCCCATTTATCAAGCATTAGAGAAAGTGGGAGGAAAAGCGGAAGAATTAACATGGGAAATTTATCGGGATACGTTAATTGAGCAGGCTGAACAGGGAGTCGATTATTTTACGATCCACGCCGGGGTATTATTACGCTATATACCGCTCACAGCCAAACGCGTCACAGGAATTGTTTCACGCGGTGGGTCTATTATGGCTGCATGGTGTTTGGCGCATCATCAAGAAAACTTTTTGTATACGCATTTTGAAGAGATCTGCGAGATTATGAAAACGTATGATGTTGCGTTTTCGTTAGGGGATGGACTGCGGCCTGGAAGTATTGCTGATGCAAACGATGAAGCGCAGTTTGCTGAGCTGGAAACGCTTGGAGAACTTACCAAAATCGCATGGGAGCATGATGTACAGGTAATGGTGGAAGGGCCTGGACATGTACCCATGCATAAAATTAAGGAAAATATGGATAAGCAACTCGAAATTTGCCAGGAGGCTCCTTTTTATACATTGGGGCCGTTGACAACAGACATTGCCCCAGGGTATGACCACATTACTTCTGCGATTGGTGCGGCGATGATCGGATGGTACGGAACGTCCATGCTGTGTTATGTTACGCCAAAAGAGCATCTTGGTTTGCCGAACAAGGAAGATGTGCGCCAGGGAGTCGTCACATATAAGATTGCGGCCCACGCAGCGGATCTGGCCAAAGGACATCCCGGAGCACAGGTGCGCGACGACGCTCTTTCAAAGGCGCGGTTTGAGTTTCGCTGGTACGATCAATTCAATCTTTCGCTTGACCCGGAAAGGGCGAGGGAATACCATGATGAAACACTGCCGGCGGAGGGCGCAAAGACCGCTCATTTTTGTTCCATGTGCGGCCCGAAATTTTGTAGTATGCGCATTACACAGGACATTCGGGCATATGCGGAAAGCAAAGGATTGGATATGCAAGACGCACTGAGTGAAGGGATGAAAGAAAAGGCCAGGGAATTCCGTGAAAGTGGAAGTGAAATTTATCGGTGAAACAAGTAAAAGAAATTGAAAATCGGATCGCAATGCTATCGAGAGAGATTCTTTTGTTAAAGAAGCAGTTACGGACGATACAGGATACATGTAAACATGATTTTAAAGAAGACGCGTATGTGCGGACATGCAAAAAGTGCGGATTCTCTGAGGCGCTTTATTATTAAGAGTTCAAGAGCTAAGCAAGCTTGAAGGCATCTGCAAAATTTATAATGGCAGATGCCTTTACGTCTTTGGTAAAATTACCTATCTTTTGTTGCTAGAAATCTAGGTGTACTGCTCTAACAGAGTTTCCAATTAACAATATCAGATGGAGGCGGTAACGAGTGTTACCCGTCTTAGAGAGAAAAGAATCAGTCATATTTTGATATTGAAAAAAAAGTTCTAATTGACAAAAAACAAAGAAACGAGTATATTCTAATTAACGAAATTATAGCGACAAAATTAAAATATCGGAAAATGATAAAAAGTTATTTTTTTACCCTATTAACGACTATATAACGACAAAACAGGAGGTAACAGAGAATGACCAATAGAATAAAGAAAATAGTCACTCACATTGTAGAAGTACCGCTTAAAAACAAGTGGCAAATTTCTTTGTATTCTGCAAACATAAGACAACATGCTATTGTAGAAGTAATTTTGGAAAATGGCATTCACGGCTTCGGTGAAGCCGCTCCATCTCCGGCCTTCATGGGGGAGACGGCAGAAACAATTAAGCTGGTAAACGACCTTTATTTAGCACCGGCGTTGATTGGCTTGCCTGTTGACGAAATAGCGGTTGCACATACGAAAATGAATCAGGTGATTTACGCACAAACAGCAGCAAAATCAGCGATTGACATCGCGCTTCATGATGCATGGGGAAAAACGTTGAACCAGCCGCTCTATAAATTGATGGGTGGAGAAACTAGAAAAACGGTTCCACTCACATATGTGGTGGGTATTAAGAATAATGAAGATGCTTACGAAGAAGCCATACGACGAGTGAATGAAGGATTCAACGTGATCAAAATTAAAGTTGGAAATGAGCCGAAAAGAGATATCACTTTAGTGAATCTAATTCGTAAAGCGATAAGCGATTCAGGAAAAGAGGCAAAGATTCGCCTGGATGCGAACCAGGGATATGATGTACCGACTGCAATTAAAGTGATTAAGGAACTTGAGGAGACGGGCGAAATTGAGTCGGTTGAACAGCCAGTTCGAAAATGGAACATTTTCGGTATAAAAGAAATCCGTGAAAAAGTAAAAACACCAATCATGATCGATGAAACGGTCTTTAGCCCTGAAGACGCGATGAATGCCATCAAACTTGGCATCGCTGATATTATCAATTTGAAAGTTTGTAAAGTAGGCGGAATTTATCAATCTCGAAAGATTGCTGCATTGGCGGAAGCGGCAGGAATGTCCTGTACGGTTGGAAGCAACTTGGAGCTCGGTATCGGCATTGCCGCAAGTGCCCAATTTGTTACAAGTACCCCAGTTGTCAAAAATCCGAGCGACTTTATATGTGGAGCTTATTTGCATGAATATGACATTACTGAAACGCCTATGATGGATCTAGTGGAAAACGGAGCGATGAAAGTCTCGGACAAGCCAGGATTAGGCATTGATGTCAACATCTCATTACTTGGGAGAGAGTCTAAATGAACATCTCGATTGAACGACTGCAAAATGATTTAGAAAAGTATGCACGTTATGGAAAAGATCCAAACAACGGCATAACAAGACCAAGTTTTTCGGAAGCGGATTTTGAAGTAAGGGACTTATTTATTAACGAACTCAAACAACTCGGACTTGAAGTAAAAGTGGACGGTGCCTCTAACATATGGGGGTTGATGAAGGGAAATGGTCGAAAAAAGGGAACGATTGTCATTGGTTCTCATCTTGACACCGTACCTAACGGGGGAAAATATGATGGTGCTTTAGGTGTCTTAGTCGCAAAAGAAATCATTCGAACATTAAAAGACCATAATATCATGCTGAATCATGATCTTGAAATTGTATCGTTTACCGCTGAGGAACCAAACGATTTTAATGTGTCCACTATGGGCAGCCGCAGTTTTACTGGAAAATTACTTCCTGAACACCTGATGGATGTGACAGATTCGAAAGGCACACGTTTGGCCGACTGTTTTCAAAAAGCAGGCGGCGGCCTAGAGTATTTTTCCGAAATGGCTCAAGCCAAGAAAGACAAAAAAGCTTTTATTGAGCTTCATATCGAACAAGGTAAACGTTTGGAGCAACAAAATATTTCAGTTGCTTCCGTTGATAAAATTGTCGGTATTTACCGCGATCAAGTGACTGTTATCGGCCAGGCAAATCATGCCGGAACGACGATGATGGAACATCGCTTTGATGCGCTTACAGCAGCGGCAGAAATGGTGCTCATAGCAGAAAAGCTTGGAAGAGAGGACGCGAAAGATACCGTTTGTACGGTTGGAAAGTTTAACGTTTTTCCAAATGCAGCAAATATAATACCGGGAAAAGTAGAGTTTATTCTCGAAGTACGTGGAGAAACGGAAGAAGATATTCAACGGCTTGTAGCCAATATTAAAGCGGAATGGAAAAAGATTAGAAAGGCACGTCAAGTGGACGTTAAAGAGCAAAATATTCTTAACCAAAAACCTGTTCATTTAGATATGGATATTGTTGCTTGTATTGAAAAGGCAGCACAGGAACGTCATGTGCCAATTGTAAGATTGGCAAGTATGGCCGGACATGATGCAAGCCATATGGCTGATATTTCAAAAACGGCGATGATTTTTGTAAAAAGTATCAACGGAAAGAGCCATTGTCCACAAGAATATAGTACCCCGGACGATATTGAAATTGCCAGTAATGTGATGCTTCAAGCTATTTTGAACGTAGATGAGCAACTTGATTAAAACAAAAAAGGAGGATTTTTATGATTCATTCCCCTTCGCTCTGGGGGCTTGTCCCCCTTATCGTTTTTATTATCCTAATATTCAGAAAATGGAATCCGATCGCTGCCATTTCCGGTGCCATTATTTTTGGAGCGGTTATGAGCGGTGCAAGTTTAATGGATGTTGCAAAGGTCATTGGGAAAAACGGGCTGACAGATTTTATCGCTTATATTGGTCTGGTTATTTTGGCGGGCGGCGGACTTGGAAAAATTGCGGAAAAAACAGGAGTTGCCCGTAATATTGTGTATTTTATTATGAATAAAGTCGGCATTAATACGCCCAATAAAGCAATGATTAGCACAATGATAGCATCATCTTTATTAGCTGCATTATTAGGAACGTTGGCAGGTGCGAATGCCATTGTTGCACCCGTACTTATCCCGGTAGTGGCAGCGGCTGGATTATCATCGAGCGTTGTAGCAATTATTTTTCACGGCGCAGCGGCGGCGGGGATTTTAATCGGACCATTTACTCCGCCAGTAGTTACATTAATGGAATTGACAGGATTAACGTATCCTCAAGTGCTTTTGCATGCTGGTCTTCCGGTTGCCATCATTATATGGTTATGCACATTCGTTTATTCAAAAATGATTCTGAAGAAGTCTCTTATTGAGCATTCTTATCCGGAAGAAGATTTAAGCGGTTTCAATCAGAAAGAACTGGAAGTGGAGCTGAAACAAAAAAAAATTACAACTCAGGCAACAGTTGCCTTTTTAGTAACGCTCATCGCATCTATTGTATACGGTATCATGATTAAAGGCGGATCAACGTATACGATTGTCGTCATTTTATTAACAGCCATTATAACTGGTCTTGCCGGCAGAATGTCACCGAATCAAATTGCTGATACATTTGTAGAAGGTGCAAAACCATTGCTGTGGATCTTCATTCAATTTGTTTTATTTACGCCATTCATTTATTTTACTGAAAAAATGGGAGGTTTTGAAGCGCTTAAAAACTTGCTTCTTCCTTATGTAGAGAATGGCGGACAAGCTACAATGGTGATATTAAGCACGATCGTAAACATTGCGGGTATTCCTGGTGCAGCGGTTGCACACTCCATTCTTATGCATAAGATGTTCATTCCAACTGTCATGGACTTGCATATTCCGATGTCTGTCTGGGTGTTGGCACTACTTGTCGGTTCACAAATGCCGTTCTTCTTGTATCCGACCGGAGATGCTTTAGGAGCAATGGGACTTGCTCGCTCAAAAGATCTTAAGAATGTAATTATCTTCGGGGTGTTTGTAACCATTATTGTCGTTTTATTTATTGTTATACGTGTGTTATTTTTGTAAACTATGACGGATAAAGAGGTGGCTTAATATGGACTGGCAGAAACTTAGAAGAGATGTAGAGAGAATAGTGTCACAAGTCGATGGAAAAGTAAGTGTTGCCATTGAAACAGATGAGGGCCACATTTTGATTAATGCAAATGATCCGCTTCCGTCTGCAAGTTTGATTAAAATTCCAATCATGATTGCAGCATATCGTCAAGCACAAGAAGGTAAATTGAACTTGTTCAGTGAATATTCCTTCCTACCCGAAGATAGGGTAGGAGGGATGGGCGTTCTTTCTCATCTTTCACCTGAACTCCGCTTAACATTAAAAGATCTGATTTCGCTTATGATCATGATTTCTGATAATACGGCAACCAACATGGTCATTCGCAATGTTGGCATGGATACTGTGAATCAGTTAGCGGCTGATTTAAACTGTGGACAAACCGTTTTGGTACGGATGATGATGGATCATGAGGCGGTCAAACGAGGTAAGGATAATATGACATCGGCCAGTGATATCGTTCGCTTTTTGAAGGAGATAGTAGAAGGAAGTATATTAAATGAAGAAAACAAAAAAGCTGTTTATGATACTCTTTTAAACCAACAGTTTCATACAAAATTGCCTGCCTTGATTACAGGCGGTTTTTCCCTTCATGCTACTCTTGCTCATAAAACGGGAGAACTTCCAGGAACCGAACATGATGCTGGCATTTTCTGTTTTAATGGAAAGTATGCTTATGTAGCTGTTTTAACAACAGAACTGTCTGATAATGCTTCTGGCCAACGGGTGATCGCTCAAGTGGGAAAACTTGTTTTTGATTACTTGCGTGCATAAGAACCAAAGGGAAAGGGAAACTTTTATTTGATTTTGTAATTTTTCAGCGGTTTAATATTAAATATAAAGTTTTTTGTACAGAATCGAAAAAGCGAATTTTATGTTAAACAATTTCTTATGATTTTTGTTACCGTTGGAGGATAAAATGGTTGTTCATATTGCAGTGATCGGTTCTGAAAAAATGGTTCATGAAATCATCCGTTTAAATCAGAATGAACGTATCGGTATTAAACCTTTCATTTATGAAAAACCTGAGGAAAGTTTGAAACTTGTTGAAAAAGCAAAGGGCTGTACGGTTCTTTTTTTCACAGGTCCCATTCCTTATTATATGGCAAAAGGTAAAATTGAGGAGTACAATTTGCATGCTGTTTACATTCCCTTTGACGAACTGGCCTTTTCTTTGTCTTTATATCATATACAGCATGCTTTCGGTATTTATCCGTCAAAGCTTTCTATTGATATTCCAAAAAAAGAAGTGGTCTATAATATATTTCATGAATTGGGACTAGACACTACGTCAATTTTTATTAAAGAGTTTGAAGACAAAATGAATCAACATAGGTATACAGATGAGATCGTTCAATTTCATTACGATTTTTGGAAGAAAGGTGAAACTTCATTTGTTTTGACAAGCGTGCAGTCTGTTTACAATGAACTGCAGAAACTAAATATTCCAAGCCTTCGTATGATGATCCCACGAAAAAATATGATCGCTACACTTGAACAAGCTGTAACAATAGGAGAGCTTTTACTAAGTAAATCTTCACAAATTGCGGTTGGAATCGTTCAAATAGCTGATCAACATGATCAGGATCATTATGATGTAAAAGAATTAAAAGCTACTATATTTGGATTTCTTACAGAGTTCGCTCGAAAGATGAATGCGTCTGTTAAAACGGTCGATGAACGCACGTTTATGATTTATGGAACAAGGGGCGGTGTTGAACAGCTAACGGATCGATACCGTGTATTTCCTTTATTGAATCATGTAAAAGAAATGAAAGATGTGAACATCAACTTTGGTTTTGGTTTCGGTATTACGGTGACAGAAGCAGAGGAACATGCGCAAATTGGCTTGTATCATGCAAAAAAACTGAACGAACACAGTGTTTTTATTGTAACGGAAGAAAAGAAAGTAATTGGGCCATTAAATAAAAAGATAACAAAAATGTTTGAGCTGCAGAGTCAGGATGAGCGTATTCTTGCAATAGCTAAAAAAACCGGTATTAGTGTTTCAAGTATATCAAAAATAGTGAATTTTACCAATCTGCGTCACAATCATGGTTTTTCCGCGAATGATCTGGCTGATTACTTGCAGTTAAGCAGGCGCAGTGCGGAGAGAATGTTAAAAATACTTGTAGAGAAGAATTATGCAGAAATATCTGGTGAAGAACAGCCTTATCAAAAAGGAAGACCACGCTCAATTTATAAAATGAACTTCTAGTTGCCGCCATAGCCGCTCAGCTATTATTTCGCTTTCAATTCAGTGAAGAAGATCTGATGCAATTCAGGTCTTTTTTTTATTTAGTGGACACATTTCATTCGTTCCTCTGATTTTTATCTTTATTATTTGTTTTGTGATGCATATCATTTTAGTCAATTTAGGCTGTGTAGTATGTTTATGATTTTATAAATAGGAATAATAAACTATTTATTTTAGTATAATATGACTATAAACAAAGACAAAAAATGATACGGTTGAACTAATTGGTAATCCTTGCTAAAATGTTTCGTGTAGGTTAACAGTATAAAGGAGGAATTTTATGTTTAAACATATCCGCCCTCAAATTTCTGCGCTGAAACTTATAGAAAGAGGAACTAACATCGAGTTTAAGGGAAGATTTAAAGATACACTTGCCTACAATCATTTTACAGAAGAAGATGAAAATACTCTGTTTCAAGTGAGGGAAATAGTACAGGAATCAATCTCAGAAGCCGCTGATCTTTTTCATAAATATCTTATCGAGTTGAAGGAAGAAGGGGAACAGGAGATTCATAGCGAGGAAATCAAACGATACCTCTATATTTTCTTTAACGAAAAAAGGGATAAAGAGTACGTAGATAAAATTATTCCTTTTTTTAATGAACTGCGGATAAGACGTTATAATATAGGAAAGCTAATTGTGGCTTTCAATCAACTACATTTCTTTTTGCAAATGTCTTTATTCTCTAAAAAAACAATTTTGCCATCAACATATTTGCAATTAGCAGAAGCTTTGCAGCGTGCTATTAATATCGAACATCAAATATTAATTGAGGTGTATACAGAAAAGATTATTGAACAGGTAGCCGAAGGAATTGCACGATTGATGGATAAAAATTCCGAAGTTATGCAAATTAAAGAGCTAGTGAGGCAGCTTGATTTGCAAAATTCGGATATACAAACTGTCACTGCGGCAACGGAAGAAATGAAGGCTTCAATTATAGAAGTTGCAAATAATGCTGCATCTGTAGCAGAAAAAACCAAAACGGCCGTATCGAAAGCG
The DNA here is from genome assembly GCF_900099925.1 of Aneurinibacillus thermoaerophilus. GTDB lineage: Bacteria > Bacillota > Bacilli > Aneurinibacillales > Aneurinibacillaceae > Aneurinibacillus > Aneurinibacillus thermoaerophilus. Next base: position 116,086 of record NZ_FNDE01000005.1, on the reverse strand, counting down.
ACAGAAGGAAAACAGGTAATTGAAAAGGCACTTAACGATATTGTGCATACAGGAGAAACATTTGAAAGCATTGTCGATAAATTTTCTTCCCTACAAAATCATGTTTCTTCTATCGTCAATGTTGTTGAAATTATTCGAGGGATTGCCGATCAGACCAATTTACTTGCATTAAATGCTTCGATTGAAGCAGCCCGAGCAGGGGAGTATGGACGTGGATTTGCGGTAGTGGCCGATGAGGTACGAAAACTTGCAGAAAGTACGGTTGATTCCTTACATCAGGTTCATGTGAGTGTAGAAAATTTAAAAGTGTTTTCTTCAGATGTATCGAATACTGTCGCGATAACTGCTGAATCGATTAAAAAAGGAGTTGATGAGGCTGAATTGGCTCTTCCTATTTTAACGGAAATTACGGAAGATATTCAGCAAATTAATGAGGCAACCAGCCATACGGCAGCGATTTCCCAACAACAAGCAGCTTCTGTAGATGAAATTTCGCAACGCATGGTATCCATTAGCAAGCTTGCAGAAGAGATTGAAGAGTTAGGAAAGGATACAGGGAAAACTGTATATGAACTTAGTAAAATGACAGAGTTATTACGAACAGAAGTGTTCCATAATAATATTAAGTTGTCTACCAGGGCATTATTACAGCTAGCAAAGACAGACCATATTTTATGGAAATGGCGTATTTACAATATGATTCTTGGATATGAGATAGTACGTCCGGAAGATGTGTCTTCTCATAAGGTTTGTAGACTGGGTAAATGGTATTTTGATGCTACGACCCGTGAAAGATTGGAGAGTTATAAAAGTTTTAATTTATTAGATGTTCCACATCAACAGGTACATGAACAGGCACGATTAGCTGCGGAATCGTATAAGAATGGAAATATTCTTCAAGCCGAAAACCATTTGCGCTTACTTTCTAAAGCCTCTGAGGAAGTGTTATCGTACATTGATGATTTGTTAAAGTCGTTAGAATAAAAGCAAGTAGAGCTGTCTCAAAAGTTATGAGCCAGCCTCTTTGGTATGAAACGGTACATACATATAGAGACTTATTTCTTTTGTTCATGTTAGTTGGCATTAGCGTATGGGGGATTTTCACCTGGTCGCTCCATATTTCTCAAGGTTAAGCATGGGGTGTCGATGATTATGTTAAAGCCCCACCTTTTGGCATTTGTAGACCTCCTGGTTATGACATTTATTTTTTATAGAGTAAAAACAACGGAATTCATATTTGTTACTATTTGGTATATATAAGCTTCATTTTTTTTCAAACGATAGGATAACGGACTGTCCGATCAGGCAGTCCGTTTGTATGTTTTGCTTGATGCTTCCGTGCAAAAAATTGATCATCCAGCACTGTGAAATTTCTAACATTAGATTGTGAGAAGCGTCAACCTTTTGTGGATTCCAGCCATTCGGCATAACATTCGTCACACAGAAGTTCATTGCGTTCAGTATTGGAATCATAAAAAGTAACGCAATGGGCATTTTGCATATCATGACCGCAATAATAACATGTATCAGCCATTGTGTACCTCCTTCATTTGTCCTGCGAAATTTATGGCTACCTTTATTTTTTTATATGGAACAGAAAATAATGAGGAGGAATGCAGATATCCATATTTTTCAAGATTTTTGTGTAGGATGATGGCTATTCGGGGTGCGTTCTGGAGAAGATATTCACCATTTCTGTTTTGCCTACATATGTTAATCAGGGCCACATTTTCATACAGGAGGAGTTGACACGATGCAATTTTATTATGGAGAAAAAATGCCGCTCCGGATTCTGGATGAAGGCGAATTTTGGAAACTACAGGAAGCAGAACATACACAGGTGATTCGCGCTTTGGTACCGAATCTGGAGCCTGTTTTTGTTCAGGCGCTCCAGGGTTGGGAACAGGCTTTTTCACAAACGCAAGCCGCTTTTGTCAGATATATTGAACGAGTCGTTAGATTAGGTCATCGTGTAGATTCGATGGTATACAATGAAATCATGCAGCTCGTATGCTGTGCGCTCGGACAGAGCCATCAGTTTGTTCAGTTATTAAATCAACTGGGAACGGAAAGTAGTGCATTAAAAAATAACCCGACTGCAGTCACGGTTTTGAATCATATTCGTCGCGAGTCCGAATACTTTATTGGAATCGCGGAAGCATTGCTGGGCCATTATGCGTATACGTAGGAGAACAAAAGGGATGAAGGAACTGACGTTTTAAGCATTCAGTTCCTTTTCTTCATGTGGCGACTATGTTGTGATATCGCCTGATTTATCCGGGTATAGCAACTTATATGCGCGCAGCGCCAATTGGAGCGCCAACTGGTTTTCTGGAGACATAAAATCTTGTCCAAGCAGTTCTTTGATTTTTTCTAGTCGATAATAGAGAGACTGTCTAACGATATAAAGTTTTTCGGCCGCAAGCTTTTTTGAGCCGTTGTTTTCTAGATATACCTTCAACGTGTAAAGGAGATCGCTTCCTTTAAGCCGATCTTCTTCAATTAATGGGCCGAGGTAACGATGCACAAATGATTCAAGAATATTACCTTCCTGAAGATGAATAAGCAACTGAAACACGCCCAGTTCATCATAAAAAATTAGCGGCTTTTGATAATAAGGGTACAGCAAAAGCGCCTGCGTTGCTTCCTGGTAACTGAGATGCGCATTTTTAAACTGGCGATAAGATTGTCCGACTCCGATGCGCAGATGAAAATGGCCGATTTTTTGGTTTGCGTTTGCCTCTTTGATATAGTCTAATACTTGTTGTAGTCTTTCTTTGGTTTGGAGTTTTTTCTTTGATTGCCCGAATGATGTCAAATCAAGGGCCATGACTACAAGCTGGTTATTTTTAAGAGTGATGAATGGACGAAAGGCATGCTGTTCAAAAGCGGAACGCAATAGCAAAGAAAGATGGAACCCTATCGATTCAAGCGATTCCTCTGAAATGCTTTCCTTCTCATTGGGAATGTGCTCAATTTCAAATAAGCAAACCCAGTAGTTCATTTTGTTGAGTTTGTTGTAATCCGGGCCAATAAGTGTTTTGATATGCTCTTCCTCGTTGAGTCGATTGTGCAATAAATCATTCACCCACAAATTTTCGGCATGGAGTTTTCGCTCTTCCATATAACGCTTTCGTAATAAATCCTGGGCGATAGAAAGAGAGGCCGAATCCAATAACAAATCATGATATTCGCTCGGCTCTTGTTTGCTCGCCATCGCGATTAATGCCCAGACTTGTCCCATGGCACCTACAGGCTGTAGAAGCATGGTTTTGTCTTCCTTTTTTAAACGATAAGAAGATAGATTGAAAGGATGCTGGCATAATTTTTGCAAATGTCCATAAAGAAAAGTCAGCCAATCATTTTGGGCAATCGGCTCCAAGGTGGGTATAAAAACCGGCTTTCCTTGGGTTGGGAGGTAAACGATTTGCGTTTTCGTACTGTCGTGCAGCAATTTTAAAACATTCAAAGCACCTTGAGAAGTAAGGGATAGACGGTGAAATTCCCTTGAAACACTTTCAAGCTTTTGTAGCATTTGATAATGGCGATTAATGATTAACGGGTGCAAATCCTGCGTGATATCCACAAAGCGGACCGTTTTCAGAAAGATAATCAGCGGAAAGTTATGCTTGTTGGCAAGCTTAATCATCTCGTCAGGAACGGACTCTACGTATTGCCCGATTTCTAAACATAAGCAGGAGACGTTCGCGTCTATTAATTTTTGCAGATAGGATGCGAAACGTTGTCCATCCGATTGAAAACCAATGCCGGTTGCCAGAATCATTTCTTCTCCGTGAATTAGGGTGTCAAAATGAGAGGTTTCAAGAATATGAACCCAGCGGATACGGCGATGCAACCCGTGTTTTCCGGCAATGATGCGTGCTTCTTGAAATAGGGGGCGCTTTAATACATCGTTTACTGTGAGTATAAATTCAGAATGCACTGCGATTCATCCCCATTCCATTCATTTTTTATTTTTAATGTTATTATAAGTTTAAAATAAATGGTATTATTTTTGACATTTTGTCTAGTGTAAGCGTTTCATAAGCTTTGCTATAGTGAAAGAAACGCTACAGCATGTAAACAGATGTAAGAATAATGGGGGTGTGTTTTATGACAATTGCAAAAGATAAAGTAATGACATTGAAAAATTTTGTAGGTGGTAAATGGGTGGAAGCTGCTACTTCTCGTTACGAGGAAGTACCTAACCCAGCAACAGGCGAAATTATTGCTTATGTTCCGATATCCTCACGGGAAGATTTAGACAGAGCGGTACAAGCGGCGAAGGAAGCGTTTAAAACATGGAAGAAAACACCGGTGCCGCGCCGCGCCCGGATTCTCTTCAAGTATCAGCAGCTCCTTGTTGAACATTGGCAGGAATTGGCTCGTCTCATTACGATTGAGAATGGCAAAAGCTACGAGGAAGCGTATGGCGAAGTGCAGCGTGGCATTGAATGCGTGGAGTTTGCGGCGGGAGCTCCTACGCTGATGATGGGCACCCAGCTTCCTGATATTGCCGCTGGGATCGAGTCCGGTATGTACCGTTATCCACTCGGGGTTGTAGGCGGTATTACACCGTTTAATTTCCCGATGATGGTTCCGTGCTGGATGTTCCCGCTGGCGATTGCTTGCGGAAATACGTTTGTGCTAAAGCCGTCGGAGCGTACGCCGCTTTTGGCGAACCGTCTTGCCGAACTGCTTATGGAAGCCGGGCTTCCGGATGGAGTGTTAAATATTGTGCATGGAGCGCATGATGTGGTAAACGGTATTTTGGAACACCCGGACATTCAAGCAGTATCGTTTGTCGGCTCACAGCCTGTAGCGGAATATGTATATAAAACAGCAGCCGCGAATTTAAAACGTGTGCAGGCTCTTGCCGGCGCAAAGAACCATTCGATCGTTATGCCGGATGCTGATTTGGATTATGCCGCCAAAAATATCATCAGCGCCGCTTTCGGTTCCGCCGGTGAACGGTGCATGGCTTGCTCTGTCGTAGTGGCTGTCGGAGAGATCGCGGATGAACTCGTAAGCCGCCTGAAAGAGGAAGCGGATAAAATCAAGATTGGAAACGGGCTTGAAAAAGGCGTTTTCTTAGGACCTGTTATTCGCGATTCGCATAAAGCGCGCACGATCGGTTATATCGAAGCGGGCGAAAAGGAAGGCGCATTGCTTGTCCGTGACGGAAGAAAAGATGCAGCGGTAAATGGTCAAGGCTATTTTATAGGTCCTACAATTTTTGATAACGTAACAACGGAGATGTCCATCTGGAAAGACGAGATTTTTGCCCCTGTTCTTTCCGTTGTCCGCGTAAAAGATTTGGATGAGGCGATTGAGCTTACCAATAAGTCTAAATTTGCCAATGGTGTATGTCTTTATACGAACAGCGCGAAAGCGGTACGTCAGCTCCGTGATGAAATCGATCCGGGCATGATTGGCATCAATCTCGGAGTGCCCGCGCCGATGGCTTTCTTCCCATTCTCAGGTTATAAGAATTCGTTCTATGGAGATCTTCATGCCAACGGCCGCGATGGGGTTGAATTCTATACTCGTAAAAAGATGGTCACCGCGCGCTATTCGTTTTAACTGAGGAGGTGAAAATATGTCTATGTTGCAAAACAAAGTTGAGGATGTAATTGCCAGCGACCGAAAATATTTGTGGCACCATATCACGCCTTATAATGAAAAGGTTCCTCCTACGGTAGCTGTAGAAGCGAAGGGGGCATGGATCACGGATATCAATGGAAACCGTTATCTGGATGGAATGGCCGGATTATGGTGCGTGAATGTCGGATATGGAAGGGAAGAGCTGGCGGAAGCAGCGTATGAGCAATTAAAAGCGATGCCGTATTTTCCGCTCACACAAAGCCATCTTCCCGCCATTCAACTGGCTGAAAAACTAAATGAATGGCTCGAAGGAGAATATGTTATTTTTTTCTCTAACAGCGGTTCTGAAGCGAACGAGATAGCCTTTAAAATTGCGAGACAATATCATGAGCAAAACGGCGAGCCGAGCCGCTACAAGTTTATTTCCCGCTACCGTGCTTACCACGGAAACTCCATGGGTGCTCTGGCGGCGACGGGCCAGGCAGTGCGGAAATATAAGTATGAACCCCTGGCACCCGGTTTCATTCACGTTCGTCCCCCGGATAGTTACCGTCGCCCTGCTGGGCAAAGTATAGAAGAATTTAATATCCAATGCGCCCAAGCGATTGAAGAAACGATAATTTGGGAAGGCAAGGAAACAGTGGCCGTCGTGATTATGGAGCCCGCGATTACAGGTGGCGGTATTATCGTTCCGCATCCGGTTTACATGGAAAAAGTGCAGGAGATTTGCAATAAATACGGTGTGCTGCTAATTATTGATGAGGTGATTTGTGGATTCGGGCGTACAGGCAAGAAATTCGGTCATATGCATTTTGGTGTACACCCGGACATTGTGACAATGGCCAAAGGCTTGACAAGCGGTTACCTTCCGCTTTCTGCGACGGCGGTTCGCAGGGATATTTATGAGGTGTTCAAAGCATCGGACGAATACGGTTATCTGCGTCATGTTAATACGTTTGGCGGCAATCCGGCGGCTTGCGCGCTCGCTTTGAAAAACCTGGAGATTATGGAGCAGGAAAATTTAATCGAACGTGCACGTGTGCTCGGTGAACGTTTGCAGGAAGAAATGAAGGAAATGGAGAATCATCCCTTGGTCGGGGATATTCGCGGCTTTGGATTTCTGCTTGGCATTGAACTGGTAGAAGATAAGAAAACGAAAGAGCCTGCCGCACCGGCGAAAGTAGGCCAGATTATCGCGGATTGTAAAGCGAATGGTCTGATCGTTGGCAGAAACGGCGATACTGTAGCGGGCTTTAATAACGTAATTGTCCTCTCCCCACCACTATCCGTTACAGACGAAGATGTAGCATTTATTGTGAGCACATTGAAGCGCGTGTTGAAAAAACACTTATAGCGGTAAGATGTGAAAAATGGAAATTGATTTTTCGTAAGAATGAATCCCCGAATTAGGCGGAAAGCAGTCTGATTCGGGGATTGGTTTTTAATTTACCATATTTTTATTATGTAAACTAAAAATATGGATTACAAAAGATTTAAGATAAAGAAATCCCACTCTTTATTTCTGCGCGTACTTTCGCTTTTTTGTAGCGGTTAGATCATCGACAACATGATGGAGCCCTCTTGATAGCGAAGAAAGTACAGAAGACAAGGTATGGTTTGAACTTGAAAAAAATATATATGAAAACGAGGTGGGATAACTTGATCCGAAACTTTTTGACCAGTCTCGTTGTTGCGCTTGTTTTTGCTCTATCTATGTCGGCATGCACTTATTTTTCCGAACATGATTTTAGGAATATGTCTGCAGAAGTATCAAGCAACGTGCCTGATGCCCAAATGACGCAAGGAGAAGATGCTGCAATTCAAGGCACGTTCGATATGTCAGAGCCCCTGCTGACGGTGTCTGCGCAAAATGCTGCGGATTTTGGGTTGCAGGCTGCGGAATACATGAATGATTTGATTATAACTAGTGCCGACTTACAGGGGAGTATGCAAAGTGAATTTAAGCTAGAAGATTGGAGCAAAGGACTTGGTGAGAAGCTTAACGCTTACGAGGCTGCAGTAAAGAAAGCTATGTCTATTCCGAAACCGCACCCGCAGTTGAATAGGCTGTATGATTCTTATTTGGAAATGATACGTCAGTATGAGAGATTTGCAATTTTAATGCGGAAAGGCATCGAATCGGGGGATTTGACGACAATCAAAGCGGCTTTTGCACAGGCTGAAAGCATGGAAAAGCACTACGACCGGTTGATGCGGAATGCATCCGGCAAAGCAGTCGGTGCGCCGGAGGAATCAGTGATATCATCGGTGAACGGCAGCTGGTAAAAATAAAACGCTCTTTGAGATGATCGTCTCAAGGAGCGTTTTATTGGTTATTCTATAGTTTTAAGGAGTTTTCTTTACGATATTTTTCATGGGGCTTTTTCTTTAAAAATTAGCACCTGATATTAATAGCTAGTGTTATAATGTTGTATTATAAATCTTAGGAGGGAATGGATATGCAGAGTTTCTTATCTAAGGCCAAGCTTACAGCTATTGGAACTTATGTTCCGGAGCGCGTACTTACGAATTTTGATTTTGAAAAAATGGTTGATACGAGTCATGAATGGATTTTCAGCCGAACCGGCATCCGGGAACGGCGCATTGCTGGGCCGCAGGAGTTTACTACAGATTTATGCGTGGCGGCCGTAAAAGATTTAATACAAAGATATGAAAAGTCCGTACGAGATGTAGATTGTATCTTAGTTGCCACGACGACGCCAGATTATGGTTTTCCGAGTGTTGCCAGCCAAGTGCAGGCTCGGTTAGGAATAGAGAATGCAGGGGCAATTGATTTAAATGCGGCGTGTGCGGGCTTTGTGTATGCGTTGCAGATGGCGAACGCTCTGATAACGTCAGGCGTAAACAAAAAAGTGCTGGTTATTGGTGCGGAAACAATGTCCAAAACAGTGGATTACAGCGACCGTACTACTTGCATTCTGTTCGGGGATGGAGCAGGCGCTGTATTGGTAGAATATGACGAAACGAATCCAGTTTTTTTGGCTTCGCATATGACTTCTAACGGAGAAGGTGGCCTGTACCTGTACCGAACCGGACTGTCTCAGAAAATGGAAGGGCAAGAATTAAAAAGCAACGGCTGCATTGTCCAAAACGGGCGAGAGGTGTATAAATGGGCCGTTACCAGTGTGCCTTTGGGAATGCGGTGTTTGATAGAAAAAAGTGGATACCAATTGGAGGACGTGGACTGGTTTGTCCCACACAGCGCGAACTTACGCATGATTGAGTCGATTTGCCAGCGCAGCGGTTTTCCGCTGGCAAAGACGTTGTGGAGTCTAGAATATTATGGGAATACATCATCCGCTAGCATTCCGCTGGCATTGGACAAAGGGGAAAAAGAAGGGAAACTACATACGGGAGATAAGGTTATGCTCTACGGGTTCGGAGGAGGACTTGTGCAGGCGGGTCTATTGATAAATTGGACGCTATAAATGTCTTAGTCTTTAAATGTTCATCCTATCAATCAGAATGCAGGAACGGATGCGCTAACCGGCTCCCACATAAACATAAGTTTCCGATAGACTAATCAATTTTCTTCGGCGCGGAATAAGCGCGAAGAAAGGCCGATGAACAGCCTGGTTGTGCTAAAATAAAGACGAAACCGAAACACTCCAGACTTTTTTATCAATTGTCGGAAAGGGAGAGAGACCGCTTGAGAAGATGGAAGTTTATAGCCGGGTTATTGCTTTGTTTTATACTTGCGCTTGCTGCCTGCACTGGGGAAACCGACACGCACGAAATGCCGTTAGAAGGGAAGTTCGTGATCAAACCAGAATCTAGCAAAGCGGGCGAAACGGTTACGATTTATGTTGAAGTCACCCAGGGCAAAGAAAAAGTGGACGATGCTTCCAGCGTCGAATTTGAAATAGGAAAGGTCGGGCAGAAGACTGGCGAGCGGATACAGGGTAAACATCTTGGAGAAGGGCGGTACGGCATTGAGAAAGTTTTTAAAGAAAAAGGAAAATATAAGGTATCTGTGCTTGTGAACGCCCGCGGTCTTGCTATGCCGTCCACGCAAACGGTGACCATTGAATAAGACAGCGTTCCTGTATACAAGGCGCAACGAGAGAAAGCGGAAAATACGTTCCGCTTTTTATTTTTGAAAAAAAAGAGGGTGCTAAGAGGCGCACCGAGCAAGGAAGGATAACCGGGGATTTAAAAGAGGTATCCTACGAGGTTTTCACTGATTATTTTATCGTGATAACAAGGGAGATGAAACAAGAATCGCTCGTCAAATTCTACTCTCTATGTGCAATAAACGACAAAAAACAATAAAAAAGCGCCTGGATTTGTGAAGATACGATCGATATGTGTAGTAGAAATGTGGGTTAGTTGCATCAATTTTGGAAAGAATATGTTTATGTATTGGCATAGCAGATTTTTGAGAACGGGAAGAGGGAAAAATTTATGGATGATAATCGCTACCAAACGGAAGACAAGTGCGTCGAACAGCTTTGTTGTTGGGTTCGACAGTACCGTAAGTATACCCTTGAAGGCGCATGCGCGTCGTATATTCCCGCGCTTCAGCATGTCAACCAGAGCCAGCTCGGCATTTGCATTATTGGTCATAACGGAGAAGTAATCAAGGCAGGTGAAGCGGATGTTACGTTTACCATGCAAAGCATCTCGAAAGTTATCAGTTTTATGGCCGTTTGTCTCGATAAAGGAGTTTCCTACGCTCTGGAACGGGTTGATGTAGAGCCGACAGGAGACCCGTACAATTCGATTATGCGCTTGGAATTAAAAAAGCCCAGCAAACCGTTTAATCCGATGATTAATGCGGGCGCTATTACGATCGCATCTTTGCTTCCGGGAACGACAAAAGAAGAAAAGTTTGATTCTTTGTTAGAATTGCTTGCGAAGTTGTTAGGGCGTCATCCCAAGGTGGATGAAACAGTATTTATGTCCGAGTGGAACACCGCCCATTATAATTTTGCGCTTGCCCACTTTCTAAAAGCTGAAGGATTCCTCGAATGTGAAGTGGAAGAGGCGCTGTACGTATATTTACGGCAATGCGCCATTGAAGTGACCACCGAAGATTTGGCGCGCATCGGGTTGATTCTTGCCTGTGATGGCTACCATCCGTTGAAAGAGAAACAGATGATTCATCCGGAACTTGCCCGTCTGACAAAAGCGATTATGCTAACGTGTGGCATGTACAACGCTTCCGGAAAATTCGCTGCTTTTGTAGGAGCCCCTTCCAAAAGCGGAGTTTCTGGTGGAATTATGACGGCGGTTCCATCGCGGATCCACAAAGCTACGCCGTTTCACAACGGCTGTGGCATCGGCATCTACGGTCCGGCGATCGATAAGGCCGGCAACAGCGTCGCAGGCGTTAAGCTCCTTGAGCATATATCGAAAGAGTGGGAGTTGAGCGTGTTTTAATATTGACATTCCAAACTATTCATATTACAGTCATTTATATAAATTAGTTATTTAACTAACTAAGAGGAGAGAAGGAAATGGCCAGACCAAATGTCACTTCGAAAGGAACATTAATTGATTCGGCTAAGAGATGTATTGTGGAGCATGGAATAGAACAGCTGACGTTAAAAGCGGTAGCAGAAAAAGCAAATGTGACACAGGGAACCGTATATTATCACTTTCGTACAAAAGAACAGCTTATTTTTGAAGTCGTTCGAGATGTTTGCTACACTTCATGGGCCAATTTAAAAACCGATCCGAAGCCAGCAATTGAAAAGATTAAAGAAGGACTCATTTCTGCCCAATCACGAACAAAGGAAGATTCCTGTTACCATCAGTTATTTTTAACGTTAATTGTATTTGGATTCCAGAATGAAATGATAAAAAATCAATTGAGTCAACTTTTGGACGATGAAAATGCGTTTTTAACAGATCAACTCTCTAATATATGGAGTTGTTCTCCTATTGAAGGAGTATCTTTAAAAACTTGGGGGATTTTATTGAACGCATTAGTTGATGGTCTTGCATTACAATCTTTAATTTCATCTAACTTTTCATCTGAAGAGGTCTACAAGGAATTGGAAGTTATTCTGCTGAAACTAACAGAAAAGACGCAAAAGCATTGATTTAGTTGCTCTTATCTTGTTAAATTACTTGGGTGAAAATAACTTTATACGATAGTGTCTTTTAAATAAAGGAAGGGCAAAGAGGATGAACATGTTTACACACAAATTAGGTCTTACATTTCTTTTTTCTTTTCTTGTTTGGTTAGGTGCAACGATGTTCTTTGTACTTTTTGGAGACTTAGTCCTAGTGGATCCTAGTAAAGATAACTTTTTGGGAACTTTCTTACTTCTAGAAGCTGCGACAGCTATTGTTTTATATGTTGTGTTACTTATTTATAAAAAACTTGACAAATCACCGTATGCAAGTATTAAACTTGGAATTTGGGGTTCTGCGATCGGTTTGTTTATTGACACTTTTTCAGTATGGAATCATTCGATTGTTTTTCCAAAACTTTCAGAAGATCAAGTCATTGCGTTCACGATCTGGATGGTATGTGCCTATGCTATGTATCTGATCATTCCACTGGGATTATCAAATAAGAAGGAGTAGAATAGAGAAACTAAATGTTATTATTTCTGCTCTTCTTAAAATCTTTAAACGATATAGGTGCTTAACGTTTCGACATTTCAGGCAGGCAACTAATGTTAGTTATAGAAGAGGGGAAAATTGACGCCACTTTCTTTAATTACACGGAAACTGGGGGCTGTCTCAAAAGTCATGAGCCAGCCCCTTTGGTATGAAACGATACCTACATATAAATATTCATTTGTGCAAAAAATCTAAATATATTGTTTCGAGCGATAGAAAACTTCCTCACTTACACTTTTGGAACACCCTAAGTTAATTAGTCAACATGAATCTGTGAAAGTAAATATAAAACAAAAAAGAAAACGGGCCGATAACTTGGTTTATGTTGCTTGTGGTTTCCTTCACAAGTATGCCATGTACCTACATGAGAATTTATGAAAAAGGGTTATACAATGGTATATCCTTAAGAAAGAGTATAAATCTTAAGAAAGTCTTAAGGATTCCCTTAATTTAATGTTAAGAAATACATCTTACAATATAGAAAGTCCCGGGAACTGACCATGATATGCTTTTGAAGGGAGCGTGAAAAAATATGAATCATTATTCCATATTAGTTGTCGATGATGAAAAAGAGATCAGGGATGGTATCGAAATATATTTAAAAAATGAAGGGATGACGGTTATAAAAGCAAAAGACGGCATCGAAGCGATTGAAAAATTGAACGAGCATGTTATTCACCTCATTATTTTAGACATCATGATGCCGCGCCTTGACGGTATCGCAACTACATTTAAAATACGTGAAGAAAAAAACATTCCGATTATTATTCTTAGTGCCAAAAGCGAGGATATGGATAAAATTCTAGGTCTTCAGGTTGGTGCTGATGACTATGTCACGAAGCCGTTTAATCCCTTAGAGCTTATTGCTCGAGTGAAGTCACAGCTAAGAAGATACGTGACTCTGGGCACTTACGAAGGAATAGAAAAAGTGATTCATCTCAATGGTCTTACATTAGATCAGTCGGCAAAAGAAGTAACGGTTGACGGTGAAGTTGTGAAATTAACGCCGACTGAATATAAAATCGTTGAATTGCTTATGACAAATGCCGGACGTGTGTTTTCTATTAACGAAATTTATGAACGGGTATGGAAGGAACCAGGTTTTAATGCTGAAAATACTGTAGCCGTTCACATCCGTAAGATTCGTGAAAAAATCGAAATCAATCCAAAACAACCAAAATATTTAAAGGTGGTATGGGGAATTGGATACAAAATCGAAAAGTAAGATGATATTCGTGATTTGGATTTTATTATTTACTTTCGGATTAAGCGGTATTATCTCAGGGTTATTTAACGGAAAAGACTATATAAAAAAAGATTATTTTCAGACTCAACAGTTTGAAGATGAACTAAATCAGTTTGTTGATTATCTAAAGATGTTTGAATTAAATAATATAAATAAAGAAGAACTCAAAAAGAAGATTACCGTTACAGCTGAGGAAATTGAAGAACACCGCTATCGCTATGGAGATTTATCGACACAAGTCTCAAATATAAAAGGTCAATATGAGCATAAAATTCAGGATGCACTGTTAGCAGGCAACAAAGAAGTAGCTGATGCCTATATTGCTGAAAGAGATAAGAAAATAGAGGATATTACAAACAATTTTAAAAGCGACGAACATGTCCGGGCAAAAATCGTTAAAGAAAAAGAACAAAAGATTGACGAATATTTTCGTGAGATAGAAAATTACCGTTCGGATTTTATGAGATACAAAGCGCTTTTTACGTATTATTTAAAGAACACCGCAACGGGAGAAGTTTATACGAATGTAAATATAAGCAGTGGCGATTCAATAGATACGTTTATAAACAATAAAAATATGATATTTATTCAAAGCTATCCTTCGTCAAAATATGCTTACCTTTCAACTGGCGGACAATATCGCTTTGTTGGTGATAATGATGTGGTCACTCCGTTAATAGAAAAGGAAACGAGCACGTTTGAGGGGAAGATTGCGTTACCGAAAGCAGCGTCTTCAGAAAACCCTATTCTGGCAGATTATTATGATTTTCAACAAAAACAAAAAATCTTTTTTATCTACACCATTAGCGGTATTCTCGCTTTTCTGCTGAGTTTTTATTTAAACAAAAAAACAAGGGTCATTCAATGCATTCCTACAGGGAAATGGCAGCCTTACTACAACTGTATTCCGATAGACGTAACAGTAATGGCTTTAGTATTTACGGGACTTCTCACGCTTTTGCTATTCATAATGGATAATACCCTATCCTTACATCAAAATTTATATATCTATATTAGAGATACACTCTTTCGTTTAATCGTTACAACCCTTTTTGTTGCACTAACACTTATTCAAGGAAAATTTTTGTTAGAGAGAGCAAAGGCCCCGGCGAACCTAAAAGCAGATTGGCAAAAGGCCCTGCTACACAGAGCATACCAAGGCATAAAGGAAGCGTTTCTCATCCGAAGTATTGGTATGCAACTATTTATTCTGTTATCGGTTGTGTTTGCTTTTGGCGTTGGTGCGGCAATTGTTCTTATAGAGCCCATATATATATGGATTTATATCCCTTTATTTATTGTGATCTGCGTTCCAATTTTCATCATAATTATAAAGCGTAGCGGTTATTTTAATCGTATTGTTACCAACACGGACGAGTTAGTACATGGAAATTTCGAGCAGGATATACCTGTGATAGGGAAATCGGCGTTAGCCGTTCTTGCAGCCAATATTAATGCATTAAAGCATGGTATAAAAGTATCACAAAAGGAACAGGCGAAAAGTGAACGATTAAAAACGGAACTAATTACAAATGTAAGTCATGACTTGCGAACACCGTTAACTTCTATCATTACATACACAGAGCTTTTGAAGACATCAGATGTAACAGATGAAGAGCGTGACGCATACATTGAGATTATTGACCGTAAGTCTAAACGATTAAAAGTGCTCATTGATGACTTATTTGAAGCATCCAAAATGGCAAGCGGGAACATTGAGCTTGAAAAAGAAAAAGTAGATCTTGTCCAGCTTTTACAGCAGGCATTAGCTGAATACAATGAAACAATCGAAGAGTCAACATTGCAATTTCGGATCACTACCCCTGATACACCTGTTTATGCTGTTGTCGATGGACAAAAACTGTGGCGGGTGTTTGACAACTTAATTGGAAACATCCTCAAATATTCATTAGAAAATACGAGAGTATATATTTCAGTGAAAAAAGCAAATGACAAAGCGGTAATTGCTTTTAAAAATATTACTAAATACGAGCTTAGTGAAGATATAGACGAACTGTTTGAACGATTTAAACGCGGTGATACATCTCGTCATACAGAAGGCTCAGGACTTGGGCTTGCTATTGCTAAATCGATTATAGACCTTCACGAAGGCAGTTTAGACATTGAAGTAGATGGTGACTTATTCAAAGTAACCGTTTCATTGAATACCAAATAAGGCAAAAGCCCGGAATTCAACCGAATTCCGGGCTTTTGATGTGTAATGACTTTATAACGACATTTAAAAGTTGGTTGTGAAGGTGTGAAATGATAAATTTCAAATTTGAAAGATATTTTTCAATTTTGAAAGATTATGCTTGGGTGTTTGGTTCGTTTCGAATAGGATAGGCCAGCCAATGCTTTGAATTAACTGTATATAAAATTTATTTATTATATTTTGTCTATTTGGTATCGTTTTTGCTATTGAATTTTTATGGAGTAAGTCAAAAAGAAGCTATGCCATTTCTTGAGTGAGGTGAAACGAACGATGGTACGTTATGAGTATGGCGGAGATGAATTTGTCTTTGTGGAACTGGCGGAAGAAATGAGCCTTGAAGTGAATTTCCAAGCCATGGCCATCACTCGAAAATTGAGAGAAAAACAGCTTCCGGGTATCCTGGATATTTGTCCTTCCAATGCTTCCTATATGATTCGGGTTGATCCCGACCAGTTGCATCCGGATGTGCTTATTAAGGAATTGAAGGACTTGGAACACTCTGTTTCGATCGATGACTTTGAAATATCCGCGCGCATTGTTGACGTCCCGATCTTGTTTGAAGATCCGTGGACACACGAAGCATTGATGCGCTTCAGAGACCGTCACCAAGACCCGAATTCTACCGATCTGGAATATGCTGCTCGCATTAATGGGTTCGCATCCAAGGAAGAGTTGATCCAGGCTATCACCGATTATCCCTATCTAGTGTCTATGGTCGGGTTTGTCCCTGGACTGCCTTGGTGCTATCAGATGGTGCCCCGGGAGCAGCAAATCGAGGTGCCGAAATATGTTCGTCCGCGTACATATACGCCGGAGAGAGCTTTTGGCTTTGGCGGAGCCTTTGCCGTTATCTACCCGGTGCAGGGAGCAGGCGGATATCAGTTGTTTGGCATAGCGGCCGCTCCTATTTACGACAAGGAGCAGCGGTTGCCGGATTTTGCAGATTCTATGACTTTTCCCAGGCAGGGAGATATTTTCCGTTATCGCAGTGTGACAAAGGAAGAGTTCGAATCGATCCGGGAACAGGTGGAAGCAGGTACTTTCCGTTATTTAACGACGGAAATTACTTTTACGCCCCATGATGTTATCGAGAATCCGAAACAGTTTTCTGAAAACGTGTTAGGGAGGTTATATGTATGATTAAAGTGATAACCCCCGGGCTTCAAACGACGGTTCAGGATCAGGGCCGAATCGGCTACTACGAAATTGGAATGCCGCCTTCTGGCGCGATGGACAAATATTCTTACGTTATTGCCAATTTACTTGTAGGAAATGACGAGAATGCGGCGGCTTTGGAGATTACATATATGGGTCCGACGCTCGAATTCCAGCGCGATTCTGTTATTGCGGTGACGGGCGGCGAAATCCCCCCGAAGATTAATGGACAGCCGGCCCCGATGTGGGAGACAATCGCTGTTAAAGCCGGTGACCAGCTATCTTTTGATTTTATCAGGCAGGGGGCGAGGGCTTACCTTGCTGTAGCTGGTGGAATTAATGTTCCAGTTATTATGGACTCTCGTTCAACCTATACGCTGTGTGGAATTGGCGGTTTTGAGGGGCGCGCCCTGCAAGCCGGGGATGGACTCTGCATCGGCAGCGACATCCGCCGGAAGATCAGTGCGGGAACCCGCATTCCGGAGACTTTTATCCCAAGATTCTCCAAGTCTTATGAAATCCGCGTGCTTATGGGGCTTTGCAGTTACCGCTTAACAGAGGAAAGCAAGGAGCGCTTCCTGTCCCTGGATTGGACTGTAACGCCGGAAGCGAACCGTGTCGGGTACCGCTTCAAGGGTGAACGCTTGAATTTTGTCCCCCGGGAGCAGCCTTTCGGTGCCGGAAGCAATCCTTCGAATGTTGTTGATTTAGGCTATCCCATTGGCTCCATCCAAGTTCCGGATGGAGTGGAACCAATCGCTTTGTTGAATGACGCGGTAACGGGCGGCGGCTATGCTACTATTGCTACGATTATTAGCGCCGATCTCAATCGGATGGCACAAATTAAGACGAATGAAAAGGTGCGTTTCGTGTCTGTCAGCCTCGAAGAAGCTCTGCGGGCGAGGCGGGAAATGAAGGACAAGATTGCGCAAATAAAACAAGTAATTTCAGAGAATGGGAGGTAAGAACTGTGGCAGAAAGCAAATCCATCCTATCCCCGATTCCTGGCGTGTTTTACCGCAGACCCGCTCCGGACCAGGATGTATATGTAAAGGAAGGAGACACCGTGAAAGTCGGGGATACTATCGGCTTAATCGAAGTTATGAAGAATTTTTATGAAATCAAAGCGGAATCAGACGGCGTCCTTGAACGTTTTTGTGTGGAAAACGAAGAAATCGTGGATGCCGGACAGGAAATAGCCGTGATCAAAAGGTAACAGTGATGCTGATAGGGATTCAAGTTTGTTTGAATCCCTATTCCAACACGTAACATGGGGGTAGAGTATGAGTTATTTTGACAAAATTTTAATTGCCAACAGAGGAGAGATTGCCAGACGGATTATCCGAACCTGTAAGCGGTTGAAGATTCGAACTGTAGCTGTTTATTCAGAAGCGGATATGGACGCGCCTTTTGTCGAGGAGGCGGATGAGGCTGTTTGCATCGGTCCAGCTCAGGTCAAAAAGAGCTATCTGGACATTGAGAAGGTGATCCAGGTTGCCAAAGAAACAGAGGCAAACGCGATTCATCCCGGATACGGGTTTCTGTCGGAAAACCCGCGTTTTGTTCGTCGCTGTGAAGAAGAGGGAATTGTGTTCATCGGTCCGGATGCTAGGACGATCGAGTTGATGGGCAGTAAGATTGAGGCGCGCCGTCAGATGCAGCAGGCGGGGGTGCCAGTGGTTCCTGGATGGGATGGAAAAATTGATTCTGTTACAGAAGCGTTGTCTATCGCCGACCAGTTAGGGTACCCGCTTATGCTAAAAGCGAGCGCTGGTGGTGGAGGGATTGGGATGCAGGTGATCCATAATCCCGATGAACTGCAAAAAGCGTTTGCGTCTACCATGCAACGGGCTCAGTCGTATTTCGGTGATGGGACCTTATTTTTGGAGAAATGGATTTCTGGCCCACGTCATATTGAAGTACAGGTGGCCTGTGATGCCTATGGCCATGCGGTACACTTATTTGAGCGGGAATGCTCGGTACAGCGAAGAAACCAGAAAGTCGTTGAAGAAAGCCCGTCTCCTTTTCTGGATGAAGAAACCAGAGCTAAGCTGTTAGAGACCGCCTTGCGGGGAGCAAGACACATTGGATATTCCAATGTGGGGACGATGGAATTCATTTTCGATGAAAATCGAAATTTTTACTTCTTGGAGATGAATACACGCCTGCAAGTTGAGCATCCGGTGACGGAGGAAATCACCGGTCTTGATTTGGTAGAATTGCAAATCCGTCTTGCTGCCAAAGAAAAGTTGCCATTTCAGCAAGAAGAAATCCGAAAAACAGGTCATGCTATCGAATGCAGACTATATGCCGAGGACCCGAAAACTTTCTTTCCTTCGCCGGGCGTTTTGAAGCGGTTAGCTTTGCCGAAGGAGGAGGTGCGCCTGGACTTTGGCGTGATCGAAGGCAGTACAGTCACACCATTTTATGACCCGATGATTGGGAAAATCATTACGCATGGACGCGATCGTTCCGATGCCATCCACAAGATGGAAAAGGCCCTGGAACAAATCGCGGTGGAAGGTCTGACGACGAACGTTTCCCTGCTTCAAAAGATTGTTCAGGACAAAGATTTCCGGGACGGACATTATACGACACGTTTCCTTGAGAAATTGCTTGTCTGACTATTCCTGAAAAGAGGTGGTACGAGTTGCATAAAGTGGATTTGAATTGTGATATGGGAGAAAGTTTCGGTTTGTATGAGTTGGGTAATGATGAAGAAATGATGCAGTACATTACATCCGCCAATATTGCCTGTGGCTTTCATGGAGGGGATCCGCATGTAATGCGGAAAACGGTGGAGCTGGCCAAACGATACGGAGTCGGCATCGGGGCGCATCCTGCTTTTCCGGATTTGCTAGGGTTTGGTCGCCGCTATATGACATGTACAGCGGCAGAAGTTAAGGATTATGTTACCTATCAATTAGGAGCCCTGCGCGAATTTGCCGTGGCGGCAAACATAAAAATTCAGCATTGTAAACCCCATGGCGCATTATATATGAAAGCTATGGAAGATAAGGCGCTGGCCCGGGCGATTCTAGAAGCGATTGCGGAAGTTGATCCGCAAACCGTTATCTTTGCCTTGAACAATTCCGCTGTACTAGAGGAAGCAAAAAAAATGGGGATTCCGGTCGCACGGGAAGCTTATGCAGATCGCGAGCATACGACGACCGGTTCGATTATTTTAACGAGAAAAGGGTCACAGATTAAGGATTATCATGAGATGGCCCAGCGTGTGGTTAGGATGGTCAAAGAAGGAAAAGTTATGACACATGATGGTGAAGAGATAGCCATTCAAGCGGATACGATCTGCATTCATGGGGACACGCCAGGAGCCTCACAACTGGCCAAAACCATTGTAGAGGCTCTTCGTGAAAACGGGGTTCAGATTGCTCCTATTAGAGAAGTTTTGAATGTGGGCTGTTGATGATCAACAGCCTATTTATTTCTAATATAATTTCATTTATGAAATTAATTTCAATTTTGAAAGATTATTTGTTATAATTTAGAGGAAATGATTTCGTTTGTTAGTAGGAGGTGTATGACGTGATTACCTGGAAACAAATTCTGCGGCCGATTTCGGCGGTGGTGAACCGGGAAAGTACGATTCAGGATGTTCTGCGTGAAATGCACGAGCGGGGAGCCGATATTGCTTTTGTCATGGATAAGGGAAATATTGTTGGCTTCATCCATACGGATTCTCTGTTGGAACAATTGCGACATACACCAGACCTTCAGCAACCCATCCAGTATCGAAAAGATATTCTCAAAGTTCCTTACATGCACCCTGTTGAGTACTATCACAATATTTCTGTTGTACTAGGGGTAAATCCGGGTGGAGAAATCATCGGTTACAGTTTGGTGCAGCAAGCGCGCCACCAGATGAATGAACTGCAACTTAGACACATGAATCAAATTTTAGACGGGGCCGGGGTAGGAATCATCAGAACAAACACTCGTTTTGAAATTGAATTCATTAATGAAACAGCAGAGAATATTCTGGGGCTGTCTCGCTCGTTTCTTTTGTCTCGTAATTACAAAACGCTACTTACTATGGATAAGGATTTGGATCGAGTGATTCAAGGAGAGACATTTATCAGCGTGAACAGTTCAATTAACTTCAAGCAAATCAGCGGGAATTTCTCTCCGCTCCGAATCGACGGTCGGATTACAGGTTTGGTACATGTTTTTTTTCTTCGTGAAGCGTTTGAGGAAGCTGTTCAAGAATTGGAATTTGTGCGTAATTTGTACTCTGATTTGCAGGCGGTTTATTCTTCCTCCCATGAGCAAATTCTTGTCGTCAATCCAAAAGGTGAAGTGATTCGGTTGGCAGGTACATTTTTGCAGGAGTTTTGGGGTTTGGATCAGCCTGAGAAGGTCATTGGTAGAAATGTTGCTGAATTCGAACGCAAGGGAGTATTCCGGCCTAATATCGTCGATCTATGCATAAAGAAAAAAAAGAAGCTAACCATGATTCAGGACACTGTTCATGGACGGAAAGTTTGGTCTGTCGCAACTCCTGTTTATCATGAAGGGAAACTGGAAAAAGTCGTCGTTCTTTCGCGCGATATTACGAAAACGAATCAACTGCAAGAGGAATTGAAGCGAGTTACTAAGAAATCGAATACATACAAACAGGAATTGGACCAGCTGATGAACCGATACAGTGCTGATAAACCTTTAATTTATCGCTCTCGTATTATGGAGGACTTAGTCGAGGAAGTGAAGCGGATCGCTCAGGTCGACTCCACCGTTCTGCTCGAGGGAGAATCAGGGGTGGGGAAAGAAGTGTTTGCCCGTACCCTTCACGCAGCGAGTCGCCGCAAGGATTATCCCCTCATTCGGGTTAATTGTGGGGCGATTCCTGAGAATCTGATCGAGAGCGAATTGTTTGGTTATGAGAAGGGAGCCTTTACCGGCGCGGATCAGAAAGGAAAGCCAGGTCTTTTCGAAATGGCCCATCGGGGGACGATTTTCCTTGATGAAATCAGCGAGTTATCATTAAACATGCAGGTCAAGTT
The DNA here is from genome assembly GCF_900099925.1 of Aneurinibacillus thermoaerophilus. GTDB lineage: Bacteria > Bacillota > Bacilli > Aneurinibacillales > Aneurinibacillaceae > Aneurinibacillus > Aneurinibacillus thermoaerophilus. Next base: position 94,248 of record NZ_FNDE01000005.1, on the reverse strand, counting down.
GCTTCGGGTTCTGCAGGAGAAGGAAGTGACACGGATAGGCGGTGTACAGACCATTCCTGTGGATGTCAGGGTGATTGCGGCAACCAACAAAAATATAAAGGATATGATGGAGCAGGGGGAATTTCGAGAAGATCTTTACTATCGGCTGAATGTTATTCCGATTCATATTCCTCCCTTAAGGGAACGTACGGAAGATATTTTTTCCCTGGTTCTTTATTTCTCTCAACAGTTTAACCGAACGTACCAGATGGAAAAAGGATTTTCTCCGGGGGCGCTTGAAGTGTTGGAAAACTATGATTGGCCGGGGAATGTTAGGGAGTTGCAGAATATTGTTGAACGGTTGATTGTAACGAGCCGCGAGGAATTCATCCAGCGTGAAGATGTACTGAGGGTGCTGTACGGTGAAGCAGGGGGGAAGCGCAAGAAAACGATGGTGTTTGAGCTGATGCCGCTTAAGGAGGCCGTAGCCGAACTGGAAAGTCAATTGATTCAGCTTGGGCTCAAGAAATATGGAACAGCGGCTAAAGTATCGGAAGTGCTGGGAGTAAGTCCGGCCACCATTAGCAGACGAATGAATAAGTTGTTTAAATAAAGGGAGGTAGCCATTTGTTTACATTGCCGGAAACGCGGTTTGATTTTGGTGGAGATGAATACATTTACGCGGAAATTTCCCGTGATATGAGCGCAGAAAGCAATTTTAAAGCATTGGCTATCGTCAATGAATTAAGGAAGCGCAATATCCCGGGTATTATCGAAATCGTTCCTTCCAACGCTTCGTATTTGGTCCGTTATAATCCGGAGATTATACCAGCTAGGGATTTGCTTGATTATTTGAAGGACATCGATATTACGAAAAGCAATCCGGCAGAGTTGAATTTATCGGTTCGTATGGTAGAAATCCCTGTCTGGTATGATGATCCGATTACGCGGGAATATTCTAGGCGGTTTAAAAGCCGTCATCAAGAACCTGATATTTCTAATTTCGAGTTTGCTATGAAGGTAAACGGATTCAGAGAAAAAGAAGCGTTTATCGAGGCGCATACACGCATGCCCTATTTAATTACGATGGTTGGCTTTCTGCCTGGGACGGCTTGGGGGTTTCCACTGGGTTTGCATCCGCAAGAAATTATTCAGGTTCCGAAATATCTAAGTCCTCGAACGGACACTCCCAGACAAGCTGTAGGAGTTGGCGGAGCTTTTACTGTAGTTTATCCTGTCAATGGCCCGGGGAGCTATCAGTTAATCGGCATATCAGCAGTTCCTGTCTACGATAATGAAAAACGTCTGGTAGATTTGGAGGATACTTATTTTTTGGCGCGACCGGGAGATATTTGGAAGTATCGCTCCGTTGATGAGCGGGAATATAGCCGGATCGTAGAGGAAGTGAAGCAGGGAACGTATCGCTATCGAATGAAATACATCGAGTTTTCGCCGCAGGAATATGTGACAAAGGGGAAGGTATATATTCGGGAATTGATGGAGGGATTCTGAATGCTACGCATATTGGAACCCGGTTTATGGACCACTGTACAGGACATAGGACGCCAAGGTTATTATCATTTTGGGCTTCCTCCTTCAGGAGCCGCAGACAAGTACTCTTTTATGGTGGGTAACTTGCTGCTTGGTAATCCGTTGGAATTTGCCGGGCTGGAGATGACCTTGCTTGGCCCAAAGGTTGAGTTTTTGAAAAAAACGGTCATTGCTATAACGGGAGCTCCGATGGAGGCGTATCTTAACCAGCAGCCGATTCCCCTATGGGAACCCGTTCAAGTAAACGAGGGAGATATTCTTTCTTTCAAGTTTTGTAAACAAGGGGTAAAAAGCTATCTTTGTGTTTCTGGAGGGATTCAAGTTCCAGAGGTTCTTGGAAGTCGTTCTACTTATACCCTGAGCAGGCTTGGAGGTTTTCAAGGGAGAAAATTGGATGTTGGAGATGAATTGGAGATCGGCGAACCGCTCCCAGGAGCCTTTAAACAGGTCGGAAAACGGCTCCCTTCTGAATTTATTCCTGAATACAAGAATTTTCAAGACCTTCGTGTGGTTATGGGGTTGTCCGGACACCGGGTGAGCGATGAGGGAATCAGAGCCTTTTTGAACTCGGAATGGACAGTATCGACGGAATCGAATCAGGTGGCATATCGCTATACCGGAGCGAAAATCGCTTTCAAGGAGCATGAGCCCCCGTTCGGAGCCGGTGATGGTTTCTCAAATGTCGTCGATTTTGCCTATCCGATCGGGGCGCTTATGGTTCCAAACGAAGAGGAGTTGATTATTTTACTCAACGATGCCACGTCGGGTGGGGGATTTGTCACAATCGGCACCGTAATCAGCACGGATTTGGACATTGTTGCTCAATCCAGGCCAATGTCGAAGTGCCGTTTTTTGGCTATTACCGTAGATCAGGCCATGCAGGTGCGGCTCGAGAGAAAGAAAAAGCTGACGAGATTGGCCGAGCTTTTGAAGGAACACGGATAGATCACAGAAGCAGGCCATGCAGTGAACAATATTACGACATGGCCTCGGTTTCAGCAGCATATGATCAAACACAAGTTATCGTTCATTTGGTTTGGTAAGAATGGAGATCTGTGAATGATCTCCTATGATAAAATGTACATGTTCTGTTTCATTGGGGATTCCCTGTACGATGGTTTTTTGTCCAAAAATGCTGCGGCAAATTAGCGACTGTACATTCGCAATTTTCGTGTTTTGAAGACAGATGCTATTTTCTACCATGCAATCTGTAAGCATGGAGTCATCTTGAATGGAAACATACGGTCCAATAACGGCATTTTTAATTGTACAATTATTTCCAATAAGAACAGGTCCTTGCAAAATACAATTTTCCAGGGTGGTATTTTTTCCTACTTGTACTTTGTGCCCGAGTTGTTCTGTTAACGTCCATTGATTGGCATCCAGCCATCTTTCAATTGTGCCGACATCTGTATATGGTTTTTCAGTAATCGAATAAGAAATAGAGTACCCTTGCTCGATCATCCACTGAATTGCATCAGTAATTTCATACTCTCCTCTTTTTGAAGGCGTAATATGTTGAATTGCTTCGAAAATAGAAGAATCAAGCATATAAGTACCGATAATCGCAAGATTGCTTTTCGGCTTCTCAGGTTTTTCTTCTACCTTTATAATACGTTCATTCTTAATCTCAGCAATTCCGTAATCGCTCGCATTTTCTACTTGGGAGAGAAGAATAGAGCCTTTATGTCCTTGATACGCTTGTATTAATGTGTGCAGAGGTTCCATAATTAAATTATCTCCTAACATCAGTACGAAAGAATCATCACCAACAAACGATTGCACCTGAATAAGCGCATGCGCAATGCCCAACGGTTTCGCTTGGTACATGTACTTTATCGTTACCTCTCCTTTGTATGCGGAAACATAATCAATAATCATTTTTTGCCGAGGATGGATCACGATTCCGATTTCCCGGATTCCTACCTCTTTCATTTTATTTATACAATGATAAAGAATAGGCTGATTTAAAATGGGCAAAAGAGTTTTTGGAACCGTAGAAGAAAATGGCTGCATGCGCGTCCCCTTGCCTGCACATAAAATAACGCCTTTCATATATTTCTCCTTTTAATTAAGCATGGGGTGTGCCTACCCCTACATAATGGTAGCCGAATGTTAACATTTCCGAGGAATTAAGCGCATTTCTTCCATCGAACACAAACGGTTGAGACATGATATGTTTAGCGTTTTGCCAATCTATATTCACGATTTCTTTCCATTCCGTTACGAGCAAAGCAGCGTCCGCTTTTTGTAGCGCCTCCAGTGGAGTAAACGTGTAGTGAATCGCGGGATACAATTTTTTGACGTGTTCGACACCTTTTGGATCATAAGCCGTAATGAAAGCTTTTTCCTTTATAAGATAATCAATGATTTTCAAAGAAGGCGCTTCACGAATGTCGTCGGTTTCTGGTTTGAACGTAAGACCCAGGACAGCGATCCGTTTTCCGGAGAGTGGGCCTATTGCTTTTTGTACTTTCTCCATAAACCAATCTGTTTGTGTTTGATTAACGGAAGCTACAGCTTGTAAAATATGCAGAGGATTTCCGTTTTCGGAGGCTAAGGTAAGCAAAGCCTTTATATCCTTCGGGAAGCAAGAGCCACCATATCCGATTCCTGCCTGGAGAAATTGGAACCCAATCCGACTGTCCATTCCCATGCCTTTTGCTACTTGGATAATATTTGCGCCTATTTTTTCGCATATCCGCGCTAATTCATTGATAAATGAAATCTTAGTTGCCAGAAATGCATTGGAGGCGTACTTAATCATTTCCGCATCTTTGTTGCTAACAAAGAGTATGTTCGTCTTTATATCTTTATACAATTCTTGCATGATTTTCTGCGCTTTCTTTGTGTCACAACCGATAACAATTCTTTCCGGATGCAGCGCATCATATAACGCTTTTCCCTCCCGCAGAAATTCAGGGTTGGAAACTAGATCGAAAGAGAGAGCCAGACGCCTTTTTTCCAGCTCATTTTTAATGATTTTTTTTATTTTGTCACATGTACCTATCGGTACGGTACTTTTGATTACAACTACTTTGTAACTTTCCATTGTTTTTCCAATTTGCTGTGCTACTTCTTCCACATGCGATAAATCTGCTGAGCCATCTGACGAAGAGGGGGTACCCACAGCAATGAATAAAACATCGCATTGTGTGATTGCTTCTTTCATATCGGTTGTAAAAGAAAGGGTTCCGTCTTTTACAAGTTTTTGTAGCGTCTCTTCCATGCCTGCTTCATAAAAAGGCAGAACCGCTTGCTTTAACTTCTTTATTTTTCCCATATCATTATCGATAGCAACAACCGTATGATCATACATAGCAAAAGCAATGCTCGTTGAAGTCCCTACATATCCACATCCAATGACCGCCACTTTCATAAGGCTCACCTCGCTCCTTATCTCTTTATGATTTATACAGCTTACGAAGCAAGCAGGACGAGTGAAACGGTGAAACACCTATATTTCAGCGCCTAGTTTTCGCATTCACAAGATAAATTTTTGAAATTTAAGACGTCAGCCTATACTATAATCCTTGTCTTAGCATATCTTGTCATAGACATTTTAAGCCAAAGAAGGAGGAAAGAAATGACGGATTATCTCATTCAGCCATGGGGAACCGTAGAGGAAGACTTGGCCACCGTACCTCCAGAAATCGAAGATATGGCAAAACAAGTGGCTACACATTATGAAATGGAAGTAACAGGCATGACACTTATTACATCTAAGCCAGATAAAGGAGGAGCAATCTGGCGAATTGAAACGGATAAAGGGCCGCGCAGCTTAAAAGTGTTACATCGTTCTCCGCAGCGCAGCCTTTTCAGCATTGGCGCACAGGAATATCTAGTAGGGCAGGGGGCACGAGTGCCAAAGCTAATTCAGACGAAGGAAGGCCAGAACTATGTGGAACGCGGCGGAAAGCTCTGGATTGTCACAGAATGGATCGAACCATTAACACAAGCCAGCAAAATTGATTTGGAAGGGGCGAAAGTACTTTGTTACGGGCTTGGTGAATTTCATCGTCATTCGCGAGGTTATGTGCCGCCAAAAGGTGCGCAGCGTGCAACTCGTCTTTATCGCTATCCAAAATTGTATCAAAAAATTATTACGAAAATCGGGTGGTTTAGAGTATTGGCTACTACTTATTCCGATATGTCCGCCAGCAAGCATATCCTTTCTATGGTCGATGTGTATGAGCAACAGGCGCGCGAAGCGTTTGAAAAATTAAATCGTTCTCCTTATGCCGATCTAGTAGCCAGAGGTGAAGAGTATTGGGGCATTGCCCATCAAGATTACGGTTGGTCCAACGGACAGCAAGGGCCGGGTGGCATCTGGATTATCGATTTGGATGGAGTCGCATATGATTTACCCATCCGCGATTTACGCAAGTTAATCACAAGTACCATGGATGATATGGGGAACTGGGATGTGACATGGATGCGGGGCATGATTGAAGCATACCATGAAGCAAATCCTATTGAACCTGAGTTGTATCAAGTGCTGATTATTGATATGTCACTACCGAATGAATTTTATAAGCATGTTAAAGAAATGGTATACAGTCCAACAACGTTTCTAAATGATGAATTAAGTAGCCTTCTGCAGCGGCTGGAAGCATCGGATGCAACGAAATGGCCTGCCCTGCAAGAACTAAGCAACAATTGGACATTTACTTCTTCCTTATGAAGTGAACCGGCAGGCACGCCTTATGGATTGAGAGCAACGATGAATCACAGCCTACATGCCGCGAGCATCAAAAGAAGGGGATATAAAGGCGATGAAGATATGAGATGTTCTATATAGGAGGCATCTACTGTGACAACAATAACAGCGGCTCGTTATATAAGGCCGATGCGTACCGGATTTTGTCGGCCGCAGTTATTTGAATGCGATGACGGGAATCAGTATGTAATTAAGTTCATGTCCAATCCCCAAGGAATCCGGATTTTGCCGAATGAGCTGATCGCGTATCGCTTGGGAAAGCTTTTACATCTTCCTGTTGTTGAGGGAAAAATCATTTATATTCCGGAACAACTCATCGTCACAACGCCTGACCTTTCTCCTTTTCACCTGACGCCCGGACCGCACTTCGGCAGCGTCTTTTACCCAAACGCAATACACGCTACGAATGACTCTATCTCTAAGTGTGCAAATCTTTGTCAAGTGCCATTAATCATTGTATTTGATTATTGGATTAATAACAATGACCGGGCCGGGAGCAGCGCCAATTTCATTGTTACTCGGGAAGATGTATGGACCCTGCGTCTGATTGATCACGGAAGTTGCTTCTACGGTGCTGGATGGACCAGTGACATACTAAGGCAAAACAGCTGTCATATTGAAGCATATTGGGGCGAAGTGTATGAAAGATTCGTGCCCTTCATTGATGGTCCCCGCCCGTTTGATGAGGCGCTTGCCTTGCTTGAATCATTAAGCAGAACACAAATCGAAGAAGCAGTCATCGATATACCTGAGGAGTGGGAAGTTTCCCAGGATGAATTGCATGTGTTAACTGAACACTTAATCCAGCGGCAATCGCACGTGCGCGAGGCCATCGAGCAATTAAAGCCGTATTTCCTTATATGGAGTTCAGCAGTCGACTTCTTTGAACACAATGAAATCCGGCCGGAAAGGAGGAAAAAATGAAGATTTTATTAGCCTCATTTTTTGCCCTTCCTAGTATAGGAGGATTATGGACATACGTTCAGCAACTAAAGCAATATTTGGAACGAATGGGGCATGATGTCGATGTATTCGCTCATCATCCAGAAAAGCGAAGCTACTATATGTTCCACCAGACGAATGACTTTGACATTAAAAAAGCTAAAACACAGGTTTCTCCTGTTTTTTCACCGGCTTATTACCAGGTTGATTCACTATCTGATCCAAAGATTGCAGATATGGAACTACAGCGGTGCATTTACGAAGCAGCCGCGCTTCATCTTGGGGTAACAGAGTATGACATCATCCATACACAAGACATTATTTCTACTATGGCAATTGCACGGGTGAAGCGAAAGGAAACCCCTTTGATTGCAACCATTCACGGATGCTATACGGTGGAGATACTAGAGAATGGAGTTATCTCATCGAAAGATTCCCCTCATTGGACATATAGCTCACTGCTTGAATATTACGGAGTTACAGCAAGCGACGTGACGATTGTTCCTTCGCAATGGATGAAAAATCTCCTTGTTCAACAGTTCAACGTACCTTCCCATTATATGAAAGTGATTCCAAATGGAATGGACATTGAGCGGTTCCTAAAAGAGATGGAAAGCGCTGACGAATTTGTGTCGCCTTTGGATAAAAAAATAATCGCTTGTGTTGCCCGGCTTCATAAACTAAAAGGTCACCATCACCTACTTGAGGCACTTGCTAGACTAAAAAACGAAAGAACGGATTGGGTATGTTGGATTATCGGAGCTGGCAGTTTACAGAAAGACTTAGAGCGCCAGAGTCAAGATTTGCAGTTGGAAGAGCATGTCATGTTTTTAGGTGCCCGTAATGATGTCGCCGCCTTGCTGAAAAAGGTGGATATCTGCACCCTTCCCTCTCTACAAGAGAATTGCCCTTATTCTGTCATGGAGGCACAAGTGGCAGGAAAGCCCATTGTAGCATCCGCAGTTGGTGGTATCACGGAAATGGTGCAGCACGAAATAACGGGCCTTCTTTCACCTCCCGGCCAAGAAGAGCCTTTATACCTTAACTTAAAAAGAGTGATGGAAGAAGAAACGTTGCGCCATCAAATCGCAGATAACGCGAAAGAATGGGGACAGAAACAATGGTCTCTGGAGATGATGATGAAGCGTACGCTTGCCGTTTATGAAAAGGCATTGCAGAAAAAGCATAAAGGAGGAAAACGTTTTGAGCTACAGCCGAAAAAATGAGGCATCGGACAGACGCGTGAAACAGTTCGTGGTTTCTGTGAATACGCCAAAGAAAGTATCCTGGTCATTTCCTGTGCTGAAAAAGGCCAATACGAACATAAAACAATTGAGGGTCAAACAGGGTACGGTATGGAAGCGGCCGCGTCCAAAAGATGTAGGGAAAATCGAAATCACTGAAAGTGATGAAACAGTACAAATATTGGAGACACAAGAAGTTACCGAATCGGGTGATACCATACTGCTTTCTCCTGAAATATACGAATTGCCTAAACCGGCCAGAATTTTGATGATTTGTACGGAAAAACTTCCGGTTCCGCCTGTGCGCGGCGGAGCCATTCAAACGTACATTGATGGGGTTGCTCCCATACTCGGTGAACATCATCATGTTACCATCCTTGGTATTGCTGATCCGGAGCTTCCCACACAGCAGAAAATTGGGAATGTAAACTATGTACGGGTTCCTGGTAAAGTATTTGATATTTATATGGAAGAAGTCGTTTCTTACCTGAGTCAGCATACTTTTGATTTGATTCATATTTTCAATCGCCCTCGCTTGGTCGCTCCTGTGCGCAAAGTGGCTCCGCACGCACGTATTGTGCTAAGCATGCACAATGACATGTTTCTTCCGGAGAAAATTAGTTCTTCCGAAGCAGAGACAGCGATTGAGGAAGTAGATCGTATTATCACTGTCAGCGACTATGTGGGCCGAACGATTGCCGGATTGTACCCGCAGGCAGCTGATAAATTACGAACGATCTACTCCGGCGTGGATCTTAAGCGATACATTCCGGATAGTCCTGGTACGGCAAAAAAAGAGCGGGAAGGTCTAAGAACCCTATATGAACTCAGCTCCAAAAAAGTCATTCTCTTTGTGGGTCGCCTGTCACCAAAGAAAGGTGCGGACATCCTTGTGCGAGCCATGACCGATGTAGCCGACAGGTACAAAGATGTGGCCCTCGTTTTGGTAGGAAGCAAGTGGTATAGCGACGATGAAATTAGCGACTATGTAGCGTACGTTCGTGCGCTTGCCGCACGCTCTCCCATTCCGATTGTTACAACAGGATTTGTGCCAGCGGATCAAGTTCATAAATGGTTCTGGGCCGGTGATATATTCGTCTGTCCTTCCCAGTGGGAAGAGCCGCTGGCTCGTGTCCATTACGAAGCGATGGCCGCCGGATTGCCGATTATCACGACAGCGCGTGGCGGAAACGCAGAAGTCGTTGTTCACAATGAGACCGGGCTTATTATCAGCGAGCCGGAAAACCCAAAAGCATTTGCCGAAGCAATTACTACTTTGTTTTCCAATCCGAAACTTATGGAACAAATGGGAAGCAAAAATCGCCGCTTGGCTCTTGAACGCTATAGTTGGAACCGTGTGGCACATGAAATTCTTGATGTTTGGGAAGCAAAAGTTGTCATTAGAAAGAAGGCAAACTAATGGGAAAGGTACTGGTTACCGGATGCGGCGGCTTTATCGGCTCAAGTCTTTGCTATGCGCTGTTACAGGACGGATATTATGTAACAGGTATCGACATATTTACATCTAATTACGAACGCTGGATAAAAGAACGCAATCTGGAGTCGTTAAAACAGTTTAGCCGCTTTCGCTTTATGGAAGTTGATCTTGCCGCCTTTCCGCTTGCATCGCTTCTTGACAAGGTGGACTACGTTTTCCATTTGGCGGCGATTCCGGGCGTGCGCACGAGTTGGGGGGAACACTTTGCAAAATATGCGAAGAACAATGTTTTAGCTACGCAGCTGTTGCTAGAAGCAGTAAAACATTCTTCGATTAAAAAAATGATATACGCCTCTTCGTCTTCCGTATACGGGGGGATGATGGGGTCTACGGATGAACAGCGAACTCCGCATCCAATTTCCCCTTACGGCGTGACAAAACTAGCGGCTGAACACTTGTGCCAATTGTATGCGCGCAATTTTCACGTCCCCGTCATTTCGCTTCGGTACTTTACCGTATTTGGCCCAAGACAACGTCCGGACATGGCTTTTCACAAAATGATTTATTCCATTTTGCAAGATGCGCCTGTTACGATTTTTGGCGACGGAGAGCAGTCACGAGATTTTACCTTTATTAAGGATGCGGTGACGGCCAACATTTTAGCCATGCAATCGCCCTATATAGGTGAGGTATTTAATGTTGGAGGTATTTCGCGGTTGCGGATCAACGAAATCATTGATATTATTGAAAAGCAAACGGGACAGAAGGCCAAACGACAATATTTGCCGGAGCAGCCGGGCGATCCGAAACATACATGGGCAGATATTACCAAAGCAAAAAATATGCTACAGTATGATCCGCAGTTTGATGTGGAAAAAGGAATGTACTTGCAAATTCAGGACGTTAAAACGTTGTATAACCTTTAAAGAAATAAGTTTAGGTTGCATTGTTTCTGTTTCCTCCTGCGCCAAAGCAGGAGGTTTTTTAACGTATAGGAAAAAGGCGAAGACGAGCGGCAATGCCCGCGAGTTTTTCTCATTTAACTCTATTCTTTGGTTTTGAGTCGAAAAAATGAAAAATAAAAAATGAAAAAGCAAAACTAAATGGAAGAAATGAAGTCTAATAAAAAATGATAGGAGTATTTAATAGACTCTATTCTCTTACATAGGTTACATATATTTTCAGCAAAAAATGAAAAGGAGGATGTGAGTGCAAACCTTTCGTACTGTTTTATACGTTAAGAGAAAGGGATTGTACAATAAATATATGGTAAGAAAAGTCGTATTTGTTGCGGTTGCTACGAGTATGGTATATACAGGAGGAATGCTCCCGGTTTCTAGTAAACATATTACATATGCGCAGAGCAATAAAGGGTCTTTGTACTCTGTCACTTCTGTACCTTTATCTCAATTACTGGAAGAGAAACAGCCGATTATCGGAGAATCAATAGCTACAGAAGAACAAATGCTTGCATTCGCTCGTGCTGTAAACCCCAGCTTTCCTGCGGAATTGCCTAAGCTGTATCTCGAAATTGGTAAAAAATACGGTATACGGGGCGATATCGCCTTTTGTCAGATGATAAAAGAGACGGGATATCATCGATTTGGAGGAATTGTTGAGGCCAACCAGTATAATTATGCCGGAATCGGTGCCACTGGGAATAGTAAAACGAATAAGGGAAACTCATTCCAAAGCCCGGAACAAGGAGTGCTGGCACATATTCAGCATTTGTATGCATATGCTACAAAACAAAACCTTCCCCAAGGTGAAAAGTTGGTAGATCCGCGTTTTAAGTATGTAGCCAGAGGGATAGCGCCAAGCTGGCAAGATTTAAATGGTCGCTGGGCTGTTCCGGGAAAGGGGTATGGAGAAGATATTCTAAGAATTTATTATCAAATGCTCCAAACACCGACTTCGTCTGAAATACAATAAATCATTAAACTCTAGTAACACCCAATATATCAAAGATCGTTTTTTTCTCATATCGGTGGGGGGTTCGCCTGTTTTTTTGTAGGAGGTTAAACAGGCGAAAGAGGATCTTTGATAGCTATTGGGTGTTTTTTTGTAATGATCAGATTTTTATCCGGTATTATATGGTGAATGGTCTGACTGTTTTTCTTGCTTTGGTGTAGAAGTTGCTGCTGATTGTGATTTACTTTAAGGATTGACAATACTAGTCAATTTTTATTATCATTATTAATAATAATAAAAAAGAGGTGAACAATAATGAAACAGTCAAAGGCAGACTTACTCCTTCATCCAATCCGACTGCGTATCGTTCAAGCTCTCATCGGTGGTCGACATCTAACGGCTCAGCAATTAATAGAGTTGTTACCAGATGTCCCGCAGGCTAGCTTGTATCGACACCTTAATAAGCTTTTTGAAGGAGATATTATTTATGTAATCGATCAACGTCAAGTGCGTGGAACAACAGAGAAAGTTTATGCACTGATGGAACAAGGAGCAAATTTGACAAAGGATGACTTAGCAGACTGTAGCCGTGATGAGCATATGTTATATTTTTTAACTTTTTTAGCTTCTCTTCAATCTGATTTTCAAAGGTATCTTCAGCAGGAACAGTTTGATTTGGAAGCAGATGGGGTTAGCTATCGAAAGGCTACATTGTACGTAAATGATGAGGAGTTTTCTCAATTGATAAAAGCGCTTCGTTCCGTTGTTGAACCATTTTTTAAAAACCATCCTGCCCCGGGTCGACGTCCCCGGACACTTTCAACGATCATCATTCCTCAGCCGGAACAAACGTCTTCAAATGATAATAGAGAAGGGGATTAATTTATGCCTAAAAATGAAAATGCTTTATCTGATCAATCACTTCAAAACATTGCTCGCAAGTTTCTCTTTGTTATCCCTTTTTATCTAGCTGTTCCTCTATCAATCGGGATTTTTTTTCACTATGTGTTTGGCTACATTCATTGGAAAGCATTTGGTTTGGGTGCTCTTGGCTGGGTGGTTGCGCTTATGTTGCGCGGACCAGTCACTGTACTTATGAAAGGATTGCCTAAAGAGAGAGCCATGCTTTACATTGGTTTATCTTCTGGACCTTTAGAGGAAGGGGTTCGTTTGATCCTTTTGTTGCTGACTGGATCTTCTTTTTCTTGGGCTCTCTCAGTTGGGCAAGGATGGGCTGCGATTGAAGTATTGTTTACCATTATCAATGGATTGGCTTTGATCTATGTTCTTCAGCAAAATGACGAAAAGGCGATTCAGGCAAAAGAGTTTTTAGAATCACAAGGAACGCTTTATTTAAATCCATGGTGGGGTGTGGTTGAACGGATCTTTGCTACTGCCTTTCATATTGGAGCGACCCTGCTTATAGCGAAAATCCCCTTGCTAACCTTGATTCTTCTTATTGTGCATAGCTTGTTTAATCTTACCATTGTCTGGATAGCCCGTAAAAACATGATTTTCGCACAATTATTAGCAGCAATTGTAGGTACGGGATTACTAGTATCTGGATTCATTGTGTTCAGATGATAGTGAACGACTCACCGCTTAGCTAACGCTTGAAGCGGGAGTCGTCTTGGCTTATTACGTTAAATCTAATGCTTAACTGAATCAAATAAGTCAGATTTGAATATCCTGCTGAGGACTGCTTTATTTGCATTGGTTCAGCGGGTAGCCCCTCGATTTGGGAACAGATATCATGTTCGATCGATTGCCAGTTGATTTTTGTTTTATTTGATATGCTTTAAAAACTTTCCTTTGGCTCCCCATATAAACATGCCAATAACAGAGAGGGCTACTACGAGAATGGGCGCATACGTAATCAGAAATTGTTGCATCGTATCTTCCTCCTTATCGTTGACCTTGGACGTATTTTTTATCGAACAGAAACAGTCGCAACAACAAATATAAAGAAGGCAGAAGCAAGCACAATCCGGCGATAAAGGCGACGATGAGCGCGATAGCCATCGTTTGATTCGTAAATCCATCATAAATGGTTAAGTAAGGATACAATAGGTACGGGTAATGGGAGAATCCGTAGCCGAAGAAAGCAAACCCGTATTGTAATGTCACAAGACCAAACGCGGTGCCGTACCGCTTTTTCTTATAGAAAAGATACACTGCGGCCGCGAAACACAGAACGGATAACACAAATACCCAGGCGATGTCGAGCATCCGCGCAAAGTGCATGGAATTGTGCTGCTTGAGTGTAAATAGTACGACAAACGCGGCTAAAATTGATGGCAAACTCCAGAGCAATGTATAGATGCGGAGCAGTGCTGTTGCTTTTTCGTCCCCGGCAGCATGAGCATAATAGGTCAAAAAACTGGCCGAGATAAACAGTACGCTAACAATGGCTAACAATACCACACTCCACGAATAAGGACTGGCAAACAGTTTGCTGTATAGCAAGCGTACGCTTTGGTCTGTTACTTCGATGAAACCTCCTTCGGATATCGTCAGTACGGTTGTAAATGAGGCGGGAATGAGAATACCGGTTACACCATACAGAAAGGTATAGAGTTTATTGTCTTTGGCCCCGTATGTGCCGAACGCATAATAGGAGCCGCGAATGGCAAGCAACATAATTGAAATGCTGGCCGGAACCAGCAGTGCCGTGCCATAATAGTAGGCGGTTTTCGGGAAAAAGCCCACGATTCCAACAAAGAAAAACACAAGGAATACATTTGTTACTTCCCATACTGGCGATAGGTAGCGTTGAATGACTTTGTGAATAATATGCTTTTTGCCAGACCAGTCGCTGTATGTGCTGAAAAACCCGGCACCAAAGTCGATCGAGCCGATGATGACATAGCCGAACAAGAACAGCCAAAGAACCGAAATTCCAACCAATTCGAGCGTCATACGTTCACCTCCTGTGAGGCGTTCATTGTTTTGAGTTCATGTTCTACCGGATTGTTTTTAAATATTTTCCGTAAAATGAATGTACTTGCAATGGCGAGTAGAACATAAAGGATAATAAAGAAGATGAGCAGCACATCCACATAATCGGCGGTTGTTGCGCCAGCTACTGTTTTCATGTACCCGCGCAAAATCCACGGCTGTCGTCCTACTTCAGCAAAAATCCAGCCGAGTTCAATGGCCAGGAGCGCAAGCGGGCCCGACAATAGCACAAGAAACATGAGCGCTTTATGATACAGATTGATGTTGCTACGTTTCTGTTTTTGTTTCCACAGTACAAGATAGGTGAAAGCAACGATTGTCAGCAAAATCCCGATGACGACCATTAGGTCAAACAAATAATGTATATAGAGCGGGGGGCGTTCATCCACTGGAAATTCATTCAGGCCGGTTACTTCAGCGGAAGGGCGGTTATGCGCCAAAATGCTTAACCCGTACGGAATCTCGATCCCGTTTTTGATTTCGTTGTTCTCATCCAATGTACCGAATAAGATCAGCGGAGCTTCTGGTTTTGTCTCAAAATGCCATTCGGCAGCCGCTAGTTTTTCTGGCTGATATTCGGCCAGAAATTTTCCAGAGAAGTCACCGACTACGATTGTAGCTAAGGAAAACACAAAACCAGCAACGAGCGTCAAATGCAATGCCTTCTTATGGTACACATGCGTTTTTTTGTTGCGTAACAGATGATAGGCCGCAATGGACGCCAGCACGAAGGCCGATGTCATATAGGCCGAAGCCAGTACGTGAGCCACTTTCGTAGGCATTGCTGGATTAAACATGGCCACGAGCGGTTGAATATTCGTAATGACCCCGTTTTTGAGCTCAAAACCTTGCGGCGTGTTCATAAATGCATTCACAACAGTGATGAAAAAGGCAGACAGCGAGGAGCCGATCGCGACCGGGATCAGCAAAAGAAAATGCTTCATTGGTTTTTTAAAGCGATCCCATGTATATAAGTAAATGCCAAGAAAAATCGCTTCAAAGAAGAAGGCGAATGTTTCCATGAACAAAGGTAAACTGATCACCTGACCTGCCAGTTCCATAAATTTCGGCCACAGCAGGCTCAATTGCAAACCAATGGCCGTTCCGGTTACGACGCCGACAGCTACGGTAATGACGAAACCCCTTGTCCAGCGGCGCGCCAGCAGGATAAAATGCGGATCGTTTTGTTTAATGCCGATCCATTGGGCCAGCGCAATCATTAATGGAATGCCGACACCAATGGTGGCAAACAGAATATGAAACGCCAACGTCACCTCGGTCAAAATTCGGCTGTATAATGTTGCATCGTATGCAAACATGACAATCCCCCTTATTAGCGAAACAGTCGACCAAGCATCGACAGGAGCATAACCATTGCCACAGTTATGGAAACCATTAGTAGATATCTTTCCTGTTTTCTAATCATAAGGTATCCTCCTTGTATGCCCCGGGGTGTTTACCTGTATTGTACAGAAAAAACGGGAAAAAATTGCGGGGAAGGTATGGCAACTTTTCAAAAGTTATGTTGACATTGTGTGAATGATGCTTTCTCCTTTTCAAAGCTCCTATTTGCAATGTAAGCATTATTCTAATATATTATTTAAATAGGGGATTGTAGTAATTAGCTTACATATTTAAGAAGGGCTGTTTGGCACATAATGGAATCCTCCATAATACGGTTTGCGTATAGTTATACTTTCTGGCTGTTTGCAACAGGAGTATAATAAACTTGGGCTAGTTGGATTTTATGTAACCGGTCTCCTTGTGAGCCTTTTCCGTTTCGCCATATGCGGGAGCGATTGTTACGTATGAGCAGGCATGTATCTTAGAGATTGTGAAACTAATCACTAAGGATACACTCCTTATGCAGCAGAATCGAATGGTGAAAAGGTTCACGCAAAATGTTTTTGACGAAAGGAAGAGAATAAATGGACACAGAAATTAAACAGCAAAATTTGAAGCAAGATTCAGCTCTATGGATAAACGAGCTGTCCAACCCGGAAGTTCAAGAAGCATTGGCTATGCTTATTCAGAAGCTCCCTCAAGTGAAAGAAGCAATCGTAAAAGTGGAACAAGGCGTAGAAGTGGTTTCAGCTTTTGCCAGTGATACCGATTCTATTAATTATTTGGCTGAACGCGTGGATAGGTTCTCAAAACTTGCTCTTAACAAGGAAAATATGGAAGCCCTTGCGGTTATGATTGAAAGTCTCCCGAGAATTGCAAAATGCGTAACGTTGCTTGACCGATTATTTTCGACCATTGAACCTCTCATCACAGATAAGGAATCCTTGGCATACCTGGCAGATACGGTTAAACTGGTCACCACGCCAGTGACGGAACGTGTTCAAGAGGGCGTATCGATCGTGAAGGAAGCAAAGGAAAGGGCAGCACAGAATCAAACGAATATATCCATATTTGGCCTGTTGAAATTGTTAAAAGATCCTACAGTTCAGGATGGACTAAAATTCGTTCAGGCTTTGCTGGAGGTTTTATCAGAAAAGAAGGTTGTCAAATAATTTGATGTAATCCTTGTTCTGAACGTTGTCTGATAAGAATTTATACGATATTCTTCACATGAATTCAAACAGGCAATGGCGAACGGAAAAATGAAAAATGATTCAGCCTGTAAATCCTGTTCCTTGCAGAACCCTGTCTTCAATCTGACACCAACACATTCGTTGGTGTCTTTTTTCTCGATATTTATTTAGGTAATAGTAACATAGATAATCACTGGTTATATAAACGTGATGATAAGCCAATTTTCATTTTTCCTACCAATCAAAAGTAACTTGGTGGAAGAGCCGGAGGCGATATCTGAAGCGGTGGTTGAAAGACCGGAGTTGGCCGAACATGGAAGGAGACCGCTTTTTTTGCTCGTGAAATGTAGAAAACAATAATTTGATCGTGTAGAACGGGTCGGGGATCAGAATATAAGCTTTTCTTAAACAGAACCCTGTCAAGTGTTTGGTGAATTCATTCATGAATGGAGGATATAATTGACAAAATAGAAAATACACAATATTATTAAGTAAGTACTTAATTAATTGAATCTTAGTTTCTGCAAAGGATGAATCGCAATGAAGATGAGAACCAACCGCCAACTAAAGGCTTTAGAAACGAAAAACAGGCTGATCGATGCCGCACTCAGAACGTTTTCACGCAAGGGCTTCAGTCAAAGTACGACTAAAGATATTGCTAAAGAAGCGGGGGTTACTGACGGTTTAATTTATCACTATTTTCAGTCGAAGGAAGATCTGCTTTGGGCGATCTTAGATAAGTACACGCTCCTTCATTCTTTGCAAGAAGTGTTGAATAAGATGGACAATCAGGCATCGCTTGAGCATAATCTGACGGTTTATTTCCACTCATTGTTTCGCAGCTTGCACGAGCAGCAAGATCTGATTGTTATGTGTTTTGGCGAGGCACAACATAATTCTGACGTTCGCAAACGGCTTGAGGGGGTTATTCGACAAGGTGTGGAACTGTTACATGCTTATCTTGCACCCCGTGTTCGAGTGGCAACGCATGATCTGCTGATCGCCATCCGTAATATACAGACCGCCATGGTTCTTTATTTTCTGATGACCGATCGGTTCGCCGATAATGAAACGGATCGTAATAAATATATTGAGACATCCGTTCGCCAGTTTTTAAAAGTTTTACAATAATTTTTTTACAATATTTATTTACTAAGTATTTAATTAATTAAATGGAGGTTGTCCAAATGAAAAGTACAGAGATGAGTAAGTCAACCCCACTGAACAGATTTGATGTTGATGTAGTCGTCGTCGGAGCTGGACCGGGTGGCTGCATGCTCAGTTATTTGCTTGCCCGGAGTGGGGTGAAAACCGCACTTTTGGAACGGCACAATAGTTTGGACCGTGAATTTCGAGGCTATTTTTTTCAACCTTTAGTGTTAAAGCTATTTGATCAGCTCGGATTGCTGGAAGACATTTTACGCATCCCACATGAGCGCGTTGATATGTTTAAGTTTGTGGATCACGGAAAAACGTTGTTTGAAGTTCGTTTTGACGAACTTGAGCCTCCTTACAATTACGGGTTAAATATTTCGCAGCCTCCGTTGTTGGAATATTTCATACAACAATCTTCTCGATTCTCGAATTTCACCTATTTTGGCGGAACGACAGCAAAGAATTTAATCAAACGAGGTGATTCCGTACATGGAATTTTGGCGATAAACCAAGAGGAGGAGATCGAACTGCACAGCCGGTTAGTGGTCGGCGCCGACGGACGCTATTCCACGATTCGGAAACTGGCGGACATAAGCCAAACGATGGACAAATTTGAGTTTGACTTTGTCTGGTTCGATATGCCCAAAGCCTTGGGAAAAGACTATCCGTTGCAAATAAAGATTGAGGACGAAGGTATGCTGATCTATATTCCGAAAGGAGAGGATCAGGTACAGGTCGGTTGGGTGATTAAGAAAAAAACATATCCCGAGCTTGTAAAAAAAGGAATCGATGATTTTATTCGCACATTGATTGTCATCGAGCCGGATTTGCAAGACGTGTTGCCTTATCATCTTAAAAGTTTCAAGCAGTGTTCTGTCTTGGACATTCAGGTAGGGATGACAGATACATGGGTGCGGGATGGACTGCTATTGCTTGGAGATGCGGCTCACATCGCTTCGCCGTTTTCGGGACAAGGAAACAGTTTGGCGATTCAAGATGCGGTCATAGCTCACGACTCTATCATGAAAGCGATGACTACTCAAGGATCTGGTGTTTTGCAAGAATCCTTTTTAAAAAATTACGAGCTATACCGCAAACCGGCGGTGGCGGAAATTCAAAGAATTCAAGCGATGCAGGCCCGCTTGATTGCAATAAAAAATCCGACCTTTCTCGGATTGCGTCGTACGGTCGCACCCGTGGCGCGGCGTACTTCCCTCTTTAAGAAAATGAGGGATAAAATTGCCATGGGAGTTCAGAAGATAGAAGTGAATACATCGTTCTTTTTATCCCAGGAATCGTGAAAGAACATGGATAGGGAACGATTCGATTCCCCTCGTCGCTTTGATTGAAATGCTTGACATTTTGGAAGTATCTGAATTATAGTGGGTAATAATATAACTACTTATATTTGGACGGTTTATTTTTGATACAGGAAATAAAAAAATAAGTGGGTGGCATTTGACAAGTGTAGCTATGTGATATACATAGAGTCGCCCGAAAAACGGTTCACTTCGTGTTGAGCCGTTTTTCTTCCGTTCATTTTAAGTAGTTAGTATAATAACTCCGAAAGAGAAAGGGAGATGACCCTTGACGAAGGAATTATTTTTGACCGACAGCTATCGAAGGGAATGTGAAGCCTCCGTTTTAGAAATCGCGGAGGACAAGGTAATTTTGGATCAAACCGTTTTTTATCCTACAGGGGGAGGGCAGGAGCATGACACTGGCATGCTCGTACAAGGCGAGCAGATGTTTGAGGTCTACCGGGTGAAACGGGAAGGGGGGCGAATTGTTCACTATGTGAGAAATGCGGAGAAATTGGAAAAGGGCCCTGTCTTTGCTCGAGTTGACTGGGAGCGCCGCTACGGACTGATGCGGCACCACACACTTTTGCACGTACTCAGCGCGGTCGTTTACAAAAAGTACGGCGCGTTGTGTACCGGTAATCAAATTTATCCTGACCGAGCCCGCATTGATTTTAACCAGCTTCACGATTTGACACCGGAGCAGCTTAACGACGTCATGGAAGAAACAAATCGCATAATTGATTCGGATTATCCGATTTCGTACCGCACGGTAAGCAGGGAGGAAGCAGAAAATATTCCCGGCATGATCAAGACGATGGTCAGCCTGCTTCCGCCCTCTGTTACCCATGTCCGTCTTGTCTCTATTGATTCTGTCGATGAACAAGCATGCGGAGGTACGCATGTGAAACGTACCAGAGAAATTGGTCAAATGGAGATTACCAATGTAAAAAGCAAAGGAAAAAACAACAAGCGCCTGGAAGTGAGAATTATTCATGCTCCACAGGAGGTACGGTCATGAACACGAACGTAATGATTGGGTGTGTGATATATGGAGGAAATCTTTAAGGAACTGCAAAAGTTTGGTTTTTCGCTGTATGAGTGCAAAGCTTACGTTAGTCTGCTCAAGGTTCATCCGGTAACAGGATATGAAATCAGCAAGCGTTCAGGCGTGCCTCGATCAATGATTTACGAGGTGTTGGGGAAACTGATGGACAAAGGCGCTGTCCATCTTGTCCCTTCCGAACCGGTAAAATACTCCCCGGTACCCGCTGATAAGTTAATCGACCGGTTGAGGAAACAATTCGATCGCTCATTTTCCTATTTAGAGAAAAAACTGACCATGCTGCAGCAGGAACGGGAAATGGACGTGATATGGCATATTCGCAGCGACGAACTGGTCTTGAATGAAATGACAGAGATGATCGGCAGGGCCGAAAAGGAGTTATGGCTTTCCGTCTGGGAACCGCAAGTTCCGATGATTCAAGAGGCGGTAGAACGACATCTTCGGGAAGGGGTTCATGTCTTCTCCGTTCTTTTCGGGGCGCCGGACATAAAAATCGGGGCAACCTTTCACCATGATTACATGACGCCTGAAGTCGTAAAAGAGCGGACGAACGGCCATTTGACGATTGTAGCCCGAGACGGCCAAGAAGTGTTAATCGCCAATTTTTCGGATGAATCCACCTCTTGGGCAGTTAAGACACACGATCCGGTGCTCGTATTAGTTGCGACAGAATATATTCGACACGACATTATGATCGAAGAAATTACCGCTGAGTTTGGTTCAGAAAGGTTGGATGCACTTTGGCGAAATAACCCCGATTTGGTTTATGTCGTGAGGGGAAAACGGTTCGACTAGCAGAGAACCGTTTTTTAACACATGCATGTTAGTGTTTATAACAATAACTTCTTATATAGAAAAGTTCTCAATGGAGGAATCATGAGCGAGAAAGAAGTTTACTTGGATTACCCGACAAGTAACGACGAAAGTTTTATTCAAGGTGTGAAGGATTGCTTGCCCACGGTATTAGGTTATTTGAGCATCGGATTTGCTGCTGGTGTGGTGGAGAAAACGGCCGGTATGTCCTTGGCTGAAATTGCTCTAATGTCTTTACTGTTGTATGCTGGTTCGGCTCAGTTCATCGCTGCCGGGATGATGGCAGCAGGTAACCCGGCTACAGCTATTATTTTCACCGTGTTTTTTGTCAATTTGCGCCATCTTCTAATGAGTGCGGCGATCGCCCCTTATTATCGTCATCTGCCTGTATGGAAAAACGTCTTGATCGGATCTCAATTAACGGACGAAACGTTTGGCGTTGCCGCTACTCGGCTGTCTGGAAAGGCAAGGGGAAGTGACCGATGGATGTTCGGTTTAAATTTTACCGGTTATCTCAACTGGTTGCTAGCCAATATGGCTGGAGGGATTTTTGGCCAATGGCTCACTTCGCCGGAGAAGTTCGGTCTGGATTTCGCTTTACCTGCCATGTTTGTCGGCTTATTCATGCTACAATTGATAGAACGTTCAAAGTTTGGCGTTGATCTGGTCGTTGCGATCAGTGCAGTCGTTATAGCGATCGCTGGAACTGTTTTCGTATCCGAAAACGCTGGAGTATTGATCGCTATCATTATCGCTGCAAATATAGGGGTGTGGATCGAGAAATGGAAGTGAGATGGAGTTTTCTATGGATGCTTCTGGGAGCCTCACTTGTTACTTTCATACCAAGGGTTTTACCGCTCGTTGTGCTGAGCCGGATTCGTTTGCCGGATTGGGTGCTTCGCTGGCTTAATCATATTCCGATTGCCGTTATGTCCGCCTTGCTGGCCCAAGAGCTGCTTATTTCGAACGGATCTTTCTCGCCGTCGCCCACTGGGCTCATTGCCGCCCTGCCAGCGTTTGCTGTCGCTTATTTTACTCGAAGTTTGCTTGCCACGGTCATGACAGGGATCGTGGTAATGGCGTTGCTTCGTTACATATTATCATTTACCTTGTAACGATTTTATTTCAAAGGGACGGCAATCATTAGCTTTCTACCGCGCCGCATTGTCGGATTTGTTTCCGATTGTGGGTCATCCTATTAATGAACGTATTAATTTCGACATTCATATCTATATTAGTTGATTAGATGATTACTATTTTCAGCCTTGATAGGCTTTATGCCTTTCAAGGTTTCTTTTTTGGAGAGGGCTACTCAGTCACAAATGAGTTACCTTCTCCACATCATACCTCGAAAACTATGGCGAGAAGAATTTTAACATGCTTCCGATATAGAGCATAGAACAAGCTTGATAGCTTGGTAAAATGACTCTCGTTGGAGAAGCCTCCACCTCGCGATGCAAGCCAATAATCTGCTGTTGCAGGGGAGGCCAAGATAGGAGAAAAGGACACAGATTAAGCCACTGAGCATAATAGATCGGTCTCGCAGAGAGACAGATCTATTTTTGTATCTTGAATCTGTTTGATCGTTGTTCGTACTCTATGTTAATTTATCAATATGATAATGATTATCATTTTCGTATTGGATAGAGGTGTCCATATTGCTAAATCCACGTATTGATAAAGAACATACGTCTATTTTTTTGGACGATCTTTGGTGTAAATTGCGAAGCATCGAATTAGTGCGTGTCGGACAGATAGAGCAACAACTCATTGAGTCGCATGTCTTGATTATAGTAAAGAACGGCGAGGGACGTTTGACGATCGATTATACGGATTACCGATTGAGACAGGATGCCGTTCATTTCGCTTTACCCGGACAAACCATTGGAATATCTACAGAGGAAGGGGAGAGGGGGGAGCTATATGTCATCAGATTTGATGTATCTTGGGATTCGGATTCGAGAGAAGCGTTCCCACTGCAAAGAGAGCTTCCGATTTATCAAGATACCCAGATGGTTATGTTATGCGAGTTGATGTACAGGAGTTGCCGCAGTGAACATTCATTGGAACGGTTTCGTGGGCAGTCCGCATTTCAGGAATTGCTGTATTGGCTGCTGAAAAATATTCGGCTTTTTCCTGAGTCAGACCAGCGAACAGCGCTGGATCGCACCAAGGCCTATATCGACAGCCATTACAACGAAAGCCTGACGATTGAGTTCTTGGCTCGCATGGCGGATATTAGCCCTAAATATTACGTCGACTTATTTAAAAAAACGTACGGTAAAAGCGCGATCGATTATATAACGGAAGTGAGGCTCAACAATGCCAAGAAGATGATGATACAATCGGATGCCCGGCTGCGCGATATCGCTCATCAAGTGGGCTATAATGATGAATTTTATTTTAGCCGCAAATTTAAAAAAGAGGTAGGGGTATCTCCTACAGTCTATATGAAGAATCGTCGTCGCAAAATCGTAGCTTATACGTCTGCGATTCTCGGCCAAATGCTTGCGCTCAACATCATTCCCTATGCCGCTCCGCTTCACCCGAAATGGACGGCTTACTACCACAAAATGTATCGGACAGATATTCCGCTGCATCTCAGCGCATACCGGTTCAATCAAGACTGGGAATCCAATATTGAGGCGCTGAACGTTGCTCAACCGGATGTTGTGATATGCGACAAGGACAATCTGCATCCCAATGAGAAGAAACAGCTGGAAAAAATTGCACCAGTATTTTACATTCCCTGGAAAGAAAAGAATTGGCGGGAGCAATTTCAGCTGACGGCGCAATTCCTTGGAGCTGCGCGAGAAGCAGATTACTGGCTGGATAACTATGAGCATAAGGTGAAGTCTGCCAGAGAACGACTGAATCGGGAATTAGGAAACGACACCATGCTCATTATGAGTATTCATAAGAAAAGTTATTATCTTTGCCCCGCCCGCGGGATGAAAGATGTGTTATACGATGATTTACAGCTGAATATGGTGCCTCGATTCAATGATGCTGAATACAAACAAGCTGTCACCTTGGAGCAATTAGCGGAAATGGATGCTGATCGGATTCTACTGAATATATGCCAGGAACCGCAATCATTGAACCAATGGCAATTGCTGCAAACTTCCCGGCTGTGGCAAGACTTGAAAGCCGTCCGCAGGAACCATGTATATTTAATTTCCTCCGATCCATGGCGGGAATATTCTGCGTATGCCTGTGAACGAATAGTGGATGACCTGTTGAAGCAACTATTTCAGGCCGTTTAGAGAGCCCTTTTCTGATGCCGCGTTTTATGGAGATTGTCCAAATTAATTCTGGATATTGTCCATGTTCGATTGTGAAAGTCGTAGTTTATAATTTTAATGAGAATCATTATCATTGAAATGATAATGATTCTTAAAAAAGAGTCGGAGTTCATTATTTAGGAGGAATGTCATAACACCTGTTTGCTTATTAAGAAAGAGTACATAGGCTTTCAGGATTGTCCGTCTGGAGGTGGAATGTCTTCATTACGGAGAGTACAGTGCAGCATGCAAATGACAAGGTTTTAACACATAATTTACGGAAGCTCCTACAGGGATGCTTCTAATGATATGACAGTAGAGAGGGAGCAGTAGAATGAATAAGAAAGTATGGGCATTAGGTTTGGCAGGTATGATGATGTTTGGGGTGGCAGCTTGCGGAGCGAAAGAGGAGGCCAAGCCAGCAACCGCTGCAACGACGAGTTCGCAAAGCAAAGGCATGTCTGAAAACAATTCTTCCAAGAATACGGTGAACGCTACAAACGAAATGAGAACCATTCATTACTTAGGCAAAGAGTACAGCGTTCCAGTGAAAGCAGAAAAAATTGTCATTACCGGGTCGGTGGAATCAATGGAAGATGCGCTGGTACTTGACGTTAAACCTGTGGGAGCTATGACAACCGGCGGCAGGTTCGCGCCACTGTTTGCCAAGATTATCGAAGGTGCGGAAGGGGTCGGGGAGAAGACTCAGCCCAATATGGAAACCATCCTGAAGCTTAAGCCGGATGTTATTCTGGCCAGCACTAAGTTTCCTGCCGAAACAGTGGAAAAACTGAACAAGATAGCCACAACGATCCCCGTCTCACACATTTCCACTAATTGGGAATCTAACCTAAACTTGTTGGCTGAGCTTACAGGGAAGCAGGAGCAAGCCAGACAGGCATTGCAAAAGTACAATGAGGAGGTTCATGGGCTTAAAGAAAAGATCGGAGTTGTTTTTAAAGACAAGAACGTTCTGGTTATGAGGGTGCGGGCAGGCAGCATCATGATCTATCCTGAAAATGTGTTCTTTAATCCATCAGTATATTCCGATCTGGGGGCTATGGTTCCGAAAGAAGTGAAGCAAGCGAAGGCTCAACAAGTGATTTCTCTTGAAAAGCTGTCTGAGATGAACCCGGATTACCTTTTTGTTCAATTCTCGGAAGCTGAGAATAAAGACACACCTAAGGTGCTTGAAGATTTGCAAAAAAATCCGATTTGGAAAAGCATCAATGCAGTAAAAAATGACAACGTGTTTGTCAATTTGGTCGATCCGACTCTTCAGGGCGGTACGGTTTACAGTAAAATTGCCTTCTTGGAAGCCATTAAAAGCAGCAAATTAGTTCAAACAAAGTGAGTAGAGCGCTATGCGATCAAGGATTTCTCCATCTGCCCTGATCCTATGGAGTTCACCATTTCTCATTGTACTTACGATTCTTTTGTCGATTTTATATGGAGCCAAGAACATAGAGATAAGCACGATTCGTGATGCGTTGTTCTCTTTTGATCCAGGAAATGTGAATCACCAGATTATTATGCATTCCAGATTCCCAAGGGTGGTCGGGGCTCTGTTAATTGGAGCTTTTCTGGCCATTTCAGGAGCGCTTATGCAGGGTATGACAAGAAATTATCTTGCATCTCCCTCTATTATGGGGGTTTCTGACGGCTCGGTTTTTGCGATTACGATCTGTATGATCTTTATGCCGAATTCTTCGTCTATAGAAATG
Source organism: Aneurinibacillus thermoaerophilus (assembly GCF_900099925.1). Taxonomy (GTDB): domain Bacteria; phylum Bacillota; class Bacilli; order Aneurinibacillales; family Aneurinibacillaceae; genus Aneurinibacillus; species Aneurinibacillus thermoaerophilus. The sequence goes on along the minus strand of NZ_FNDE01000005.1, from coordinate 67,625 downwards.
ATTCTGTACTCTTTTATGGGATCGGCGCTTAGCATCGTCCTCGTGTTCGGGATGGCAATTCTGCTTCCCGGAGGGCTCTCGCCGGTTCGGATGGCGATTTTAGGTACGATCATCGGTACGTTTCTAAGCAGCATTTCCGCAGCGTTATCGACCTATTTCCAAGTCTCGCAAAACATCAGCTTTTGGTACAATGCGCGGCTGCACCAGATGGATCCAGAACTGATTAAGCTCGCGATCCCTTTTGCCGTGGTCGGCATTGTGATGGCAATCCAGCTTTCCAAATCCATTTCTGTTCTATCTCTTGGTGAAGAGATTGCCGTTAGCTTGGGGCAAAAAACGACGCTGATCAAGTTTGCTGCTACATTCAGCGTTGTCATTTTGACGGGCATCTCGGTGGCGCTTGTAGGGAAGATTGGATTTGTAGGGCTTATCGTACCTCATATCGCCCGTTTTTTGACAGGTGCCGATTATAAATGGATAATTCCATGCTCCGGGGTGCTTGGAGGACTCTTTCTTGCACTGTGTGATGTGCTCAGCCGATTCCTTAATTATCCGTTCGAGATGCCGATTGGTGTGGTCACGTCTCTCCTTGGCGTTCCTTTTTTTCTTTATTTAATCAGAACGAGGGGAGGCGGGACGCGTGAATAATGTTTCTAGAAGTCGCTATGTCATCGCGTTAGTTATCGGTATTGCCATGATGTTAGTTACTATGTATATGAGTTTGACGAGCGGCGCTTTTGATATTAAGGTCATGGATATTATTCGGACATTATTGCGAATGGATTCGCAGCCTGATCAGGACTTGGTCATTTTTGAATTTCGTCTGCCAAGAATCATCATCGCCATGCTGGTTGGAATGGGGTTGGCCATCGCAGGGGCTGTCATTCAGAGCATTACGAGAAACGGATTGGCTGATCCGGGGATTCTGGGAATTAACTCGGGCGCAGGTGCAGCTATGGTCATTTTTTTGTTTTTTTATCAAGGACAAAGTAAAGGAGACGAATGGACGTCTATTCTGGCGATGCCGCTATTTGGCTTGATAGGCGGGCTTCTCGCAGCGTTCCTTATCTACCTGTTTTCTTGGAAGAATGGAAAGCTGGAATCGCAACGTCTCTTGCTGACCGGTATTGCAATAGCATCAGGCTTAGGGGCTGTTTCGCTTTATCTGACATTGAAAATGAATCCTAACGACTTTGAGATGGCAGTGGTATGGAATTCGGGCAGCATTTACAATGCCAATTGGAAATATATCATTTCTATTCTTCCATGGTTTGTACTTCTTGTTCCTGTCATTGTGAGCAAGTCATATATTCTGGATTTATTTCAATTGGATGAAGACAGCGTCATAAGCGTGGGTGTAGCCTCGCAAAAAGAAAAAGCGGTGCTCTTATTAAGCAGTATCGGCATTGTGAGCGCATGTGTATCCGTATCGGGGGGGATCGGATTTATTGGTCTGATGGCCCCTCACATCGCGAAGTATCTTGTCGGCAATGCACATAGACGAATCATTCCAGTATGCGGAGTTGTCGGGGCACTGTTAGTGATGATCTCTGATTATATCAGCAAGACGGTCTTTGCCCCGGCAGAATTGCCCGTAGGTATCGTCACTGCAATCATTGGCGTTCCGTATTTTATTTTTTTGCTTTACAGGAAAAAGGGGCGGAGCTAATTGAGAAAAGTTTAAAGGATTCTATTAGGATTAGGGGAGGAAATGCTAACAATGGCTCGCAAGATAATCAAGCAGATTGAAACGCCGGTCAAACATACTGCAGGCAGTGAGGTTACAATACCGCATACAGAACAGTGGGAGCTGCATTCTAGCGTCCACAACCGTAAATATCGAATCTTTGTCGCTAAGCCCAATGAGGCTCCGCCACCCTCGGGATATCCGGTGATCTATTTGCTGGATGCCAACTCTGTATTTGGAACGATGGTAGAGACTGTGCGCGTACAGGCGCGTGCGCACGAGAAGACCGGAGTTGTTCCGGCAGTTATCGTTGGGATTGGCTATCAGACCGAAGCCCCGTTTGATTCCGCACGTTATTACGATTTTACTCTGCCGACTCCAGCTGAAGATCTGCCCAAAAGCCCTGACGGAAGAGCATGGCCGGAGCTCGGAGGAGCAGAATTATTTTTGCGATTCATCGAAGAGGATCTGAAACCCGAGATCGAGCGCACGTTCAAAATTGATAAAAGTAGACAAACTATCTTTGGCCATTCACTTGGTGGTCTCTTTGTGTTGCAAGTGCTTTTTACTCATCCGCATGCTTTTCAAACGTATGTCGCGGGCAGCCCCTCCATTCATTGGAACAAGTCGTTCATTTTTGAAGCGGAGCGGCAATTCGTTTCCTTTCTGGAGCAGGAAAGTATAAATGTTAGCCTCATGATCGCGGCGGGAGAGCTAGAAAAATCACATAAGAGTCGCATGAACGAAAACGCGAAGGAGCTTTCAGAACGTCTATCTGCCTTCGCAGACTGTGGAGTGCACGTAGAGTTCAAAGAGTTCGAGGAGGAGGGCCATATATCGGTGCTGCCGGTCTTGATCAGCCGCGGTGTACGGTTTGCATTGACATCTATATCTTGATAAAAGATTTGTATACCGTTGACGAGAATAACAATCCTTTAACGGTGACCATGTGACAGCTGAGGAGAAGCAAAATACTGGCTCGCTCGTTATGATCGTTTTCTGTCAGAAGCCCAAAAACGACTGTCTCCGGATATTAGAACGTGTGCTATACACTCTAAGCTTGACTGAGAGACTAATGTTTTATATGATAATGATAATTATTATTGATTAGAGGTGTGGATGTATGAATCATTCAATAGCGAAAGGAAAAGTAGCAACTGTCATTCAGGAGCGAAGAACGATAAAAAAATTCAAATCTGATTCGGTGTCCCTTGAGATTCTGAATGAGCTGCTTAATGTGGCGGTATGGGCGCCCAATCATGGACTACGGGAACCGTGGCGCTTCATTGTTTTTAAGGATAGTGGAAAGACTGTATTAACAAATGCGATCAGCGAGTTTTTAATTCATGGTCCTTTGAAGATGGATGTGGAGACCGTTAATAAGCGAATGGATTATTTTAAAAGTATTCCGTTGCTTCTGCTTGTCGTCATGCCTCTTCATCCGAACGAACATGAGAGAGACGAGGATTTTGCCGCTGCCAGTGCTTTGATTCAAAATTTGCAGTTAGCGGCATGGGAAATAGGGATTGGCGTTTTATGGCGAACGAATCCATTTTTGCAGGAAGAGGATGTGAAAGAAAAGCTGGGTGTAGGAAGGGACGAGCGCATCGTCGGTTTGCTACAAATCGGTTATCCGGAGCAAATTCCGCCTGCACATCCAAGAACGGCGGCCGAGAATTTGCTGACAGTTATAGATCATCCGGACGTTCCCGTACAAACCGGCTCATGATTTCTGCGCTTTTTCATGACAGAAAATGCCGTTTGAAAGCACACTGGCTTTAGCTGATCGATAGCACAGCTTTTAACATTCTTCCGAAATTCATCTCTCACTTTGTTTGCGTACTTTCGTACAGTCTGGAAGCAATGCCCCGTTTCTTTTGCGATGGCTCAATGATGAATAAATACTTTTTTATCACTCTTGGGCTAATGATTTTTGTGTTGAATGCATGTCTTTTTCAAGAGAAAGTCCAAGCTAAAACCGTAATTAATGGTTCTGATTATGAGGCGAATTTTGATGGAGTACAAGATGATACCGCTGCTATTCAAAACGCTATTAACATGGCTCCAGAAGGCTTTATCATTCAACTTCCTGTTCCAAAACTGAGGTTACGATAACAGGAAATAAAGGTAAACAATTAAAGAAGTCACTCTTTGATTGTAGACAAAGTCTAACTTTCAGACAGGTCTACAAGCTGCAAAGAGACACTCTTTTTTCTATGAATATTTTCACATCAGACAAAAACTCGCAGTGCGTGCCAAAAACTTTTTTTGCATGTCTGCGAGTTTTTTTACATTTAATTAACACGAATGGTAACACACCAAGGTGAAAGGAAAAGAGAAAAACAAATTAAAAACAGGTAAAAACAACGAAACAAACAAAAATTAATGTGGAATTAATATTAGATTAACATTTCTTCTTTATAGTGAGAGGTGTCAAGCAATTACAAATTTGATAAAACGAAGCGAGGGAGAAAAAGATGAAGCGATGGAGCAAGCTGTTGCTGGTGATGACGCTATTGCTGTTAGCTATCTTGACAGGATGCGGCGGTGGAAAGGCAACGACGGGAGAAAAAACGCAGGGAAATGGGGAAGGAAAAGCAAAAGAGTTAACGATCTATACGGCACTAGAAGATGACCAAATTCAAACGTATTTGGAATCATTCAAGAAAAAATATCCTGATATTAAACTGAATATTGTGCGCGACTCGACTGGTGTCATTACTGCTAAGCTTCTCGCGGAAAAAGAAAATCCGCAAGCGGATGTTGTGTGGGGGACAGCAGCGACAAGCCTGCTGGTGTTAGATCAAAATCAAATGCTGGAAGGTTATTCACCAAAAGGAATTGAACGTATTGTTCCACAGTTTAAAGATAAAGCAGAGCCTGCGCATTGGGTGGGAATTGACGCTTGGGAAACAGCGATAATTGTAAATACAAAAGAGTTAGAAAAGCGTAAGCTTCCGATTCCGCAAACGTATGCTGATTTAATTAAGCCAGAATACAAAGGGTTAATCGTCATGCCGAACCCGTCTTCTTCCGGCACAGGGTTTCTGACGGTTTCAGGTTTACATCAATTGCTTGGGGAGCAAAAGGCATGGGAGTACATGGATAAGCTGCATGAAAATATTGCGCTATATACGCATTCCGGTTCCAAGCCAGCGAAAATGGCGGCGCAAGGGGAATATCCAATCGGGATTTCCTTTGGTTATCGTGGGATTACGGAGAAGAAAAAAGGAGCGCCGGTGGAAGTTGTATTCCTGAAAGAGGGCTCTGGATGGGATCTGGAGGCAAATGCGCTGGTGAAAAAGAAGGAGATCAAGCCGGAAGCGAAGCTATTTCTTGATTGGGCGATTAGCGGTGAAGCGATGAAAGAATACAACAAGAACTTTGCGATTGTTAGTGTGAAAAATGAAGGACAGGGCATTCCGGAAGGGTATACTCAAGATCCGTTAAAGCAACTCATTCCTTATGATTTTAATAAAGCAGCGACTGAGCGTGATAAGATTTTAGCGGAATGGGACAAGCGCTATAGCGCAAAAAGCGAACCGAAAAAGTAGAAAGGAGAAGAGATGGGCTTATGAACGATGCATACCTTTCTGTACATAACATTTCCAAGCAATTTGGTACATTTACCGCGTTACGTGATATTAGCTTTGAGATTCGTAAGGGTGAGTTTGTTTGCCTGCTTGGTCCGAGTGGGTGTGGAAAAACGACGCTTCTTCGAATTTTAGCCGGATTGGAACAGCCGAATCAGGGGCGAATTTTCGTCGGGGGGAAGGAAGTAACGTCCCTTCCTCCTGCACAGCGTAATTTCGGGATGGTATTCCAATCGTACGCTTTGTTTCCGAATTTAACGGCCTATCAAAATATTGCGTATGGCTTGAAGAACAGAAAGCTGTCCAAACGGGAGATTGATGAAAAAGTGCGGGAAGCACTGGCAATGGTGGATTTAGAACATATCCGAGACAAGTATCCGTCTCAGCTTTCGGGAGGACAGCAGCAGCGCATTGCACTGGCGCGTGCCATTGCTTTGTCACCTGATTTTCTACTCTTGGATGAACCATTGTCGGCACTCGATGCAAAAGTACGCATGAAACTGCGGCGAGAAATTTGCGCCTTGCAAGACAGATTAGGAATTACAACGATTATGGTTACACATGATCAGGAAGAAGCATTAACAATGGCAGATCGGATTATGGTGATGAATCATGCAGAAATTGTGCAAGTCGGGACACCGGAGGACGTATATCAGTATCCAAACTCTCCGTTTGTGGCTGACTTTATCGGAGCCATTAATTTCTTATCTGCTTCCCAGTTGAGCGACGTTACATCAGGAAAGGAAGCGTTGATGGCCGTACGTCCTGAACATATTCGCATCATGGAAGTGGAAAGTGAAGTTGGCTTGCAGGCTGTGATTCGGGATGTCGAATTTCGTGGCCCGTTTTACCGGGTCATGCTGCAAATGATAGACGAGCGCAATACACTAACGGATCAGATGGTGATGCTTGATGTATCGGCGCATGTATCAGAGCGGATTCGCCTGGAAAAGGATAAAAGGTTATCACTTGAATTACCAATGGAAAGGCTGATCTCATTTGAAGAAAGCATGGTGGCAAAATGAGCGCGGGGAAGCGAGATTGCTGGATTCGCCGATGATTCGCCAGAAAACCGGAAAAGATGAATGGATTCAAAAAGCGCTGTTACTTGTAATGCTTGTTTCGCTCTTTGTCAGTATAGTCATACCCCTTGGTGTTTTGTTTCGCCAGGCATTATTCGATAAAACAGGAGCGTTTGTCGGGTTTGCCCATTTCATTTCGTATTTTTCCAATTCAACGCTGGCACAGTCTCTTGTGAATACGATATACGTTTCCACTGTTACGACAGTTGTATCCGTCATGCTAGCGTTCCTGTATGCTTATGCGCTCCATCGTACGGCGATGAGGGGGAAAGGATTTTTCAAATATGTGGCCTTGCTTCCGCTGTTTGCACCGACGATGATGTATGGCATTGGATTGACCTATTTGTTTGGCAATCAGGGAGTGGTAACAACAGGGCTGTTCGGGTACTTCTCTAAGGGTATTAATATTGATCTGTACGGTCCGGTTGGCATCATTCTGGCGGAAATTGTGTACACATTCCCGCAGGCGTTTCTGATCGTAAGCGTTTCGCTGGCGGTCGCGGATTATACGTTGTACGAGGCGGCGGATACGCTAGGTGCAGGCAAAATCCGCAAGTTTTTCACCATTACATTGCCTAGCATTAAATATGGGCTTGTTAGCTCCGCATTTGTTACATTTACACTGTGTTTTACCGATTTCGGTGCTCCGAAAATTGTTGGTGGACAATATAACGTGTTGGCAACGGACATTTATAAGTATGTGATTGGACAGCAAGATATGGGCATGGGTTCCACTGTGGGAATGCTCTTGTTGATTCCGGCCGTGCTCGCATTTATCGTAGATCGCTTGGTAGAACGAAAGCAAGGCTCATTTATTACGGCTAAGTCCATTCCTTACCGAGCGGACAAAAAGCCGCTGCGTGATCGTCTTTGTTTTGTGTATTGCTCATTTGTAGCAGGCGCCATTCTTGTTCTGCTTGGCGCGGTAGCGCTGGCGGCGTTCGTGAAAGTATGGCCGTATGATGTAACGTTTACGCTGGCACACTTTGATTTTACAACGGTCGCTGGCGGCGATGGAATGACTTCTTATTGGAATAGCGTGCTGGTAGCTGCGTTAAGTGCAGTTGTCGGAACCGTGATCACGTTTGTAAATGCGTACTTGATTGAAAAAACTAGATTTATGCCGATGCTGCGTCAATTTGGTTATTTTATCTCGATTTTGCCAATGGCGGTTCCAGGGTTGGTGATTGGTCTCGCCTACATCTTTTTCTTTAACCAGCCAGGCAATCCGCTGAATTGGATGTATGGAACGATATATATCATCATATTGGCGAACATTACGCATTTTTATTCGGTGGCATTCATTACGGCAACAAGTGCGTTGAAAAAGCTGGACAAGGAATTTGAACTTGTTTCTGAGTCTATGAGGGTGCCGTTTTATAAAACGTTTTTCCGGGTTACCGTACCGTTGACATTGCCAGCGATTCTTGAAATAGCTGTCTATTATTTTGTGAATTCGATGGTTACGATTTCGGCTGTAGTCTTCCTTTATTCAGCGGATTTCAAACTGGCATCGGTGGCGATTGTCAATATGGATGACGCCGGCGATATTGCCCCGGCAGCAGCGATGTCAATCCTGATTGTGCTAACAAATATTATTGTGCGAACCATATATGAAGGGCTGACGTTCAAATTGCGTCAGCGTACGCAAGCATGGCAAAAACGATAAATGATAGAGGAGGAGAAGACAATGATACAGGCTGTGATTTTCGACTGGGCAGGAACAATGATTGATTACGGATGCTTCGCCCCGCTGGCGGCATTTATGGAAGCTTTCAAACACAAAGGTGTGGAGATTACCGTGGAAGAAGCGCGGGAGCCGATGGGGCTTTTGAAGCGTGAGCATATTGCGGCGATTTGTGCTATGGAGCGTGTTGCCGGTGCATGGGAGGAAAAGCATGGCAAACGCCCGGATCATGCAGATATTGATGAGTTATATGCCGATTTTGAAGCCAGATTGTTTTCCGTGCTTGCGAATCATGCGAAACCGGTTCCGGGAGCCGTCCAGTTGGTCAATCGTTTGCGTGAACAAGGGATGAAAATCGGCTCTACGACAGGATACACGACAGATATGATGCATGTTATCGTACCGAAAGCGAAGAAGCACGGGTATGAGCCGGATACGCTTGTGACACCGGATGAAGTGCCGGCAGGCCGTCCGTTCCCCTGGATGTGCTATACGAACGCGATGCGCTTAGGTGTATATCCAATGTGGCGGATTGTAAAGGTAGGCGATACGCTGAGCGACATTCAGGAAGGAAGAAACGCTGGAGCATGGACGGTAGGTGTAATTAAAGGAAGCAGCGAGCTTGGTATGACAGAGGAGGAAGTACATGCATGTGATACAGATGTACTCAGCAGAAAAATGACGGATGTCCGTGATAGATTCCTCCACGCCGGGGCCCATTTTGTCATTGAAACGATCGGTGAACTGGAAGAAGTGATTGCCGAGATAAATGAGCGCATGCGGCAAGGCGAACGCCCGTAATCAGAGAAAGAAAGGAAGAAGAAAATGTCCAAAGTGATGCTCCATCAATTGCCAGACAATTCTTATTTGTTATTAACGCCTGGACCGCTTTCAACAACGAAGCGGGTCAAAGCAGCAATGTTGCGTGATTGGTGCACATGGGATGACGATTACAAAGAACTCGTACAAGCCATTCGCCGGAAGCTGGTGCAATTGGCTGGTTCGAATATGGAAGACTATACGGCTGTGCTCATGCAGGGAAGCGGAACGTTTTGCGTTGAGTCCGTTATTGGCACAGCGATTCCGGAAAACGGCAAGCTGCTTGTGCTGACCAACGGTGCGTACGGCCAGCGGATTGCACAGATGGCCCGCATGCTGCGCATTGAAACGATGGTTCTCGATGCAGGAGAAGTTGCGCCGGTAGATGTCGCGCGCCTGGAAGAAGAACTAAAGCACGATCCGGATATTACGCATATTGCAGTGGTACATACGGAGACGACCACTGGGATGCTGAATCCGATCGCGGATGTTGGGAAGGTAGCTAAAGCGTATGGCAAATGCTTTATTGTCGATGCGATGAGCAGCTTCGGCGGCATTGCGCTCGACGTAGCGGCACTGGATATCGACTTTTTAATCAGCAGTGCGAACAAGTGCATTCAAGGTGTTCCGGGCTTCGGATTTATTCTGGCAAAAAAAGAAGTGCTTGCTGGGTGTAAAGGACAGGCCCGCTCATTATCGCTTGATTTATATGACCAGTGGAACACAATGGAGAAGCAAAATGGAAAATGGCGTTTTACTTCTCCGACGCATGTTGTACATGCTTTTTACGTTGCATTGCAAGAATTGGAGGAAGAAGGCGGTATTGCGGTACGGGAAGCGCGCTACCGGCAGAATCAGCGCACGTTGATAGAAGGGATGAAGCACCTTGGATTTATGCCGTTGTTGGATGAGCAGCATCAATCGCCGATCATTACATCCTTCTATTATCCAGAAAGCTCATTATTTACGTTTAAAGAGTTTTATGCCCGGTTGAAGAGGGAAGGATTTGTGATTTATCCAGGAAAAATTACGACGATGGATACGTTCCGCATCGGAAATATTGGAGAAGTGTACCCGGATGATATGAAACGACTGGTAGAGGCTATCGAGAAAAACATATTTTGGTAAAAAGATGAGATGATATATAGTAAAGGAGAATGAACATGAAAGTATTTTGCTTAGGTGGGGCAGGACGAATTTGTCGGGAAGCGATTCTGGATTTGGTGCAGCATTCTTCGTTTGAAAAAATTACAGTGGCCGATTTTAACGAAGAGGAAGGTCACAAAGTGGTAAAGTGGCTGAACGACCCACGTGTCGATTTCCAAAAAGTTGATGTGCGGAACCGCGAGGCGACGGTACAGCAAATGAAAGGATACGATGTCGTAATGGATGGTACGACCATTACACTGAATGGGTTGTCTACGGCATGCATTGCGGAAGCGGGGTGCCACGGTATTAACCTGAACGGATTCGGTGAAGAGAGTGCGTCTGATAAAGTGTTCAAAAAGAATGGAAAAACATGCGTACCGGGCTTCGGGATGACACCAGGCGTAACGCAAATGATGGCGATGCATGCTGCTAACCAATTAGATGAAGTGGAAAGCATTCGTGTAAGCCATGGCGCGTTTCGTCCGATTGCTTTTTCGCGTTCGATTGCGGAGACGACCACCTATGAATATGATCCGAATTTGCCAGACCGTGTTATATATGAGAATGGCGAATTTGTACAAGTTCCGCCGTTTGCAAGACCCCGTGAAATTCGCCTGCCGGAGCCATATGGCACAACGGTGCAGTATATCATTCCGCATGCGGAAACAAAGACCCTAGCGAAAGCGTTGGCGCATAAAGGTATAAAATTGATTGAAGTGCGCGGCACATGGCCGAAGAAAAACATGCAATTAGTTCGCGCGCTGTACGAATGGGGCTTTTTGCGCAATGAAAAAATTAATGTTAAAGGCGTAGAAGTTGGCATTCTTGATTGCATTAGCGAATATTTGTTCAATTCCAAAGAAGGAACGGAAACCGAGCTGTACGGATATTCACTGCATGTGGAAGTCGTAGGCATGAAGGATGGAAAACGGATGTGCCATACGTTGTATCATACGCACCCGGCTTCAGATGGCTCGGTAGAAGGATGGGAAAAACTGCGTGCGTATACACGTAACGTCGGTATCCCGATGGCCATTGCAACGGAAATGCTGGCAAAAGGGATGGTAAAGGCGACAGGTGTCATTACACCGGAAGAAGCGTTTGATCCGGCTGCTATTTTCAAAGAGTTGGAGAAGCGTCAAATTTTTGTTCATGAGGAAATTACGGAGATTGGTGCGGAAACGCAGGCGATAGTAGAGTCTATGTCACGCTAATCAAAAAGGATTAAGCAATAAAACAGGGGGCTTTGGTGACGTGTCACTCATTGGAGAAGAAAGAAAACAGTTTATTTTGCATCTATTGCATGAATCCGGAAAAGTAAGAACGACGGAGCTCGTAGAGAAGCTGGAAGTGTCGTCTGAAACGATCCGGCGTTACCTGGAAGAGCTTGAAAATGAAAAGAAACTGAAACGGGTATATGGTGGGGCTGTAAAAGTAAACTACGGCAAAGAAGAGCCTTCTATCTACACGCGCGAGATTCTTTATGCGGAAGAGAAGAAGCGGATAGGAAGAGCTGCTGCCAGCTTGATTCAGGATAATGAAATTATCGCAATTGATGACGGCACGACGACGATTCAACTTGTGCATTATCTTACGGGAAAAGAGAACCTTACGGTGATTACCGCGTCTGTACCTGTTTTATCGCTTCTGTTGCAGTATGAAAATCAAGGGTTGTTTTCCGGGGAAATTTTTTTTATTGGTGGCAAGGTAAATCCGCGCTATTCCCGTACATCCGGTTCGTTAGCGGAAAAAATGATGGAAAACTTTTATGTAGATAAAGCGTTTATTGCGATTGATGGAATTTCTCCGGAAAGAGGCATCACAAGTTATGATGTTGAGCGAGCGATGCTGTCCCGAAAGTTTATGGAACAAGCTACACAAACCATTGTCATGTTTGATGGCTCAAAAATTGGTGTAAGCAATTTTTATAAGCTGGCTGATCTTGAAGATACGGATGTTCTGATTAGCAATGTTTCCATACCCGTTGAGTGGGAAAAGGCAGTCAGAGCTACAGGAGCGGAATGGCTGGTTGCTGATTAGAAAAGGATCCCGAGATTGTTGTTTGCGTCAAAGGTGGGAGCGCAAAAATGGTGGCGGAACTGCTAGCACTACTATGGTGAAAAAATAGCGATATTGAACGATTTATTTGTTATTTCGAATGCGATTGGTCAGTCACTATATGAAAAGGGGGGGATAACTACAAAGAAATGGGGAGGCAGAGAGAAAGGGTAGGGAATGGTGCCAAGCTCTCCAGCCTCCCCCGCTTCTTCATCTTTACAGTTTTTCTACGTCAATCATAGCCAATCATAATGTCTGTATCCATATCTATACTTTTTAGTTCGATGATACGCAATCCATTGGCATGTTACTTTCTTAATGGATGAGACGCACGATCCGCTTCTTCTTCCATGACCATCGATAGTAGGAATATTGTAAAGCGAGACTGATGATGAATGCAGCTGGATATCCAACCCATATTCCTTTAATGCCAAGGCTGCTAAAGTGTGAAAGCAGGTAAGCAACAGGCACTTCAACACACCAGATCGATATTATGCTGAACACAGTTGGCCACAGTACAGTTCCACTCGCACGCATTGTAGCGGCAATGACCAGTGCATGGCCAAAAATCAAATAACTCCACAGAGTGATCATTAGCAAACTATGTGCGATATCAAGCGTATGCTTGCTTGTTAAGAACCATGACAAAATATCCTGCGAGAACACATAGACAAGTATGATTAAAATCCCACCGATTACATAATTAAGCAGCACACCTGCCCGAATCACTTTCTTTAGTCGATCGAACTGATTCCCTCCTATAGACTGTGCGGCAAATATGGAGACGGCAATGCTTAGACTTATTGCTGGCATTGATACGTAACTGACCACTTGATTTACTGCACCATACGCTGCGGTAGCATCGGAACCAAAACGATTCACGAATGTGATGACGGCAACTTCAGCCAGGGATACGAGTATCATATTGATGCTGGATGGAATGCCAAGACGCAATAGCAACTTGAGCAATCCTACATCCATCCGTAGGTGCTTCCGAACGGATGCATCGAATCGAAGTGGATGCTTTATTTTGTCTAGGTAGATAAGCATGATGACAAATGTTAGAACCGTTGATACTATGGACGCGTACGCTGCCCCGTATATACCGAGTTTTGGCAGACCCAGCCAACCAAAAATCAGAAGGGGTAACAATCCTACATCGAGTACCGTGCTAATAATAAGAAAGTAAAACGGTGTCTTGGAGTCACCTATACCACGTATAAAAGTGGTATAGGCAATATATAAAAACATAACCGGCATAAACCAAAATAAAATTCGCGCATAATGGACACTTACGGCAATGATATTTTCTGGTGTGCCTATTAGTTGCAGGATATCCCAAGTGAATAGACCCCCAACCACCGCTAACACCACTCCAAGAATGAAAGTAAAGGTGAGTGTGGTACCAACGATTGCTTTAACACGCTCTTCATTACGTGCACCATATGCCTGACCGATCAAGATGGAACTGCCTGAACCTATTCCGATAGTGAATGAAATAAGTAGAAAAAATAATGGAAAAAAGGCAGAAATAGCAGCCAGGGCGTCTACGCCAAGCCAACGACCGACAACAACACTGCCAGCTAATTGACCAATCGATTGCAGAGCATTGCTAATAATCAGAGGGATAAGAAACATGAACATAGAGTACCACACTGGGTGGTTGCTCGTTTCCTTACTCTGTGAACTCGTATCTTCTTTGTTTATATTTTGGGGTGGTTTCAACTTTTATTTCTCCTTTTTGTTAGGATTTCTTTTGATTATATCCACGTTCACCATAAGGTTGTAGTGTATCCAGCCATTTTTGTTTCAGTTTTTTTAACGCATCTTTTGCGTCAAAATATCCGTTCTCTTTCACTTTTAAGGTCTCTAATACTTCAAAGACGAAGGCTTCTTCTCCGAATCGATTCCAATCCTCTTGAAGCGATTTGTTTACGTGACCACCCAGGTTCAACGCAAACTTCTTTCCATTTATTGTCTTCAAATTCATAGTACTATCTATAAAAATCTTCTGATTTTTAGTATTCTTAATCTGATAAACTCCAGCCTGGGGTTTCCATTCTTTGTATAGTCGTTTCAATTCTTTTTTACGCTCCATGTGTTCCTCTTCCTTTCTTTTAGAATCACTTTTTAACCAATACTGGCTTCCATCTGACTTTCTATCTAAAAATCCGTAATCAATTAAGTACCTTCTTACCATTACATAATCATGATAAACTTCCTTTAAAATCTGATTGATTTCTTTTTCATTATAGGTTCGTTCACTATCAAAGCGCTTTGCGATTTCATAAAGGACAACCAGTTTATTTTTTTCCTTTTTAGGAAAAGTATCCAATGGTCCATCCGTGCCTTCAGGAAAATACTTTTTCAAAATCTTCTCTCTTTCTTGCTCGGTAACATTGTAACGTTCATCCAAAATCTCGAATGTTTTATGAAGGCTCATAAAAGCCGGCACATGTTTGTCCTTTTCTTTTAACAGTTCCATTATGGCTAAAAACACTTTGGATTGACGTTCCTTCTCTTTTAGTACAAAGCGGTAATTTCGAATCGTGGAAGCACTTCCGATATTCATTTCTTTTTGGACTTCGGCATCGCTTTTTCCCTGATAAAGTAGCCGAAGAAGAAGGTTCTGACGGTCTGTTAAACCTGTGAGTTTCTTGTCCAGCTGGATCAGGTAATCGAACACTGATTGATGGTTTTTCTCAATATGGAGCCGTATGTACCTTTCAGCTTCATATAGAGTGCCTTCATCAGGGTAAATAATGCCTTTTTCAAACTTTGCACCACAGAGAAGACATATATAATGCTCATTTTCTAGAATATACCCACATTTAAGTTCCTCCAACGATGCATTCCAAAATCGTTCTGAATTATTCATAAGCAAACAAACTCCTTTTTAGTTTGTAATATAATAGACATTATAAAATTTAGTCTATAAAATATCAACTATTTATACATTCTGTCCATTCTTTTATTTTCGTAAAAACGATGCAGCATGAAGAATAAAAATAGCCATGCTTATTGCGGAAATAAGAAGAAGCCAATCTTGACTGCTTTCAAGATTGGCTTCTTCGCATTTACACATGTCTTAATATTTTAGCATTTGAATGATTTATGCCGTGTAAGGGTGGCATAGCATAATATAGCGCTGGCTTCAGCGACGGCGATTACAATGCCCATTGGTACAGCCGTGTAGCTTCCGCCAAGGCCGACGAGAGGGGCCACCATTCCTCCAAAGATAAATGATAGCAATCCAAGCAATGCAGATGCGCTGCCTGCCGATTGTCCTTGATTTTGCATTGCCAGAGAAAAACCGGTAGTCGTTACGATTCCGACGCTTGACACAACGACGAACAATGGTAGTAGGACAGCAGAAAGCCGGGCTCCGATAAGAATCATGACAAGGAGCATAATGCCACCCAGAAAAGCAAGACCAAGCCCGCTGATGAACAGCTTTGTTTCACCCACCCGATCCACTAATCTGCCAGTGATTTGAGTAGCGATAATAATACCAAGTCCGTTAATAGCAAAGAACATGCTGAACATCTGAGGTGAAACACCGTATATATTCTGAAGGACGAACGGCGAACCGGATATGTATGCAAACATAGCGGCTACGACCAGCCCTTGGGCCAGCGCATATCCCATAAAGACACGATCGCTAACGAGCCCTCGAAATGTAGATAGCGTGTTCTTGATACCACCCGCTGAGCGATTTTGAGAGGACAGTGTTTCCGGTAAACCGAAAAGAACAGCAAGAAACATAAGTATACCAATGATTCCAAGTACGATGAATACTCCCGGCCAGGCTGTCATCCGCAATAGTTGCCCGCCTGCGATAGGAGCAACGATTGGAGCAACCCCGTTGACTAGCATTAAAAGAGAATAAAATTTTGTCAATTCTGAACCGGAGTATAAGTCCCGTACGATAGCACGCGAAATGACAATCCCGGCAGCTCCTGCTAATCCCTGAACAAACCGCAACAAGATCAATGCCAAAATAGAAGGCGCAAAAGCGCATAACAGTGATGTGACGGCGTAAATAATGAGACTAGCAAGAAGAGGCAGACGGCGTCCTCGTACATCACTAAACGGTCCGGCAAGTAATTGTCCAAGCGCAAGCCCGAGTAAGCAAAATGTTAAGCTGAACTGGGCCAGTGATGTACTCGTATGCAAATCTCTGGCCAGTATAGGGAGAGAAGGTAGATACATATCTAGAGACAGTGGTCCGAAAGCAGACAGCGAACCTAACACAACAGCCATCCATAGTCGACGTGATCGTGTGGCTATTTGTGAAGTAGCATCCAAACTATTCGTAACATTACTCATAAGTAAGCTCCAACTCTTTCATAAGATTTAAAGAATATAAAACTACATTTATTGTAACAAAAAAAGAGTGGAAAGCTCAATTTTAATTGTTCTTTTTTACCTGTTTTAAGGTTAAGAAGAACAAGATTTAGCCACCCTATATACAGGTATACAGGCCATCGCATAGAATCGTTGTTTTGCATGTACATACATGAAAGGGGGGAGACTATTGATATTTTTTAAACCAGAATTTCGGAATCAGCAGGGAGAGATCGTAAATGTAGTGAATGCAAAAGGCAGGGCGATTGGTTATATTGCTTATCTATATAAAGAGGACAAGGAGCTTTACATTATGGGACAGTTGAATGAGGAAGGGGAGAAACAGAATTTTATTGACATGACAGCCAGCTTTATTGATGGCCTAAAAAAGGCGATTCTTGGAGATGGCGAGAAAGAACCGAATATATACATTCATTTGGGCGGCCAGTTGCTTCAACTGGACAATGAGGATAACGGTGAAGAGAAATAAAAGAAGAACCTGTATAGGTTGTTACGCATAGGATGGTTTGCAGAAGACACCCGCCCATAAGGAGGAACTTGTAGCTGTGAACCATCCAGACAGCGTTTATCATCCACGGCTTGTTGATCCGTCGGGAGAAAGAGCAGGAAAGCCGAAAGATGTTGGTTTGACCATGTTAATTGATAAAGGAGTTGGCTTGGCTTCATTTGAAGAATTTTTACAGCTTGCCGGTCAATATGTTGATTATATTAAACTCGGGTTCGGCACTGTAGCCCTGTATCCGTCCGAAATTTTGCAAAAGAAGCTTTTGTTAGCCAAAAAAGCCGGCGTTTTCCTATATCCAGGGGGGACAATGTTCGAAGTCGCATACCATCAAGGTGTGCTCAAAGAACATTTGGATTATATGGAACTCCCCGAAAAGATATGCAACAAGTTTTGTCAATTTGTGCTCAAAGAACATTTGGATTATATGGAACAGATGGGGTTTAGTCATTTGGAAATTTCTGATGGAACCATTGAGTTGCCTGCCAGTGAGCGGCGTACTGTGATACGAAAAATAGTAGCAAGAGGATTCACTGTTATTACGGAATGCGGCAAGAAAGCAAGCGGCAGCCATCTTAGCGTAGAAGACCTGCAACAAACCCTTTATTCTGATCTGGAGTGCGGGGCTTCGTACGTTATTGTTGAGGGCAGGGAATCAGGAAAAAATGTAGGCATATACGATAAAGAAGGAAAGCTTGATACAGAGTTTTTGAGCGCTGTTGAAAAAAAGATTCCGGTTGATGTAAGAAAACACCTTATATGGGAAGCGCCGCAGAAAAACCAGCAGATAGGACTGATTCATTTTTGGGGACGAAATGTAAATATGGGAAACATCCAGTTCGAGGATGCTTACAACCTTGAATGCCTGCGTCGTGGCCTAAGGTTTGACACGTTTATTTTAGGGCATACGAGTTCCGGTTTGCAGGCAACCTATCTTGCGGATGATAAGCAAATTGGCTTGAACACTCCCACCATTTAACATCTTATGATGAATGCTTTGTGCCGTTTCTTTCGTTTTTCACCTCCTTCGCTTCGATTACGTATCTTTTTCAAAATCTAAAGAGAACAGGCGGACAATGAACATATTCAGAAGACACGTCTTGTCCTGAGTCGATTTGTCCTCTCCTTACGCGACAGGCGTTGAGGGAGGAGGCTTCTGGGCAATTTGGATAAAGTGGATTGGTATCAAAAATAATCGTAAAGGAAAGGGTAAATAAAGAGCCGAAATTAAAGAAGCAAAAAATTGGAGGAAGTCGAATGGAGGCAAAACAAGGGACATCAGCCATGATTGCGATTGCCTTTATCCCTTTAGTAATGGTATTGGGGAACTCGATGTTAGTACCCGTTCTTCCCACGATGAAGGCAAAACTGGGTTTATCCCAGTTTCAGACAAGTCTCATGATTACGCTGTTCTCCCTTGCGGCAGGTATCATTATTCCTGTGGTCGGTTATTTGTCTGATCGCTTTAGCCGTAAGTGGGTGATTGTTCCCTCATTAATCTTGTATGGAATCGGAGGAATTATGTCGGGACTGGCCGCTTGGCTGATGGAAAATTCCTATACGATGATTCTGATCGGGCGGATCGTTCAGGGAATCGGAGCAGCAGGAACAGCGTATGTCGCTATGGCGCTTATCGGCGACTTGTATTCGGGAGCTCAGGAAAGCAAAGCGCTGGGGATTATTGAATCATCTAACGGATTAGGGAAAATTTTATCGCCAATTATTGGCTCGCTGATTGCTCTCGTTACGTGGTATGCCGTATTTTTTACGTTTCCCGTCCTCTGCTTTGCTGTGGCTGCCTATGTATGGTTTGGAGTGAAGGAAAAGAAAAAGATGGAAGAAAAGTCTTTTTTTCAATATCTTAAAGCATTAAAGCAAATTTTTAAAAATAAAGGAAGATGGCTTATTCCCGCTTTTTTTGTTGGTTCTGCTGGGCTATTTATTCTTTTCGGCGTTTTATTTTATCTGTCCGATGTATTGGAAGAAACCTTTAAAATCGATGGGGTTCTTAAAGGAAGTATTCTTGCGATTCCGTTGTTCGGAATGGTTGTTACCGCATACATTACGGGAGCAAAAATTAAGCAGAATAAGCCGCTTATTCGAAAAGTAATGGTAGCCGGGCTTGTGATTTTAACCGGTTCTATGTTTGGTGTCGCTTTTTTTAAACAGATTTATCTTATGATTGGATTGCTGACGTTAGGAAGCATCGGAACGGGTCTTTTGTTGCCTTGTTTAAATACGCTGATCACAGGAGCTGTGGAAAAGGCGGAAAGAGGCATGATTACATCCTTATACGGGAGCGTTCGTTTTCTTGGTGTCGCGTTTGGCCCTCCTCTTTTCAGTTGGTTAATGAAAATTTCGCATAAGACAGTTTTTTTGAGCATGACGGGAGTAAGCCTTGCAACGTTGATGCTGTCTCTTTTTTTCATTAAACCCGGCATAAAAAACAAGGGGGATACAACGGAAGAGCATGGCCCAACCACCCTTTTCAGAAAAAGAGAAAAAGCGCCTACGTAATGGTCTAGAAAAATTTTGAAACAAAATAAATAAATTTCAATAAGAGGGCGGTAATCGCGGCCGCCATCAACGGGCCAACCGGAATACCGCGCAGAAAGACAATGCCGATAATGGAGCCGACGACAAGACCGACGATTAGGTGCGGTTGAGCTCGGAGCATATCCAATCCTTTTCCATTCAAATAAGTGGCGAGCGCCCCTCCTGTCAGCGCGATAACCCCCATAAGCGTAGTAAAGAGCGGGAGAAGATCCTTGGCGGTGATTCGTTCGCTGGCAAACGGCACTAAAACGGATATGGTTAAAAAGAGGAGACCCAGTTCCATTCCACGCCGTTCTACCGCCGGAAAAAAGCGCTCCAGAGAGGTAAGCTTGAGCATTAACAGCATGCTTGCCGCCGTAGCGATGATCGGCGAGCGACCGATTAGGCCGACAATAATCAGAATAACAAGTGCTGCTTCGCCTGAAGATACGTGCATCCGCATCCAACCCCTGTCCTTTTCTTCACTTCTATGAAGAAACGGAGGAAAGTATTCTTTTTTCTCGGACAATAGGGACAATTTTTAAAAGATCGATTTGGCCACAGTATAGAATGTCCTCTGTGTATTGATGCTGAACCAAACGCCTGCCTGTGGTAGTGGT
Organism: Aneurinibacillus thermoaerophilus; assembly: GCF_900099925.1. Lineage (GTDB taxonomy): Bacteria > Bacillota > Bacilli > Aneurinibacillales > Aneurinibacillaceae > Aneurinibacillus > Aneurinibacillus thermoaerophilus. The sequence continues at coordinate 47,525 of NZ_FNDE01000005.1, read as the reverse complement.
AAGGAGGCGCTCGGGAAGCTGGGGAGCCATTTGAAGGTAACAGGCTTCCAGTGCCTCGGATACATCACAGGTATGGATGGCAGCGGCACGCTTTTTGGCCAAATGAACCATCAATCCCGCGGCAAGGCCGTCCTCCAAAGCAAATTCTCCACGAGTACCCGCGCAGTACAGCGTAATATTACAATTTTTATTCAGCGCTTCTTCGATGCATGCGAGGGCATTAAGAAAACATCCAATTAATACATGTTTTGCTTTTTTTGTCTTTTGAATAGCTCTTGTGCCATTTGTCGTTGTTAGAACGAGGTGCTTTCCTGTATGCTTGCCTGCACGCACGGCAGCAGGAGAGTTATTGTAATCAAAATCGGCGATCTTTTTACAATGCCGTTCTCCGGCCAAAACAGTATCAGAAGAGCGTAAAGCATACGCCTGCTCGCTTGTTTCAACCGGAATCACAGAGGCAAAGCCGCAGTTGAAGGCAGTTACAATCGTACTTGACGCCCTGAGCACATCAATCACAATTACCGTTCGTCCGGCCATTTGCTCGGGGCGAATGGCCGCAACGGTTTGTACGGTTTGAATCTCCATTCTGTTTCCTCCCTCTCATATGTATGGCCAAGTGATTCGGGAGCGAAATGCTCGGAATTCATGCGTACTGTAAGCAAGAATGAAGAGAAACGCCAGTGAATCAGCAAACGGGATGTATGAAAAATCATGATGGGGGAAAGCGTAAATAAAAGAAATCGTAAAAGGAGAGAAATTGGTTTTATGAATAATAAACAATCCATTCTGACTCAGGCGCTTGAAACATTAGAGAACACATTTCTTCCATCTGCCGCCGAGCTTTCCAGTAGAATAAGAAATATAAAAGAAAAAGTAGTGGGGATGTCAGATGAACAGTTCGAAAGCAATATGAGTATGGCGACCACTTCACCAGCAGGAGAACATCCTTATCCTGATCAGAGTGTTCGGTTCTTATTAAACGAAGTTTTTCCCGAGATAGAAAAAAACGTTCAAAATACGCAGAATCATGAAGTCATATCGGCTGTTAACGAAATTAGAGGGATTCTGGGCACGGATGATAATTTACACACACCAACATAAAAGGTGCGTTTATCTCCCGTTTCTTTAAGTCTTTTGAACCGGCAAAGAGTGAGGATATGATAGTCATACTATATAGCTTATTTCGCAAAAAGATAAATATGCGAATAGAAACGAATACAAAGTAGGCAAACATCTCAGAGTCACGTGGTGAATATACTAAAGTTATCCACTTACTCTAAGAGGTGATTGTAGATGGGAAAGGTGCGAAATATTTACGCTGCGGGAAATACTGCTCGAGGTTATTATCATTTTTATGAATCCGTCCTCCAGAACCTTGAGCGTCTCTTCATTCTTCAAGGAGGGCCGGGAACAGGTAAATCGTCTTTGATAAAAGCCATAGGTGAAGAAATGATGGAACGGGGCTATGAGATTGAGTGGATCCATTGCCCCTCTGACAATCATTCCGTTGATGGCGTCATCATTGCAGGATTGAAAGTAGGTATCGTAGATGGAACGGCTCCCCGGGTCATTAAGTCGAACGCTCCGGGGGCGGTTGAAGAGTACGTTGATATAGGAACAGCGTGGGATGTCAGTTATTTGCGTGCGCATAAGGTGAATATTATGCAGTTGAATGATGCGGTAGGGCGCGCCTTTCAGAAAGCGTATGATGCTTTTGCTCAAGCTTTGCGCATACATGACGAGTGGGAGCGGTTTTATATTGAAAACATGAATGTTGTTGAGGCGAATAAGGTTACGGATGAGGTGATTGAACGTATTATCGGAGAGCAGGTACTCCCGAAGGCGGCAACGGTGCGCCGAATGTTTTTAGGAGCAGCTACACCGGAAGGGCCGGTCGATCATATTCAAAATCTTACCGAAGACATAGCGAAGAGATATTTCATTAAGGGTCGTCCGGGTTCAGGCAAATCGACAATGCTGAAAAAACTGGCGGCTGTAGCGGAACAGCGCGGATATAATGTGGAAATATACCATTGCGGCTTAGATCCGCACAGCCTTGATATGGTGATCATCCCTGAAAAAAGCATTGCCATTTTTGATAGTACCGCACCTCACGAACATTTCCCGACTAGAGACAGTGATGAGATCATTGACATGTATACTCGGCTTATCGCTCCGGGAACGGATGAAAAGTATGCTGCTGAATTGCAAGAAATCAAAGCAAAATATTCTGCTGTTATGAAAGAAGGCACCGCTTATCTTGCGGAAGCGAAAGCGATTCATGATGAACGTAAAAACATTTATGCAGAAGCGACGGATTTCGGAAAGGTGAAGGTGATACAAAGCAACATCTTGTCTAAGATAGATAGCCTGATTATTTCTGTGGAAAATCAATAAGAGTGAGAAAAGTACTAAGTTGAAAGCGTCGGCTGTTTATTATATAGCCGGCGCTATATGGATGAAACTTGTTTGTTTACCGCCTCTTTCACAACACGCGAGAAGTCTTCTTCCTCCACATGCCACATTCGGTTGTTGTGTGACACACGTGAAAAGCAATATAACACGTTGAACATTTGGCGAGATGTTTGTATACTGAAATGGAACGAGTAGTAGGTGCGTTTTTTAATATCATATCATCAGATGACTCGATCATCAGAAAGGATGATGAATTTATGAAAATTTCGTTTTTTGTTACATGTCTCGCTGATGTATTTTATCCGGGTGTGGCAAAGGATGCGGTAGAAGTGTTGGAGCGACTTGGCTGCGAAGTGGAGTTTCCGCAGGCGCAAACATGTTGCGGACAGCCTGCGTACAATAGCGGATACCATAAAGAAACGAAAAACATTGCGAGGCACATGATCGAAACGTTTGCCGGTGCCGAATATGTGGTGACACCGTCCGGTTCATGCGCCGCAATGCTTCACGATTACGTCAAATTGTTTGAAGATGAGCCGGAATGGCTGGAGAAAGCGCGGGTATTGGCGGCAAAAACGTATGAGTTTACCCAATTTATCGTCGAAGTGTTACGCGTGGAGGATGTGGGCGCCGCCTTTCGGGCAAACGCCACTTATCACCGTTCCTGCCATATGACTCGTCTGTTGGGTGTAAAGGAAGCGCCGATGAAGCTTCTGGAGCATGTGGAAGGTCTTCGTGTTACTCCGTTGCCGAACGCTCATGACTGCTGTGGGTTCGGTGGTACGTTCTCCGTTAAGATGGTGCCAATATCCGAACAAATGGTGGATGAAAAAATACGACATATCGAGGAAACGGATGCGGAGGTACTGATCGGAGCCGATTGCGGATGCCTGATGAATATAGGCGGCCGAATCAACCGCAAAGGAAAGCCGATTAAAGTGATGCACATTGCTCAGGTGTTAAACCATTCAAAACGTGAAGGGGGCGGAAGCTATGCCGATGAAAATCGGGAATGACAAATTTTTTAGCCGGGTTGCTCAGGGGATTGAAAACGGATTCATGCGTGGTGCGGTCAGTTCCGCGCAGGAACGGCTGCGCGGCCGGAGGTTAACGGCGGCCGAAGAATTGGGAGATTGGGAAGAGTGGCGAAAGCTTGGTGAAGATATTCGCCGCCATACGCTGGAGAATCTGGATTATTATTTGTACCAGCTCAGCGAAAACGTCGAGAAGGCTGGTGGCCACGTGTTTTTCGCCCAGACAGCTGAAGAAGCGAACGAATACATTACTGATGTGGTCAAAAAGCGCAACGGCAAAAAAGTTGTCAAAGCAAAATCGATGGTGACGGAAGAAATCAGTATGAATGCTGCATTGGAGGCGATCGGTTGCGAGGTGATCGAGACTGATCTAGCGGAATACATTTTGCAGTTGGACGACCATGATGCTCCGTCTCATATCGTCGTTCCGTCCCTTCATAAAAACAAAGAACAAATCCGGGATGTTTTTGCGAAAAAGCGGGGCTACGATCGGACGGAGAAACCGGAGGAGCTTGCCTGGTTTGCGCGCGAACAGTTGCGCAAAGAGTTTTTGACAGCAGATATTGGGATTACCGGATGTAATTTCGCGGTGGCGGAGTCAGGTTCGATTACGCTTGTGACGAATGAAGGCAATGCCCGGCTTGTGACAGCGCTACCGAAGACGCAAATTACCGTAATGGGCATGGAACGTATCGTACCGACATGGGAAGAGCTTGACATTCTCGTATCGCTTCTGTGCCGTAGCGCTGTCGGACAGAAATTAACGAGCTATGTGACGGGATTAACTGGCCCACGAAGCGAAAAAGCGGTGGACGGTCCGGAGGAATTTCATTTGGTCATTATTGATAATGGCCGTTCTAACATTTTGGGCACGGAGTTTCAGAGCGTGTTGCATTGTATCCGCTGCGCTGCCTGCATTAACGTTTGTCCCGTATACCGGCATATCGGTGGTCATTCGTACGGTTCGATCTACCCAGGCCCGATCGGTGCCGTGCTTTCCCCTTTGCTGGGTGGATACGATGATTACAAGGAACTTCCGTATGCGTCCAGTTTGTGCGTGGCTTGTACGGAAGCATGTCCGGTGCGGATTCCACTTCATGAACTGTTGATTAAACACCGTCGCAAAATTGTAGAGGACGAGGGGCGTTCATCGTTTGGAGAAAAGTTGGCCATGAAAGGATTCGGGCTGGCGGCGCGCTCGCCAAAGTTGTTTGCAATGGGCGAAAAAGCGGCGCCGTTCGTCTTGGGGCCGTTCATGAACGGTGATACTATCAAAGAAGGCCCGAAACCGGTCAAACCATGGACGGATATCCGGGATTTCCCGGCACCGGCGCGCGAATCGTTCAGAGAGTGGTTTGAAAAACGGCAGAAAGAAGGGAAAAAGTTATGACCATCCGAAACCGTGAAGCGTTTTTGAATCAGATTGCGGTAAGACTCGGACGCGAACGACGGACGGACGGCGTCGTGCGGCCCGACCGGACGCATGGTCCGCAGTTGCGCAAATATAAGGATCGTTCCATGGAAGAACTTGTTGATGTACTTAAAGAGCAGTGTCTTCGGATCCACACGGATCTGAAGCTGGCGACAAGCGCAACGCTTCCGCGTGTGATGGAAGAAACGATTGCGTTTTACAGGGCGAAATCCATCATCAGATGGGAAGATCAACGGTTTGCAGAGTACGGACTCGATGTATGTTTCGATCGCCAGAAAGCAGACAAAAACCTTGATGTGTATGTATGGAATCCGGAACGAGGAGAGGAAAATATACGCGCCGCGGAAAAAGCGGATATCGGAATTACGTTTAGTGATATGACACTGGCCGAGTCGGGAACGGTCGTACTATTTGACAGCGGGGAGAAAGGGCGGGTCGTAAGCCTTTTGCCCAAGTATTATATCGCGGTTATTCCGAAGAGTACGATTGTGCCGCGCATGACGCAGGCGACCCGGCGCATCCATGAGATGGCGCAAGAAAAAGGCACGTTTCCTTCATGCATCAATTTCATTTCCGGTCCGAGCAACAGTGCGGATATTGAGATGAATTTGATTGTCGGCGTACACGGACCGATAAAAGCCACATATATCGTGGTAGAAAACCGATAGAAACAAATGAGGACTGTCAGCTGTACGGGGGTGGCAGTCTTTTTTTGTGGGATTGATTGTTTGAAGAATAAAAAAATCATAAATACAGCAAAATACAAAAAAAGTGGTAAAGGATTATCAACAGTGTTAAAAACCATTCTTTCTTATTTACCAACTTGGGATATATTGATCGGAGCCCTGGTATCTTTTCTTGTCCCATTCGGTATCTTTAGCCTATTTAAGTGGCTACGCGGATAAAAAACGGAGGATTTTGTTATGTTTAAGTGGTTGAATTCACGTAAAAAAAAAGCCAAACTTCTTCTGCTGCCAGTCATCCGAGCGAGGTACGTCCGTTGACAAGCAGTTTACAGCGCAACCTACAAGTAGTAAGAGAGCAAATTGGACATAGTCCTGATGTAATTTTTCGCCAGTTTTCCTTTTGTGGCACATTATGGAAAGCAGCTATTGTTTATATTGATGGTTTAGTAGATAAGACAGCTTTGCACGAACAAATCATGAAACCTTTAATGCAAGAGCCTACAGCAGCAGAAAAGGCAAAACAACTTTCTGATGGAGCAGCACACATAAAAAATTGGGTGATAAATTCTGGCATTCCGATAGCGGAAATAAAAGAGGCACATAACCTGAACGATTGTATTCTTGAGGTACTTTCCGGAAATGCGCTTTTGTTCATTGATGGAATAGACAGTGGTTTCATTCTCGGCATAACCGGCTGGGAGGGTCGTTCCATCGATGAACCGGTTACCGAATCGCTTGTACGGGGACCGCGGGACGGTTTTGTGGAAACGCTTCGCAACAATACGGCGATGCTTCGGCGGCGAATCAAAGATCCAAATTTCACAATGGTTGTTTACAAAGTAGGCCAACGTGCAAAAAAAGATTTAGCGATTGTTTATATAAAAGGAATCGCTAATGAGGAGTTAGTAGCGGAAGTAAAAAGAAGGGTGGAAAGGATCAATATTGATGATGTTCCGGAATCAGGGTATGTTGAACAATTAATTGAGGATAATTACCTTTCCCCTTTTCCTCAAGTACAAAACACGGAAAGACCCGATCGGGTGATGAGTGCATTAATGGAAGGACGTGTAGCTCTTCTATTGGACGGTACTCCCTTCGCTCTTATCGTACCAGTTACATTTTCTATGCTTATGAGTTCACCAGAAGATTACTATGAGCGCTGGTTGCCTGGCTCTTTAATTCGGGCTATGCGATATGGTGCCACTTTTACTGCCTTGTTTCTCCCTGCCTTATACATTTCTTTAATTTCATATAACCAGGGGCTTATTCCAACAAAGTTAGCGATCTCCATTGCTGCAACAAGAGAGGGGGTTCCCTTTCCTTCTCTTATTGAAGCGTTGATGATGGAAGTTATCATTGAAATTTTGCGGGAAGCCGGGGTTCGCCTACCCAAACCGGTAGGACAGGCTGTCGGCATCGTAGGAGGGCTCGTTATTGGTCAAGCAGCGGTGGAAGCCGGAATTGTAAGCCCGATCATGGTTATTGTCGTTGCCTTAACCGCCATCTCATCCTTCGCTTTTCCCCAATATGGGGCTGGGATTGCGATTCGGATGCTCCGCTTCGGAATGATGATGTCGGCTGCTGTGCTTGGTCTGTACGGTGTTATTTTGTTTTTCATTCTGATTAATGCTCATCTTGTAAAATTGAAAAGCTTTGGCGTTCATTACACGGCTTCTTTTACCCCTTATCGGCCAAAGGATTGGAAAGATATGGTGATTAGAGCCCCTCTGATGATGATGAAGCAGCGACCGGAAATGAACAAAACGCAAGATCGCAAACGGCAATAAACAGGAGAAGGAGGCCTTTCATGATTAGCCATCCGAAAGATCGAATCACGCAGACACAGGCTACTATCGTCGTAGCCAATACCATGTTAGCAACAGGCATTCTTACGCTGCCCCGCAGAGTATTGGATGCTGCCGGAACAGCGGATGCCTGGATTTCTCTGCTTTTAGGTGGCCTTATTTCCTTGTTTGCCGGGTATATGATCACAAAAGTAAGCCTCCTATTTCCCGAGTACACTTTCTATCAGTACAGTCAAGCTCTTACCGGAAAGTTTATTGGTACGATTCTTAACGTGCTCCTGATTGTCTATTGTATTTTTGTCTGTGGATACGTAGTGCGGATTTTAGGGGAAGTCATCCATGTCTTTGTGTTAGAAAAAACACCGATTGAAGTGGTAATCATTGTATTTATGAGTGTAGCCACTTATCTAACAGTGGGGGGCATCAATCCGATCGCACGGCTGTGCGAATTGTTTACCCTCCCTATCGTCCTGATTCTTTTTTTAACTTTGACGTTAAGTTTTAGCCATTTTGAACTGGACAATCTTCGTCCACTGCTAAGTGAAGGGTTCACGCCTGTATGGGAAGGGGTAAAAAATACCGCCTTTTCTTTCACGGGATTTGAAATCATGTTCATTGTGACCGCATTCATGACAGAGCCAAACAAGGCCGTAAGATCAACTATTACGGCAATTAGTACGATAATCGTTTTATATATATCGGTGGTCGTGGTGGCCATTGGTATCTTTACGGTAGAGGAGCTGAAGACGCTGACATGGCCGACCATGACGCTGGCGAAAGATATCGAGTTTCCCGGCGCTTTTTTCGAACGTTTTGACTCTTTTCTGGTGATTGTCTGGATTATGGCCATCTATACAACTTTTGTCCCTTATCATTATGCAGCCAGTCTGGGTTTGGGACAACTTTTCCAAAAAAACATGTATTATTTTGTTTTTGGAGTGTTACCGGCCATCTACATTATCGCTATGTATCCGAAAGATTTAAACGCCACTTTTAAACTGGGCGAGTTTATGGGATATTTAGCAATATTCTTTACTATGATTATTCCAATCTTCTTATGGCTTGTGGCTAAAGCAAGGAGGGGGAATCATGAAAAAAACTAAAAGGACATTCATGTTCTCTCTTCTCCTCTCCCTCATCATGATAACAGGTTGCTGGGATCGGGTAGAACTTGAAGACATTGGTATCGTGCTTGGAGTCGCTATTGACGAATCTGCAACGAAAGCAGCGAAAAAACAGGAAAAGGAAGAGTTAAAGGGACAAGCAAAGGAACGTAAGCATATTTTGATGGTTCACCATTTTATCATACCACAAGAAGTGGAAGGAAAAACCAGAACGGGAAAGAATAAGCCGTATTCCAACGTTGTCAATGAAGGCGAAACCATCTTTGAAATTGTCCGAGAGCTGTCAACCCGCGTAGCACGTCCCCCAAACTATGAGCATCTAAAAGTGATCGTCATTAGCGAAGAGATAGCTCGTTCTACTGATTTACGCGATATTATCAATTTTTTCCTTCGCAATCCTGAATCAAGACGGACGATCAAAATGCTTATCGCGAAAGGAAAAGCACGGGAAACGTTCGAAAAAAAGCCACCGATTATGGCTAATCCAGCCTTAAAAATGGCGAAAATGATTGAAAACACCAAGAAAACCCTGCGGATGGCACCCGAAATGACACTGGGTGACATGTCGGAAAAACTAACGTCGGAAACCAGCTTTGTTATGCAGCGTGTAGTCACCTCCAAAACGGGAACAAAAGTAGCCGGAGCCACCGTAATAAACGGAAAAACCCACAAAATGGTCGGTTGGCTGGGTGAGGACGAAATGGAAGGGCTAAACTGGATGAGCGGAAAAGGAAAAGCAGGCATTGTGAAAGGAACAGACCAAAAAACAGGAAAAACCATGGTGTATGAAGTAGGAAAAATGAGAAGCAGGATTAAGCCGAAAGTGCAGGGAAATAACATCTCTTTCACCGTAGACATCGAGACGGAAGGGTCACTTCGTGAAGACTGGTTGGAGCCGGGAAATGCTTTCAAAGAAAACTTAATAAAAAGAGCCGAGAAGGCAGCAGAGATGGAAATTAAACGTTTAACTCAGAAGGCGCTGACAAAAACACAGAAGAAGTTTAAAGTTGATGTGGCCGGATTTGGCAAACAGCTCAGTATCTACTACCCCAAAGTTTGGAAGGAAGTCAAAAAAGACTGGGATAAACATTTTAGCAAAATACCTGTAGATATTAACGTGAAAGTGCAAATCAGCGAATTCGGAACGAGAGGAACGAAGATGTAATACAAAGTCATTCAGCTGGCGATGAGCGGGTGAATGTATAATATCGTTTTTCTGTGGAAGCTTAAGATTATCCATTGCCAGAAGCGAACCAAAGGAATAAAGAAATGCCGCGACAGCAAAACCGGAATATGAACGGCTGGACGGTTTCCTCAAACCGAGGCGGCGCTGGAATAGGGGATAAGCAATGAAGGGTAAACGATATTTGACCATTGCTATTGTTGTCATGCTGACTGCGCTTGCAGGAGGATGGAATCTTTTTTTTCGTCTTCCGAACCCAATCGATATAAAAATGAAATCCTCTTCGCCTGTGGAGAAACCTGTCATTCTGCTCATGATTGATTCATTGATGCACAAGCCGCTACAGGAAGTGATCAGGGACGGACGCGCTCCTGCGCTCGCGTTTTTGCTCAAGCATGGACGGTATTTTCCCAAAATGGTAAGTTCTTTTCCCACCATGTCCGTTACGATTGACGCGACGCTTTTAACCGGAACATATCCTGACCTGCATCGCGTGCCCGGACTTGTCTGGTATGACGCAGCCGAGAACCGTATCGTCAATTACGGTAGCGGGGGAATAAGGGAAACGTTGAAGACGGGGCTTGGACAAATGTTGTATGACAGCCTGTATAATTTAAATAATGTTCATCTAAGCCGCAATGTTAAAACGATCCATGAAGAGCTGGCTGCCAAAGGAAAAGCGTCCGCCTCTGTTAATGCGCTTATTTATAGAGGCAAGACGCCTCATATATTACATACATCTGCAATGATTCCGGTAGATAAAACATTTCCTGCCCGTTTGAAAACGTTTGGGCCGGAATGGTTCTCGCTAGGCGTGCTATCGCAAATTGAGCCGGATAGTCGCTACCATCATGCTTGGAAAAAGTTCGGATTTAATAACAAATTCGCTGCTGATGAGATCAAGTACCTAATTCAAAAGAGAAAGCTTCCCGCTTTTACCATCGCTTATTTTCCTGAGTTGGATCAGGCCATCCATAAAAAGGGAATCACAGTTACCAGAGAGATTGAGAGGGCTGATCGACAGATACAGGAGATATTTGCGGCGTATGGATCGTGGGAGACAGCGCTCAAAGAGGCGATTTGGATTGTTATGGGCGACAGTGGACAAACGTCGATCGGCGGCGAACGGAAAGAGGCATTGATCGATTTGCCTTCCCTTTTGTCTTCTTATCGGATTGCAGAGGAAGGAAAGCCAGCTCGGAAAACGGATCAAATCGTGCTTGGTTTTAATGAGAGAATGGCGTATGTTTATGCGCTGGATGAGCGGTTGTCCCTGTCCGAAATTGCCCGTTCCCTGCAAAAGGATAAACGGATCGATGTGATTGCCTGGAAAGAAGGTTCTTTCATTCGGATCGTAAACGGAGGAAAAGAAGGGGGTTTTTTCTACCGGCGGAACGGTCGGTACATTGATACGTATGGACAGACGTGGTCTATGCAAGGAGATGCTTCCGTTCTGGATCTATCTGTAACAGGAAACCGAATCGCATATGGCAGCTATCCTGATGGCCTGGCTAGATTATATGGTGCCCTGCATTCACATCCGGGGCGCTATCTTATACTAACAGCTAGACCAGGGTGCGAATTGACGGGGCCGAGTATTCATACGCACATTAATGGGGCCGGGCATGGTTCGTTGCACGAACAGGATTCCCTTGTGCCCCTTATTGTCAGCGGTACGGATCTTTCCCCAAAACATTTGCGGATTGTGGATATGAAGGATTGGATTTTACGGTTGATCCACTGATGAGGCTTTTATTTTACAGCGCCAGGCCACATAAATAAAAAATAGAAAGAAAAAGGAATTTTGACTACCACAGCGAATGAATATCATAATTAATACTTTTTATATGCGGATTGTGGATGTGAAAGCGAATAGGCAGAAAAAATCGCTGGTTTATTTTTAAAGGGGGGGATGGGACTATGGCGGAACACCATTTTTATTTGAAGGCAGATTGGAAAGGAGGACGGGACGGAGAAGGGCGCATTTCCGTGGGCAACCTGCAAGCGCCGATTTCCGTTCCAAAAGAGATGAACGGTCCAGGTGTTGGCACGAATCCTGATGAGATGCTGATCGGCGCGGCGGCGACCTGCTATTTGATTACGCTGGCAGCCATTCTCCAAAACAGGGGAATTGGCGTATCGGATTTGCATTTGGAGTCAGAAGGAATCGTGATCATGGAGGGCAGCAGCCCGCGTTTTCAAAAAATTATCCACCGTCCCCGCATTACGTTGGAAGCGGAAGCTGCAGAAGAGCAGATCGAGACCGTAGTTGTGCTGGCTGAACGCGCCGAAAAAGCGTGCATGGTTTCCAAAGCTGTCCAAGGAAATGTGGAAGTGCTTGTGGAGGCCGATGTTGTAATAGCATAATTTAAGAAGTGTTTTCCCGCGTTGTACAATCTAACGTAAAAATTTTCCGTGTTTCTTTCTCTGCTTCTAACAAAAAATATACATGCAAATCATAATTGATAATAAGGAAAGGGTTACAAAGTTATGAAGGATCAAGAAACGAAAAATCAAAGCACAGAACAGAGAATGAAGCAGGCGGATAAAGAAAAGGATACGGAAAGAGCACCGGGTTACGGGGATAAGAAGCTGGAGGGGCCGAATGCTCCGGCTACATAACTTCGGTCTGTTGACAAATATCCCTCTTCTTCCTGGGCTTATGTTGACTTTCCGCGAGACCACACAGGAGGAAGAGGCATATTGTCGCTTTTTTGCGCTAGTACAAAGCCCGGCTATGTGCCGGGCTATCTTTTTGTACGTCAAGCTTATTGATCGCGGCTAAAATCGCACTCATGCAAAGGAATGACTTTTGTTTTCTTAATAAACTTATATCCCAGCCAGAGAATGAGAAACAATGGCAGACCGATATAGGAAACGAGCACGCCATTCCAGTCGATTTTCTCCTCCATAAACGCGCCGTAGTTCTGGCCGAGAATGATGATAATACAGAGCACAAGGGCGAAGAGCGGACCGAACGGGAACCATTTCGCTTTGTAAGGAAGCGCGTTTATATCTCCTCCCTGAGCCACGTATGCCCTGCGAAAGCGGTAATGACAGATTGCGATGCCAACCCAGGCGATAAATCCGGACATACCGCTCGCGTTCAGCAACCAGATGTACACGGTACCGTCACCAAACAGCGAGGACAAGAACGCTAACATGCCCACAAGCGACGTTATGTAGAGAGCATTGACAGGAATGCCGCGTTTATTTACTTTGCCAAGGAATTTCGGTGCCTTACCTTCCTTGGCCAGCATCCATAGCATCCTCGTACAGGCGTACATGCCGGAGTTGCCCGCTGAAAGGACGGCGGTCAGAATAATGGCGTTCATAACTGAAGCCGCAAATGCCAGTCCCGCCTTTTCAAACACTAGAGTGAAAGGGCTTACAGCAATATTTTCAATATCAGAATTGATGAGACGTTCATCCGTGTATGGAATCATCAGGCCAATGATCAGAATAGCCAAAATGTAAAATAAAAGAATTCGCCAAAATACTTGTTTGATGGCTCTTGGTACGTTTTTCCCTGGTTTTTCGCTTTCCCCTGCCGCGATGCCGACCAGCTCGGTGCCCTGGAAAGAGAAGCCTGCGATTATAAAGACGCTGAATATGGCCATAAATCCGCCGTGGAACGGGGCGTCCCCTACGGTGAAGTTTTTGAATCCGACCGCTTCCCCTCCCATAATGCCGAAAATCATACTGATACCGACAATAATAAAAGCGAGAATGGAAATAACTTTGATTAATGCGAACCAGTATTCGCCTTCCCCGTATCCTTTGACCGATAAATAGTTAAGGCCAAACATGATACCGAGGAAGAGGACGCTCCAGAGAAGCGAAGAGCTATCAGGAAACCAGAACTTCATGATAAGAGCCCCGGCCGAGATTTCTACCGCGATGGTCACGGCCCAGTTATACCAGTAGTTCCAACCAAGTGCGAAGCCAAGCGCCGGATCGACAAATCTGGATGCATAGCTGCTAAAAGAACCAGATACTGGTAAAAATGTAGCCATCTCACCAAGGCTCGTCATTAAAAAGTAGACCATAATGCTAATAGCTAGGTACGCGACGAGCGCGCCGCCGGGGCCGGCTGAGTGAATGGTTGCACCGCTTGCCAAGAAGAGGCCGGTTCCGATTGAACCACCGATGGCAATCATGGTCAAATGCCGCGCTCTTAATCCGCGATGCAACTGGCTGGAAGTATCGGTTACCGGTTCGATCATTTCGTTTACTTGCAATGGAGATTGGCTCATGTAACCACCTCATTTTTTGATTTGTAGTATAGAGAAGAAAAGTTTTGGAGATGAACCGATATGCGAATTTTTAGCATTCACCTTCGCACAAAATAAAAAGAATAAAGTATATAATTTGTTTTTCAATTTACTAAATTTTATTGCAATTATTTCGCCAATTTGGGCACAAAAATGGGAAGCTCGTAGAAAAAATTTCAGGCTTAAGCTCTTTTATTGACAAAACAATAGAGAAGAACAAGCTTTATTCGTTGTGTCCGGTGCAAGAAGCAGGATGGAAGGGGAATTTTTCCTGCAAGAAAAATAGCAAATGCAAAAAAAATGGCGTATATTTTGCTATTTTTTTTGCATTGAATTTTGAATGATGATTATAAAGCGTAAGTTTTTATTGAAATGGTTGATCTTGTGCAGGTATAGTAAAAAATAAAAAAGCGATGGGTTTCCTTTGACTGAACTGGGAATAAGTAGCTAGGGTTCCGCTTTATATTCGATATGAAGGACTGCGACCGAGCGCTACAGATCTTGCTTTGTGCAAGAGGCACCTATTGGCACAAAAAGCCCGAGGGGGAAAGTTCAGCGTATTTGCGCTGCTTTCCTTCTTTGGGCTTTTTTATTTTTTAAGGAGGTTGAATACGTAATGAAAAAAGCGACACAAATTCGTCCCGGGGTGGCCATTATTATTTTCGACGAACAAAATCGGGTGTTACTTCAAAAAAGGGCGGATGTCGGGTTGTGGGGAATTCCATCAGGACATGTAGAACCTGGTGAGACGGTGTTGCAGGCTGCTGTCCGTGAAGCATGGGAGGAGACAGGCTTACGAGTTGCGATAACACGGTTAATTGGGATTTATTCTGATCCTGTTTCGCAAACGTTTTATTATCCGGATGGTCGCGTCGTACAGTTTGTTACTACATGTTTTCAAGCGCAGGTTATAGGGGGAAAATTATCTCCCCGCTGCGCCGAGACGCTTGAACTGGCTTATTTTCCGCACGATCGTCTGCCTTCAGAGCTTTTGCCAATGCATCCAAAATGGCTGGGAGATGCGCTGGCTAACCATGATCTTCCGTTTCTTCGCTAGTATTCGGAGTCGTATCAGCGAAGCTGTTACCAAGTGCTAACTTAAAATAGCAACGAAGAGGATTTTTCTTCTGTAATCTTTGGGTAATTGACGGAGCTCTTGTCCATACTACTCCTAAGAATATACTACGCCAAAGAAGTCAATTTATATTTTTATTTCTTAACATCGGGTATCCCTTACACTTTTTGTGACGTATAACCTTTCTTGCCTGTATAGTAAAAAGACTGGCAACTATCGTGTTTTTCATTTCTGCTTTTTGTAGTTATTGTATGCTTCAGAACTTCTCTGCTTTTCTCGTTGTGTGTTTTTAGATGTAATGGGTTATACGTTATTGGAAGGAAGAGAAGATCGATGAGAAAGCGGGCAAAATTTATTGTGGTATGTTTATGGCTATTTTTTATGTCGGGCTGTGGCGATCGGCTTGATGTGGAGGACTTAACGCTATCTTTAGCGTATGGGATTGATTTAGATAAAGATAATGAGCTAATGGTTTATCAAATAAGTCCGGTTTTTAGTAAAGATACAAAAAAGAAATACGAAGTGTATGGATCCAAAGTGAACACAGTCAGGCAGGCAAGGGAGAGGTTTAACAGTACAGCGAACGGTCAGATTGCTACCGGAAAAGTGCAAGTATTTCTATTGGGTGACAAAATATTGAAAAAAGAGGGCAGCGTACCTTATCTGGACGTGGCTTATCGAGATCCGAAAAACACGGGAAATATGCGTATGGTTGCTGTGAAGGGGCCAGTTTCTTCTGTTTTGAACAGTAAGTTTAGCGATAAGCCTCGCTTTCCTGTGTATATAAATAATGTAATTGATGTGGCAAATCAGTCCAATGAAACGGTTTTTACCACGCTGCAAAAATTCCATAAAATGTTTTTTGATAAAGGGATTACGCCTGCGATTTCAGAAATAAAAGCAGATAAGACGGGAATTGTTGTCACTGGGTCTGCGCTTTTAAATGATAGAGGAATGTATAAACTGTCGCTAACTCGTCGAGAAAGTGCGTTACTTCTTATTTTGCAGGACGAAGCAAAGTTGCCGGTATCCCTTACAATCCGTATGCCTCCAGGATCATTTAAAACCCTGAATTTTCGTGAAAACGTAAAAGGGACTAACTTTGTAACAATAAATGTAAATAAAATTAACCGTCGTATTTCGACAAATTATAGAAAAAACCATTTTTCATTTGATGTAAAGATGAAACTTGATGTTACATTAGTGGAACGTACGTTTCATATCGATATGGAAAATGAGAAGGAGAAAGAACAATTAACTCTTCTCATCACGGATCAACTCGAAAAAGAATTAAATAGGTTGGTTAAAAAAGTGCAGAAGCACCATCTCGATCCGTTTGGATTTGGATGGTATGCACGTGCTTACCAATATCAGCAATGGAAAAAGATTGATACTCACTGGATGGATGAATTTTCAAGGGCGACTGTTAGAGTAGCACCAATGATACAAATCAAAGCTCATGGTGTGATTCAATAAAGATTGTATGCATTTGAGTGAATTTGAACAGCGCTGTTATGATGATTGGGCGAAGGAAATTTATTGCCCAGTCTTCTGGATATTAAAAAATGACAAAAAGGGATTCTGACGAGAGAGAAAACGGAGCGATTACAATCCTTAAGATTAAAATAAGACGGAATACTATACGTGCTGAATGCGGTTAGAAGGCAATCTTAAATGGCAGACAGTCCGGGCCCCATGACAGGGTACCGGACTATCGTTATTTTTGTCCACAATGTCAATGTCGTAAATGTCGCAGTATGGAAAGGCCAGGAATAGTATTAAAATACTGCGTACAACAAGAAAAAACAAACAAATTTCTAAAAATATATCAATATTTATGTAGAAAAAACCTAAATTTATAAGGTACTCTATTACTAGAAATAATGTCTTATAAATCATAGTTTGCTTATGGAGCAAGTCGAAAGGAGACAGGAACATGGACATAGAAAATAACAAAGGAATTCTTCTGGAAAGTGGTACAAATGAACTGGAGATTATCGAGTTTGGCATTGCTGGGGAAGTGTTTGGCATTAACGTCATTAAAGTACGTGAAGTCATTAATCCACTGCCGGTGACGCGCACGCCGAAATCCCATCCTCATGTAATGGGCATTATTCAGTTGCGTGGAGAAGTGCTTCCAGTCATTGATTTGGCAAAAGCGCTCTGCTTTCCGCCATCTGAGCATCCGGAACAGGACAAATTTATCATTGCGGAACTCAATCAGATGAAGGTGGCCTTTCATGTGCATTCAGTTTCGCGCATTCATCGGATTTCTTGGGAACAAATCGAGAAACCATCCGAGCTCACACGCGGCCTTGAAAGCAGTACAACCGGTGTGGTGAAAATGGAAGATCGCTTTATTTTGTTGCTTGATTTTGAAAAGATCGTGGTGGACATTAGCCCGGAAGCGGGATTCCAAAGCGGACAGATGCGGGAGCTTGGCGAGCGGCCCATTTCGGCCAAGCGCATTTTGCTGGCGGAAGATTCTGCCATTCTGCGCAAGCTGATCGAAGAGACGCTTCATAAGGCAGGATATACGCACGTTGAAGCATGCGAGGACGGAAACGAGGCATGGCGCTATCTTGAACACCTTGTCGGCACAGGGCAGGATGTAACCGAGCATATTCAACTGGTAATTACAGATATCGAAATGCCGGGAATGGACGGGCATCATCTGACAAAACGCATTAAAGAACATCCGGAGTTGCAGAAGCTACCGGTTGTCATTTTTTCGTCGCTGATTACGGATGATTTGCGCCATAAAGGAGAGAAAGTGGGTGCAGATGCACAGGTAAGTAAGCCGGAAATTGTAAATCTTGTGAAAGTGATTGACGGTTTAATTTTGTAACTTGGCTTTTGTCTTCGATAATTTTTTGCGATTCGGCCATACTAAAAATAGCGTTTATAAAAAGGGGGAGCTTTCATGACTGACGAAAATAAACGCCAGGCGATGGAGCGGGTACATCCGCGCAGCCACCCGTCGCGTTTGGATCAGTTTGGCCGGGACGGACAAATTCCGATTACTGGGCAGGAGCCGCCGCGGTTCATTTCTATGACGGAAGCCGAAAGAGAAGAGGAATAGGAGAAAATGCCCCACAAGTAAACCTGCGGGGCATTTTCTTCGTCTTTCTAGCTCCTTTTGTGAAGAACGTGAAGTCAGTATGAATAGGTTGCTGTTACAGTGCTTTCGATCTTCAATTCGCCCGGATACACCTGGCTGCTCGCGTTGCTCTTTTCTTGTGCGCTATAGTCGGCAACCACTGACTGGCGGTACATAGGAATAGGCTGAGGGGTAATGTTGTCAGTGATCTGCACGATGTCTTTAATTTTCACGCCGGCATGTTTCGCTATGCGTTCCGCCTTTAGACGGGCATTATCCATCGCTTTATCCATGGCTGCGAGTTTGTGCTCCTCGATTTTTTCCGAACTAAACCAGACATTTTCAATCCGGTTGGCTCCGACAGCGACAGCGGTATCCATCACCTGTCCGATCTTCTCCAGATTACGGTATTTGATCTGGACGATTTGTTCGACTTGATACCCTTTAAATTGCTGCTTGTTGTTTTCCCACGTATACTCCGGCATGGTGGAAAAACGCACGGTTTGTATGTCTTTTTCGGCGATTTGCAGGCGGATGAGCGCGTTATGAATCGTTTTGAATTGCTGGGCATTCTTTTCCTGTGCTTCCCGGGCTGTTTTTCCTGTTGTATATAACCCGAGCTGAATGTAGGCGATATCTGGTTGTACCGTAACTTCTCCATGACCGGTCACGGTGATTGTGCGCAGCGCGGCGGGGGCAACAACTTCTGAACTTTGCACGGATGTTTGGGCATAGGCGGCAGGCACCCATCCGGAAATAATAGACATCCCGAGAAGTAGAGCACAAGATAATGTTCTAACAGTAGGTATATTCTTCATATTTATCTCTCCTATGTCCATGTTTTACTGTATAGACGATTCTTTTATAAAATAGGTTGCGTTTAGAGGGAAGGAATGTTTACCTTTCCCTATATTTTAATACGAAAACGTTTGATCTGGTCCCAGAGCGCTTCGCCTACCAACACTTCTTTTTGCTTGTCGCCAATCAAGTCAAAATGAGGGAATTCTTCGCGGTGATGAAGATGTTGGCTGCCCAGGCCATATTTTTCACCCCATGCGAGTAAAGCAGCGAGATCGGCGCATCCTGCTTTTGTGACCGTCGTAATATCAGGGCAGCGCGGATGGAGCCAGAAATGGGTAATGAACGCCACTTCTCCTCTGCGAACTTGTTCTTTCCATGCTTCAAGCTCTGCACGTTTCACGCCGAAAGCCATCTTCTTCCTCCTTTCTGCTGGAATCTTCGTGTTTATGTGATAGAGATTTGGTAAGATAATAAAGAAACTTCTACAACGCAAGCACGTTCTGTGGCTAACATAGAAGCTTGCATATTACGTGTGTGAAAGGAGGCGTTTTTTATACACATTGTCGATGAACAAAAAACCGAGCAGGCGATCCTCGTCGGCTGCTATAAGAAACACGGTGACCAGCGCCAATTCGAGCTGTCTATGGAGGAATTGGCGGAGCTAACCCGGACGGCGCAGGCGGAGGTTATCGCTTCGCTGACACAAGAGCGGAATCAAATAGATGCACGCTTGTATGTAGGCAAGGGCAAAGTCGAAGAAATCAATCAGCTTGCGCTTGAGCTGAAAGCCGATCTCGTCATTTTCAATGATGAGCTGACTCCGATGCAAATCCGCAACCTTGAGCAGGCCATTGAATGCAAAGTGATTGACCGCACCCAGCTCATCCTCGACATTTTTGCCCAACGTGCCCATTCGCGCGAAGGAAAATTGCAGGTTGAGCTGGCCCAATTACAGTATAGATTACCGCGTTTGACAGGGAAAGGGGCGGGGCTGTCGCGACTTGGAGCCGGCATCGGAACCCGGGGGCCGGGGGAAACCAAGCTGGAGACGGATCGGCGCCACATCCGCCGCCGTATCAGCGAAATCGAACACCAGTTGGCAGAAGTAAAAAGGCACCGTCTGTTGTACCGTGAACGTCGTAAAAAGAACGAAGTGTTTCAGGCAGCACTTGTCGGTTACACGAACGCAGGAAAATCGACCATTTTGAACCGTCTCACCGGGGCGGGCGTTCTGGAAGAGGACAAGCTATTCGCTACGCTTGATCCGACATCGCGCCGCGTACGGTTGCCTGGAGGCGAAGAAATTATCATGACCGACACGGTGGGATTTATTCAGGACTTGCCGCACCAGTTGGTAGCCGCGTTCCGTTCCACGCTGGAAGAAGCGGCAGAAGCGGATGTTATCGTTCAGATCGTCGATGCATCCCATCCAGACCACCAAATCCACATGGAAGTGGTAGACAGCGTGCTTACCGAACTTGGGGCGGGCATGATCCCGCGCTTGACAGTATTCAATAAGATGGATGTGGTTGCCGAAGCACCGATTGCGCCGGTAACAGGCGAAGTCTTGTACATATCCGCACACCGTCCGGAGGATATAAAGCGTCTACTTATGGTCATCGAAGCACACATAAAGAGTCGGTATGCCCGGTATACGCTGCGCCTGCCGACCATACGTGGCGATTTATACGCGCTTGTGCGCCGTAACTTGCATATCGTCCACGAAAATATTAGCGAGGACGGCATGTACTATGAACTGCAAGTGGAAGGTCGAAATGTTACACAACTTTCCCCGGAACTTTTGCAGTTTATCATATAAAAAAGTAGAGGTAGAGAGGGAAGATAGCGTGTTTTCGTACTTGATGCATGGAGATAAACTGGCCCCTTATGTAGAGCAGGTAGAAGCGGAGATTTATCCACGCCTGCGCGAGATTGAAAAAATAGCAGATTACAACCAGTTCAAAGTGCTGAGGGCGTTTCAAAAACACCAAGTCAGCGATTTTCACTTTGCTCCGTCGACCGGATATGGATACGACGATATGGGACGGGAAACATTGGAAAAAGTGTATGCCGAAGTATTCGGCGGGGAAACGGCGCTCGTGCGCACGCATATTTTGAGCGGTACACATGCCATTGCGATCACCTTGTTCGGCCTTCTTCGTCCGGGAGATGAGCTTTTGTATATTACCGGCGCACCGTATGATACGCTGGAAGAAATCGTCGGCGTAAGAGGTCACGGCAAAGGTTCGCTCAAAGAGTTCGGGGTGAGCTATGCCGCCGTACCGCTGACGGAAGCGGGAGAGATCGACAAAGAAGCGGTGGCTCGTGCCATCAACAGTCGGACAAAAGTGATCGGCATTCAGCGCTCTCGCGGCTATGCTGACCGTCCTTCTTTTACGATCGAAAAAATAAAGGAAATGATTGATTTCGTAAAAGCAATTCGTCCGGACATCATTGTCTTTGTGGATAATTGTTACGGAGAGTTCACCGAGAGCAAGGAGCCGTTGGAAGTTGGTGCTGACATTATGGCCGGGTCGCTTGTTAAGAACCCTGGCGGCGGTCTTGCCAAGAGTGGGGGATATATCGTTGGTCGGGCGGATCTTGTGGAGATGGCGTCCTACCGGATGACCGCACCGGGGCTCGGCGCCGAGGTCGGTTCGACGCAGTATGGGACGCTGGAAATGTTCCAGGGCTTTTTCTTAGCGCCGCATGTCGTTGGTGAAGCGCTGAAGGGAGCGGTATTTACCGCAGGCCTTTTGGAAAAGCTCGGATTCAAAACGAACCCGCGCTGGGACGCGCCACGTACCGATTTGATCCAATCTGTCGAATTCGGCACGGCAGAAGGGCTGGTGACATTCTGCCAAGGAATCCAGAAAGCCTCGCCAGTCGATTCGCACGTTGTACCGCAGCCGGGTGCGATGCCGGGATACGCCGATCCGGTCATTATGGCGGCCGGCACGTTTATTCAAGGTGCCAGCATCGAGTTGTCCGCGGATGGCCCGATCCGCTCGCCGTACCTGGGGTTCGTCCAGGGTGGCCTGACTGCTTCCCATGTTAAAGTTGGTGTACTGACCGCGCTCGACGAAATGTTAAAAAAGAATTTGTTACAAATTTAAAAAGAGGCGGTATCTTTCAAAAAATATATGTAAAATTATCTTACATGTATTGACGATAAAACCTGACATGTGTAGAATAAGAACTAAGGAAGCAAGGAGATTCGCCGGCGAAAGGAGATAAAAACGTGAAAGACAAAATTCGCCGTAATATGGCTCTTTTTCCGATAGGGATTGTGATGCAGCTGACTGAATTATCGGCCCGTCAAATCCGTTATTATGAACAGCAACAGCTTATTTCCCCGGCGCGGACGAAAGGAAACCAACGCCTGTTTTCATTCAACGATGTCGACCGCCTGCTGGAGATTAAAGCGTTGCTGGAGAAAGGATTAAACATTGCTGGCATCAAACAAGTGCTGGAAATGAAACACGAGGAAAAGCGCAACGAGAACATGATTGATGAAAAAACAGAGCAGAAACGCAGGGAACTTACCGACCGCGAGCTGCATGAACTGCTCAAGCAGCAGATTATGCACGCGAATCGGCCGGGACAGACGCCGCTTAACTGGGGGGAGCTTTCCCGCTTCTTCCATTAAAAAAAATAAAAGCAAAAATAAGGGAGTCTCCTTGCTTATGAGGAGAGATTTTTAAGGAGGTAGTTTGAGATGGCAGCAAAGTACACGAAAGAGGATATTTATCGCTTAGTCAAGGAAGAGAATGTAAAATATATCCGCTTGCAGTTCACGGATCTACTTGGAACGATTAAAAACGTAGAAATTCCGGTAAGCCAGCTCGAAAAGGCGCTCAATAACAAGATGATGTTTGACGGTTCTTCCATCGAAGGTTTTGTACGCATCGAAGAATCCGACATGTACCTGTATCCGGATCTTGACACATTCGTTGTCTTTCCGTGGACGACGGAAGATGGCAAAGTGGCTCGCTTCATTTGCGATGTATACACACCAGATGGCAAACCGTTCATGGGGGATCCGCGCCAAATCCTGAAAGCGGCGCTGCAAGAAATGGAATCATTCGGCTTCACTTCGTTTAATCTCGGACCGGAGCCGGAGTTCTTTCTATTCAAGCTGGATGAACACGGTCAGCCGACAAACGAGTTGAACGACCAAGGCGGATATTTTGACTTTGCCCCGCTGGATCTTGGTGAAAACTGTCGGCGTGACATCGTGCTGACGCTCGAGCAAATGGGCTTCCAAGTTGAAGCGTCTCATCATGAAGTAGCACCTGGTCAGCACGAAATCGACTTCAAATATGCGAATGCTGTAGAGGCGGCTGACCAGATCCAAACATTTAAGCTGGTAGTCAAAACGATCGCACGTAAACACGGTCTGCACGCGACCTTCATGCCGAAACCGTTGTTCGGTATTAACGGTTCCGGTATGCATTGCAACCTGTCTCTATTCGCAGGCAACAAGAACGCGTTTGAAGATCCGTCAACTGAACTGGGACTAAGCGAAACAGCTATGCATTTCTTGGCTGGCATCATCAAGCATGCCCGTGGCTTTGCAGCCATCACAAACCCGACTGTAAACTCCTATAAACGTCTTGTTCCTGGTTATGAAGCACCTTGCTATGTAGCATGGTCTGCAAAAAACCGCAGCCCGTTAATTCGTATTCCGGCTTCCCGTGGCTTGAGTACCCGGATTGAAGTACGCAATCCGGACCCGGCCGCAAATCCGTATCTGGCATTAACGGCATTGCTGGCTGCCGGTCTGGATGGCATTAAAAACAAATTGCAGGCACCTCCGGCGATTGACCGCAATATCTATGTAATGAATGAAACAGAACGCCAAGAAGCGGGCATCGCAAGTCTGCCGGCTACGTTGAAAGAAGCGATTGAAGAACTGAAAGCCGACGAAGTGATTTGCAAGGCGCTCGGTGAACACGCACTTGAGCACTTCATTGAAGCAAAAGAGATCGAATGGGATATGTTCCGTACCACTGTTCACTCGTGGGAACGCGATCAGTACATTAATTATTAATAGCTTAAGAAAAACTTGCGGGCATTGCCCGCAAGTTTTTCTTAACTCCTGCTATCTTCCTTCTCCATATGCATAACTGGAAGAGAGATAATAATTGTAGTGCCAACATCGGAATTTGTCGTAATCGAAATGGTACCGTTATGCTTTTCGATGATACCTTTCGCGATGCTGGTTCCCAGCCCGCTCCCGGTTATTTTCGCTTCTTTCATTTTCGGTTCGCGATAAAACATCGTAAAAATTTTTTCCATGTTTTCTTCTGATATCCCCATGCCATTGTCTTTAATTTCCGTTATAATAACCTCTCCTTTTTGATAGCACGCAATCTCGATGCGGATTTTTTCTTTTTCCCGCGAATATTTCACCGCATTGCTCAAAATGTTTACGAGCGCGCGGTTGATTTTCGCAGGATCAACAAATACGAGCGGCAATTCAGGTTCGTATGAAGTATAAACGTCGATGTTCGGTTCCGCGAACTCTGCGATGACCATTTCCAGGGCATAGTCGATTAAGAAATCGAGGTTTATCCATTCTTTTTGAAAAGACAGCTGATCCATGTGCAAAGAAGAAAGTTCAAACAAATCGTCAATCAATTGAATCGTATGATTAATTCGGGTGGGAATCGTGCGAATAAATTCTCGTTCTTTCTCCGGCGGAAATTCGTACTTATGCAAAGCTTGCAAATATCCCTTAATGGTTGTCAGCGGCGTTTTTAAATCATGGGATACCTGTGCAATAAGTTCCGCCCGCGCCTGTTCTGCTCCCTTCAACTTCTCATACATTTCCGTTAGTTTTGTATTCGCTTCCTGCAACTCTTTTGTTCGTTCCCCTACTTTTTCTTCAAGTTCATTTGCCCGCTTCTTCAGTTCTGCGATGAGCTGTTCAATCGTTTGGCTCATCCTGTTGAACGTTTTCGTCAAATTGCCGATTTCATCCTGTGAGGTAATCGGTATTTCCTGATGATAATGACCTTTCCCGCTTTGTTTTAGCGCTATGGCCAAATTTTTCACAGGCTCGGTTACCGTTCGCGAAAAACGATAAGAAAAGAAAATGAGAAGGAACGCGCCGACGAACAAAAAGAACAAAAACGGAATGACGAATTGTTTCATTTGCGAAGATATTTGCACTTTCGTTTCGGCGATAATAGGATTCGCAATATCCGCTTCGGGGATATAAAAGCTCATCATCCATCTGCTGCTGGGAATGTTGGCAAACAAAAGATACGCGTTTCCCTCTGCTGTAGCCATCTTCACGATGCCTTTTTTCTTTTGTTTCATCTTTTCTATGTATGGTTTGAAGGCGTCCGAAGAGCTTCCAAAACCGGGAAGAGGGGTGGACAACTTCCGCCCGGATGGCTGATTGCTGGCGATCATATGGCCATTCTCGTCTACGATAAAGGCGAAAGCATTCGGTTCAGTGAAAGTGAAATCGAGAAATTTGCGTACCATACGGTCAAGCGGAAAGTCCACCCCAATAACTCCTTGTAATACTCCGTTTGGCGAATATACAGGAATGACAGCTGTTACTACCCATTTCCAATGCGTAACATCTTCATACGGGCGGGTCCATTTTACCGCCCGTTCCGGATTATGCTCGGCATCCGCAATATAATAAAACTCATACTGTTGGATCCGAATATCAGGAGGAAGTCGGCCCGTGGACACTTCATATTCAGCGTTTATCGGTGGATAGATAAAAAATCCGAATTCAGCAAAGCCGAAAAAGGCGGCTTTTAATCCTGGTTCGTTTTGCACCGTTTCTTTTAATAATGGTTCCAACTGAGATACGATCTCCAAATCGCTTTGCACATTTTTCGTTATAGGGGTCAAAGCGCTGAGAAAAAAACGGGAGTTTTGCCTATCAGGATAAAAGAAATACCCTTTCGGATCCCGTTGTAACGTGATCGTTGGCTTGCGCAAAGCTATAAAATCGGACTTTTTCGCAAATAAATATTCGGCTTGCTTGCGAATCAGTTTTAAATTGTGTTCGATTTTGGTAAATTCAGCATTATTGATCTCTGTTTCCTTTTCTAGTAACGCCAATTTTTGCATGAGCACATTGGTAATCGTTTTCTGAATTTGTTCGTTTGCCATTGTGCTCGACAGCGAATGAACCTGGATCAAACTATAACAACCGAGCAGGACATACGGAATAAAGGAAAGCAAGGTCGTAAAACAGACGATTTTAAGAAAAAAAGATTTACGTATGATGTTAAAAAGCCGCAAATTTATATCCAACTCCTCTGACCGTCAGAATATATCTTGGCTGAAGAGCGTTTTCTTCAATATTTTTCCTGAGACTTGAGATATGGACGACGACGGTTCGTTTCTCGCTTAACGTATTCATTCCCCACACATGATCAAGCAGTTGCTCAGCAGAGAAGACCCGATTCGGATGTTGCGCCAGAAATGCGAGCAAATCGAATTCTTTAGCGGTAAGAGGAATGCTTTTTCCGTCGCGGTAAACTTCTCTTGCGTGAAGATTAATGCAAATATTATCGAATTGAATATGCTGTTTTGTCTGTTGTTTTTGAAACTTTTGCAAAATGCGGTTTCGCCTAAGATGGGCGCGCACACGGGCCATCAGTACGCTAATGTTAAAAGGCTTTTCCACATAATCGTCCGCGCCGATGCTTAATCCCAACACTTTATCGGTATCCTTATTCTTGCAGCTTAAAAAAATAATCGGGCAAGAAGTGAGCATACGGAGTTGCTGGCAGATTTCAATACCATCCGAATCCGGCAGCATAATATCAAGAAGGATAAGGGAAGGGGAGCTTTTTTTAACTTTTTCCACCGCTTCGAGGCCTGACGAAGTAATGGAGTACGGCAAGGCTTCTTGTTCAAAGCAAGTAGAGAGCAGTTTTTGAATATCCTTATCGTCTTCTACAATGAGTATAGGCTCCATTTCGTTCACCTCTTTATACATTTGACTTGATGTATCCATATAGCGACATCGCTTTCTGAGATGTACATCTCTTTATCGAAATTTTCTTATAATTATACCTCATAAGTCAACTATTGCTTAAATTTTTTTGAAAAATATAAAGGTTTTATAGGAGAACTATCAAAAGAAGTTGATAAAAAGTTTATCGTTTTTTGATGAAAGTGTGACGCTAATTTGTCTTACAAAGTTTAAACTATTTAAAAAGTTTAAACTGGAAGGGGAGTGTAAAGTGAAACATATCAAACCGTTGAACTGGAAAGGAAAACAACTGGAAAAACGTATTGATCTCAAAAAAGAGCCGGAAGTGGAAGGGCTGGCTTTGCTGCCGATGGGATGCTCCACGTTGTTTGACCCGGGATGGGAGACGGATTTCTCGGGGATGGTGCTTGATGGCCTTTGCCAGCCGCATTATCGCGATATTTACGGATGTTATGGCGATTGCTGGTGGGCGGCGCAAGTGCCTGATGGTCTTACAAATTATAGCACATACTCTGATGTTTGCCCGGTTGCGGCGAACGATTGGCGAAAATTGCAGTATGTAAAGCCGTAGTGCGAGGGGAGAGGCGATGAAGAAAACAAGCATGCGCGTGATTTTACTGTTACTTGTGGTAGGTTGCCTAGGAATTCTTTTTATTTGGTTTCAAAATCAGTCGGACGTAAAAGAAAGCGCTTCAGTTATGAAGGTTGAAGGCGCCGTCCATGTCAGTAAACAAGTCGAAGCGTCGTGTATGGGCTGCCATGCGGTAGATGAAAACGGAAAGCTGGCACGCATCGAGTACATGCGGAAAACGCCGGAAGGATGGTCGCAAACGATCGCCAGAATGGAACGGATTCACGGGTTGAAGTTGACCGATGAGCAGCGGCGGCAATTGATTCAAGATTTAAGCGCGGAGCGTGGCCTTGCTCCTGAGGAAGCCGAAGCTGTGCAGTATTGGACGGCAAATAAACCATCCTATACGGAATCTGTAAAGAATGAAAATGTACAAAACGCATGTATGACCTGTCATGCGGGTGGGCGTTTCATGGCCCAGCGACGGACCGAAGAAGAATGGAAAAATTTGAAAGATTTCCATCTCGTCATGCTTCCTTCTATTTATTTGAACCATCGTCATATGGACTGGCCGGTGGTGGCGGATGCGGCCATTCGCTATCTTGCTGAGCAATATCCGCTGGAAACAGAAGAGTGGAGGCAGTGGAAAGGAAAAGGTTATGATGTGCAGGGAAAATGGAAAGTCGTCGGATTTAGAGGCACAAAAGGGACATACATTGGGGATAGTGAATTCGTGAAAGACAAAGACGGTTTTGTGGAAACAAAAACCATCCGATATCTTCATGAACCGGGTTCACTTACTATGCGCGGACAGGCGCGCCTGTATACAGGTTATGCGCTAAGGACGCAGTATCAGCAGGACAAAAAGAAGCTCACCGGTACGTTTAATGTGCTGGAAGGTGGAACGGTCATTAAGGGAGATTGGTCTGATGCAAGTGATCCGGGCATTACGGGGGAAGAGATATATTATAAGGTGCAGACGGAAAAGCCGGAGATTATTCATATGGAACCGCAGGCGATCGAGCGGGGAAAAACGCAGGACATTACATTATACGGGATGAATTTGCAGCAACTTACGGCAAAAGATATGCGGCTTCCGGCGGGTGTTTCCGTGCAAAAAATAACGCCCGTATCAAATGAAGAAATAAAAGTCACGGTAGCGGTGGGCAAAAACGTTGCCGAAGGCTCGTTTGCTATCGGATCTGGACAGGTAATCAGCCATAAAAAGCTTGCGGTGTATCACCGTGTGGATTATGTCAAGGTGACGCCTTCATACGCCGTTTCGCGGGTAGGAGGGGCTGGACCGATGCATAAAGTAAGCACCCAATTCGTGGCATACGCTTATAGCAATGGCCCGGACAGAAAGAAAGGAACGGCGGATGATATGCAACTGATGCCGGTCAAAGCTAAATGGTCGCTTGCTCCGTATCCGGAAGGAAACAAGGGCGAGGATCTGGCTTATATCGGAAAGATAGATCAAAGCGGCTTGTTTACTCCGGGAACGGAAGGAACCAATGCGAAACGGGTGTTTACCGCAGAAAATGTAGGAAGTGCAACCGTTATCGCAAAATATGAAAGCGGTGGAAAAACACTCATCGGAAAAACGCACCTTATCGTAACGGTGCCTGACTACAATAATATTGTAAATTAACGAAAAAAGGGGGGATATTATGGGAACGATGCAGATTCGCAATTATATTGACTTTTTCGTTGATGGACATCATTACTTATTTCATGGTTTAACAGGGAATATTATGGAATTGGATGAGGCGGCCTCTTCATTTCTTTCCTTCGCTAAACAGCATGGGCAACCCATAGGGGATTGTACGGTTCTGGCAGAAGATGTGTATGCCGTTCAAATGCAAAGGGACGAAAAATGGCAGGAAGCCATAAGAGAGCTGGCAAAAATGGAAATCGTGCACGATGAAGGCGCGGAGGGTGAGGGGGTGTTTTCCCGCACCCCTTCTGCTCCCCGCCAAACAGATAATATGCCTGTAAAAACGCTTGTCGTTCATCTGGTCAATGAATGCAATTTGCGGTGTACGTATTGCTATGCAGGAGATGGGGAATACGGTGCCCCGAAAAAATATTTATCCAAAGAAGTAGCCGAGCAGGCTGTTCATTTTCTGATGGAAAACAGTTTTCATGAACAGGAAGTGACCATTGTATTGTTTGGCGGCGAACCTTTTCTAAACTGGGATGTACTACAGCATTTGGTTGAGTACGGCACGGAACAAGCCGAACTTTATGGCAAAAAAATTAGTTATTCGTTGACCACGAACGGGACGCTGCTTTCACCTGAGCGCATTGCGTTTTTAAATAGGTATTCCATAGGGGTGTCGGTCAGCATGGACGGTACGCAAGAAGCGCATGACAAGCATCGTCTCTTCGCTGGAGGACAAGGATCGTATGAGCGAGTGAGCCAAAATGTGGAGCGGCTGGTGGAAGGCCACCGCACCGCTCCGGTTGGTGCGCGGGTGACCGTATCCAGAGGATTTGAGGCGGTGGAAACGTCGCTTTCACATTTGCTGGCCAAAGGGTTTTATGAAGTAGGATTCGCTCCTGTTACCGAAACAGATGCAAACCTGCTATTAAACGGTGAAGAGTTGCGAGAATTGCTCCGGCAATTCGCAGACATTGCCGACTTATATGTGGAGCATGCGGTCAACGGACGTTACCTCGGATTTTCCAACTTAACCAATTTGCTAAAAGAACTCCATATCGGAACAAATAAAGCGTACGGGTGCGGGGCAGGGCTGGGCTTTTTTGCTGTTAGTCCCGACGGGGGACTGTATTTGTGCCATCGTTTTAATGAGGATGAACGTTTTAAAATGGGCGATATTTATTCGGGCATTCAGCGCGAACGTCAACGGGAGATGTTGGAGCAGCTGCATGTAGAGCGGAAAGAATCATGTACGATGTGTGCCCTGAAGCATATTTGCTCAGGAGGCTGTTATTATGAAGCGATGGAGCGGCAGGGGGATTTTCGTCGCCCGAACGCACACTACTGTGAATGGATGCACGAATGGATGGTGATCGGATTGAAAGCATATGTCAAAATTGCCAAGGCAAATCCAGCGTTTCTTGATCGGATTTCCGGCATCGGGAAAGAAGGGTGCGTGAGTCATTCGTGATGAAAAAAGTAATCGCTGTTCTTAGCATATGGTTGACATTGCTTATGTTCAGCTTTTCCGGCGCACATACAACAACAGCTCAGGGGTACACCGAACGGGTATTTGTGACAGGATACGGCGAACTGACGGTGATCGATCCTGCGATTCCGAAAGTTATCGCCAGTGTTAAAGTCAAAGGACCGACCCGGGATTTGAGTTTTACGGAAGATGGGACAAAGGCGTTGTTGCTCGCAAATGGGCGAACGACGTTGTATGTGATTGACACATTGCAAAACAAAGTGATGGATGAAATCAATCTGACAGGAAGAACGGATCAGGGCATGCTGGATCGCCGGGTATGGGGTTCGGCGATATCTCCGGATGGCTCTAAAGCGTATGCGTTTGTGACACAAGGGGAAAAACGAACCAATATTTTCAAGGCGCTTCCAAGCAAAATTATCGAGATCGATTTGCAAACCAAAAAGGTTACGCGCGATTTGGAAGCTCCTTACGGCATTCACGCCATGGTATTTAAAAAGAATGATCCGCACACATTGTTTGTATGGGGATATGATCTTTACACGTTGGATACGAAGCAATGGCAGCTAAAAGAAAAGGAAGGAATCAAAAACGGCAAGGATGGTTCTACGAATGTTTTGCTGCTTTTTCCGCGGGGGGATAACAGCAAGTTTAATTCTTTCCCGACGGTGACCACCTATCCGGATGGAACGGTGAAAGAAGGAATGAGCTGGACTAATTTGGAAACCGGAGAAGTCAAAAAGAAAGACTTTGACAAAGAGCCTGTCGGTATGTTTTCTGCCATTATCGATCCGGACGAACGTTACGGATATTCCATTATGAACCATTGGTATAAAGTAGACGCAAAAACCGGGCATGTGATAAAAGACGTAAAAGCACCTACAGGTACGATTTACGGCATTAACATGAGCACAGATGGAAAGAAGATTTATTTAGGCGGTGGCGGTAATGACTTTATTATCGCGGATACAGATTTGAATGTAGAGAAAATTTTAAAAACACCAACAGACGGAATGGATATTAAAGTAAAGGCGATTCGTAACTAACTGTTTTGTTTACGGTTCATATGGCGGCGCCGCCGATGAAACGGAAGGAAGGTGCATATATCATGAAAGAATTTGCGGTCGCGATCCAATCGCTGCGGGATTTGGAGCTTTCGAGGCAACCGTGGTCGGCTTGCACGCATTTAAATGAAATAGAGAGAAATATGCAGACGATGTTTTTTTCGGTATGGGAGCAAATGTGCGGGGCTAGGCGGCAGCCTGATCGCTTGTACTTTGGATCTGAATTTTGCCAGTATCGCCTTCCTTCTCTCACTGCTGTAAAGCAAGCACTTGCATATAGTCAGGAGCACGGTCTGGCGTTTACGTTTGTCATCCCGTATGTCCATACCGTGAAATTTGAGGCGCTGCCTGAAATTCTTGTTTACTTGCAGACAATGGCTGTAAAGGAAGAGCGGCCGCTTGAAGTTGTAGTTAATGACTGGGGGGTATATCACCATATCCGCAAGCATTTTCCCGTTTTGCGTATTGTGATAGGACGATTGTTAAACAGGACGATTCGGGATCCGCGGGTAGCGGATTATTATGCGGATGAGAACGCGCCAACAGACGCTCGCCGTGTGTTTGCAGGGAGCGGGTTGTTGTCGGAATGGTTTGGACGTTTTTTGCAGGAGGGGAATGTGGCAGGACTTGAGTTTGATGAACTGATTCAGGAGCATGCGCTGCTTGAATATTCATCGCCGTACATGCTGTCCTTTCATTTTCCGTTCGGCTGCGTGGCCAGCGGGAGCGCCTGTATGGTGGGATTTATGGAAGCGGAAAAAAAAGATAAGTTTCGCGGTGATCCGAACTGCCGACAGCAATGTCAACGCTATACGTTTGAGCTGAAAAACAGGCACATCCCGGATATGAGGCATCGCATTTTCCAAAAAGGCAACACCGCTTTTTATACCCATAACCGGGATATCGTAAAGCGGGGATTAGCGAACATGGCCAAAGCGGAGAGTGGGAGAGTGGTATACAGCCCGCGGATTCCCGTGTGAAATCCAAAAGATGGAGGAAGGGGACAGACATATGAAAATACTAGCTCCATTAGGCTCGGCGCAGGAAGTGGAAATGCTGGCGGAAAACGGTGCCGAAGAATTTTATTGTGGAATTACTCCGCTGGAATGGATGGAGAAATATTCAGCCGGCGTGTGGATAAATCGGCGGAATCCGTTTGCGGGCGTCCTGTCTTTTCAGGAATTGCGACGTATTGTTGATGTTTCGCATCGGTACGGGATTCCGGTTTATATTACGCTGAACGCCCCATATTACGTAGAGGAACAATACCCGATGTTGCTGGATTTGGTTACGCATTGCGCGGAGAGCATCGGGGTGGATGCTTTCATTGTAAGCGATATTGGTTTCATGATGGCCATCAAGCATCATGTGCCGCGGGCCAATCTTCATGTGAGCAGCCTGGCAGCGCCGCTGAATGTCGGAAGTATCGAACTGTACAGAGAGCTTGGAGCAAGCAGGATTGTACTGCCGCGTACGGTACAGGTAGATGAAGTTTTAAGACTGAAGCAGGCCGCCGGTGAGATCGAGCTCGAAATGTTTATTTTAAACGATGGGTGTGTATATGAAGAAAGTTTTTGCCATACAACCCATAACCGGGTCGGCGCCTTTTGCTCCCAGAGCCAGTGGGAATATATCGGCATACCGACGGACGGCGATCGGATACTGGAACCCGCCGAGGTGGAGATGCTGACAAGACAAGTGCAGGATTACCGTGAGTTTGTCTGGTTTGTGAATGATTGCGGCTGCCAGCTCGCGGAAGACGGGCTTCCCCTCGGCCCGTGCGGTCTGTGCGCGCTTCCCGCTTTGTATCGGGCCGGAGTGGATTCGTTGAAAATTGTCGGAAGGGAAGGCTCTCCTTATCGGAAACTGGCGAGCGTACAGCTGGTAAAAGCGGTAGTAGACCGCGTGCGGGCGCAGGAAGAAGCGGAAGACGTGCAGCGCTTTGCCAAAAAGGTGAGAAACCAGCCTTCTTTCTGCGAGTCAGGGCTGATGTGCTACTACAGATAGGAGGTGCAGGATGCCGCAAAAGCTGTCCGCTTTTATTGTTCCATATTGGAAATCGCTGTTGTTGATGTTATGGCTGAATATGATCGCCACCGTCTTATTGGCGTTGCAGCCAATGATAGGAAAGTTTATCGTTGACCGGGTGTTTATCCAGCGCGCGTATCCGTTTTCGCTTGCGCTGGCGTGGGGGATCGGGTGTATTTTGCTAATGTATGTCTTTTTCCTGGCGACGAAGTATTATCATCTGCGCGTTCATTTGCATATGGCAGCAAACATAAGAGGCGCATTGTATGAGCGGCTGTTGAGTACGACTTTATGCGCTTTTTCCAAAAAAAGAGCGGGAGATGCCATTTCCCGGTTGAATGAAGATGCGGGAGAAGCGCAGCGTATGTATACCGATTGGATATTGCAGACGGTGATTGTCAGCCTGAATGTTGTTTTGGAAGTTGGTTTCCTGCTTTATCTTGACTGGTCGATGGCGCTGTGCTGTTTTTTGCTCTTGCCCGTTTTGCTGGTCGGCTTACAAAAATTTCGCCATTTATTGTATATGGAGAATTTACAGTTGCGCAAGCTGTCCGCCGGCAATCAAAGCTTTTTATTCGATACGCTGTCTTCGCTGCGCTTTATCCAGGCCGGAAGTTTGGAAATGTGGTGCGCCGAAAAATACAGGAACGAGTTGCAAACGATAAACCGCCAACATATGAAGCTTACGTTTTTTTCCGGTTGCGCGCAGGGCATTCCACAGTTGGTGATTTTGCTTTCGACCATCGGTACGGTCAGTGTACTGGGGGGAAAAGTGCTGGCGGGCGAGACGACTCTTGGCGCGTTGCTGGCGTTTAGCGCATACCAGGCGAAATTTTTCAGTTCTGTTCAGGGGTTTGCCCAATTGTACATTCGTTTTCAAAAAGGAAAAGCCGCGATCGTGCGGGTTCAGGAGCTTCTGAATTTGCCTGTGCAAGAAGATGGGACGCAAGTCATGCCTGAATTTCGCTCCGTTTTAGAGTTTCGCCGGGTGCGTTTTCGCCATGAAGAGGAACGCGATATTTTACAAGAGATTACTTGTTCCGTAAAAAAAGGAGAGAAGGTAGCGATTGTCGGGCCGAACGGGGCTGGAAAAAGCACGCTTGCTGATTTGCTGGCGCGACTGTATACTCCGGTGTCCGGCGCGATTTATTGCGACGGTATCGATATCCGAACCTTTACGCGCGACTCCTGGAATCGTCGCGTATGTCTTGTCACACATGACACGCCGGTATGGCATGAAACGGTAGTCGATTATTTGCAAATGGGCGCATATTCGTTTTCACAACAAGAAATCAAGCAGGCGCTTGTGGCGGTAGGATTATGGCAGGAAATCATGGAGATGCCGGAGGGACTGAATAGCAAATTAGGAGAACGCGGCAGGGCATTGTCGACGGGACAGAAGCAGCGTCTGGCGCTGGCCCGGGCATTTTTGCGAGACCCCGATATTTTTATTTTCGATGAGGCGATGTGCCATCTTGACGAGAAGATGGAACAGGACATTGTTTCATTTATTCGCCGGCATTTATGGCACAAGACGGTGTTGATGATTACCCATCGTATGCAACATATTGGATGGGCGGATCGGATTTGGTTCATGGAGGATGGGGGTTTGCTTGAACGTGTTCATTCGTCTATAGGGGGGAATGAGAATGCGGCGTTGGAAAGGCGACATGGCTAAACAGGTTTGGGGAAGAGGCGAAAACATACGTATTGCCCAGATTGACAGCGGAGTGAACGCGCATCATTCCCATATCGGAAAGGTCGCCGGTGGTCTTGCGTTCCATGTGTCGGACGAAGGGATGATCCGAATATCGGATGCTTATCACGATCGGCTAGGACATGGAACGGCGGTGGCTGGTGTGTTGTACGAACATGTACCGGATGCTGAGATTTGGGCGGTCAAAATTTTTCACGAGACACTGAGCGCGCACATTGAGGTACTATGTGCCGCGATCGAATGGTGTATCGACGCGCGAATGCATATCATTAACTTGAGTCTTGGTGTCCGCCGCGATGTTAAGGAGTTGCGGGATGTGTGCGAGAAAGCAGAGCGGGCGGGAATCGTGATTGTTTCCGCTTGTGATAAAGGGCGGGGATTGTTGTGGCCCGGTTATTATCCGTCTGTATTCGCGGTGCAAGCAAGTGAAGATTGCCGGGCCGATGAGTTTTATTATCATGCAGATGAGCCGGTGTCATTTTCCGCTCTTGGACTTCCCAAGCGTCTGGAAGGACCCCTGCAAAAATTTAATTTGCAGGGGCATAGCTTCGCTGCCGCTCATATGACCGGATTTATCGCCAAGTGGATGGAAAAGTATGCGCTTCGTTCGTCACGGGAGATTAAGAAACTATTAACGTTTGATTTTTCTCTAATAGGGTAGCCTGCCTCATTTTTTTCGCCAACTATAAAGCAAAAATCCTCGAATTCTACTATTGTCTGCCGGATTCGGGGATTTTGTCTATGAGAACGTACAAAGATAAACGGTTTTATCTTTTACAAAAGAAAGGAAGCTGAGCACACAAACCAGCCCAATGATCGAGCTGGTTTGTGTGCATGTTATGAATCCCATACCCAGGTGAACCATCCAAATAAATAAGAGGAAAATGTAATAACCAATACGGCCAAAAAGAGAAAAGTACAATACAGATAGTCCAGGTTCGCCACGATCGGTGTATGATAATACGTCCGCTTGCGGGAACCGTTGAATCCTCTTGCTTCCATTGCCACAGCCACCCGTTCTGCTTTACGGATGCCTTGCGCGAATAAAGGTAGCGTATAGCGTGCAAAAGCCTTCAGCTTTCCCTGCGTATGAAAACCGCGGATTTTATGCGCGGCTTTCATTTGTTTCAGCTCGCTTTCAAATAGCGGAATGAACCGCATCCCTGCCATCAGTCCGTATCCCCATTTTGGAGAAAGTTTGTACTGTTGAATTAGGCTCATGACAAGTTGCGTTGTATCGGTCGTGGATGTAAATAGTAGACCGTATGTTACGAAACCGAGCATTCGGAACGCGATGACCAAACCATGATAGACGCCCTCTTCCGTGATCCGAAACCAGGCGAACTGCCACAGTACTGCCTCGCCTTTGCCGAAAGCAGCCAGCATCCAGAATACGAGAACAAAGAAGCCGAGATATGGCAGGATGCGTCGTTTTATATACTGCCATGTCCAGCCTCCGAGCGCGACACCGATGATAAGCGAAAGTAGCCAGAGTAAGGCAGATGTACCTGGATCGCCGATGGTCATTAGAAACATCATAATTAGAAGATGTGCGGTTAGCTTAACGGATGGATTCACGCGCGTAAGAAACGAGCCCGAATCGTGCGTCATCTTTTATCCTCCTTTCCCATTCGTACGGCAGCGGACGAATCAGGCCGGGAAGGGGAAGCTGAGAAGAAAACAACTCGTACGGTGTACCGTCGAATTGTATGGTTCCATTGTCAAGCAACAGCACCCGATCCGCATACTGATCTACCAGATCCATATCATGGGTAACCATGATAATCGATGTACCCTGTTCCTTGCGTTGTTGGAGGCGGGAAAGAAGCTGCGCACACGTGCCTGCATCCTGACCAAACGTAGGCTCGTCCAGCAATAGTACTTTTTGGTCAAACAAAAGCATAGTAGCCACGCTTAACCGGCGCTTTTGTCCCTGGCTTAATGTAAATGGATGTTTTTCGCTGAACGGTTCAAGCGCAAACTCCTGAAGCAACCGTATCGTTTTCTCATGCAGCGCTGTTTCATTCCAGCCCCTTACTTTCCCGCCGAATGCTACTTCGTCATATACCCGATCGGTTACAAACTGCAACTCTGGATTTTGAAAAACAAAGCCGACTTGTTCGAACAATGCCTTAGTTGGCCATTTTTTTAGCGACCGGCCTGCAAACAGAATGTCGCCCTGCTTCCATTTTTCCAAGCCAACCAACACTTTGAGCAATGTGCTCTTTCCGGCCCCATTTTTTCCGACTATGGCCACCCATTCCCCCGCATGCAGCGAGAAGTTGATGGAAGTGAGCACTTGTTTTTTTCCATAGGAAATCGACAGATCATGCACCGTATAAACCGGTTCATTCGTTCTCAGAGAGGAAGTTGTATGCTTCGCCTTGCTTCGCTGGAGTTGGGACGACCACTCTGTTTGTAAAGGGTGGGAAGGGTCGGCGCATATTTCTTCCATTGTATGAGGAAAGAGGCGCGGCTTCCAAATTCCGGCCTCTTCCATTTCTTTCCCATATAAGGACAGCACGTCCTCTGGCGTACCTTCGCCGATAAGGCGGCCGCCAGCATCGAACAGAACGACGCGATCCATCCAGTCAATTAATTCGTCCAGCACGTGTTCAACAAATACCATTGTAACGTCGCTATCGGAAAAAGATCGCAATAACTCGAAAATCTCCTGTCTTCCTTGCGGATCGAGCTGGGCGGTTGGTTCGTCGAAAAATAACGTGTCCGCGTCCAAAGCGAGCAGGCAGGCGAGCGCGAGCCGCTGTTTCATTCCGCCAGATAGCGTGGCGATGGGAGTATCTTTCGGCAAAGATAGCCCAGCTTGTGCCATCGCCTTTTCGATGAGTGAATCCATCTGGTTCCGGGGCACACAGCGGTTTTCCAAACTAAATGCGATTTCGTCTCCGACCGTTAGCATGCAAAACTGTGCGTCAGGGTCCTGAAACATGATGCCAATTCTGTCCGGACGGACGATTTCGCCTGTTATTTCCGCCTCGATAGAGCCAGGAATAAGGCCGGCCAGCGCGGCAAGAAGCGTCGACTTGCCGCAACCGCTCGGTCCGAGGAAGAGAACTTTTTCTCCCTTCTCAATGGAGAGGGTAACATCCTTTAACGTAAAAAAGCGAGAATCAAAGAATCGGACGGAGACATCCTTACACGCCAGATGCGGAGTCATACGGGTCACCACCGTGGTGTCTGCGTTGTTTCATCATTTCATAGGAAGAAAGAATGCCGGTTTTTGCGAGCGATTCGGCAATGATCTTTGCAAGCAGGCCTCCGAGAATGGCACCGCTTATGACGCGGAGGCCGAATGTGGCGAGCAGCACACCGGTTGTATAATAGGCAAACCCGTTAGCCAGTAAGCTATATACCATGCTTCCGATCGCGGCCAATACCCCGGACAGCATTAACACAGGCACCGAATATTTTTTATAACGGAACATGAAAAACGCGATTTCGGCGCCAAGCCCCTGCAGGATGCCGATAAGCAGGGAAGAGAGGCCGAAGTGGCTGCCGGTGAACACTTCAACAGCAGCTGCGGCCACTTCGGCGATGAGTGCGGCTCCCGGTTTGCGTACGATAAAAGCGACAAGAGGGCTGGCCACGACCCATACGCCGAACATAAATTCCGCACCGACCGGGCCTACCAGCGCCGAGATGGGCAACCAGAGGGTGGACCAGCCAAGATATAATACACCACAGGCGATCGAGAGAACGACGGCCAGCACAATTTCACGCATCTTCCAGTTCATCGGCGCGCTGCCTCCCCGATTTTCACCGGCCATGCTTCTTCCGTGTATGCCATTTCCCAAAACGCGTATTCCAGTTGACAACTGGTCAGGAAATGCTGTTTCATTTTTTCTTTTTCTTTATCGGATGCATTCAATGCCCATTCATCAAGTCGTGCTCGAAATTTGTCGGTTACGGTCATTTCAACTGACTTGCCGTAAAACGTAATCCATTCGTAGAATGGATGGGAAGAGTCTGGATTTACTTCGCGCATCAGTTTTTGCCCGATTTCTAAGTATGTCCACGGGCAGGGAAGCAGCACGGCCAAAATTTCGCCGAGCGTCCCCTCATGCGCTACCGTGAGCATATGACGGATGTAGTGGCTGGCCGTTGGCGCAAGTGGATACCCTTGCAAATCTTCGTAACGCACGCCAGCGACGCGGCAGAGATTGTTGTGCGGATGCGCTTCTCCGTGCAGTACGACAGGAAGCTGGTCGCAGAACATCTGCATATCTTCGCGCGATTCGCATTTGGAAATGGCGATACCATAAATTCTGGCAAACGCGTTCAAATATTCAAAGTCTTGTTTAACGTAATGAATGAGCGCTTCTTTTTTGAGATCGCCGTTTGCTAGTCCTTGTACGAACGGGTGCTGGAAAATCGCTTCAAAAATCGGATCGGCCGCCTCGCGTAATTGTTGTGTAAATGACATAATCATTCCTCCCTGAACAATATGAAAAATGTAGAAAGCCCAACTGTGGACGCCATTTCTCGACTAAAAAAGCCGCCCTGGTAGCAGAGCGGCACGCGAGACAAAGACAGACAAACCGGAAGGCATATTCCGGCTTATGATTCGTCGCTGCCACTTCCCTACGCTGGTATTATCCAGATCAGGTTCAAAGGGATCAAGGAAAACCTTATCTCAGCCGTAAACGGCACCCCTAGTGGACATTCTTTTCTTATGAAATTACTCGTAGCATAACAGGTTATTCATTATCTGTCAATGCTTTCTTTACGTGTAATCCTTATTCCGGTTTTTTGTTCCATTACTTCTCACAGGTTGCCAAACATTCCGTTTGCTTTGATTGCTGAATCTGTTTTCGGTGGCGTAAAATGTTATATGCTACAGTACCTGCCCAAATGAAGGTGAAAAAAAGATAAATCAAATTTTGAACATGATTGGAACTTATACCAAAGGTTTCGAATAATGTTTTGAGGTTGGTAATCATGATGAGTCCCCCGACTAATACTCCAAGAATGGCAGATGGAATCTTGCGGACTAGCCAAGCAGCGATTGGAGCAGCTACCACCCCTCCAATCATCAATGCGAATACCCATCCCAAATGGAATTGCTCCAAGCCTAATGATATGAGGAAGCCAAGAGTAGCAGAAGAGGCGATAACAAATTCACTGGTGTCTACAGAACCGATTACTTTGCGAGGTTCAAGTTCATTGCGTGACAGCAAGACAGGCGTAGCAAGAGGCCCCCAGCCACCTCCTCCTGTAGAATCAGCAAATCCCGCAATGAAGCCGAGCGGAACCAGTAATTTTTTACTTGGAGTGCGATTAGTTTGAGCGGCGGGAATCTTCTTAACCCCGGCGAGCAAAAATCGAAAGAGAACATAAACACCCAGAGAAAACAAGAAAATCGCGATATAAGGCTTAACCATATTTCCAGGCAAGTTACTTAAAAAGCAAGCACCGATGAACGCACCAAGGGAGCCAGGAAGAATAAGGCGATAAACGGTTCGCTTATCCACGTTGCCAAAACGAATGTGGGAAACACCTGAAGCGGCAGTAGTGACCACTTCGGCCATGTGAACAGAAGCAGATGCAACCGCAGGGGAAATGCCGAATAGAAGTAACAATGAACTGGAAGTGACTCCATATGCCATCCCTAATGAGCCATCCACTAACTGGGCAAAAAATCCAATGATGGCAAAAATGATAAGTCGTTGCATAAAGCTCCTCCTTTAAATAAACGTAATTTATCTATGAAGTGTTCACATTTTTTTATCCTTCATCATTTCATGCGTATTATATGATGATGAAATAGAAGGGGGTTCCTGTTGGATAACCATGTTATTTTTTGTCCAAGATACAGAACCAAGAAACAAGGTCTTTTGATGGGTTGATGAAAGGCCGCATATTAAAACACGATTCTTTTTCTAATCAACGGGACGAAGGATGGTGTTTTTTTGTTTTGGAGATACCTGAAGTTTTTACTTTGGCGGGCAGCAAATGATAGCATCTCTTACAGTAAAAGTGATAGCCCAGATGAGCTATCTTAATCTGTGAAGGACTCAGTTATTATAAAAATAGATACTTAAGATTAACGTTAAAAGGAGAATACGCTTTATGTCTTATCGTCTTTTACAAGTACTTGCCGTTGTTTTGCCTACGTTGCTGATAGGTGGATTTGAATATATACGTCATGAATTTCTTTTGGAGTATTTATCTATGGAAACGGGAAATCTATATATCACAATTCTTACATTTATTCTTTCCCTTTTATTTTCTGTATGGATGTTTCGTATTATTCGTGCAACAAATGAACGATTAGCACAGGAACAAGCGAAAAGGGCTGTGTATGAGGAAAGAGAAAGGCTCGCTTCTGAACTTCATGATGGAATTGCGCAAACTCTTTTCTTTCTCAATATTAAGCTCAAGCAAGGACACATTGATGAGGCAATGCATGCTGTCTCAATGATCGATAATCATGTGCGACAGGCGATTTTTAATCTGCGTTCTTTACCTGAGGAGGGAGATGTACTTACCTCTCGACTGGCAAAGTGGCTTTCGGAGTGGAGTGCGTTAACAGGAATTGATGTAAAGGAAGACATTGAGCTTCCTCATAAATTATTTACGCCAAAAGAAGAAATACAGCTTTTTGCTATTATTCAAGAAGCATTTGCTAATATTCGGAAGCACTCTGGAGCTTCTCATGTAATCATTGAATTTAAAGGGGGAGATGGGGGATGGCAATTGAAAATTATCGATGATGGGTGTGGGTTTGATAGCGCTGCAATATCTGTAAAGAACTATGGTGTTTTCATGATGAAGGAACGAGCAGAACAGCTAGGAGCAAGCTTTCGTCTCTTTAAGCGAGAGACGCGGGGAACAGAACTAATTGTGACAAAGGAGAAGTAAAAAATGAAGCAATATCGAGTAGTTATTGCAGATGATCATCCGCTAGCACGAGCAGGCATCCGCAGTGTATTGGAGAGCGACGAAGTCTTTTTTATTGTTGGAGAAGCTGCCGACGGACAGGAAGCTCTTAAGCTTTGTGGTGAGCTTCAGCCTCATTTACTTTTGCTCGATATTAATATGCCGCGGTTAAATGGGCTGGAAGTGGTTCGGAAGATCAGAATGGCTTATCCAAGAATCCATGTTGTCATGCTGACGGTTTCGGATGATGTAAAGGATTTGTTTACGGCTATTCAATTCGGTGCACAGGGGTATTTATTGAAGAATATGGAGCCGGATGATTGGATACAATACCTTCATGCTTTGCTTGGAGAGGATGTAGAAGTATCGAGAGAAATAGCCAATCGATTGTTATATCGTTTTCGTACAAAGAAGACATCTAATGAACCGGATCCGGGTTCTTTGACGCCGAGAGAACGTGAAATCCTTTCTTGGGTAGCGGCAGGTGAGACGAATAAACAAATAGCGAATCGTCTTATGATTGCGGAAAATACGGTAAAAAATCACATAAAAAATTTGTTAGAAAAGCTTCATCTTGATAATCGTGTACAGCTGGCTGCTTATGCTGTTCGGCATGGGTTGACAGTAGAATAAGTAAAGAACGGCATAAAAGGTAACGTTGAAAAATCATAGAAGATGAGTGCAAAGATGACTCATTCGGGCCATTTTTCTGTTCTTATTACAGGTTTAAAATAGAAGAGGTGTCAATTACGACTGGATGTTTATAGGCAGGTGAACGAATTGTCCCATAAACTGATAAAAGGTCTAATTTTTATATGTATCTTTTCTTTTCTCTCCAATCAAGAAGGGAGTGCAAATGAGCAGGGTTCCCCAGATAATCTCCAAAACCTGATCAGACTTGCAAAACCTGGTGAGACATTGCTGATACAGGCTGGAGACTATAAGGGCCCCATCATTATTGACAAGCCTCTTCATCTTAAAGTAGTAAATGGTAAGGTTCGCATTCGAAATGAAAGCAAGCAGCCTGCTATTCAAATAAAAGCAGATCACAGTCGTCTTACCGGAATAGAGATTGTTGATTCTTTATCTAAAGAATCGGCGGCGATTGTTATAACAGGAAATGATAATATCCTGGAAAATCTAGCGATACAAACAAAATCTTCTGGAATTCAATTGAGCAATGCTAGCCATAATACGATTCGAGAAACACGGATTATTTGGTTGGAACAAAAGGATGAACCACCCGCTAAAATGTCGCAAAAAGGAAACGGCATTGACTTATGGAAATCCCATCAAAACAACATCATAGAAAATACGGTTGTGAACCTGCATGATGGTATTTATCTCGAAAATAGTAATTTGAATCAAGTGGAAAGCAATCGTATTGATTACTCACGATATGGCATTCATTGTATGTACACAAACGGTACGATCATTCGTCATAATGTAGGCTCCTATAATGTAACAGGGGCCATGATTATGGGGGCAAAAAACACCCAGGTAATTGGAAACACATTTTATAAACAGAGTGAAAATGTTAATTCCCAAGGATTGCTTTTGTATGATGTGCAAACGTCTATTATTGAGCGAAATAGATTGGAAGGGAACCGCGTTGGCATGTATGTTGAGCAATCTCAAAACAACGATCTGAGGAATAACGTGATTCATCAAAATTTTATTGGTTTGCAGCTTAAAAATGCTCAGCAGAATACATGCCACAGCAACCTGTTTTATGCGAATGTCATTCAGGCTGAAGGAATTGATAGTCGCAACAATCAACTAAAAGAGAATTACTGGGACAATTTTCAAGGAATTGATATGGCGAATACAGGTCATAGCAGTATTCCTTATGCGATAAACCCTTTCTTTCAAAAGCTGACAGAAGCGGTTCCTGCCTATCAGTTATTTTTCCAATCTCCAGGAATGTTTTTTTTAGAAAGTATGTTTATGACAAATCAGGATTCCTGGACAAAAGATACTTCACCATTGATAAGACCACCTTTGACTACTGATATACACCGTTCTTTACAATCGAAAAACACTTTATGGATGGGCGTGTTTTTGTTTGTAGCATCTATTAGCACAATTTTCTATTTGGGGGTAAGAAGAATATGAAGAAAAAAGGGCTTATTATGGCATCAGTATTGTCCATCGCTTTATTATCAGGCTGTGGAACCAAAGAGTATCATCCTGTAAGCATTGAGGAGAATGTGGATAAATGTTCAGTTTGTAATATGCAAGTAGCGGACAATCAACATTCGACCGAAATCATTCTTAAAGATGGAAAAGCCTTGAAATTTGACGATATTGGTTGCCTGAATGAGTGGGAGAAGAAAAACGGAACAGAACAAGTAGGAGCCGAATATGTCC
The DNA here is from genome assembly GCF_900099925.1 of Aneurinibacillus thermoaerophilus. Classification (GTDB taxonomy): domain Bacteria; phylum Bacillota; class Bacilli; order Aneurinibacillales; family Aneurinibacillaceae; genus Aneurinibacillus; species Aneurinibacillus thermoaerophilus. The sequence goes on along the minus strand of NZ_FNDE01000005.1, from coordinate 2,819 downwards.
GGGACTATAATACAAAAGAATGGGTTCCTCTTAAAGAAGCCTCTTTTATTTACGATAAAACGTTCAAAACACCGATGGGATATGGAATTTATTCATTTAAGGACAAGGGAGCAGCACAAACGTTTTTGAATGGGCAAGGAAAAGGAAAGCTAATGAACGCGAATGACTTACACTCTCATACATGGGAGCGCAACATGGATATGATGCACAAAATGAAGCACGGCCATTCCGACAGTATGAAGATGGATAAGAAAGGCGCGGATTCATAAGATGCATACGAATGCGATTGCGCTCAGAGAAATTAAAATGGGATTTCGTAATCCATGGGCCTATTCGTTTATGGCTCTTTTCTCTTTTTTTAGCTTTACGTTGCTCCTCATTAACACACAAAATTTCATTGAAGGTTACTCAAGTACAACCGGAACGATGCTAAATCTTATTTTATACTTGCTACCGCTTATGACACTGCTGCTTGGTTCCTTTTCTCTAACCGGAGAAAAGGAAGAAGGAAGCTGGCAGCTCCTGTCTACGTATCCAATGAGTACAGCTTCCTTTATTAATGGAAAATACATAGGCTTAACGATTGTTTTGCTGGTTATTATTAGTTTTGGATATGGATTAATAGGCATAATTGGCGCTTTGATTGGAAAATCGTTTGCTTTTCCTGTTTATATACTGTTTTTTGTTTTTTCAATGCTGCTTATTTTTTTGTTTCTAGCGCTTGCTCTTATCGTTGGTACGCTGGCTAAAAACCGCTGGCAAGCTTTAACCTTTTGTGTAGGTATTTGGTTTTTTACCATTATCGGATGGCCAATGATTCTTATTTCCTTTTTAGGATTGCTTCCGTATCTTTGGATTAAGCCAGCACTTGTATGTTTAACTTTAATGAATCCTGCAGAACTTGTTCGCTTATTTGTTATCGTGAAATTGGGAGGGGGTTCTGTTCTTGGCCCGGAGTATTATCAATGGGTTGAATGGATCAATCATCCCAGTGGAATACTTGTTTTTCTGTGGGCATGTGTGATGTGGGTTGGATTTTCAATATATTTGGCTGTTGTGCTTTGGGAGAGGGGACGCTTACGTGACTGAACCTGTGCTGCAAGTGCAAGATGTTTATAAGATGATTGAGAACCAGACCATTGTCCAGTCTATAAATATGACGTTGTTTCCAGGGCAAGTGATTGCTTTATGTGGAGGTAACGGAGCGGGGAAAAGCACGATCATACGCATGATTGTAGGATTGTCGCAGCCTTCAAAAGGCAGCATTTTTGTAAAGGGGATACAATGGAAGCAGGAACGTGAACGTTATGCGCAATATATTGGATATATGCCGGATGATTATCAATTTGGCAATGCCCTTTCGGCGATAGAGACATTGACTTTTTGGGCGAAATTACGAGGGGTTGAGAGAGAACAGATCTTAGAAACATTAGAATGGGTCGGATTAGAAGAGGTAAAAAACCAACCTGTTTCTGCTTTTTCAAAAGGAATGCGGCAGCGTCTATTGTTCGCCCAGGCATTATTGTCCCGCCCGCCACTGCTTGTGTTGGATGAGCCAACAAACGGACTTGATCCGTATTGGATGGATTCGTTTGTTCGTCTTGTCAAAGGGATTAAGGAAAAAGGGCATGCCGTGCTTTTTTCAACTCATCAGCTTCATGTTGCTGAGGCGATTGCAGATCGGGTTATATTTCTACGAAATGGGAAGATCATTCAGGAAGGTACGATAGAAGAGTTTCGGAAAAGATATGGCGCCCTTGGATTACATGCGGCTTTTTCCGAGCTGTTCAGCGGTCAAGAAAAATGATTGGTCTGCTTGATTATGATTGGGAAAAAGAAGATACAAAAGCTACACCGATGTCCGATAAGCTGATCCAAAATAATGTATAATAATACGAAGGTGATAAACCTGGCGGATATTCTAAAATTAAGCCAGGATAACATCTTAGAGCACCATATCTGCTGTGCAATGTCTGACAAGAAAACTCAGAACGGAGTCATGTTAAAAAATAGTTGAGGTGCAGGTTTGAAGAAAGAAGCTTGATGCCAGAGGGAAAGTATTTATCGAATATTTACCTGCCGAAAATGCTTGGGTTCCCATTTTTAACGGAAATTTTTTAACATAACACGCGAGAAGTCCCCTTCCTCCACGCCTCCGGCGTAGGTGGGAGATGAATCGTGCTTCTTTTTCCCTTCTATTCGTTGTACACTGGGAATGTACGTTCGTAGTGAGAAAGAAGGTGATTCGAATGATTCGAACCGTAAAAGTCGCTTTTACCGCATCCCGCTCCACCATGAAAAATGAGCAAGTGCCAGAAATACAACCGCCAGTGGAAGCGGTACAACCGAGCCAAACAATATCTTCTTTCTAAAAGTAAACGCCAGTTACAGGATGCCTTGCATAAAACGACGAAACAGTTTGTCGAATGGGTGGTCGCCCAGCAAGTGAACGAAGTCTACCTTGGAGATGTCGAAGGTGTCCAGCGAAAGAAGAAAAAGAAACGTTCTCGCTGCCACAATCAGCGAATGAGCCAGTGGCAGGTTGGGAAAGTAAAGAAGTACCTAACGTACAAACTGAAGGCGGAAGGCATCATGCTCCACAAGCGCGAGGAACGTTATACATCGCAAACCTGTCCGGTTTGCGGGGCGAAAAAGAACGTGCGTGGTGCGGCTATACCCAACATCGGGACATTCACGGTGCGGCGAATCTACTGTCCAAAGTGTTGTATGAAAACCGGATTCAGTCCTTGCCGTTTGAAATTCAGAAACCCACGTATCTACGGATCGCCTAAGCGAGAAGTAGTAGATGGTTTGTTCCG
>NZ_FNDE01000021.1 GCF_900099925.1 Aneurinibacillus thermoaerophilus | reverse complement strand
GGGCGACCACCCATTCGACAAACTGTTTCGTCGTTTTGTGCAAGGCATCCTGTAACTGGCGTTTACTTTTAGAAAGAAGATATTGTTTCGCCCGATTGTACCGCTTCCACTGACGGCTGTATTTCTGGCACTTGCTCATTTTTCGCTGAAGCTCTGCAAGCTTCTTGTTACGCAGGCGGTGAATGCTTCGGATTTTTCGTCCGGTCACAATGAGACTGTCTCCAGTTGTTGCGACGGCTGCAAGCGTATGAATTTCACCCGGGTCAATGGCGCATGTATGCGAACCCGGCGGGTTCGGTGCTTTCTTGCCATCGTCGTAGGTAAGACACAGATGCAGGCCCCGGTCGTAGACGAGTTCAATCTCTTTTACAGTTCCAGCGGGTAACTGAGTCACACGAACAACGAGCGGTGCTTGACGCTTGCCTTCCCAGATGCCGCGACTCAACGAGATGCGTCCGTTGGGATGAATGGTAAAACCGTCCGCCGCCCACTTTGTGTTGAAATACTTCTTTTGCTTATATGGATAGCGGACGTTCGTGTGCCCTTCCTTTCGGGCCTGATGTGCGCTATCTCGCGCCCAAAGATATTTGTGGCACACAGCTTGTATGCTCTGGCTGTGCATTGGAAAACGACGCTTCAAGCGTTTTTGTAGTTCGGTTTTACCGATCCACTGCCCGGTTTGCTGGTGGTAGACTTTCGCTTCAGCCAAGCACATATTCCACACCTCTGCCGAGAAGCGATTTAAAGCAAACAGGGCATCTATGGTGGAGCGGGATGCAGTAAAAGCGACTTTTGCAGTTCGAATCATTCGAATCCCCTTCTTTCTCACTACGAACGTACATTCCTATTATACAACGAATAGAAGGGAAAAAGAAGCGCGATTCATCCCCCACCTACGCCGGAGGCGTGGAGGAAGGGGACTTCTCGCGTGTTATGTTAAAAATCACCTTCTGCAATGGGCACTCGATATACCTTCAAAAATTTACCGGTATACATATCAATGTAGTAATAGTTCAAACTATTGTCTCCATCTTCAAATAATACTTCCCACATCTTCTGCTTCCCCTGCTTGGCTGGAATGATATGGATAAGCTGGAAGTTCGGGTATTGTTTAGTTAATGCTTCGATAACATTCTCTTCAGGGATGAGACGGGACATTTTCTCCACTTCCCCTTGCTCCCCCTGAAACCAGGCCACAAGTTTTTCTCCTGTTTGCGTCTTTCCTCTGACAACAATATAATCTTCTGTTCCGTAATACACGTCAACGGAAGTGACCTCATTTATCTGCGTCCGTGTCAACGCAAGTTCCGTTCCACGCTCAATAATGGCATGTTGCTGTCCGCGCAGATGCAAATAAATGAAAGTCGCCACGCACAATGCCGCAACAAGTAAAACAAACAGCCCATATAGCCAAAACTTTTTCATAAGTTTACCCTTACCTGTTTTCCGTATTTTCAAAGATGTTCCACGCCGGAGCGCGGCAGGGGAATCAAAAAATGCTAAACATACTGCCTTTCCCCCCCGGAAATACTAAGCGTAAGCGCAGGAGGAGGTGAGCGGGTGTGAAGCAACCGCACCTTGCGCGTCTTTTTGAACAATTGCCGGAAGAAGTGGCCAGGCTATTGTCGGATGAACGAAATCCTTCATGGATGCTTCTCTCCTCCCCGTTTCGCCATGCGGGAGAAGATGATTTTGCATCTCTCCGTCAGCCGAACCTTCATTCTTGGATCATAATGGAACGGCCTTAAACCACAGGCAAGGATTCGCATTTTAATTCCCCTACCTATCCATCTTCCATTGTCCCTGCCGCAAACGGCGGGGAATTTTTTCTTTCCCTTACTTTTTCTCCAGTCTGGCAAACATCCGGTTTGCGTTTTCAATAACCGCTTCCTCATCCATCGTCAAACATCTGCCGTCTTTCACCAGTTGCACGCCTTGAACGAATACGTCTTTTACATCCCGCCCGCTCGCCGCGTATACCACATGCGAAATCGGATCATGCGACGGATGGAAAAACACCCTGCCGGAGTCGAGAATAATAAAATCTGCCTGTTTGCCGACTTCCAACGATCCAATTCGATCCTCCATAAAAACCGCTTCTGCGCCATAAATCGTTGCCATACGCAGCGCCTCCGTCGCCGGAACGAGCACCGGATTCTGGCGGTGACCCTTGTGCAAAAGCGCCACCATTTTCATTTCCTCAAATAAATCAAGGTTATTATTGCTTGCAGAACTATCCGTTCCAAGCGAAACACAAATCCCCCGTTCCATCATGTCCGGCACGCGTGCAATACCGCTGCCCAGCTTCAAATTACTGATCGGATTGTGTGATACTTTTACATCATATTTCGCCAGCGTATCCAATTCCTCATCCGTTAAATGAACAGCGTGCGCAACGAGCGTCGGCCTGTTAAATACACCAAGCTTCTCCAGATGCTCTACCGGACGGGTGCCGTAATCGTTCACATTTTGCTGTACTTCCCATTCCGTCTCGGACATATGAATATGCACCGGCAAGTCCAATTCATGGGCGCGTGCCACAATCCGCTCAATATAATCCGGAGGACAAGTGTAAGCTCCGTGCGGCGCCATCATTGTCATAACGCGCCCGTTTGCCGCACCGTTCCACTTCGCGGCAAAAGCACTCGCCTCTTCGAGTTTTCTCGTTTGTTCTTCCGGCGGGCAAAGTCCGATAACGCCGCGGCACAAACGGGCACGCATGCCGGATGCGACGGTAAGCTCAGCTACTATGTCCATATGATCATACATGTCCACAAATGTCGTCGTACCCGTCTTCAGCATCTCAACAATAGACAAAGAAGTGCCCCAGCGCACATGTTCTTCGGTAAATTGCGCTTCCAGCGGCCACATTTTCGTCTCCAGCCACTCCTGTAGCGGCAGATCATCGGCATATCCACGCAAAAGCGACATGCCGGTATGCCCATGCGTATTCACAAGGCCCGGCATAACAATCCGACCCTGCGCGTCAATCACTTCACCGTATGTGTCCAATTCTTCCGGCGTTGGCCCTACATATGTAAGAACCCCATTTTCAAATGCGATGGCTCCGTCATAGATGACTTCATTCGTGTTATTCACTGTAAGCACTGTTGCATGAATGATAATTGTTTTCATAATATGTGAGGCGCGCGGGAAGCGCGCCTTCCCTCCTTACTCTATTTTTTATAAATAATACGCCAAGCTATGCAGTTCCATCGTTACATCCGCATCATGGACGCGAACGTTTTCCGGCACGCGTAAATTCGTTGGTGCGAAATTTAGAATGCCAGTAATACCGGCGGCGACAAGGCGATCGGCCACCGCCTGTGCTGCGTCCGCTGGCACCGCAATAATGGCAATGCGGATATTCTTTTCTTTTACCGTATTCGCCAATTCTTCCAATGGTTGAATCATCATATTTACGATTTTTTTACCGATTTTATGCGGATCTGCATCAAAAATAGCGACAATTCGCATACTATCTTTTAAATAAGCGTTGTAATTGCTAATCGCATGTCCAAGATGCCCCGCTCCGACCAACAAAACGTTAACCTGCTTGTCAAGCTTAAGAATGCTTTTGATTTTTTCCACAAGATAGTTAACCTCATAGCCAATCCCCTTGCGGCCGAACTCGCCAAAGCAGGCAAGATCCTTGCGAATTTGTGCCGGGTTTAAATCAAGCGCTTCGCCAAGCTGCTGCGATGAAACGGTACGAACGTTCATTGCTTTTAAATTGTTCAAATAACGCAAATAAACGGGAAGCCTTCTAACAACGGCTTCGGATATTTTTGGCACTTTCACTTTTTGTCCTCTCCTTCTTACCTTACCCCCACTGTTTTGGCTCGGTCGCTTCCTCCTTGCTGTTTCTTTCTGCGCTTTTTGTTCTTGCGAGCCAATCCGAAATTTCGGGTAATAAATCTTCCGTTGGCTTCACAATTACGTTTGTCTCAGGTAACGACTGAAGAAATAGCCGGCCATAGCGAGCATCGATAACGCGTCGATCATAGATAAGCACGACCCCCCGGTCCGTTCCTGTCCGCACAAGGCGACCGAATCCTTGCTTAAACCGGATGAGCGCTTGAGGCACGGACAACTGCATGAAAGCATTTTTGTTTTGCTGCTCCAGCTGCTGGTTACGCGCTTCAACAAGCGGATGATTCGGCGGGACGAATGGAAGGCGAACAATTGCAAGGCAGGATAGATCGTCGCCAGGAATATCAACACCCTCCCAAAAGCTGCTCGTGCCAAGCAATACACAGGCTTCCAGGGAGCGAAACTGCTTGGTTAATTTGCTGCGGCTACCGCTGTCCACCCCGTGTCCCAGAACAGTAATGTTCGCTTCTTTTAACCTTTCTTTCAAATGTTCATATACGCCGCGCAACATCGCATATGAAGTAAACAAGACAAGCATTCGCCCTTTCGTTGCAACGGCCACCCGTGCCAGTGAATCTATTAGCGCGCGGATAAATTGTTCTTCCGAGGAACCTTTGATATTCGGTACCTCACTCGGGATGCAAACGAGCATCTGTTGCTTATAGTTAAACGGAGAGGAAAGCACGATGGTACTTACTTTGTTCTCCGCGAGCAAGTCCGCAAGCCCGAACCGTTCCGTCGCGTAAGCAAAAGAAGAATTGACGCTTAGCGTAGCCGAAGTAAGAATGACAGATTCTTTTTTGTTGAAAAAACGCTCGCGCAACGTGCTCGATACATCGATCGGCACGCGGTGCAAATAAATCGTTTTGCGGGTTGTGCGCGTGTCAAGTTCAATCCAATAGACATGCTCTTCATCTTCTGTAAGCAACATATGATGCAATAGCTCCGCGTATTCGAGACAATCCTGCACAGCCCCGTTTAAATCAGTCAAAAGTCCTTTCATGCCAATCGGCGCGTCATCGCTTTGAATGTTTGCGTAAATCGCCTCCAACCTCTTGCCGATGGCAAGCAATAAGTCCACGCTGTTACGCACGGCAGAAACAACGGCGCGTCCCCAGCGGCTCGTTAAGTGCTCCTGTTTATAACGAAGCACCGTATGCCCGATTTCTTCACTTTCTTTCGCCCGCTGGTGGGACCACTGATAAAGCAAATTGTACATCTCACGGATCGTTTCTTTTCCTTCGCGAATTTGCTGATACGCCGCCTCAATAAGATGTTTGCTTTCCTCATAATCAGCTATACTCCAAGCCCGTACCGCCTCTTCTACTTCTTCAAGCAGCCCCACACCGCGATCCGGGTGCAGATGATGCAGCATACCCTCCAGTTGGTAGGAAGAGATAGTATCCCCTAAATGACGACTTGCTACGTCGTCAAAGTGATGCGCTTCATCAATAACCGCATACTTATACGATGGAACAATTCGATGCTCCGAATTCATGTCGGTGAATAAAAGTGAGTGATTCGTTACGATGACTTCTGCTTGCTGAGCTTTGCGCCGCGCATGGTGATAATAGCACCGCGAAAACCAGGGACACTGTCGGTTCAAACATGAACCCGCGTCGCTCTGCACCTGTTTCCAATATACCTGTCCGCCGGACGGGAGGCTGATTTCTTCCACGTCGCCTGTCTCTGTCTCCGTCAACCAGACAAGCATTTGCGACTTGCTTAACTGAATATCGTAATTATCCTGCTCTTCCTGTAGACTATGTGAAAACTTTCGCAGGCATAAATAATTATTTCTTCCTTTTAATATGGAAATACGCGGCGCATCATCGCCAAATATCGCCTGCAAAATCGGCAAATCACGTGTGTACATCTGCTCCTGCAGTTGAATCGTATGCGTGGAAACAACAACGACCTCTTCCTGCTGCTTCGCCCAGAAGACAGCAGGAATTAAATACGCGAGTGATTTACCTGTTCCTGTGCCTGCTTCTACCATAAGATGTCGACCTGACGCAAATGATTCGTACACCTGTTTCATCATCGCAACCTGAGCAGGGCGCAACTCAAAGCCGGGCATACATTTTTTTAATAACCCCTGCTCCCCAAACAGACCATCGGCAAACCCATCAAAATCAATCGCTTGTTCCAGTGATCTGCCACTTTCTTGTTTGATCGCTTTTCTCTTTTTCAAGCAGATTTGGTGAATAACTTCCAAATCTGTTCCTGGTTCGTACGTACCTTCACGAACTTTTTGGTGTTCAATGTCCGATAGCAGCATCTGAATATCGGAATGAAAGAGTCTGCTTAGCCTTTGTAGATGTTGAATCGTAACGAGCGGCAGATTGCGTAATTTCTCAAGCAAATGCAACAAAATATGCGCAGTCGCCTCGGCATCGGAATCAGCCTGATGCGGATGTTCATGCATAATGTCGAGACTAACTGACAGATCGGATAATCGATATCCTTCCTGTCTTGGAAGCAACAGACGCGATAGCTCAACCGTGTCAATCAAAGGTCCGGTAAACGGATGATATCCCGCTTCCTGCAACGCATTCTGTAAAAACGCCAGATCAAAAAAGACGTTATGAGCCACAAACACAGCTCCATCTAACATCTTCAACAATGGCGGCAGCACCTCCTCTATCATCGGAGCATGCACCACCATGTCATTCGTGATACCCGTTAAATTCTCAATAAAAGGGGGAATTTCAGTCTGCGGGTTAACCAAGGTTGAAAACCGTTCCGCAATTTTACCATTCCGGATAAGCACCGTACCGATTTGAATGATTTTATCCCCCTCTTTCGGTCGATTGCCCGTCGTCTCAAAATCGACCACAACAAACGTGTTCAATCGTTTCACCTCATCATTTTCCGCTTCCTTCGCTTCTCCAAAGAGAGGGATGCACTTATTATTTTCTATCACTCAGAAAGGAAGTGCAATATAAAAAAAGAAAAACCGGTGCTTATGGGGCCGGAATAAATTCTTTCCACCTTTCGTACGCCTCTTCATGGGCGCCATCAGCATAGTGAAGAAGTCCGGCATACAATCCGCTCTCCCGAATTACGCCGGCCCTGTGGCTGAGTGAAAAATATTCTAGCGCTTCTTCACGTTTGCCCTGCATAAGCAACAGCCGTCCTTTCAAATACTGACCAAGTGCCCGTATATGTGCGTTTTGATCTTCGGATAGGTTGCTTATGATTTCTTCAGCGACAACAAAGTGGTGTTGTTTGAGCAAAGTTTCCACCATGCCGGCTCTTGCCAACGGATGTTGATATTTACGCGCCGTCTGTTCAAACACCTTCCATGCCCTTTCCGCCTCTCCTTCGCACAGCAGAATCCAAGCGTATGAACACGCGTAATCCGGCTGATCCGGAGACAGAGTAAGCGCACGTTTCATGCAGGCAAGTGCCTGTTCTTTTTGGCCGGACTGCCAAAGCGACCAGCCCAATCCATGCCACACCGATGCATCGGCACGTGACGCAGGCAGCATCTCACGGTAACAACGGGCCGCTTCCTCGAACTTTCCAGTCTGCTCATAAATGCGGGCGATCGCTTGGTGTTGCTTTCCCTGATATGCAAGTGCCTCGGCGCGCTGAAGCAGCGTGTATGCTTCATCAAAGCGATGGCTTTTTGCGCAGCATGCACCAAGCAACAAAAGCACATCCACATCAGGAGCCGTCCCTCTAAGCAATGGCCGAGCAGTTTGTATCGCTTCTTCGTACCGACCGAGATGGCACAGTGCAAGCGCTTGGTTATATCTGGCGTCTGCAAACTGGTCGAATGCCCCCAGCGCCTGCTCAAACCAGCCGAGCCCTTGTTCGGGATTTCCTTCCATCATGGCAATACACCCCATCGCATTGTATGAAGCGGCACAAATAAAAGGATGTACACACGTTTCCGTCAACAAATGAAACTGGCGATATGCCACATCCAGGCGCCCAGACATGAGAAAGCCGAATGCGAGGTATAGCCGGGCCACAGCTACATCGGGAGCCTCTTCCAGAACTTTACTGAAGGACTCCACCGCTTCATGGTACATGGATAGCGTGAAATAACCTTGTCCTTGACGAAACGTCGCCGCCAGCGTATATGGCAAATAAATTTCTTCCTCCGTCTCTTCTTCAGCCGTTACATCGTGAAGCTGGGAAGACACGGAAGCATCTTCCGCTTCCTCAAACATCCGCTGTACTTTAATAAGGCGGTCTTCAAAACTAAGCCATTCTTCAACAATTCGATCGCTGATCTGGCGCAGTTTCAGCACTTCGCAATACAATTGATTCCTGTCACCCTCCGATGCAGTCTCCATCTGTTGCTCAATGAGATTCAGCCGATCTTTAAGGGCGGCAAAATAGTGGGAAAGCAGCACAAAAAAACCACCTTTCGCATCAACATATTACTTTCAGTGTGACACAAAAGAGAAAAGAATATGAGCGTATTCTGTCATACTTGATTTGTAAAAAATTTCAAATATACGTATATTCATAATTAGAAAAAGGTGGGGGATTGTGTAAAAGAAGTTTTGATCAAGGCATACCAGGCGATAAACCAGTTCATAAGTAGTACTGAAGAATTAGTTAATCCGGCAAAGAAAAATGAATATGCAGTGCGGAAATTAGGGTGAAGGAGGATAATCAGACATGAAAAAACGGTACAATTACAGTAAAAAAAGACAAAATTTTTTAGAAATTAAAATTCCGTTACAATAAAGTTTCTTTCGCTTGGCACCACCTCGGCTGGCCGCAGTCTTGACACGAAAATAACCTGCCAAGACTGCGGCTGATAAGCCGGTTTTATTCCATTCCCTATTCACATTACTTATAGCACGGTCGCATGAATCTCTTCACCAAGCATCTGCTCAATCCGATTATTTTCATCCATAATGGCCACTTTCGGCTTGTACGTTTTCGCTTCCTCATTCGTCATCATCGCATAGGAAATAATAATCACGATATCGCCCGGCTGAACGAGACGGGCTGCTGCACCATTCAAACAGATTACGCCGCTGCCGCGCTCCCCTTCAATTACGTATGTTTCCAGACGAGCGCCGTTATTGTTGTTGACAATCTGTACTTTCTCGTTTGGCAAAATGTCCACGGCGTCCATAATGTCCCGATCAATCGTGACGCTGCCAACATAATTCAAGTTCGCTTCCGTCACCGTCGCCCGGTGGATTTTTGATTTCATCATCGTACGGAACATGCAATATCCTCCTGACTCGCCACAAGCATAATATTGTCAATAAGACGCGTGCGACCGAAGCGCACCGCAAGCGCAATAAGACAGTCGCCGCGCAGTTCCTCAAGCGGCACAAGCTCCGGATAACTCCGGATTTCGATATAATCGATGTCCGCCAGCGGGCTCTCTTGAATGACGGATTCAATGGCTGTACGCAGCACTGTCGCGTCACGTTCCCCGCATTCTACCATTTCCTGTGCCCGTTTCAGCGAACGTGACAAAACAAGCGCTTGCTTCCTTTCTTCCGGGGACAAATATACATTGCGCGAACTGAGCGCAAGCCCGTCCGCTTCACGTACAATCGGGCATGGCACGATCTCAACAGGAATGTTTAAATCACGAACCATCTGTGTAATCACTGCCACCTGTTGTGCATCCTTCATACCGAAAAACGCGTAATCTGGCTGCACAATGTTAAACAGCTTGGTCACAACCGTTGCCACGCCGTCGAAATGTCCTGGACGCGACGCGCCGCACATACATTCAGTAATCTCTTTAACAGAAACGATTGTTTTACTGCCTGGCGGGTACATTTCTTCAACCGGTGGGAAGAACAGGATGTCCACTCCTTGCGCTTCCGCGAGACGACAATCCCGCTCGATATCGCGCGGATATTTCTCTAGATCTTCATTCAGACCAAATTGCAGCGGATTGACAAAGATACTCATAACGACCACATCGGACATTTCCTTCGCTTTCTCAACAAGGCTCAAATGCCCTTCGTGCAAATAGCCCATTGTCGGCACAAAACCTATCGTCTTTGGGCGCATTTCCTTCAGCATGGCCCGCAACTCTCGAATGGAGGAGACCACTCTCATGCTTTCACCCCTCCATACAATTGTTCAAGTGCTTCTTCGCTTATTGCAAACGTATGCGTATCTTCCGGGAACGCTCCGCTGCGCACTTCTTCCGCATATCTAGAAATCGCCTGTTTGATGAGTGAGCCCGCGTCCGCGTACTTCTTCACAAATTTTGGCACGCGGTCGCTGCCGTACGATAATATATCATGATACACCAGTACCTGACCATCACAGCCGGCTCCAGCACCAATGCCAATCGTCGGAATCGAAAGCTTACGTGAGATAAACTCCGCAAGTTGCTTTGGCACGCATTCCATAACAAGCGCAAATACTCCCGCTTCCTCAAGCGCCAGCGCATCATCCATTAGCTTTTGAGCCGCTTCCGGCGTTTTGCCTTGCACTTTGTATCCTCCAAGTTGATGTACAGACTGCGGAGTTAGTCCGATATGCCCCACCACCGGAATGCCAGCCTGCGTGCAGCGGCGAATCAACGGTGCAAGCTCCGCTCCGCCTTCGATCTTTATGGCTTTAGCGAGCCCTTCCTGCATGATGCGTCCGGCGTTGCGCAGCGCTTCTTCGATCGTGCCGTGATACGTTAAAAACGGCATGTCCGTCACCACAAACGCACGCTTTACCCCACGCGTAACCGCTTTCGTATGATGGATCATATCGTCGAGCGTGACCGGTAGCGTTGAATCATACCCCAACACTACCATGCCAAGCGAATCGCCGACAAGAATCATATCGACTCCTGCTTCGTCCGCCAATTTAGCCGACGGATAATCGTACGCGGTCAGCATGACGATGCGTTGTCCATTCCGTTTCATTTCTTTTAAAGAGAGAGTCGTGATCGGTGAATTGCCCCCCATTTTCATTCCTCCTTGCGCTTTGAGCGATTAAGGCAAAAAAGGCGCTTGAAGGCACAGAAAAACGCCTTCAAACAGAGGAGAAGGCGTACTGAAACCATTTTCTATGGATATGGTCGCATCTTGTTTCCTCTGTCTCGGTCCTCATCGGCTCAGAGCAGATTCAAATATTTTTTCACTGACAACAACAAAACACATCCTGGTGCCATTCCGCGTGGATACGGCCCTGACATCCTCATTATAAGCTTAAAAATGATGGTTTATCAATCTTTTTTGTTTCTTTATGTTGAAATTTGCTAATTTTTAACCATGGATTTCGACATCGGCCGAATACACTTTCGTTACCGAACCATCTTCCCGGCGCACCAGCAGCACACCTGATTCGTCAATGCCTTCAGCGTACCCCGAAAGCGATCCCTGCAGCGTACGAATCGTCACTTTTTTGCCGATCGTAACAGCATACGTTTCCCAACGTTTCTTCACCGGAGCGAATCCTTTGGCAAGATATAGATCATACAATTCTTCAAGCCGTGTCAAAATCTGCTGGAGCAACGGCACGCGCCGCAGCGGTTCGCCCTTTTCGATGCGAAGCGAAGTCGCAATCCCATGCACGTCTTCCGGAAAGTGTTCCGGCAGCGTATTAACATTCAGTCCGATCCCAACAATAAGAGAATGAATACGGTCGGATTCTGCATTCAATTCCGTCAAAATGCCACACACTTTCTTGCCGTTAATCAAAATATCGTTCGGCCATTTAATCTGGGCGCTAATGCCGCAAAACTCATGCAGCGTTTCCACCACAGCGACCGCTGTCAAAAGCGTCAGTTGTGGGCACTTTTGTAACTCAAGCGCCGGGCGCAAGAGAAGGCTCATGGAGATGTTCGCGCCCGGTGGAGAGTGCCATACACGGCCAAGTCTCCCTTTTCCTTCTGTCTGTTGATCAGCAACCACAAGCGTACCTTCCGGCGCACCCTCTTTCGCCAGTTCCTGGCACTTGTTCTGAGTAGAATCAATCGACGGATAATAATAAATCTTCTGGCCCAGCACCCGTGTGGAAAGACCCACTTTAATTTCCTCAGCAATCATAACGTCCGGCGCAAAAACGAGCCGATAACCGGAGCGACGTACCGCTTCAAACACATACCCTTCTTCCCGGAACTCTTCAATATGCTTCCAGATCGCCGTCCGGGAAACACCTAAGCGGCGGCTAATTTCTTCGCCTGAGATAAATTCGCCGCCAGCCTGCTTAAACATTTGCAACAAATTCTCACGTATATTCATCGATTACCTTCCTTGCCTGCAATAATAAGGCGTGCCGCTCATTAGGCACCTCTCCTTTGTTTACATCAAGCGAAAGCCTCAGTAACATAGCGCGAATCCACGGTCCACCCTTGCGGCCCAGCACCTGCTGTAGCTCCGCCCCACTTACAGCTAACTCCTGGAGCGTTTTCACCTGCATAGCATCGTACGTACGCGCAAGGCGCGCCGTGACGCCTGCAGCCTGATATATGATTTCGTATAAGGAAGCGGCGTTGCTCAACGCATCCCATCCGTATTCAAGCAGCCATCTCTCGCTTCTTTCTTCCGCTTCCGGCAACCGCAGCATCTCTACCAAGTCAATCATTTGCCGGCACGATTTAATAAGTTTTTTCTCGCTGCGCAGCGCGCGCAGCACGGACTCCACGTCCGCTTCCCGGCCGCAGACTAAAAATAAATACGACCAGCGGGCGGCAAGACCATTGACTTCACGAAGTCGTTCCCGCTCTGTCTCGCTCCACTCCTGCTTGCCGGAAAGCAATACGTTAAGCCCCGGCATAACCCGGGCAAGCCCTGTTTCCAACACATCCATTACAGCCCGATCCGGATAACGGCTGGCGAGCGCTTTGTTCCATTCCGCATTGATACGTTCCACGGCTACATAGCGAATATCTTCCACAAGTTCCCGGACTGCTTCATATGTAGTGCGGTCAATGGCAAACCCAAGCTGACTGGCGAAACGGATGCAGCGCAACATGCGCAGCGCATCCTCGGCAAACCGTTCCTGCGGTGCGCCAACTGCACGAATGATCCGGTTTTGCAAATCTTTTTGACCGCCAAAGGGATCAACCACGCGCCCGCGCAAATCAAGCGCCATCGCGTTAACCGTAAAATCCCGGCGCGCAAGGTCTTCCTCAATTGTTGCAACAAACCGTACTTCGTCCGGACGACGGTGATCCTTATACCCGCTCTCTGTCCGAAATGTCGTTACTTCGAGCGGTACTCCTCCTTCAAGCACAGTGACCGTCCCGTGCTGAAGACCGGTAGGCACGGTGCGCGAAAACAACACCATTACCTCTTCGGGTCTGGCTGACGTGGCAATGTCAAGATCATGCACAGGTCGGCCAAGCAACGTATCGCGTACATATCCGCCGACAAAATAAGCGCTGTATCCAGCTTCCTCCAGCTTCTTGAGCACTTGCTTTCCGGCTTCGATTACGTCCGTTTTCATAACTTCGGACACGGCTCCGTTTCGCCGGTTAGCACGCGCCGGTAAATGGCTTCATACTGACGGGTGATTTTTTTATGGCAGAACGTATGGTACGCCCGTTCGATCGCCTGACGTGAAAAGCGCTCATACATCGCCGGGTCAGACACGAGTTCTACCGCTTTTTGCGCCATGCCTTCCACGTCGCCAATCGGCCGAATAAATCCGGTTTCCCCATCTTTGATCACTTCCGGAAGCCCGCCGGCATTGCTTGCGATAACGGGTTTCCCGCATGCCATCGCCTCAAGAGCCACCAAGCCGAAACTTTCCTGGGCCGATGGAAGCAGGAGCACATCCGCTATAGACAACACACATGCGATATCTTCCTGTTTGCCGAGAAAAATTACGTCCTCGCGCAGATTCAGTTCCGACGCTAGATCCCGCACGACCGGTAGCTCTGGCCCTTCGCCAATCATAAGCAGTTTAGCGGTGAGACGCTTTTTAATATGATGGAAAATGCGCACCACATCGTCCGTCCGCTTTACGGCGCGAAAATTGGAAATATGAATAAAGACTTTCTCACCGTTCGGCGCATACTCCTCACGTATGTCGCACATATCACGCGGATAGTACTCGCGCTTATCAATAAAGTTATAAATAAGCTCAATCGGTGTTTTAACCTGAAGAACTTCCCGTGTTTGATTGATTAAGCTTTGTGATACGGCCGTTACAGCATCGCTGTGCTCAATGCCAAACCGGATCATATCCTTTAGCGTATGATCATAGCCTAATACGGTAATGTCGGTTCCATGCAAAGTCGTCACCACTTTCAGGTGATCACCTACCATTTGTTTCGCCAAATACGCAGAAATCGCGTGCGGCACTGCGTAGTGGACATGCAGCAGATCCAGCTTCTCCGTTTTGGCGACCTGCGCCATTCGACTGGCCAGCGTTAAGTCGTACGGTGGATATTGGAACACGGAATAGCTATTTACATCTACTTCGTGAAAATAAATGTTGCGATAGTACTTGCCAAGCCGAAACGGCATGCCCGACGTGATGAAATGCACCGTATGCCCACGCTCGGCCAGTAATTTCCCCAGCTCCGTCGCCACAACGCCGGAACCGCCAACAGACGGATAACATGTAATTCCAATTTTCATCGCTCGCTCCCTCTCATAGGAAGTCTTTCAACAGCAACGGGGTATAGCTAACGAATCCTTCCGCATAAACGACGCCAGCTGATTGCCCAAAAATATACTCCCGGGCGCGCACTCTCTCAAGATACCCTTCCGTGAGCGGCGTAGCCACGGATCCGGGCTCCATTTCAAACTGTGAGCGATACGCGCCAAGTGCCGCCATTTTCGCTTCCATTTCTTTGCTAATATCTACCAAAAATTGCGGATCAGTCTGTCCATTAATAAAATAAGCGATTACATGCTCCACTTTGTGCGGAGGGAACGTTTCTTCCCCTCCAGCATTATACTTGCGAATTCGCGCGTTAAACACCGCTTCCCGCACAAGAACGCTGCACATGCCATGATCGGGATGGCGATCCTCCCAATACGGCATCAAAACAACACGCGGCCGGTACAATCGAATGATGCGGGTAATAGCCTGGATTTGCTCCGGAACCGGGGCAAGTCCACGATCCGGCAATTCCAAATTCAATCGGACATGCAGACCGAGCAAGCGAGACGCTTCTGCCGCCTCCTGCTGGCGGCGCTCCACCGTCCCGTTAGAAGAAAGCTCTGCTTTTGTCAGATCGCAAATGCCTGTCCGCTTCCCCTGGTTCGCCCACTTGCGCAACAGGCCACCAGCCCCGATCTCCACATCGTCCGGATGGGCGCCAAATGCCAGCGCGTGCAGCGGCGCCGGAAACCGTCCGCTCATTTCTGATCCTCTCCTTTGTATTTGTGCACGATCTCGCGCCATGCAAAGTTCCCCCGTTCCAAAGCATGAATCAGCATTTCCGCGGTTGCGATATTCGTGGCCAGCGGAATACTGTGCACATCACACAGCCGCAACAAAGCTGTAACATCCGGCTCATGTGGCTGCGCGGTTAGCGGATCCCGTAAAAAAATAACAAGGTCCATTTCATCTTGCGCAATCAGCGCCCCGATTTGTTGATCACCGCCCATCGGACCCGAAAGCACCCGCTGAACCGGAATTCCTGTCGCCTCCATGATCTTTGTTCCGGTTGTGCCGGTCGCATAAACGGTATGCTTGGTCAGCGTGTCGCGATAGGCAATCGCAAAGTTGACCATTTCACTTTTCTTATTGTCATGGGCTATTAACGCAATGTTCATCCTTGTTCTCCTCTTATACCATAATGTTTTCCAAACCGTAAATAAGGCCTGTGTGCTCCATGACTTTTTTGATCGCTAGATTGACGCCTGGCATAAATGACTCGCGGTTGATGGAATCGTGCCGAATCGTCAGCGTTTGCCCCACCGCGCCAAAAATAACCTCCTGGTGCGCCACAAGACCGGGCAGGCGTACGCTGTGGATGCGAAATCCGCCATAATAACCGCCGCGCGCGCCCTCAAGCGTTTCCTTTTCTTCTGGATGTCCTTGCTTTATTTCGTCGCGCGCCGCCTGGATCATCTCCGCTGTTTTTACCGCTGTTCCAGAAGGTGCGTCCAGTTTCTTGTCATGATGTAACTCAATGATTTCTACATGCGGCATATACTTGGCAGCCTCTTGAGCAAATTTCATCATGAGTACAGCGCCAATGGCGAAATTCGGAGCGATAATGCCACCGATCTGATGCTCGCGGCACAGCTTGTCCAGCTCTTCAATATCTTCCGGCGTAAAGCCCGTTGTGCCCACGACCGGGCGTACGCCCGCCTCGATAGCTGCGATCATATTTTGCTTTACGACGTGGGGTGTGGTAAAATCGACCAACACATCCGGACGATATACCTCTAACGCCCGTCTGATATCGGAAACAAACGGAGCTTGAAGGCTTCCAAGACCGAGCACCTCGCCAACATCTTCTCCATTATATTTCGGGTCAATGCCGCAGACAAACCGCAGCGTCTCATCTTTTATAATCATCTTTACCGATTCTTGGCCCATCCGGCCACGCGGGCCGGCTACCGCTACACGAATTTGCTTCATTTCCCATTCTCCCTCTTCTCTTTTTTCTCCTGCATCGCTTGTTTCCGGCGACGCGCAAGCAGTTTTCGCCCTCTGCGAATTCGGAGCCAACCTTGCCGCCTGGCGGGCTGACTTATGGGCAAGAATATATTGCCCGCGTTAAAAATAAATTTCTCCGGCCACATAATGGGCCTCCGTATAAAGGGGAGCAAGCGCCATGGCCTTCTCAATCGTTCGCACTGCTAGCGTCAGCTGCTGATTGCGGGTGGATGTTTTCTTCTGTATCCATCGGCACCACCCCTGTTTGGCCTATGGTATGACAGTATATGTATTATCCATTTACTCGGTGTCAATTTTTGTCCAACGGTCTTTGTCCCGCGTATTAAATTTGTGCATCATATCATGGAACGCTTTTTCAAGATCAATGTTCAATGAATTAGCGAAACAAAGAATAATAAACAGACAATCCGCCAGTTCCATATCAATCGTATTTTCCGCCTCATCTTTCCGTTTCGGCTTCTCACCATAATAATGGTTCACTTCGCGCGCAAGTTCACCGGCTTCTTCCGTCAACCGCGCCATGAGCGCCAACGGTGAAAAGTAGCCTTCTTTAAACTGGCTAATATAATCATCGACAATGCGTTGCATCTCCGCAAGCGTAAGCAATTGCTTCCCGTTTTCCATGCACGCCCCTCCTTTTTACGTTTATGGTATTTGTATGTATTCTTATGTTACCGCAGAGGTGGAAGATTGACAAATTTCTCGATATAATAACCATGATCTAGCATTATCGCAGGAGGGCATACATGAACCATCATCTACGCAATATCTTCGCTATTTTGGTCGGCTCCGCTATCATGGGATTTGGCATTAACTACTTTAACATCGCCAACCGGCTGGCGGAAGGCGGGATTACCGGGATTACCCTGCTTCTTAAATACACGTTAAACTTGGATCCAGGCATCACCAATCTTGTATTGAATATACCCCTGCTTTTTATCGGATGGAAAATGCTCGGACGACAGTCGGCCATATATACGATCATCGGTACAGTAGCCGTGTCTTTTTTCCTCACACTGTTTTCAGCATTTCGCCATCCGATGGAAAATGATACGCTTCTTGCCGCGCTGTACGCGGGCGTGACGGTCGGACTTGGGCTTGGCATCGTATTCCGTTTCGGCGGCACAACCGGTGGCGTCGATATTATAGCCCGGCTGTTCAATAAACATTTCGGCTGGAGCATTGGCCGTACGCTGTTCATCTTTGATTTGTTCGTTATCGGCCTGTCTCTGTATTATCTCAATCTTGATTTGGCGATGTATACGCTGGTTGCATTGTTTGTGGCGGCGCGTGTTATCGATTTCGTACAAGAAGGCTCTTATGCAGCCAAAGCGGTTATGATTATCTCCGATCATGCAGTGGATATTTCCCAACGCATTATGCAAGAAATGGGACGTGGAGCGACGCTGCTAAAGGGCCGGGGCGGCTACACCGGACTTGATAAAGAGGTGTTATACTGCGTGGTAAGCCGCAATGAGATCGTTCGCTTTAAGAATCTCATCCATGAAACCGATCCCCACGCATTTATCATCATCAATGATGTGCATGAAGTATTTGGCGAAGGTTTTACGCTGGATGAGAAGAAACAGCCAATACGATAGGCGCTAGGAAGAAAAAGCAAGAAAAACGACAACCGTCTCGGCCCAGATGTTTTGCGGATGCCGCTTTTGCCGAAGAAGGGCGGATAGATAATATGCAATAAGTTAATACAAGCGCGAGAAGAAGAGGCAGATGTAGTAGCAAGTCGAAAAGTTACAACTCTCTTCTTCTTTTCTTCTTCAGATTCTGCTCTGCCTTATACTTTTTCCATCCGACATAACCTAAGGCAGTAAAAATAACAGAGGCAAAAAGAGCGATAATTAAGAACGGCGATTCCGGCGGCATACCTAATGCGAAAGCGGAAGTGTCTTCGCCAACAAATATGGCGTCTACAACTCGATTCAATTCATTGAGCGCATTTGCAATCGCGTCCCAGTTGTATTGGGCTTTTCTTGTTTCCTGCAATAAAAAACTGTAAATCGAATACAGCATTTCTATCTGCTGTGCGGTGGCGGAAACAGTAAACGCAGGCTTTAGTGTCTGGTATAGCTGCAAATTTTGCATAAACGTCCGAGAAAAATCGCTTTCCTTCCGTCCGGCTGCCAGCAGTATCATTTTATTGATATGTTCCTTATACGAGTTGTAATAATTCTTCCATAATGGCTGCCTCTCATGCGTCAAACTGTCGATCGAAAGGCGCACTTGAAGCGCGTGCCAGAGCAAACGATCCGATTCAGGTTCCACAGCGGCAAACGCCCGCTTCGCTTTCAGTATCGTATCAGAAAGCGCATTTACCGCTTCAAGAGAAAGTCCTTTCGGCGGCTTCGTTTCCGCAAACAGCACACCAAGCTCCGTCAGGCTTTGCTTCGCTTCACTGTATTTTTCCTCTTTTGTTAGCTGATAAATATCCTGCGACAACTGATCCATTCGCTGGTATGCAGACAGCGTTTGTTCGGGCACTTGGGTGGAGGAGACACGTTTACCCAGCACCATCCATCCTGTATACAAGGCCATAAAAAGGAAAGCAACACTCATTACGATAAAAACAATTTTTTTCACGACTCGTCCTCCCCTTCTTACTTACATATGTATGGGGAAAAGGACAAGGATATGCTTATTATCGGGCGAACCGCCGATGATATTGAACAAGAGTGTATATCAACCAAAGGCTAAAAAGGCTTAGCCCAAACGTCGCAAAACCTACGATTTGATCATACGGCTCCAATTCATCCGCCAGCCATGGATGAATATCGAGCGTATAGTCGAGCAAATCATTGAGCAGTGTCCAAGCAGCTACCCAGAAAATATGGCCCATCTTAAGCGTATAAAAACGAGCGTACAACAAAGATTCCAGCGCCATACCGCCATGTGAAAACATCAGCATGTAATGCTGCCAATTCAGCTCGTCTCCGAGCGCGGCGCCAGCGATAATCACAGCAACAGCCCAGACACCGTATTTAAAATTCAGCACCGCCGCGAACGCCTCCAAAGACGGAATGCTACGTCCGGCAAGCAAAGCGATGAGCACTAAGGTGAACAACGTGCTCGCTGTCGGGCTATCCGGTACGAACAACCGTAAAAAAGCGGGCGAAGTCGACTCCAGCTGATATGCGTACCAGATAAAACCATAGATCGAACCTAGACCGTTAACGATAATCATTGTCCAGAGAAACCAAGAAGCGCGCAAAGAAGCCATAAACCATTTCCACAATGTTGTCATGCTACTCATCCTTTATTATGTATTTTCTCCGCCAAAAAAGACCAGACGGTTTCCCATCTGGCCTCTTTTCGTTTATTTTAGCGTTTTTAAGTACTCAATCATCGAGCTCATTTGCTGATCAGACCAAGATGCGCCAATCGGCGGCATACCGCCACGGCCGTTCTTAAGCACTTCAGCCACACCTTCCGGCTTTAGCTTATCAACTACACCATGAAGAGTCGGTGCTCCAGCACCACCATTCAAATCCTGTCCGTGGCAAGCCATGCACTGGTTTGCTATCGTTTTGCCTTCCTCGGCTGTGCCACCGGTCGGTGCCGCAGCGCTTTCGCCGCCTCCTGCCTTTGGTTCAGCAGGAGCCACCGTACCGCCGTTCGGTGCCGGAGCCGCGCCTTGACCATCGCCTTTCAGGCCAGCCAGGTATTTAACAAGCTGATCAAGCTCTTCCGAAGAGCCCTGGAACATACCAGGTGGCATGCCGCCGCGTCCATGCGTAATCACATCGCGGATTTGTTTTTCGTCCAGGCGACTTCCGACATTCCAGAGCGCCGGGCCTTGTCCGCCTTCCATATTCGCGCCATGGCAACCTTGACAGCTTGCTTGTTTTGTCCAAATCGGATCCGATTTAAAGTCAGCAGGTGGTTTCGCTGCCACTCCACCTGCGCCCGGAGCCGGTTCTGGATGTAAACGGTTGTGCTCATCAACCGCAGCCCAGGTTAGATAGAAGATGCTCACCAATGCAAGCAACATAAGACCTGTCGCCACCGGACGCTTGGACGGCTTACGCTCCGGCGATGTATCAAGCCATGGAGCCAGAAGCAGCGCGCTAAACGCGATGCCCGGGATAACCACAACCCCAAATACGACCCAGTTCCCAGATTGCCATGGATATTTCAGCAGCTGATACAAAAACAGAAAGTACCAGTCCGGAAGCGGAATGTAGCTTGCATTGTTCGGGTCTGCTTTGTCTTCAAGCGGCGCCGGATGGCTAACGGTGAGGATAAGAAAAGCGATTAGAACAACCGCAGCAACCATCCATTCTTTCAATAAGAAGTCGGGCCAAAACGCTTCGGATTTGCCCGGAAATTCTGCATAAGACGGAGCGATGTTCGGCGTCCGTTTCGCGGGCACGCGCGAGTCACCGACATACTCAATCGTCTTGTCATGCTTTGCCATTCTTTTACCCCCCTTATCCTTAGATCGAACCCCATCTTATAGCGGTCCAGAAATTCCCTGTCTCCGAATCATAATAAAGTGTGCGCCCAGAAGAGCAAGCAAAGCGCCGGGCAGGAAGAACACATGGATCGCAAAGAAACGCGCGAGCGTTCCGGCACCGACAATCGGACCACCTTGTAGCAATATTTTGATAAATCCGCCAATTAACGGCACTTGTTCGGCAATCTGGATACCTACCTTCGTCGCAAAAAACGCCTTATCATCCCAAGGAAGCAAGTACCCTGTAAAACCCAATCCCAGCATAACGAAGAAAATTAACATCCCTACAACCCAGTTCAATTCACGCGGACGTTTATATGCTCCTTGAAAAAATACGCGCAGCGTATGTAGAAACATCATAACAATGACAAGACTTGCACCCCAGTGATGCATACCGCGAACAATGACCCCAAAAGCTACTTCGTTCTGCAAATACTTAACGGATTCGTATGCGTTTTTAATATCGGGCACATAATACATGGTCAGGAACATACCGGACAAAATTTGAATGACAACGATAAAAAATGTAAGTCCACCGAAACAATAAACAAACGCCGAAAAATGATGGGCCGGGTTTACGTGCTCAGGCACTTCGTGGTCTGCAATGTCACGCCACATCGGGGTCACATTGAGACGCTCGTCAACCCAATCATACACTTTGCGAATCATGTCACATTATGCCCCCTCTGCAATCGTGTTTGCCTTAACATCACCAAGCAGTACTTTGCCGCCTTTCACTTCGACCTCATACTGATCAAGCGGTTTCATTGGCGGCGTCCCAGGCACGTTTTTTCCGTTCTTCTCATAACGTCCCAAATGACATGGACAGAAGAATTGGTTTTTATGCTCTGGACTCGTGTTCCAGCTTACTGTACACCCCAAATGTTTACAAATTGGTGAAAGCGCAATCACTTGATCGCCCTGTTTGTACACCCAGGCTGTTAGAGGAGTCTCATGCTCGCCGGTCCAAACATCTTTAATTTTCTTCTTGAAATTGAAACTTTTCGGCTCTTCGGTAATTTCGCTTAAGCTCGCTACAGGAATTTTTCCGCCGGCCGCGTCTGCTTTTTGCAGCGCGGGATCGATCGCGAATCGAATCATCGGTGCTAACATCCCAGACGCTAAAAACCCACCGACTCCAGTGAGACAATAATTGAGAAATTGTCTTCTGGA
This sequence comes from Aneurinibacillus thermoaerophilus, assembly GCF_900099925.1. Taxonomy (GTDB): domain Bacteria; phylum Bacillota; class Bacilli; order Aneurinibacillales; family Aneurinibacillaceae; genus Aneurinibacillus; species Aneurinibacillus thermoaerophilus. The sequence goes on along the minus strand of NZ_FNDE01000021.1, from coordinate 33,210 downwards.
TACCCCCTTGTTGTCTCGTTCACTCATACTCTAACCTCCTATCCTTATGATAATGGCTGCATATGCTACAACACATCTTTACCAGGACATAATCATCATACTGAAAGGGGGAATGAACTGTCAAGAATTTGCATCCGAGGAAAGAATATAGATTGTTGCGCTTTTCTTCTTGTTATATAATTTGTCACAATTTGCTTTCTATTCATCATAGCCACAGTGCAATACAGTGTTTTACAAGCCGATCGCTTTCGTGCCGCGCTTTTTCCAAAAATGTTTTTGAATCCGTTTTCTCTTCTGGCGGTGCAGAAACAATATAGGTATTGATCTGTTTTTTCATTAATGCTGTCGACATAGCGCTATCATTTGTAACCACTAAACAATGTGGAAATCTGTCGATAAGACCATAAATATTTTGTGCGATGAAATCACAGGCAATCTTCACGGAACTTTCTTTTTTAGATATAACGCTTAACGGCTGGAACAAAAAAAGACGCCCGGTCAACTGTCTTTCTACATAACCACATACTCTCTCCAACCAAAGCTGCTGCTTTACCCAATTGATATCCCAACAAGTACCCAAGACGCATACAGGGTAAACAAGCGTGTCCACATATTCTTCCATTCCGATCATTTGCTCCATATCTTCCGTTTTCCACCGCATGATTTTCCCTTCTTTCCTTTCGTTTTCTTTTCAAAATTATGAAAAAGACTCGCGGGCGTTGTCGCTCGCCTTTTTCCTTTACTAAAAAAACCCGGAGATTCCGGGTTTAGCTTACCATAAACTGCCTGAGAAACGCTACTCATTCACTTCTTCATCCAACATTTTTTTCAACTCGCTGCTAAGTTCCTTAAATTTCGCTTCATCTCCTGCTTCCAGTGCCTCATCAATATGCTTATACAAGGTATCAAGTCGGTATTTGCGAATCGCTTCATCCAAAATCATTTCTGCCAACAAACTGAACGTCGAAGGATGAACAAGGTTTAGCTTTTGCTTTCCCATTGGTTTTCCCTCCAAATCAATGTTGCACCGTGTAGCCGAATGTATAGATGTTTACTCACTGTGTCGAACGCCTTCTTACTCCTTGCGCCTAAAATAACCACAATATTCAGAATTAAACAACTTTGCGTCACCTATGCTCTGTTCCACAAAGAAGAATGACGACCTTCCTACTTTATCATATTCCCACCTGCGTAATGTGTCCTTGTATTAGTTACAATTTTATAACTTATCTAGTATCTAATAAAGATTTACCCCAACTTGTTAGACTATAAACAACCTTTCCTTCAGGAAACATGCCCCGGCGCAAAAGTCCAAGATGAACCATCATGGCTAGCAAGCGGCGACGGATCACAGCTTCTTGTGAATCGTAATAAAAGGGAAGAACCCAGTTCCGCAACGCACAAATAAGGCTCTCTTCTTCCAACCATTCCGCCTCGCAAACGCAAGCTACTAACTTCCACAAACTTTCAATCGAAGGAATTGCTTTTTTGTAAGATAACAACCAAAACTCGACAAGGCGCTCCGCTCTTTCTTCTCTTCCCTGCTCCTGACAAGCCACCTGCCGCATGCCTTCATCAGTTAACACCAATTCTTCTTCCCGCTCGCTTAACCATTGCCTATAGTGTGCAAAATCATACAACAGAGCCAGGCGGTCGGGATAATCCCGGAATCTCCTTCCGTATCCGAAACGCCATTCCTTTCCATCAGTCAAATTTTCGCGTACAGACATCAGTTCCATCATTTTTTGTTGCTGCTTACGATACATTACCCCTTCCTTGGACAGCGGTACACGATGTGTTTGTACATATAGCAAAAACTTTTGCAAATCATGAGCCATTACATACGTGTCTTCGCGGTATAAATCTGGCTTCGTATAATTACCATATGCAAGTGCACGCACTTCTTTAACAAAAATTTCCCGAAAACGATGTCGCAAATCCTCAGGCATTGTAAATGTTGGGGCAAATTGCTTTTGCATGCGGAATAACCACCCGCGCTCCAGCGCTTTATGAAGCAGCTCCTCGTGTTCATTGTGTTCGATCTTCTCACAATATGCTTTCCGTGCCCGGCTCAGCAGCGCTTCACGCGTATATTCCTTTTTCCGCTCATAAATAATCGGGAGCAAAAAACGCTTCTCCTCCCAGTTTAGCCCTTTATGCAAATCTTGAAAAAAAGCAGCAGAAGTCAAACGGTTATGGAGACTTTGAATAAGCTCATGTTTCGAATTACGATTGCATTCCAAGTTATAAATAGAAGCAAGTTGATGAAGCTGCCGGATATCGGCATATACAAGCGTGTCAGCCAGATTCACCCTCATCTCACCTTTCGCGATTATCCTCTGTTACCTGTCATTATTGACAGAAAGAAAAGCAGACTATACCTCGTGTCCCATCGGACAACCGCGCTCATTTTTACTGTCCGTTTATCTGCTGACGCAAATCCTCATACCTTTGCCGCGTATCCCAAAACTCATCTTCGGTCGATAGTACCCGCTCATAAGACAGCAGCGCCTCTTCCTTATCTCCTTTTGCTTCTGCCACACGTCCCCGCCAGTACCAATATGCCGCAGCCTCTTCATCCAATTTATACAGGCGCGAAAGCGCATTTTCGGCCCTGGCCCATTCTTCCATCGTAACAACGAGACGCAAATATCCGCATAACAACTCTTCTTCTTCAACATGGAGCGCAAGCGCCCGTTCATAAATTACCAGCGCCTGTTCACGCATGTTTAACTTCCATAGTGCTTCCGCGAGCAACGGGTAAGCGACCACATAATCAGGATCGACTTCAATCAGACGCGCAAGACTTCGTACTGCCCGCTGCCAGTTTCCCGTTTGATATGCGATCATCCCCGCTCCGTACAATGCTTCTGGCACTTCTTCGCTTTCCGCTGCTTTTTCGTATAACGCAAGCGCTGTCTCGAACTCCCCCTGTCGTGCTGCCATGCGGGCTCGTTCTAATAAAATGGCCGCATCATCTTCAAATCTTTTAAGCGCCTGCCACTTCTCCATCGCCCGTCCACTTTCTCCCTGCTCGGCGTACAATTTGCCCAATAAATATTGAACTTCCTCGTTGTCCGGCGCAAGTTCGGCAGCCCGCTCCAAATACCGGATCGCTACTTCTTCAAGACCTTCAAGTAAGAACACTTCGCCAAGCAAAGCGTATACACGGTAATCATCCGTTCCTCCTTCCTTTATAGCAAGCAATATATCCATTGCTTCCTGCAGCCTGTCCAAATCAATATATAGCGATGCCCGATACACAGCTATTTCGTGCCACGCCTCTTCGCTCTGTCCGCCGCACTGCGCTTCCAGCTTATCTAATATCGCAAGCGCCGTCTCATGATGTCCTAACTCATGATATATAGTAACAAGCTGCATCTCAAGCTCAGTATTTCCAGAATATTCTTCTTTCAACTCTTCAAGGCCCTCAAGCCCTCCTGCAATTTCTCCAGCTTCAAGCAAAGCGAGAGCCTGATTCAGCCGTTTCTGCCATTTTTGCTCCATGCAAAACCTCCCGGTTCTTTTTGCGCTAATTAGGTACTTTTTCACTGCACGATGACATATGCTTTCTTACTTCATCAAAAAGAAAAACCGTCCGGAACGAACGGTCAGCCTGTATGTTTCTTCACGCGCGAAAGCCAGTTCATGCTGATCACAGTAACCAGTATACCAAATAACGCCATAAGTAAACCATAATGAATGCGAGGCACACGTTCTTTGGCAGACAAACTGTATGGAATCGGATCAGCAAGGCTGGCGATCACACCGTATTGAGCGTTTTTTCCAGCTCCTTTACCCGCATCTGGCACAAGCGACAACGCCTCTGCCGATAGAACCGTGTCCGTCGCTGTATCTATGGGCATCGCCTGCATGGCCTCATTTAACTGCTGTCCAAGCATAATCAAAGGTAACAGACAGGCAAGCAACGCAGCAAATGCGAAACCGGTAATCAGCCGACGCACCACAGGTGAAATAGGCCTGGCGTGTTCCGGCGCAGGAGATGCCCATTTATTTTCTTTTAGAATTCGCTCCATCACTTTATCAGAAACTGTAACATGTTCATATGCGGCAGGCAAAACAGGGGAATGAAGGAACGTCTGATTCGAATCTATGTAAACAGCGTGCTCTTCCTGACAAGCCGGGCACTGTTCGAGGTGCTCCTCCACTTCTTCTTCAAGCGAGGAAGATAACTTGCCTTCCATATAGTCCGGCAGCAGTCGTCGAAAGGTTTTACAATTCATGCCTATCTCATTCCTTCCGCTTCATCGAGCGCTGTGTCCAATATGTATGGTTCTAACTGTTGCTTAATACTATGACGGGCGCGAAACAAAAGAGACTTAACAGAACTTACGGTGGAATTTAGAATCATAGCGATTTCTTTATAATCCAATTGTTCGTATTCCCGAAGAATAAGGGCTGTGCGCTGTTTTTCAGGCAATCGGTTAATCGCCTGGCGCACGAGATGCACACGTTCCGTGCGAAGCAGTTCCTGTTCCGGCAACTTATCGAGCGCGATACGCGCAGGCTGTTGCTTGCTATCTTCGAGATATACCTCGGAATTCCGACTCTTTCGTAATTCGCTTAATACGGTATTACGGGCAATCGTATACAGCCAAGTGGAAAACGATGCTTCTACATCCCTGAACGTTTGCAGGCTGCGAAACGCCTTATAAAATGTCTCCTGCGTCAAATCTTCCGCCAAATTTTCCATATTATAACTTTTTAACATATGAAGAATAAAAGCGAGAATTCTGCGCTCATAACGGTTGATAAGTTCAGCATAATAGTCTACCCGACCGTCTTTAATCTCACGGATCAACTGAGAGTCAGTTAACTGAGAATCAATACTAGCCAAGATCGGTTCCCCCCTTCATTGACTCCCAATCCTCCCCGGCGCCACCCATATACCCCATGAAAATTCGGCAGCTCCGGGGAGCATATCTACATATCTGTTCTTTTCTCTTTGCTTCCCTACTATTACGCTCTGTAAAAAACGATATCTCCATTATCTAAAAACATCTAAAGATAAAAAGTTGAAGTTTGCTATACCGTTGCAAAAAATAATTGTTTGCTTCTTCTTCCTTTCGTATAGACGAAAGTAGGGCTCCAAAATGTTGCATCATTCGCCAAATTTTTTTTTGGAAGCAAAAAAAAGTCAGCTTCTGTGCCAGGTACGATCGCTCCTTTGTCCGGATAAGCAGAAAACAGCTTGGCGGGAAGCCGGGCTCCAGCTTCCACCAAGCGGCGCAGCCTGTGTTCACGCTTCTCCTCCTGTTCCGTATAGGCATAAGCCAGCGAAACCTGGCCAAACTGTTTCCAGCGAAACGAAAGGGACGAACGATTGTTCATTTCCCAGGCGACATATCCCCAGGGCAAATATTTTACAGAGGAAAGGAAGCGAATGATCCCTTCGTCTTCGTCCAGCACAAGCGGAATCCCCCGCCCTTCCAGCATGGAAACAAGGAGAGAAAGCTTATCGCATAACCAGCGCTTTTTCTCACGCAGAGACCATTCCCCGGTAAACGAAATCTTTACGCTAAGGCGGTATTTTGCAAAGCCGGCAAGGAGGATGGACCAGAATGACCCTGTCAATTCATCGGATGGGGCCACCATCATCTCCAGCATAGGAATACGATGCGCCAATACGCTTCTGATAAGCGCTTCGCTTACGTGCCGATACGGCACACGAAGCCGGACGCGATGCGCAAGGCGGCTGTTATGATGCATAGCCAACTCATATCCTAACCATTTGCGCCAATCAGGCACATGAACTATCGTAAGCTCATCAACATAAATTGTAAACCCCTTTTTTAACCAGGACTTCTGTACTTCCTTAAATTCATCATTGGTTGTTCGCGTGCTGCCGAGCGAAGAACCGAAATGGAAAAAGCCAGGCAGCATATATTGTTCACTTCCATCTATCTCTTTTATCGGCGGTTTCGGAGCAATATGTTCGTGAATATAATAAATTTTTTCTCCTTTCACCCAGACATCAGCCGTAAAACAGCGTTCCGGATTTACAATGGTCACACCGCGCACGATAAATTCCATCTTATCCCTCCGTTTATTCGCTTTGTTTCAGGTCGCTTCAGGTGCTGCCAAGCGCCACGATAACGTTTTACAACGTCATAACATGTCCATTTCTACATGCATATGAGGCGTCGAAAAAAAAATGCTAGAAAAATATTCTGTTATAATTTGTCGATTGATTAGGGCTTTTCTGGCACCGGACGAAGTAATACAATGAGACATGTGACTGGATAAAGATATCAAATCATGCGACTTATCAAGGAGGCGTGGTTATAGATGGAAGAAAAGAGATTAATTCATCTCATTATGGAAAAGCGGCGCTCGATGCACTCTCTTTACATTCAAGCGAATAAGAATTTGCGGGATGAAAAGGTGCTGGCAGCAAGCAAAGAGGTAGACCGTCTGATTAATGTTGTAATGAAGCAAAGAATGTCTGCGCGCAGTAAAATTCATTGCTAAAAGCGGACGTACCGGTCATCCGAATGCTTTTAAAAAACGCTGCAACCAAAAATGGAAGTCTGTTTGCATAACATAGATAGTCACTCAGACTTCCTCAGGGCGAATGAATGACATCTCTGGGACGAAAATCCGGAAATAAGCCTGAAGAACTGGCAGCCGGATTTTTTTTCTTTTCAAATAGCAACAACCGTGTTTTGATTCGACAAAAAAAATCCGCTTCGCCATGATAGACGAAGCGGTATGGGAAGTTCCCATATATGGATAGGAGTGGAGAGAAACCATACTATAATCTCCATTATAGAAAAAAACGGTAAAAAGTCAATAACTTATTCAGATTTATTTAATTTTTTAAATGATTCATTCAATCGTTTGTTCTAACTTTGTAAAAAATCCCGGGAACGATACATTGATGGACTCAGTATTTTGAATGGTTGTCTCTCCTGAAGCCGCCAGCGCAGCAACCGCTGCCGCCATGCCGATCCGGTGATCGCCATGGCTATCGCACGTAGCACCCGTAAGTCGTGTTTTGCCTCGGATGATCATGCCGTCTTCCGTCGGTTCAATATCCGCACCAAGCTTGCCGAGTTCCGCTACCACCGTATCAATCCTGTTCGTTTCTTTTACTTTTAATTCGGCTGCATCACGGATAACCGTAACACCTTCTGCCTGCGTCGCCAACACCGAAATGACAGGGATCTCATCAATCAGGCGCGGAATGATAGCTCCGCCGATTTCTATGCCTCTAAGCGGCGCATGCTTAATTTCAATATCGGCTACCGGTTCACCGTTCGTCTCCCGCACGTTGTACAGAATCAAATCGGCGCCCATCTCTTTCAATACATCAATAATACCGGTCCGGGTTGGATTCATACCAACATTACGAATCATAAGATGACTGCCCGGCAAAATCGCAGCCGCTACCAGCAAGAACGCTGCCGAAGAAATATCTCCAGGAACTTGAATACGACCGGGCGACACAAGGCGCTGCCCGCCGCGGACACGCACACCGCCTTCAAATGATTGTACTTCTATACCGAATGAACGAAGCATCCGTTCCGTATGGTCGCGCGACAATCCCGGTTCATACAGCACAGTCTCTCCTTCTGCCTGCAATCCTGCCAGCAGCACCGCCGATTTCACCTGGGCGCTACTCACCGGGGAACGATACTCAATTCCTTTTAAGTTTCCGCCGCGAATGGATAATGGCGTGAAGCCCCCGTTCTGTCTTCCTGCGATATCAGCACCCATCTGGCGCAACGGAATCGTGACCCGTCCCATTGGACGACGGGCAATGGATTCATCGCCTACAAGCACGCTATGGAACGGTTGAGTTGCCAGAATGCCCAGCATCAGGCGGATCGTCGTACCGGAGTTTCCGACATCCAGAACCTCTGCCGGCTCCGTCAGACCGTACCAACCTTTCCCCGTGATACGCACATGCTCGCCTTCCTGTTCAATATCAATGCCCATTTTGCGAAAGCAAGAAATCGTGCTTAAACAATCGGCACCCGGAAGAAATCCTTCGATGGTTGTCGTTCCTTCTGCCAGCGCGCTAAACATCACAGCCCGGTGCGAAATCGATTTATCGCCGGGAACTGTAACCTCGCCCCGGACGCTGTTTACGCCTTGTATTTTTTTCATGTCATCCACCTTCCTACTCACGCTCATATACGCCATACCCTTCAGCTTGCAGTGCGGCCCTCGCTTTTTCCATATCTTCCTGACTGCGAAACGAAATCCGCAATACCCCAAGAATGTCTTCCCGTGTCTCTAAAATCCGGATGTTTGTAATGCTAATATTTTGCTTTCCAAGCAAAGTCGTTATTCGGCCAATGACCCCCGGTTCATCCGGTACATCGACATATAAATCAAAATAGGGGGAAAGAGCTCCCTTTTTCTTTTCTGGCAATCCATCACGAAACCGGCGGGCATCAGCAAAAAACTTCTCAATCCCTTCCCCGTCCGCTTTTTCAATTAAGTCAGAAATCCGCTCGAGCGTCTTTTTCCAATCTTCAGCTAGCTTTTTCATGACCTGCCGGTTGTTCAGCAAAATGTCGCGCCACATCCGTGGGTTACTGGAAGCGATGCGGGTAATATCGCGGAATCCGCCCGCCGCCAGGCTGCGGTACCAATCTTCTTCATCGTTGTACGAAGCGATCTGGTTAACCAGCGTGGACGCGATAATATGCGGAAAGTGACTGATCGCACCGACTACCTCATCATGCTTTTTTGCATCCATCAGCACCACTTTCGCGCGCGTCGGAGCCAGCAGCCGGGTCAGCTCATTCACGATCGTCTTAGGCGTATCCTCAGCCGGCGTTAGAACGTAATACGCATTCTCAAATAAACGATCATGGGAAGCTTCCACACCTGACTTATGAGAACCGGCCATCGGATGTCCGCCGATAAAATATACGCCCCGTTGTGCAAACCCGTGCGATAGCTCCATGATGGACACTTTTGTGCTGCCAGTATCTGAAATGACCGCGCCTTTTTTCAGAGGTGTATAGCGCAGGAAAGAAATCAACTCCTGCAGTTTGCCCACAGGAGCGCATAAAAAAATATAATCGGCCTGCACCACCGCTTCGGCCAAATGTGTCGTTCCTCTGTCAATAACGCCGAGGGACTCGGCCATGCGCAAATTCTCTTCCACTACATCAAATCCAGTAACATGTACATTTTCGTTTTTTTTCAGGGAAAGGGCCAACGACCCCCCGATGAGCCCTACCCCTAGAATTGCAATTTCTGTCATACGTCTGCTTTCTCCTCCACTTTGCATCTGCTTCATGCAGGGCATTATTGTTTCGCGGGGGCCAACACCGCTTTCAATGCAGCCAGCATTTTCTCATTTTGCTCTTTGCTTCCGATCGTCACACGAATCGCCTGCGGGAACGCGCGAATAATTACACCCTGTTTCAACATCTCTTGAAAAACCTCTTTTGTATCCCGCTCCACTATCGCATATACGAAGTTTGTTTCCGAACGGTAATACGGAACGCCTATCTCGTCCAGTCCTGCGTACACTTGCTCCAATCCTTCCATATTGGCCGCTTTGCAACGTGCGACGAATTCCTGATCCGCCAGTGCGGCGAGGGCCGCTTTTTGACCGAGATGGTTTACGTTAAACGGTTCACGCACGCGGTTTAGTTTATCAATAATTTCCTCTGCCGCTATGCCATAGCCGACGCGCAGCGCCGCAAGACCATAAATTTTTGAAAATGTGCGCAGAATAATTAGATTTTTGTATTTTCTCAAAAGCTCCAGCGAACGCGGGAACGCGTCATCTTTTACATACTCTACATACGCTTCGTCCAGCACAACAAGCACATGCTCCGGCACTTGATCCAGGAAGCGGATAAGCTCTTCTTCCGTCACGATCGTTCCGGTCGGATTATTCGGATTGCACACCCATACGACGCGCGTATTCTCATTCACTTTCGCCAGCATACCGTTCAAATCATGCTTGCCTTCAACGCACGGAACTTCAATCACTTCTGCACCTTCGATCGTTGCGTTCGTTTTGTACACGACAAACGTCGGGGCTGCCATTATGGTATTCGTACCTGGCTCTAAATACGCGCGGGCAAGTAACATCACTATTTCGTCCGAACCATTGCCAAAAATAAGCTCTTCTTCTTTTACATTCAAAAAAGAAGCAAGCGCAGAACGTAATTCAAGGCAGGCGCCGTCCGGATAAATCGGCAAGTTGTCAAGCTGTGACACGATTGTCTCTTTTACTCTTGGCGAGCAACCGAAGGGGTTTTCATTGGATGCAAGCTTGATCACTTCAGTTAAACCTAGTTCCCGCTTTACATCCTCGATCGGTTTGCCTGGTTCATACACAGGCAAGTTTACAATCCGGGTTTTTGGAATCATACTCTCACCTCTTGCCCAATTTATTTTATTTGTCATCCATCATACCCTAGATTGCAATTGTTTTACAAATCTTTTTATTATACAAAAACCTTCTTCTTTTGTTTCCGGATTTAAAAGCAGTGGCTCCGCCTCCTTGATTTTTTCAAGCAAGGCGCTTCCAACAATAAATCCGTCGCTGTACGACGCGACCAAACTGGCCTGCTCGGCTGTAGAAATGCCGAATCCGACCGCTACAGGTACAGATGCGTATTGCCGCACCCGAGCAAGGAAACGAGTCAAGCCCGGATCGAGCGCGGAGCGAACCCCTGTAACACCAAGCGAAGATACACAGTACAAAAATCCCTTGGCACGGGTCGCAATCATCGCGACTCGCTGCTCCGAAGTAGGAGCTACCATGAAGATAAGCGGGCGATTGAATTCTTCAGCCAGCCGTTCAATATTTTCAGCTTCTTCCGGTGGCAGATCCGGAATGAGCAAGCCATCCACCCCGGCCGCTTCCATCTCTTTAAATACTCTTTCTTCTCCATACTGAAGCACCGGGTTAATATATGTAAACAACACAACAGGGATGCGCAATCCGCGCGCGCGCATATCCGCTGCAAGTTCGAGCGCACGTCGAATGGTAACCCCATAGGATAAAGCCTGTGCGGACGCCCGCTGGATCGTCGGTCCGTCCGCAAGCGGGTCGGAATATGGCACGCCAAGCTCCAAAAGGGCCGCACCCGCCTCCTGCAATGCAAGCGCCAGTTCCACTGTTATATTCGGCGTAGGATAGCCTGCCGTAATAAAAGGTATAAACGCCTGCTTCCCAGCAGAAAATGCGGCGATAATCCGTTCAGCTCCCGTTTTTACATTCATCATCAGCACTTTCTCCCTTCCCGTTCATAAATTTGTGTCACATCTTTATCCCCCCGACCGGACAAGCAAACGACAATCACTTGGTCTTTTGCCAGCGTCGGCGCTAGCTTTACCGCTTCCGCAATCGCATGTGCGCTTTCTAGAGCGGGAATGATGCCTTCTTCGCGGCACAACAATCTGAGCGCGGCCAGCGCTTCCTCGTCGGTAATCGCGCGGTACTCAGCCCGCCCGGTTTCGCGCAAATAGGCGTGTTCTGGCCCCACGCCTGGATAGTCTAGCCCGGCGGAGATGGAATGGGGTTCGATAATTTGTCCGAACTCATCCTGCAACAAATAGGTCATCGTACCATGAAGCACACCCCGGCTTCCTTTCGTCAGCGTCGCTGCGTGCTTCTTCGTCTCCAGCCCCTGGCCAGCCGCTTCCACACCAATCAGTGATACATCATTATCTTCAAGAAACGGATAAAAAATGCCCATCGCGTTGCTGCCACCGCCTACACAAGCGACAATATAATCCGGCAAGCGGCGCTCCTGTTCAAGCATTTGCATCTTTGTCTCGTCGCCGATAACGCGCTGGAAATCGCGCACCATCTGCGGGTACGGATGGGGGCCGGTTACAGTTCCAATGATATAAAAGGTTGTATCTACATTGCCAACCCAGAAACGGATGGCTTCACTCGTAGCGTCTTTTAGCGTTCGCGTACCCGATGTGACCGGTACCACTTCCGCCCCGAGCAATTCCATACGGAACACATTCAGCTTCTGCCGCTCCATGTCTTTCTCACCCATAAACACTTTGCATGAAAGCCCGAGACGCGCTGCGACCGTAGCCGTCGCCACGCCGTGCTGTCCGGCTCCCGTCTCGGCGATAATTTCCCGTTTGCCCATTCTTTTAGCAAGAAGCCCCTGAGCCAGCGCATTATTGATTTTATGGGCGCCGGTATGGTTTAAATCTTCACGCTTCAGGTATATGCGCGCGCCACCCAACTTCTCGGTCAAACGTTCGGCAAAATAAAGCGGCGTTGGCCGCCCGCAATACCGCTGCAACAATTCCGCAAGTTCTTCCTGAAATGTCTTATCATACAGCGCCTCTTCGTACGCCGCTTCCAGTTCGTCAAGCGCATTTACCAGCGTCTCCGGAACGTACCGGCCGCCGAACGCGCCAAACCGCCCTTTGCTTTTCTTACTCAACTGCACTCTGCTCATACTCATCCATCCTTTCGATAATCGTCTGTATTTTTTCGATGTCTTTTCGCCCTTGTGTCTCTGCGCCGCTGGAAATATCAACGCCGTCCGGCCGATACCGCCGGAGCAGCGCTGCGATATTCCCCGCATTAAGCCCACCTGCAACCAAAAGCGGTAGATTATGCGCTTTGGCCCAAGTATGATACTCTTCAATCCGCTCCCAAGCAAACGTTCTCCCCGTCCCTCCGCGGCGCGCGCCGCACGCTGTATCCAGCAAGACATAATCAACGGTTCCTGCATACTCGATTACATGCCGCGTTCCATCCTGCCCCCTGCGCTCCTCTTTCCCATCTGAAATGCTGAACGTTTTCGTAACGGCACACTTGAACCGCCTCCGCACTTCCCGGCAAAATTCCGGCGTTTCATCGCCATGCAGCTGGATGATATCAAGCGGAGCGGCGCGGAATACTTCCGCAATTTCTTGCAGTGAAGGATTAACAAATACGCCCACCGAACGCGCACCAAACGGCACGGTATGCGCCAGTCTCTCCCATTCAGCGGGCGTGACTTTGCGACGGCTTTCGGCGAACACGAAGCCGAGCTGATCAACGTGAAGATTCCGTTCCGCAATCAGCGCAAGCGTCGCTTCTTCTGTAATGCCACAAATTTTCAATAAAGGCCTCATCGGCTGGCCCCCTTGCTAGCATAAGCCGCGTGTCCAACAAGAGAGCAAACGGCCTGCTCTACGTTCGCTTGCCGCATGAAATGCTCCCCGACCAGCACTCCATCAATCCCAGCTTCCATAAGGGTCATGATATGATCCGGCGAATGAATGCCGCTTTCGCTAATCGTCACAGTTGACTGCGGCAATTGTCCGAGAAGGTTCAGCGTCGTCGCAAGCGACGTGGTGAATGTTTTCAAATCCCGATTGTTAATGCCAAGTAAATCTGGTTCGACCGCATCAAGCACCGTATCAAGCTCTTCTGCCGTATGCACCTCGACCAAAATCTCGAGTCCCAGCGCCCGGGCTTCCTCCGCCATCCAACACAAGCTTTTTTTATCGAGGATCGCAGCGATAAGCAACACGACATCAGCACCGTGCGCCCGCGCCTCGTACAATTGAAGCGGGTCAATAAGAAAATCTTTGCGCAAAAGCGGAATTGACTTCGTTAGCCCTTCTTTAATATTACGTAAATACGATAAGTGTCCTTGAAAATACGGCGCGTCCGTAAGCACCGACATCCCTTCCACATCCGCCGCTTCATACGCACGTGCGATGGCGAGCGGATCGAACGGATCGCGGATAAGCCCTTTGGAAGGGGACGCTTTCTTCACTTCAGCAATGACGCCGACGGGACGTCTCCGTTCTAAGAAACGACGCTTCAGCGATAAACACGGCGGCAAGTCTGCTATCAGCCGTTCCATTTCCGCCAAGGAAACTTCCGCGCGCAACCGCTCCACTTCTTGCTTTTTTGTAGCCACAATCTTATGAAGCATGGCTAACACCTCCCGTCACTTCTACAAGCTGTTCAAGCTTCCGCTTCGCTTCCCCAATATCGATCATCTCCTGCGCAAGCCGAACACCTTCTCCGATAGAGGCGACCTGACCACCGACATAAAATGCAGCAGCCGTGTTCAACACGACAATATCGCGATATGCTCCCTTCTCCCCATCAAAAACGCGACGAATAATCCGCGCGTTTTCGACAGCGTCCCCCCCTGCTACATTTTCCAGAGGATGAACGGACAGACCAAACATTTCCGGGTGAATCGTATATGGAGAAATCATCCCGCAATCAACTTCCACCACATAAGTAAATCCACTTATGCTAATTTCATCTAAACCGTCCGCGCCCGCCACCACAAGCGCGCGCTTGACACCCAGTTCCACCAGCACTTCCGCCACCTTTACCCCCAGGTTTCTATCGTAAATGCCAAGCAATTGACGTTCGGCGCACGCCGGATTCGTCAGCGGTCCCAGCAGATTGAACACGGTGCGAAAACCTAGCTGGCGCCTGGGTTCAACCGCGTGTTTCATCGCCTGATGGTACTGCGGTGCGAACAAAAAGCAAAGATTTGTCTCTTCCAAGCAACGAATCGCTTCTTTTGATGAACTTGTAATCGTGACGCCCAACGCTTCAAGAACATCCGCGCTGCCGCTTTTACTGGATACAGCTCGATTGCCATGCTTGGCAACGCGGGCACCACCCGCCGCGGCTACAATGGCCGCCGCTGTCGAGATGTTGAACGAGATACCACCATCCCCGCCCGTTCCGCACGTATCAAGAAGCTCTTCGCCTTTTGTCTCCAGACTGACCGCTTTCTTGCGCATCGTTTCTACAAAGCCAATAATTTCATCCACCGTTTCACCTTTCATGCGTAAAGCGGTTAAAAAACTGGCAATTTGCGTCGGGTGCGCCTCCCCGTCCATAATCAGACGCATCGCCTCCCGCGCTTCTTCCCGCGTTAATGACTTCCCTTGGGCCACCTGGCCAAGCAACTGTTTAAACATGTGCACTCATCTCCTCTACGCTCGTCATTTTCTCCGCTAAGCTCAGCGCATGCAGCATCGCCCGCACCTTGTTCCGTGTCTCTTCGTATTCATTCTCAGGTATGGAATCAGCGACGATGCCGGCACCGGCCTGCACATACGCCATACCATCTTTAAACAGGATGGTACGAATAACAATGCAAGAATCAAGATTACCGCCAAAACCAAAATACCCTACCGCGCCGCCATAAAAGCCGCGCGCTTCGCCCTCCAACTCCGCAATAATTTCCATTGCCCTGATTTTTGGGGCACCTGAGAGCGTACCTGCTGGAAAACAAGATAGGAGAGCATCAAACGGTTCTTTATCTTCGGCAAGCGTTCCCTGGACGTGAGATACAAGATGCATGACTCGTGAATAGTACTCGACCACCATTTGCTCGGTCACTTCGACGCTGCCGTAACGGGAAACACGTCCGACATCGTTACGCCCCAAATCCAGTAGCATAAGATGTTCCGCGCGCTCTTTCTCATCGGCAAGCATATCGGCGACAAGCGCCGCGTCTTCCGCTTCATCCATCCCCCGGCGCCGCGTGCCCGCAATCGGACGCATTTCCACTTTGCCATCTGTTACTTTCACCAAAAGCTCCGGCGACGTGCCGACGATCGTCGCACCGTCTATTTCAAAATAGTACATATAAGGCGACGGGTTCGTCAGCCGGAGAATGCGGTACACCAGCAGCGGATCCGCCTTGTGCGGTACAGCAAAACGCTGAGATAACACTACCTGAAAAATATCGCCTGCCGCGATGTATTCTTTTGCCCGCTCCACCCGGCACATAAACTCCTGCTTTGTCATGTTGCTGACTGCGGCAAGCGGTATGCCTTCAGACGGAATGTTATCCACACGCGCAAATGCCCGGGTCTCCGACTTCGCGATCCGGCTTACCAGTTCGCGAATACGCCCACATGCAGCTTCGTACGCGGCTCGTACGTCCGCCTCTGACATCCCCTCTTTCACCCGCATATTCACGATTACCTTGACTTCCTGTTTAAGATGATCGTATGCAATCACCTCGTCGACAAACAGTAAATGCAACGTATCCAGCTGCAATTCGTCATGCGAGGCTTTAGGCAACATTTCTACAAAACGGAGCGTATCGTAACCAAGCAAACCGACCGCACCGCCTGTAAATGGCGGCATGTTCGGTAGATTTGGACTGCGAAAACGGCTAAGTTGACGCCGAAATGCTTCTAAAGGATTCCCTTCTACCCTGATGCGCTTGGCATCACGGTATATAAATTCGGCCCCCTCATGTCCGGCACGAAGTTTTAAAAAAGGACGCAGGCCGATAAATGAGTAACGTGCCCAACGACTTTCATTTTCTACACTTTCCAATAAAAACGAATCTTTTTGTTTTAGCGTCTGATACAAATGAATTGGGGTAGCCTGGTCAGCCAAAAAGGAATAGGAGACAGGAATAAACGTAAAGCTGCGGCTAAGTTGCAACACTTCGGATAAAGATGGGGTAAATATCATGTTTTCACCTCTCCTCATATTTGGAAGAGGGCCAAAGAAGAAAAGAAAGGACAAAAACCCGGGGCCGCACAGCCCCGGGTTCGTCTGTTCCGTTCAAATACAGACAGATTTTCTTCCTAGGCTCCGCTCTTCTAAGACTCAATCTAAGCTCTTCTTCATCCTTACACTCTGCTTGTTTCCTCTGTCTTACAGATATTTTCAGCATATCGGCTTTTTCATGCGCTGTCAACCATTCTTCTGGCAGAACGACGTTATGTAAGCCGTGAACTCAAATCTGGACGTAGCACAACTGCCCCTTCCAGGAATATATGCCGGATTTCGCGAAGCGATTTCTCTGTGTTGACAAGCATCATAATACGAATGCATTTCTCCAGGCTGCCCGGCACCGGAATTTCGTTAGAACACATGAGCGGTACTAAATCAAATCCCGGAATCGCCCGCACACCACGCGCCGGAAACGCCGCGTCCAAATCGCGCGTTACCGTAATTATGACGCTCGCTATATCCTCCGTGTTTATCCCGTTTGCTTCAATCATGTTGCGCATAAGCCGCTCGGTCGCTTCCAGAATGGCCGTCTCTTCATTGGCAGCAACGGTAATGGCCCCGCGAATTCCCCGAACCGTCACTACGACTCCCCTCCTTCCTGCAAAGCACGCAATACTTCACGCACCTGCTCTTCTGCTACATCTTTTTTAATTTCCACTTTTCCGATTGCAGTCGGTAGTACAAACACAAGTTTGCCGCCTTCCCCTTTTTTGTCGCGCCGCATCGCTGCGATAACATCATCCGCTTTAAGCGGGAGCATAAGGGAAACAGGCAAGCGATACTTCATAAGAACGCGCCGCGTTCGTTTGCTTACATCGTGCGCGATCCCCATTTTCTCCGAAAGCATGGCGGCAGCAACCATGCCGATCGCAACCGCTTCGCCATGATTTAGCTTCTCATAGCCGCACAACGCTTCAAACGCGTGACCAAACGTATGGCCAAGATTTAAAATGGCGCGCAGTCCCTGCTCGCGCTCATCTTGCGAGACGACCGCCACTTTTACGCTACAGGCGCGCAAAAGCGCTTCTTGCAATAGCGTATGGTCAAAGCGCTGCAAACCTTCCGCGTTTTCTTCCAGCCATGTCACGAACGTTTCGTCCCAAATCATTCCATGCTTAATAACTTCGGCAAATCCCGCTGCCACTTCGCGCGGCGGAAGCGTTTTGAGCAGTTCCGTGTCATACGCGACAAGCTTCGGCTGGTGAAATGCGCCGATAATATTTTTGCCGAGCGGATGGTTCACTGCCACTTTGCCCCCAACACTGCTATCATGAGCCAGAAGCGTCGTCGGGATTTGCACGAACGCGACGCCGCGCATATAGGTAGCAGCCACAAAACCTGCCAGATCACCAACCACGCCGCCTCCAAGCGCAAGAAACGCCGATTTCCGGTCAAGGCCCGCTTTAAGCGCTGCGGTAATGATTTGTTCGTACACCGCAAGGCTTTTCGCTTTCTCTCCTGCCACAACTACAAAATGAGATACAGCATATCCAGCATCACGTAAAATGGTTGTTGTCTTTTCAAGATATAACGATGCCACATGCTCGTCCGTTACAATAAACAGTTTGCGTCCGGTATCGATCCCGGCTTCTTCAAGCAAGCCGGGCAGCCTTCCAAGCGCCCCAGGCCCAATCCAAATCGGATACGAACGCTCCCCCAGCTCCACCTGTAATCTCTTCATTGTCTAAAACCTCTCTACATGCTCTCGATAACTCTCGTAGTTTTTCTTCATCTCTTCAAGCGAATCGCCACCAAATTTCTCAACGAGCGCATCAGCAAGCGTCCAGCACACAACCGCTTCTGCCACGACGCTGGCCGCCGGCACGGCGCAACTATCCGAACGTTCAATGCTTGCAGCAAATGTCTCTTTGGTGTCAATGTCAACGCTGTTCAGCGGCTTATACAACGTCGGAATCGGCTTCATTACACCGCGCACAACGACCGGCATCCCTGTTGTCATACCGCCTTCCAGCCCGCCGGCACGATTCGTTTTGCGGGAGTAGTTCCCTTGCTCGTCAAGAATGATTTCATCATGCACCTGAGAACCGGGCCGCGTCGCTGCTTCAAACCCGATACCGATCTCCACACCTTTAAACGCCTGAATGCTCATCACCGCCTGCGCGAGGCGACCGTCCAGCTTGCGATCCCATTGTACATGGCTGCCCAATCCAACCGGCAAGCCCTCCGCGATGACTTCCACGATACCTCCAAGCGAATCGCCATCGGCTTTTGCCTTATCAATTCGCTCCATCATTTTTTGCGCCGCTTCGCTATCCAGGCAACGTACAGGAGACTCTTCCGTAATCCGCATCATTTCTTCCAAACTCACATCGACACGCTCCGCTTCCACTTCGCCGATGCGAAGTACATGTCCGGCAACTTTAATGTCAAATTGTTCTAATAATTGTCGTGCCACTGCGCCTACCGCCACACGAATCGCAGTTTCGCGAGCGCTTGAACGTTCCAGAATGTTGCGCATGTCGCGCTGGTTATATTTCAACGCCCCGTTTAAATCGGCATGGCCAGGACGGGGACGGGATACGCGGCGCTTATCATCCCCTTCTTCCACCGGTGTGGGGCTCATAATCTGTTGCCAGTGAGTCCAGTCTTTATTCTCTACGACAAGGCAAATCGGTGCGCCGGTCGTTTTGCCGTGGCGCACCCCACCGACAATTTTCACCTGATCTTTTTCGATTTGCATGCGTCTGCCTCTGCCATATCCTTTCATACGTCGCAACAGTTGCTCATTAATTTTTTCGATAGAAAGGGGCAAATTGCTGGGTATTCCTTCGATGATTGCTGTAAGTTGTGGTCCATGTGATTCTCCTGCTGTAAGATACCGCATGTTCTTCCTCCACCCTTTTTCATTTTTAAGTGCTATTATAGTATAGCTGCCCGGAAAATCCTAGACAAAATTCAGAAAAAGCGCCGCACCTGGGTGATAGTCCAGGACGCGGCCCTCATCTTCTTCTTTGCTCTACATTTTACGGTAAAAAAATGTGTCTTCCGGCTCAAAGCCATAATGCTGGGGCTGAAAAATCTGCTCCGTGCTCCCGACAAACAACACCCCGCCGGTGCGAAGCGATGCGGCAAACTTATGATACAAATCATGCTTCGCTTCCTCAGTAAAATAAATCATCACATTGCGGCAAACAATCAAGTCATGATTTTTATCAAATGGGTCAGCCAACAAGTTATGGCGCTTAAACTTGATGCGGCGCTTAATATCGTCGGAGATGGCATACATCGCCTCTTCTTTTCTAAAGTATTTTGCAGCCAAATCTTTCGGCATATTCTGTAGCGAACGTTCCACGTATACACCGCGCTTTGCTTTCGCAATGGCGCCTTCATCAATATCGGTCGCCGTGATATCAATTTCCGAAAGCGGCATAAAACGCGACAGCAGCATGGCGAGCGAGTAAGGCTCTTCCCCGGTGGAGCAGGCTGCACTCCAGCATTTTAGTCGTCCTTTTTCTTTTAACAGTCGCGGAATAATTTTCGTTTCAAGCACCTGCCAGCGGCTCGGATTACGAAAAAATTCGGATACGTTTATCGTCATGCGATCCAAAAATTCATTAAACAATTCCTGATTTTTGGTCATCGCTTCAAAAAAGCTATCAAATGTATGATATCCCCGCTTTACACGAAGCGAAGTCAAACGGCGTTTCATTTGTGCTTCTTTATACAACGCCAAATCAATCCCCGTCTTGTGCTTTACTTTGTCAATAAACTGCAAAAAATCTTTGTCTTCCACCTATCCTATCCCCTTCTCTTACTTGCAACATTGTCTTCAATAGAAATAGTATTCGCGTCCTATTCATCTTTTCCTGCTTATTTTTCATTTCATTGTCGGATTTTCGAGATGCAACACGTTTGAGCTTTTATCTTTCACATGGATGACTGGCTGCACCGGAGAAGCAGAAAAAAGAGGCTCCTTACTAGAAGCCTCCCTTCTCTTCAAACTTAAATCCATTTGTTAATTGTTTTTTCGTATACGTGCAGTTCGTCTTCTTTGAACCAAAGCTTGATTTCACGTTCTGCCGTTTCCGGTGCATCGGAACCGTGAATGATGTTCATGCCCATGCTGATGCCGAAATCGCCACGAATCGTGCCAGGAGCGGCTTCAGCAGGGTTTGTCTTGCCCATCATGTTGCGTGCGGTTGCGATGACGTTTTCACCTTCCCACACCATCGCGAATACGGCGCCGGAAGTGATAAAGTCAACCAGTTCGCCAAAGAACGGCTTTTCTTTGTGTTCGGCGTAATGCTCTTCCGCCAACTCACGCGGTACGTTCATTAATTTTGCGCCAATCAAATGAAATCCTTTGCGTTCAAACCGTTGCATAATCTCGCCAATCAGGTTGCGCTGCACGGCATCAGGCTTTGCCATAATGAAAGTACGTTGTTTCGCCATGTATTGTACCCTCCATGTTTCAAAATCATTTTTTGTTATGTACAGTGTGTAAATACACATCGTGAATTTTAACAAATTCAAGGTCTCTTTTCAACTTATGCATGAACCTCTCCCCCCCACTCGTAGAAGTGGGAAGTTCTTTTCTATAAAAAAGCGAGTTTTCGAGGCAATAGGCTTCCCGATGCGTATGCTAAAATTGCCGCTCTCCGATAAAACGCGCGATCTTTAAAAGCGCATCTTTGCTTTTATTATCTGGTAAAGGAGTCAATGCCTGAGCCGCCCGTGTCAGATAACGTTCCGCCAATCTGCGCGCTACCTGAATTCCTTCGCTCTCCCGAATAACCCGAATCATCTCATCTACCCTGTTTTCTTTTACTAATTCACGGAAGCACCGAGCGTCAGGACTGACATGGTACATATATAGAGCCGGCAATGTGATATTGCCTTGCCGTAAATCGCTGCCCGCCGGCTTGCCAAGTTTCTTTTCATCACCGATGAAATCGAGAATATCATCGGTAATTTGAAAAGCCATTCCTACGTTATAGCCATAAACATAAAGACGGTGTACCACATCGGGCGTCGCATCCGCCGCCAGCGCGCCTAGCTGACAACTTATAGCAATAAGCAACGCTGTTTTCCTCTTAATCCGACGCAAATAGTTGCGCAAACTTTGATTCCAGTTATGCAAATCGCGGATTTGTTCAATTTCCCCGGTACACAAATCAACGATAGCACGCGACAAAATTTTATGAATTTGCGGATTGGACAACTCGGTCGCAATCATAAGCGCGCGAGCGAAAATATAATCGCCTGTGTACATCGCAATTCGGTTGTCCCATTTGGACTTAACCGTCATTTTACCGCGTCGAAGTTCGGCATCGTCAATCACATCATCATGTACGAGCGACGCCATATGAATCAATTCGAGCGACACGGCTACATGTTTCAGTCGCTCAATATCATAGTTGCCAAATTTCCCCCCTAGCAGCACAAAGACAGGGCGGATACGTTTCCCTCCCGCTTTGAGCAAATGGCTAGAAGTTTTCTGGAGCACAGGCTCTTTCGTATCAATCGCCCGATCCAGCTCGCGTTCAATATAATCCATGTCCGACCGAAAAGGCCAAAAAATATCCGTTAGTTTCATTACGCTCCACCCAACTGGTTCTTCTCTTCCTTATCCTACACAGCCGACTTATTGGAATCGGTGTTCCAAACATCTACTTTAGCGGGTTCTTTCAAAAGTCCGAGGTCCGCCGCGCACGCATAATAATATTCCAACCCTTTCTTGTGTTCCAAGGTAAAGTCATACGACAGCCCCGTATAATATACTTTCCAGAACTCCGCCGTGGCACCGAACTCTTTTTTGGCCTGCGCTACCACAGCATCCAATTCTGCGAGACCTTTCTTTTTGCTATGTAAAAACTCGTTATGAATACTGCGCAAAAGTTCAGGCTTGCCGCGCGTAACCTCGCGGCGCACCGCCCAAACAGCAAACACCATCCAAAGCCCTGTATGCTGGTACCATAACTCTCCAAGATCATACATATAATAGCCGTGATTGTTCCAAGAAGCAAGCAGCGCATCATCCCCGATTAACAATGCAGCATCTGCCGTCGCCATCATCTTCTCGAAATTGGCTGGCATCGTCTCATACGCTGGCGATGCTTGATAAAATTTCTCCATAATAATGCGAAGCAAATTGATAGATGTAGCGGATTTGTCCGTTAGCGCAATTTTCGCTTCTTTCAACTCTTCAATCGGTTTACGCGAAAACAGAAAAATAGAACGTACCTTGCCGAGCGAACTGATAGACAAACCGGGCAATACCTCATACTCCTTATAGTTCCGCCCGTATTCAAACGACGAAATCGGTCCCATATCAATCGTGCCCTCAGCCATGCCGCGATTCAGCTGCGTTGGCACCTGGGAAATAAATTCTACTTGATGCTCATCAAATTGATCCATACGAAAAAAGTGATAAATAGGCATAATATTACTGAATGTGATTTTGCCAATTTTTATTGAAGACATAGTCTCACTCTCCCCAACGGCGGAATAATTGGTGCGGCACATCTAGAGTGTCCAATACTTTTCCCACCACGAAGTCGATCAGATCATCCATTGTTTTCGGCTTGTGATAATACCCGGGCATGGCAGGTACAATGCGCGCTCCAGCCCGCGCCAACTTCGTCATATTCTCCAATTGAATAACGTTAAGCGGCGTTTCGCGCGGCACTACTACCAGCTTTCTCCCCTCTTTAAGCATCACATCCGCGGTGCGCTCTAGCAAATTGCCAGATGCACCGTGCGCGATACCAGACAACGTTCCCATTGAACAAGGAATAATCACCATGGCGTCACTAAGATACGAACCGCTCGCTACAGGCGCCGTGAAATCGCGCAACGTATGGTAATAAAGCTCTCCTTGCCCGTGTGAAAAATACTTCCGAATCACCGCCTCCCGATCGCTCGTATCCCAGTCCAATTCTTCCCGGAACACTTGCCAGCCAGCTTCCGTTACAATCAAGTGTACTTTACAATCAGCGTCAAGCAGCTGCTGTACAAGTCGCACTCCGTACACCGCGCCGCTCGCGCCGGTAATTCCGACAACAACAATTTTTCTCATCTCATCACCAAGTCCAGCAGCGTGAAAGAAAATACGACCACGCTCAAAATTCCATTCATCGTGAAGAAAGCTGTATTTAGCTTGGACAGATCATTCGGCGACACTAGGCGGTGTTCATAAATAAGAATAAGCGCCGCAATGATAATGCCGACCGCAAACCATATGTGCAAACTGGTAATAAAATAAAGCACGACAAATCCGGCCATCGTAATCAGATGAAACAGGCGTGCAAGTTTCAACGCTTTAGAGATGCCAAAATAACTCGGAATGGAATACAAGCCGCGCTTTCTATCAAAATCGGCGTCCTGGCAAGCATAAATCACATCAAATCCGGCCGTCCAAAGCGCGACAGATACAAACAGCAGCATGCCCATCCAGTCTACCTGTCCTGTCGTCGCTACCCATCCGCCAAGCGGCGCAAGGCCGATGGCGATGCCAAGCACGAGATGACATGCCCATGTAAAGCGCTTTGTGTACGAATAAAACACCAGAAAAAAGACGGCGATCGGCAACAGTTTCACTGCGAGCATATTCAGCTGAAACGCGGCAATAAACAGCAAAATAAATGAACCGAGGATAAAAAGCACAACTTCTTTTTCTTTTATCAGTCCTGCTGGGATCGCCCGCATCGCTGTTCTTGGATTTTCGGCATCAATATGACGGTCGATCAAACGGTTCAGCGCCATCGCCGCGCTGCGCGCGCCCACCATCGCCACAATAATCCAGAAAATCTGCCACCACGTCGGCCACGTACCGTTTACGATAAAGCTGCCAAGGATCGCACCCATAAACGCAAACGGAAGCGCGAAAACCGTATGTTCAAACTTAATCATTTCCAGAATAATCTTCAGTTTTCTCATGGCTTATCCACCTGCTTTTTGTATCCGATATGCAGCGCGGAAACCCCGCCAACGAACAGTTTGGTCTGTACGTTTTCCAGCCCGATCTCCCGGAATGTGTCTGCAAGCTCTTTGCTGTCAGGAAAGTTAGTCAGCGACTGCGGCAGCCAGCTGTATTCTTCATACTTGCCCACTACAAACCGAGCAATGAGCGGCAAGATATTATAAAAATAAAAAAAGAACAGCTTACGATAAGGAATGAACGGCGGCTTGCTCACTTCAAGCGAAACTACCTGTCCCCCAGGCTTGACCACCCGCATCATTTCGCGGAGAACCTGCTTGTAATCAGGA
Organism: Aneurinibacillus thermoaerophilus; assembly: GCF_900099925.1. Taxonomy (GTDB): domain Bacteria; phylum Bacillota; class Bacilli; order Aneurinibacillales; family Aneurinibacillaceae; genus Aneurinibacillus; species Aneurinibacillus thermoaerophilus. Next base: position 8,498 of record NZ_FNDE01000021.1, on the reverse strand, counting down.
ACGTTACGCAACGCGAATCCGATCGTCGCATAATCGAATGAATGATCCGGATACGGAATACACATTGCGTCGCCGTTAACCAACGTAATTTGTTTTAGACCTTTGGCACGAATTTTTTCCGCTCCGACATCAAGCATATTCTGACTAAAGTCAAGGCCGACCACTGTTCCTGTTGGGCCGACTGCTTCCGCGAGACTAATGGTCCAATCGCATGTACCGCAGCATAAATCAATGGCGCTCTGCCCCGGGCGCACACCCATCCGCTTATTCGTGTACTCGCGCCAAGCAACGTGGCGCCCGAAGCTGATCACAGAGTTCATCCGGTCGTATTCTTTGGCGATCGATTCGAACACTGAGCGAACATACTCCGCTTTCTCTTCCCCCTGCAATTTTTCGCGCATGGTTACATCTCCTCTGCCCTTACTTTCTGGTTGTCCAATTCTTCGACGCACCGATCGATAAGATGCTTCAGCTCGACGCGTCCTTCCTCATCATCCAAAAGTGCGCTGAGTTTGCGGCATTGGTGCAACGCTTTGTGAATATACTGCAGCATAGATTGGTACGCATTGTGTGTTCCCTCTTCCTTGCTCAACAGCCGAAAATACGTCCCTGCCCCTTCTTCCCAACGACAGGCTTTATACTCCCCGAGCAATTGCTCTACTAAAATCATCTGTGAAAAAATGTTCACCCATACGTCTGCTTTCTCCCCGCCGTATGCTTTTCCAAAAGATTTAAGCAGTGATGATTCAATGTCCACTTTCCGCCGTAAATACTGCTCAGCTGTCCAGCCATTTTCCCAGTACAGATTGATTTTCCACTCGTTGATCTCCTGAATACTCCGCGCCAGTTGACCAATCGCACGTACATCCTCCATTTCTGCAAGCAAATAATAATAGCGGCTGCTGAAATAAGCTCCGGCAAGCACGGTTAGCTGACGCGTCCGTACCCCCAACGGCGTATCTTCCTTCTCAAGGCTTACCTGTTCGTGACTGTCCAGCCCGAGTTGAATCAGCATCGCCGTAACAACATACCTACGAATGGCAGACGCCCGCACGCCGCACTGCCGTAAAAAAAGATACAGCAGGCATACGCGGAGCTGCGAAATGGGCGGATTATCAATGTATTGGTAGAGAATGCGTTGCTCAGCATTTTCTTTAATCTGCCGCAAAATTTCTTTTATTTCTTCTTGAAAGTCATGTCGCAAAAGGTTCATCCGTTCATCCCCCAACAAAACGTTCCACGCTCGCTGAAAACATACTTATAAAGTATATCATATTTCTATCGCACTACACTATGCTATTATATAATTCTTGTCTTATAATTGTAAGCATGTTTCTTACGTCCCCCTTTATCATGATACATTGCGCTTTCAAAGCGTGATGCAGCGTTCGCATCCTTAAGAAAAAACAAGCAGGTACCTGCTTGTTTTTTCTTTTATTCGTCCACCAATGTGTCAATTGTGCCGTTGCTCGTCTGGATAATCGCTTTTCCACGCACTTTAATGGCTGACGTATGCTCGGTGAACTGAGCGATCATAATTTCGCCTTTATCCAATTTTTCGGAGTGGTGAAATCTCGTCGATTCTCCACGCGTCAATCCAATAACGTTTACGCCGTTCTCTAAAGCTTTAATTACGATAAAATCATTACCTGTTCCGTTCATAAACGCTCCCCCTCTTTACTTTTGCGTGTAGATGGCTACGGATTTAACTATCGCGCAAAAAGGAAGCGCTGTCAATGATTATCTATATAGCCAGAAGCCGATATATACCAGCGCAATAACCAAAGCTAACGGAAGCAGCCATAGCCAGTACATCGTTTTTATTTTGTTCATGACACATTCACCTCTATCTTAACGTGCGTCAAAGATGAATATTTTAAACACAGCTCGCTCCGCTATCTGTGGGCAAACTAGAGGCAACCTATCGAAAAATAGGAAAAGAGCTGTACCCACGTACAGCTCTCCCTTCGTTTTGCCATGAATAAAATAAATTCGACCCAATGGCGATATGTACGCCGCTATTGAATATCTTCCTTCAATGCTTTGCCCGGCTTGAAAGCAGGCACCTTGCTAGCAGCGATCTCAATTTCTTCGCCAGTCTGCGGATTGCGACCCTTGCGTGCTGCACGCTCGCGCACTTCAAAGTTTCCAAATCCGATCAGTTGTACTTTCTCCCCGTTTTTCAGCGCTTCCGTGATCGCATCAAACACGGCGTCTACCGCTTTTGTTGCATCTTTCTTCGTAAGTTCTGCCATTTCGGACACTTTCGCAATTAATTCTGTTTTGTTCATGTCTTTCACCTCCTCCCAACGGGAGCATCTTGTTATACGTTGTTAACCAAATACTGAATAAATATACACAATCCAAATGTTTTTAGATGTAGACAAGCTAATATTAATATAGAAAGCACTGTAATTCAAGGGATTTTCCCCAATCTATGGCCCCGGGACCATATGGTAACGAATCAGGCTACAAAAAGGAAAAAGGCTTCTGCCTGTCAGGAGAAGCCGGTGTTCTTGCCCTTTTCCCTATTTTTTACGCACAGTCAGTCGTTGCTTTTAAACATTTTTTGGCTGATGGGGTGCAGCTGAATAACATAGCCGCGAAGATAAAGCTTATAAAATGATAGCAATCAATCCGCCTGAACCTTCGTTAATAATGCGCTCCAGCGTTTCCTGCAGCTTGTATCGTGCATTGTCCGGCATCATTGATAGCTTGGCAGAAATGCCTTCATTGACGATCGAATTAAGAGAACGTCCGAAAATGTCGGAGTTCCAAATGCTGAGCGGATTTTCTTCGAAATCCTGCATAAGGTACCGGACTAACTCCTCACTCTGTTTCTCAGTGCCTATAATCGGCGCAAACTCTGATTCCACATCAACGCGAATCATATGAATGGAGGGAGCGGTCGCTTTCAAACGCACACCGAAACGGGAACCATGGCGGATAATTTCAGGCTCGTCAAGCTTCATTTCTTCAAGCGAAGGCGGTGCGATGCCGTATCCCGTCTGGCGCACCATATTCAACGCACCCGAAATTTTGTCATACTCTTTCTTCGCAAGGCTAAACTCCTGCATCAATTGAAGCAAATGATCTTTGCCCCGGATTTCCACCCCAACAATTTCCATCAAAATTTGATCGTACAATTCATCGTTGGCATACAAATCAATCTCAGCAATCCCTTGCCCCATATTCATATCCGCCAAAGCGGCACGCTCAATAAATTCATATTCACCAAAATATCCGACAACCCGGTCAACATCGCGTAAACGGCGGATATCCTTAACCGTTTCGCGCACCGCTTCCTCAAAATTCTCGCGCAACCAGTGGTCTTCATGTAGCACCATTACCCAGGAAGGCAAATTTACGTTTACTTCGTGAACCGGGAATTCGAATAACACTTCACGCAGGACAGCGATTCCTTCGCGCTCATCCATGGAATCGACGCTCATCACCAGTACAGGCACATCGTATTTCTCTTCCAATTCTGCCCGCAACGCAAGCGTTTCCGGGCGTCCCGGATGAGTAGAGTTTATAATAATAACAAATGGCTTACCGACTTCTTTAAGTTCGTTTACGACACGCTCTTCTGCTTCTTTGTACTCGGCGCGCGGAATTTCAGCGATCGTTCCGTCCGTGGTAATGACGACGCCAATCGTAGAATGTTCCTGAATAACTTTGCGCGTACCTAATTCTGCCGCTTCTTCAAACGGTACCGGTTCATCATACCACGGCGTCGTTACCATACGAGGACCGTTTTCATCTTCGTAACCGCGTGCGCCTGCCACCGTATAGCCAACGCAATCCACAAGGCGCACGTTAATATCCAGGCCGTCGGCGACATGAATAGCGACCGCGTTGTTCGGTACGAACTTCGGTTCGGTTGTCATGATGGTCCTGCCTGCGGCGCTCTGCGGCAACTCGTCAACAGCACGAACCCGCTCCGCTTCGAATGGGATGTTCGGAATGACGATCGCTTCCATAAAACGTTTGATGAATGTCGATTTACCAGTGCGAACAGGGCCGACGACACCAATATAAATATCTCCCCCCGTACGCTCGGCAATGTCTTTAAAAATATCTACACGTTCCACTTAGATACCTCCTCGCATTTCTTTCCCTTCTACTTCTTGTACTATAAGACCACTACTCATCTTATGAGGGCGACGGGAAAAATAGACCGTCTGACGGCCCGACCAAGGTGAAAAAAGCGGGAGCCGCTCCGGGGCCCCCGCTTTTCGCCTGTGCCCCGCCCTGTCCTGTTTTGTACAAAAATATGCGAGGAGACGAAAGATATTCCAAAAATAAAGCGGTAAGAAACAACGTGCATATTTCTTATCATTTTATTCGCACTAGTTTCGGCTCTCCGTTTACTAAGCGATACGGAAACGATTTCACTGGTGCGAGCGGTGAAACGTCAGGCAGTATATAACGGATGTCCTCGTCTGGTTTCGGCTTATCTGGCGCGCTTTTTAGTGCCATTGCCAAATCCATCGAATAATCGACGCCGACCCGCCCCCGTTCATCGATGATATACGGAAGCGGCTGTCCGCTAAAATGGCTTAAAATCGTTTCTTCATTCATATGTAGCTTGCCGAAGTCGATAAAATAGTAGCCGTCCGCTACTTTTTGTCCGAACGGGAATTCCCTCTTGGTCAAAAAATAACGACTAACTTTTTGTTGTATGCTTTGTACACCTTGTGAAACGGTCAAATCGATAAGGCGTACTTCTGGCTTCGTTTCCACATTCAGTAGCACAAACATGTAATTCCCCCCCTCTTCAAAGGCGGCGCCGGGGATGTATGGAATGTATCTTGGCACAATTCTGGAAAAGTCTATCGGATAACGTTCAAATTCGGGCGTCACGGCCGGTTTGGTAACGATAGGCAACACACCTGTATCTTTCTGGTATTGATCCACCGCATCCTGCACCATTTTAATCTGTTGGACAGGTGGAGCGGCATTTTGCAGCATCCTGCTCCTAGGATATACGCAGCCCACGAGCACCAGCATACACAGGAACAGCAAACCTGTCACCTGTAAAAATGGGGAAAAATTCCGTTTTTTCATTCTTCATCTAACTCCTGGCGTTGTTTCTCAAGCTGGGCCCGGACAACGGCCGCAAGCCGGCTTTCAGGAAGGTGAACCCGCGTTTCACCCTGCACTCTCGTCTGACAGGCAAGGCGAATCCCTCGGGCTAGATTCTGTGCACCGATCATTCGCCTCTCCAGCTCTTTCGGCGAAGAAACCTTGCTTCCTTCCGCTACCTGCACTTTGCACATCATGCATGCACCTTTGCCGCCGCAACGCTGGGAAATAGCCACCCGGGCCCTTGATGCGGCGCGCAGAATCGTTTCCCCAATACGCACCTGCACACTCCTGTTCACCGGGATAAATGTAAGTTTCGGCATGACAACAACTCCTAAATAAAAATACATAAAAACAATATCATCAGGCATACTTACTATATATACATGAACCTGAACCGATATATCAACGCTGTTTTGTCGTTTAAAGGAAAAGGTAAAGACATGAAAAAGATTCATAGGAGGCATGAAAGCATGCTGATGAGCCGCGAATGGATCAAAGTAGCTCTTGAAGGCACCTTTTTTTTCGGCGTCGTGTTTTTTGTCCCGGTCTTTCTGATTGCCTCGACGGAAGACACAGCCCGGACACTGCTCTGGTTGGGCATTTCGCTCACCGTGTTGTACATTGTATTGTTTGCGCTTCATAAATACATAAAAGCCAATCATATAAAGCAGAATTAAAAGGTAATCAGCACAGCAACCATTAGGAAAAAAGAGGCGACTAAACTGGCGTACGCAACAGTCGACAACAAAAAACGCCATACGCGGCGCTTCCTTGTACGCGCAACAACAATAGTAACGCTCGCTAGAATCATCAAACCGATCGCGCTAAGCGCATAAAACATTAGCTGCATGCAAGCTCCCCTTTTTCTTCAAAAATTATCCTGCAAATAGATGTATTCACATTATAGCACAAATCCGGGACAATCGAACCTCTCACGGGATGGACGCATACTATAATGTTGACTACAAGATAAAGGGGGCGCAAACATGATCAGTCAAAAGCGGCAAAGTCCTTACACGAAGCGTTCCACACGCGCGGCCGCCAACAAAAAACACAAAAAAAACGGATCCGCCCAAACAAAAAAAACGGCTGTCGCCGTCGTTCCGACCGCAACAAAAGCGGAAACGAGGGCCGCCGCCTCTTTTTTAAAAAACTTTCCTTCTCTCTTGACTAAATCCCCGAAAGAGATGCGTTCTTCCATCAACACTGTTCGGGAATGGTCAAGCCAAATGCGGGGCACAATGGCGGAGCTGGAACAAACGCTTAGCACGTTAACAAATTTAATCAGCATGTACGAACGCTGGGTTGAAAATAACCGCAAAAGAGCGACGCTCCGGGAGGCGAAACAGGAAAGCGGAACAACGATAGACCGTTCTCCGCTTTCATTTATCAAATCGCTGAATCATATCGATTTCCGCCAAGTAATCTCTCTGTTGAATTCCCCGCTCGTGCAGGCACTGCTGGAGATGGATGAAACCGCGTCATCCGAGGAGGCTTAAGTATAAGCCTCCTGAACTTTATTGTTAAGCAAAAAAGAAGGATAATGCCGTTGGCATTATCCTTTTCTGTATCCTCGCGTCGTCTTCGAGAGCCCTTATTTTCGTGAATCATGCTATACTTTATGCTAGTTTTTTCAAGCCTGTAACATCTCATACGCCTATTTCTTATCGTTTACAGCTTATTTTTCAACAAGTTGGTTAACGTCTTCATGTCACCGCCCTGAATATTGTTCTTGCGAATATACGAAATGATTTTATCTTCCTTCTCTTTCGTTATGGACACGCTTGCAATGACCGCTAGCTGGCGGATCAACTGGCGAAGCTTCTGCTCATCGTTCAAATCGCTTTTTTTCACACCACCCGCCAATTTCTGCAACTCAGAAGTATCTACGTTCTTCGCCTGTAATTTATCAAGAAATTTTTTCGGGATATTTGCCATACCCGTCATCTCCCTCCTTCCGCTATACAACAACAGTGTATGAGCAAGAAAGGAAAAAAGTGCGGCTTCCACAGCAGGACGGGTTTACATGTCGTTCGTTAATGGTTTTCAAAATATTTAAGCGCCAGTTCTTCTGTTTCATGGCGGCGCACACGGCCCATCAAATCGCGGACAGCCTCGCGCGGCGCTTTATTTTCAAATAATAGCGCATGCAACTCACGCGTAATAGGCATTTCCACTTTTAGCTCCTGCGCCAGCCTATGAACGGCCTGCGTCGTTTTAATGCCTTCTACAACCATGCCCATTCGCGAAATGATCTCATCCGGCGTAAAACCTTGCGCAAGCATATTTCCAGCCCGCCAATTACGGCTGTGCCGACTTGTAGCCGTTACAACCAGATCTCCGACACCAGCAAGTCCCGTAAATGTCAGCGGATTTGCCCCCAGTTTAATTCCAAGGCGGCTAATTTCAGCAAGTCCGCGCGTCAGCAGGGCGGCCTTGGCGTTGTCGCCGAAGTTCAAGCCGTCGCTTACTCCAGCGCCGAGCGCAATGATGTTTTTCAGCGCTCCCCCTATCTCCACACCGACCACATCAGGGTTCGTATAGACGCGAAAATGATTTGTAATCAGCGCATCCTGCACTTCTTCCGCTATTTGGATGCGTTCTGACGCAACCACGACCGTCGTTGGCGCTTTAAGGCCAACCTCTTCCGCGTGACTCGGACCAGACAAAACAGCAATACGCCCGTGAAAATGTTCCGGTACTTCTTCTTTGATGACCTCGCTCATGCGTTTTAATGAATCAATTTCCATACCTTTAGTCGCATGAACAAGGATGGCATTCTTACGCAAATAAGGCGCCAAGCTTCGGACAGTTTCTCGCATCGCATGAGACGGGACAACGAGCAATATAAGCGTCTTATCCTGCACAGCACGCTCAATGGACGCGTCAGCAACAATGTTTTCCGAAAGCCTAATGCCGGGCAAATAACGCCTATTCTCCCGCATGTCATTCATCTCTTGCGCTAATTCCTTCCGTCGCGCCCAGAGAACTACGCGCTCGTGGTTTTCCGCAAGTACGGTCGAAAGAGCGGTTCCCCAGCTTCCTGCCCCGATAACCGCTACGTGTTCCATGTGCAACCCTCCTCGTATAGTATGTTTAAGCCCCTCAAAATCACGAATTTCCAGTTGAATTCGAGAGACTATTAACCAAAAAACCAAGATATATTTTCCTCCCCTGTAACTGTAAAGAAGGGGAGGGGGACACCACGCACATCCAGATCATGGGACTGGACTTTTCATGATGTCTCTGGACAATGATTCTTAGGATCGTTCAGGGAAACTCTCTATCCTCCTGTAGCTTTGACTACTTCGTAAGTCTGTTTCCCTGGTACTCGTTTGTACTTCTAACCCGCAGGCTGTTCTCTCTGACAACCCATGCTGGAAGATAGCAGCTTCCATGCAGCCCAT
>NZ_FNDE01000038.1 GCF_900099925.1 Aneurinibacillus thermoaerophilus | reverse complement strand
GCTTCAAAAATGGATCGAAGAACGGTTTTCTGTTACGATGTCACGTTCCGGTATCGCGGATATGCTTCATCGCTTAGGATTGCGTTGGAAGCGTACAACGTATGTATTGGCAAAAGCAAACAAAGAGAAACAGCAGGCGTTTGTACACCAGGTAGAGATGATAAAAAAAACGTAATGGACGAAAATACGGTACTGCTTGCACAAGACGAGACCCATGTTCACTCGTATCAAGCCCTTCGGGCTACATGGTCTCCGAAAGGAGAACAGAAGCAGATTCCAACATACGGTCATCACGCTCAGGTGACTTTATTCGGAACCGTAGATACGCAAACCGGCGACATATTCTGTACAACGGCAGATTCCTGTAATGCTGCTTCTTTTCTGGAATTCTTGAAGAAAGTGATGAAGCGCTATGCCAACAAGAAGGTCATTATGATCATCGATAATGCTCGTATTCATCATGCCAAACTCCTTCGTCCTTTTCTAAAAGAGCATCATCAGAGACTCTACTTATTGTTTTTGCCGCCGTATTCACCCAATCTAAATCCAATTGAAAAGCTTTGGCGCTGGCTTAAAGATAGTGTCATTTCAAACATGTTTCACAAAAATCAATCGGAGATTGAACAGGCGGTTCAGCGATTTTTAGACTTTACACAATCTTGTCCAGAACAAGCACTACGTCGTATTGGCTGTTAAACTGTCAATTGGAATGTATATAAATATTCAAAAGCTGGTTATCAAAAGAAAATCGATAAGATTAACAAACAGATTGATGTTCTAAAAAATCGAAAAAGAAAATACATCAACCTGTTAGCTGATGGAATCATTACCCATGAGGAATATCAAGATAGTATTGAAGCAAATAACAAAGAACTAACTGAATTAATGGAAAAGAAAAATCAACTTCTTTCATTACTGGAAAGTGAAGATGTGATTGAAACCATTGAAAAACTAAAACAAGAATTACTTCACTTTCTCAACTTCGATGAATTGACATCAGAAATTCTGCATCGGCTTATTAATCGGATTGAGGTAAAAGAGGACGGTACGCCGATTATTCATTATCGGTTTGCCGCCCCGAAAATTAAATAGAAGCAGGAAATTATTAATTTTTTCCTGCTTCTTTTTTTTGTCCAGAATAAATAAACTCTTGCCAAAAAAACGCCCTCCAACCCGCATTCTTCCGTCGCCTGTATAAATAAACTCTTGCTACAAATCCCGCTTTTTTCGATTTTTTATTCCCGTTTTTTCTGTCAGGACTTTATTTTTTTCGAAATAATGTTTTGATAAGGAATAAGGGGAAAGGGCTTGATATTACTGGTTTTTTCCCTTGTCCCTCTATCCTTTTCCCGTGCCAAAAGCAAGACTTTATTTCGATTTTGTCAGGAGTTTATTTGGAATAGCAAAAGTTTATTTATTGGCTACATTTTTAGAATTAACTTCGAGACACACTCCACATGCGCCGTATGTGGAAACATATCCACTGGCTGTACCCATTCCAGCTTGTACTCTTTTAATAAATCAGCTATGTTTTTGGCCAGGGTCGACGGATTGCACGATACATAGACAAAACGCTTCGGCTTTGCTTTCAGTATGGCGTCTAAAAGCGCTTTGTCACAGCCAACGCGCGGCGGATCAACGACAATTACATCCGGACGTTCTCCCCGCTTGACCCACTGTGGCAGCAATTTCTCCGCTTGTCCAACATAAAATTCCGCGTTCGTAATCCCGCTCTTTTCCGCGTTCCGCTTCGCATCTGCCACCGCTTCCGGAATCACCTCAATACCGCGCACCTTTCGCGCATCCGGGGCCAACCAGAGAGCAATCGTGCCCACACCGCAGTACGCATCTACTACAAGCTCCGAGCCAGTCAAACCGGCTGCTTCTTTCACAGCATTGTACAATTTCACAGTCTGGGACGGATTCAATTGGAAGAACGCACGCGGTGACAGCGAGAACTTTACATTCCCCAGCGACTCGTCAATCGCCTCTTTTCCCCAGAGCGTAATCGTCTTGTCGCCAAAAATTAGGGGAGTCTTCCGCTTATTAATATTCTGGCTAATGCTTGTCAACCGTGGCAAACGCATCCTGAGCTCCGCAATCAGTTCCTTTGTGCGGGGCAACTTATCTTCTGCCGTCACAAGAATAAGCTGTTGCTCGCCAGTCTCAAAGCCAACGCGCGCCACAATCGTCCGGACAACTCCAGTTCGCTTTCGCTCGTTATATACTGGAATATTCAACTTTTCAAGCGCTTCACGGGCTGCGGAAATCATACGATTCGTTTCCGGATGTTGAATCGGGCAATCACCAATATCAACAAGTCGATGGCTATCCGCCGCATACAATCCCATAATGACTTTTCCATCCCTCATCCCGGCCTGCAACTGCGCCTTGTTTCGGTAGTTCCATGGCTCGTCCATGCCCAGAATCGGACGAAGCGGCAATTCTTTCATCTCCGTATACCGCTCAAACGCGCCGCGCACCATATCTTCTTTTGCTTTTAATTGTCCTTCATACGTCATATGCTGCAGCTGGCAACCACCACATTCGTCATATACCGGACAGAATGGCGTCTGGCGAAGTTCTGATGTTTGTTTGATTTTTTTTATTTTTCCTTCCGCGTAGGAAGATTGTACTTTCGTAATGCTTGCCTCCACGACTTCCCCAGGCAAGGCGCCGGGCACAAATACCGCTTTTTTCTTATAATAACCAATACCTTCTCCGTTAATCCCAATCCGCTTTATTGTTAAAAGTATTTCCCGGCCAACATCCAGTTCTGCACCGTCTGTTTGCTTCCTTTTTTTCGTTTTCATGCAAAAACTCATCCTTTTTCAATTATATATGCAATTGTATAGTACATTATATCCGCCTAAAAGGTTTAATCCAAACTCCATACTCCCAAGACAAAATTAAAACGCCATGTCTGTTATACGTATCCAGGGATTTCTTCCTGAACTTACTACAATCTTTTCATGCATAAATCTGATACAATGGTTAGGACAAAGAATAGTATCTGGGGGAATTCATATGGCGACTTCAACAGCCATCGCTTCGTTGGAGACACTTGTTACCATTCATCGGAGCGACGACCCCGATGAAATTTACAAACAACTCGTTTCCAACTTCAAGCGTGTTCCGCACTTCGGCTGGATTGGCGTCTATATTCAGGAGGGAGCAAATATGATGTTGAAAGCTGCTTCCAATGAATTGGCTCCTGTGTCGCTCGCCCACCAATCCATCATGCAAATTCCCATTCGCGGAGAAAAAAGGGTGCTGGGAAAAATTATGGTCATAACTAACCCTTCCCAGCCGGTTGATGAATCTGATTATGCGGCGCTTGCCAAAACTGGAGAAGAGCTCGGAAAAAAATTATCAACGCTTAACCTCTTAATCTAATTAAGACTTCCTCTTTCTTATGTAGTATAATCTTCCTTGAGGTGAAAAGCGAATGACCAAACATCAAAAACAGTCGCTTCTGCTGGCGGTTTTGGCCGTCATATGCTTTATAGGAGTCGGAATTTCAGTCGGAGAACGAAGCGCTCTGATGGCAGGCGTTTTCTTTATAGCTGCTATCTTTATTATTGGCTTCGGCTTTATGTTAAAAAGCAAGCGCCGGAAAAATGGAACTCTATAACGGGCAACGGCCCGCCGTTCGCAGACTGCGAATGGCGGGCCATTTACTTTCCACTATCCTCTCTATACTAAACGAAATACACAAATAAGCAAATATTCAAAAGAATACTTGAATTTAATTTTGGGAAGCATATACTGAAAATACCAAAAATATAGGAGGATTCTTTATGGGCGGACACCATGATCATGGGCACTCCTACCACGGACACGGCCATCACCACCACGACGGAAATGCCAATCATACGTCATTGTTTCTTGCTTTCATTCTAATTACCGGCTTTATGATTGTCGAGTTTTTCGGCGGCCTCCTCAGCAACAGCCTTGCACTTATTTCCGATGCCGGGCATATGCTAAGCGACGCTGCTTCCCTATTTTTAAGTCTATTCGCTATGCGTCTCGCCACCAAGCCAACCACCGCGACAAAAACATACGGCTATAAACGGACGGAAATTCTGGCCGCTTTGCTAAATGGTATCACACTTATCATTATCTCCTTATACATCTTTATCGAAGCGTACGATCGCCTATTCTCGCCACAACCAGTCGCCAGCATCAGCATGATGACGATTGCTGCATTCGGTCTTCTCATCAATATTGCCGCGGCTTGGATTTTGATGCGGGGCGGCGATACCTCTAAAAACTTAAATGTACGCAGCGCGTTTCTGCATGTACTCGGCGATATGCTCGGTTCGGTCGGAGCCATCATGGCTGGACTTCTTATCTGGCTATTTGGCTGGACAATTGCCGATCCCATTGCAAGTATAATTGTGGCCGTGCTCATACTAGTGTCCACCTGGCGCATCATCCGCGATTCTGTTAATGTATTAATGGAAGGTGTGCCAGCAGGAATGGATGTAGAAGAAATGCGGTGCGCCGTGCTCGCGCTGGAAGGAGTAGTAGAAGTGCACGATCTGCATGTCTGGACTGTGACATCTGGTTTTCCAGCGCTCAGCTGTCATATTGTCGTGCGCAATCTCGCGCAGGGCGGCGATGTGCTGCGTACCGCCAATCAGATATTCAGGGAAAGGTTTCATATCTCTCATACAACCATTCAAATCGAAGATATGACAATGTGTCAGGAAGAAAACATTTGCGATAAAAAAGGTCAATTGAAGAAAATAGGGGAAGATGATGACAAAGCAAGAAGTAATCAAAGCAATCGAAGGTCTGTCAGAACGTGAACTGAAAGCAATCATCCAAACGTTGAACGCACTTTCTATCATGAAAGAAAATAGGTATCCATTTCTCGGAAATTTCCTTGGTGTAACAGAAGAAAAAAGTGAACAGCCGGACGAATTCGTCTGCTCCATGCCTATTAGCCGGCAAATATTAAATCCGTACCGAATCGTCTATGGCGGAATTACTGCCACGCTGGCAGATATGGCAATGGGATGGATGTTAGAAAAACGAATTTCCGATAAAGACAAGTTCGTGACACTCGAAATGAACGTTCGTTATCATAAGGCAGGAACCGGCAAAAAATTAACGGCAACTGCACGTGTCATTCACCAAGCGCAGGACATCTGGCAGATGGCATGCCATGTGCATAATGACCGCGGCGAACTCATCGTAACAGCTACCGGCACCTTCCTTCAGCTGCGCCGAAATAAAGATTAGTTCTATAGAGTGAAATAAGCCATTTGTCCAAAATAAGCATAGCAAATTCAAGTCTAAATGTTGTAGTGTATATTCCTCAAATGCAAAGTTATACTTTGGGCCTGTTGACGGATTTATAATACACTTCTTTTCTAAGACTCCTCTTATGTACTTATCTTCACATCCCGCAGAAACGCTTATTTTTTGAAAAAAGGTGGTGACTATCCCGCTTCAATTATATAATAATCTCTGTTGAACCATTCAATAAAAATTGGAGAAACATTTGGAGGATACATATGGGAGAATATGTAACAGCTATCATTCTGGGCATTGTGGAGGGACTGACAGAATTTCTGCCGGTATCTTCCACAGGTCACTTAATTTTGACTGAAACCCTACTGGGAGCGACCGAGGAAAAATGGAAAACATTCGCGATTGTTATCCAGCTTGGTTCGATTTGTGCCGTTCTGCTTCTATTCTGGAAGAGAATTTTAGGATTGCTAGGGATCAGCAGAAGACATGCATTAGGTCCACAGCTCAACCTGCTACATATCATTATCGGTATTCTTCCCGCGGGAATTGCCGGGGTTTTGCTGCATGATTTCATTAAAGAAAAGCTGTTTTCTGCCTGGACGGTGCTGCTTAGCCTTATTATCGGAGGCATTTTAATGATCGCAGCGGAAAAGCTTCAGCCTCGCGCGACAGCAAGAACGGTGGATGACATTAGCTACCGGCAGGCTTTCGGCATTGGCTTGTTCCAGTGCTTGGCGTTATGGCCCGGCTTTTCCCGCTCCGGAGCAACCATTGCTGGCGGTATTTTGCTTGGAACAAGCCATAAAGCGGCAGCCGAGTTTACATTCATTCTGGCTATTCCGGTCATGATGGGCGCAACTGGTCTGGATTTGATCAAAAGCTGGGACTACCTGTCCGTCAGCGATTTCGGCTTCTTTGCCACAGGATTTATTACCGCTATGGTAGTGGCGATGCTAGCGATTGTCTCTTTCCTCAAACTGCTGGAAAGAGTCAGTCTTACACCATTTGCCATTTATCGTTTTGCGTTAGCAGTCGTATTTTATTTCTTCATTCTGAAATAGCAAAAACAAAGCGATAACAATCCTGCTATAAAATTAATCAAAAAATGTTTAGACGAAACATCTCTGTAATGTTGACAAATCTCTCCTTCTTCCTGAGGCTTGGTTGCCTTTTTTACTTGAAAGAAAAATTCTTTAAAGGCAGCATCGCCTGAGAAGAAGGGGAGAATATGTCCATAGCCCGGCTTTCTTTTTATTTTAAATACTGTTCAATTTCCGCCATTCCACCTTCGACGTTGATTACATGTTCAAAGCCATTTCCTAGCAAATACTGCGTTACATGCCAGCTGCGCACACCATGTGCGCAAACAATATACATCGTTTCTGTTTTATTCAGTTCTGCAAGACGTTCTGGAACCGTATTCATCGGGACATGATGCGCCTTATCAAGATGACCGGCCTCCCATTCATACGGCTCACGGACATCCATAATGTACGCTTCATCCAATTTTCCCGCTTTATACTGCGCCGCAAATTCTTCGGCTGCAATCGTATGTTTGTCTGCCATGAGATTCCTCTCCCTCACTCAAAATTCATCTTAGCTTTATTATAACCATCACGATTGCAAAGATAAAATTTTATATTTTTAGAAATATCTCTTGTTTTAATAATGGAAAGTTCCCTCAAATAGAATAAAATAGACCCAAGTATAATATTCCCATGACACGAAATATGCAATCAATCACCAAATTTCAAAAGAAACGTGTTACAATCAATAAAATCCGAAGATGGAAAGGATGAAAAAAGTGGATTTATCGAAAAAGTCAACAGAAAATATAGAGTTTATGATTGAAGGGATTAAAAACAAACTGCGGGTTGTTAACGCAGCAGCCATTCGCTCTTCCCATTTTGATGAGGAAAAATATGAAGAACTGCGCGACATTTATGAAATGGTAATGAAAAAAGATTCGTTCAGCATCAGCGAAATGGAGGCCATCGTAAATGAGCTCGGCAGCCTTCGCCGGGCATAAGCGAAAAAATAAGGAGCGAGGGCGGGGGCAACTCCCCTGCCCCTCTTCCTCTCTACATTCTCACTTCTTGCTTCCTGTCTTTATATAATTCCAGTTACATCAAGAAAAACAATGACAATTGCAACCGGGGCCACATAACGAATAAAAAGGAACCACGCAGCGAACCATGTTTCCCCATGGCTCGTGCCTATGCTCAATTCGCGCTTCAATGTTTCTTTCGACATTTTCCACGGCGTAAAAATCGCAATCAATAACGCGCCCAGGGGAAGCATTACATTGCTCACTGCGTAATCCGCAATGTCAAACACCGTCTTCCCAAACCATGTCACATCGCTCATAACACCAAATGACAGCGCGGATGGAATACCTACAAGAAATACAAGGAGCCCGGCGAACACAGCAACTTTCTTCCGTTTTTCTTGCCGGCCTCCTGTCCATGCGGCTACAATGATCTCCAGCATGGAAAAAGCAGACGTCAGCGCCGCAAACAAAAACAACAAAAGAAAAATTACAAAAAATAGTTCGCCAAATGGTATCTTGCTAAATACAGATGGAAGAACAATAAATAAAAGGCCGGGACCTTCCGTCGGTTCAAGTCCGAGCGAGAATACCGCCGGAAAAATCGCCAAGCCGGCTAAAAAAGAAATAAGCACCGTCAAGCTTACAATAGATGTCGCTGATTTCGTCAAGCTCTCCCGTTTTGATAAATATGAACTGTACGTAACCATAACCGAAGCGCCCACAGTTAGTGAGAAAAACGATTGCCCCATCGCATACAGCACAGCTTCCGACGTCAGTTCCGAAAAGTCAGGCTTCAGAAAAAATACAACGCCTTCCCATGCTCCGTCCAGCGTCAACGCACGGATAATCAATGCGATAAACAGCAAAAACAGCGCTGGCATCATATACTTATTCGCTTTCTCAATCCCGTCCTGCACGCCTCGGGCCACCACATATATCACATACAGCAAAAACACGAACTGAGCCCCAACAGTTTCGTACGGATTAGCGATCATTTGCTCAAATAACCGTTCATACGTTACACCGCTTTCCCACAGTTGTCCGCTAACGCCACGCAATAAATACAGCAAAATCCAACCACCGACTACGCTGTAAAATGACAGTACAATAAAGCACGTCAAAACGCCAAGCCGGCCGAGCCACGGCCAGGCTGTTCCAGGAACAAGCGCTTTATACGCACTAACCGCTTCTTTCTGCGTGCTGCGCCCGATAATAAATTCCGCAAGCAATAGCGGCATTCCAATGAATACGGTAAACAGGAGGAATACAACAAAAAATGCGCCGCCTCCTCCCGTTCCGGTCATATAAGGAAACTTCCAGATGGCGCCGAGACCGATTGCCGAACCGGCAGCCGCCAGAATAAACCCGAGTCTCGATGTCCATTGCGTATGTTTACTCATTCTGCTCTCTCCTCTTCTCCTCTAAACTGTACCCATCACTTTGATATTTCTCCTATCTCGGATAAGTATTTTACTAAAAAACTAAAACATTATATATATATATGTTATCTATCAAACGAACGGTTTTAGCATACTATGTTTAACGCTTTCATGCAAGCAGATGATTTCCAAAAATTATTCCTTTTGTTCTTTTCCTGCTTCCTTATTAAGCAATGGTTTTAATGCTTCATACAAATCAGACACTGAACGCATAGCATACAGCTTGCGCGCCACTTTTCCATGTTCCACGAAAATTAAACAAGGCACGCTTTTGATCTCCCATTCAAATGCCAGCTCCGACATAAAGTTAATATTGCTTTTGTAAAGCGGCAAGTCAGGCAGCGTCGCTTCCACTACCTGCAACATTTTTTCAGCGACCCTGCACGTGCCACATAGCGGCGTATAAAAATAAACGGCGAACGATGCCCTAATGTCTGCGCAACGATACTTGAGCTGTTGTCCGTTTACCTCTTCCAACAAACCATCCTCCTTTTCCTTGAAAAGTAAGAAAGGAGCCTCTGTGAGACTCCCTTTCCTTCTGTATATTTCCCCATCATCACGCTTACAGAAAGTCGATGTTCACTTTTTTCTTGCGACTTGAATTCGCCTTCGGCATCCGAATTTCAAGGATACCATTTTTATAGCTCGCTTTCGATTCTTCGGCGATAACAGACGCTGGCAACATTACGGTTCGATCGAACCGGCCCGAAAAGCGCTCCCTGCGGTAAAGTTGCTCCTCTTGCACTTCATGTCCTTTATTTACCGTACCGCTAATCGTCAACGCGTTATCGTCAATCTGAATGTCGATATCTTCTTTGTTGGCAATACCAGGAATCTCGCAGGACGCCACCACGTGTGTTTCCGTCTCATACACGTCGATGCGCAGCGAATAAAGATTAAATTCGGACAATAAATCGGGAAACATGTTCATGAACTCTCGCTTCAGCATATCAAAATTACGCAAACGATCGCCTGGAAGAAATGGCATAGCAATATTCCCCCTTCAATTTTAAAGTATCTTGTTCCCCTTATTATTTTCCCGGAAATATCCGAACTCAAACATGAATATTTCATTCTACGTTTATATAACGTCTAACACATCCATAAAGACAATTATGATGACAATCGGCGCCACATAACGCAAAAGCATAAGCCATACGGCGAAAAAACGCCGTCCGTTCGTTGAACCCATACTGATTTCTTTGAGCAGCATATCCCTCTTCATCTTCAGCGGTACAAAAATAGCAATCAGCAACGCGCCAAGCGGCATCAGAATGTTGCTTACAAGAAAATCAGCAGCATCAAAAATACTCTTGCCAAATATCGTCCATTCACTTAATACGCCGTAAGACAACGCTGAAGGAACACCTGCCACAAAAATCAGCAGACCGGTAAGCCAAGCTATCTTTTTACGCTTTGTCATATCGCCTTTTACCAGTGAAGCGACGATAATTTCCAGCATGGAAAATGCAGATGTCAGTGTTGCAAACAAAAACAGTACAAGGAAAATGGTTAAAAATAAGCCACCCAGCGGAATTTTCGAAAATACCGACGGAAGCACCATAAAGAGCAATCCAGGCCCTGCCGTCGGCTCTACACCTAACGAGAACACTGCCGGAAAAATTGCCAATCCTGCAAGCAGGGAAATCAACAGATTCAGACCGACGATAGACGCTGCTGAACGCGGCAAACTCTCGTTTTGGGCGAGATACGAACTGTACGTAACCATAACCGACACACCAACACTTAGCGAAAAGAACGATTGCCCCAGCGCATACAACACCGCTTCCGAAGTCAGCTTCGAAAAGTCAGGCCGCAGGAAAAACGTTATACCTTTCATCGCGCCATCCAGTGTCAAAGAGCGAATAATCAGCACGAGGAACAAGAGAAACAAAGCCGGCATCATATACTTATTTGCTTTTTCAATCCCGTCCTGCACGCCCCGGGCTACGACAAAAATCGTGAACAGCATAAAAACAAACTGCGCACCGACCGTCATGACCGGATCGGCAATAACGGTTTCGAACAGCTTTTCATAACCGCCTTCTACATCAATTAACTGACCTGTTACACTGCGGAACAAGTACAATACAATCCAACCGCCTACTACGCTGTAGAAAGATAGTAGAATGAAACACGTCACAACGCCAAGCCGGCCAATCCAATGCCAACCTGTCCCGGGTGCAATCGTTTTATAGGCCGTAATCGCTTCCTGCTGCGTGCTGCGGCCAATGACAAACTCACCAAGCAAAAGTGGCAAACCGACGAGTACCGTAAATAAAAGAAACAAAACAAAAAACGCGCCACCTCCGCTCGTCCCAGTGACATAAGGAAATTTCCAAATAGCGCCAAGACCAATCGCCGAACCGGCAGCCGCCAAAATGAATCCCAACTTCGATGTCCATTGCTCTGACTGCTTCATTCTCCCTCTCAACTCTCCCCTTATTTTTTCTCTGCTACATATATAACGAAAACAAGTTTTTAGAAATGAAATTATATCATAATATTCTTTATAAAAAAACTATATCAAAAAATTGGAAATGAAACCTTCACATATCAAACCAACCTTTGCGGTGGAACCACCAAATCAGGGAACCGGCTACCGCAATCATAACACCCCATACCAAAAAATACCCGTATTTCCACTTAAGTTCAGGCATATACTCAAAGTTCATGCCATACACCCCGACAATAAACGTAAGCGGAATAAAAATAGACGAAATAATGGTAAGAGTGACCATAATATTATTCATACGGTGCGAAGTAAAAGAAATATAACTATCCCGCATATCCGCTGTAATGTCGCGGCTCGCATCCACAATTTCTGACAGGCGAAGCAAGTGATCGTATACGTCGGTAAAATATACTTGCGACTCTTTAAATTCGCGAAGGCGTTCCGAATTTAAAATCCGGTACAGCAAATCGCGCATAGAGCTAATGATGCGCCTCAATTTAATCAAATCGCCTCGAATCTCGAACACTTCATCCATTAACTTCCGGCTGAAATTTTCTTTCATTGTGATGTCGAGTTCATTTAAATTATCCTCAATTTCATAAACAGCAGGAAAATAATAGTCCACCAGTTTGTCAATCAACAAATAAGCAACATACCCTGGCCCCTCCGCCCAAGCCTCCTGCTTAGAAATCAGCTTCTCTTTCACTTCCCGGATTTCATGCAGTGAAGCCGTATGAAACGTGACAATAAAATCTTTTCCGACAAACATATCTACTTCTTCCGGGTCTAACGTATCCTGATTAAGCGCATGAAGCACAAAAAAATTATACTCACCATAATAATCGACCTTCGGACGCTGTAAAGCGTGAAGACAGTCTTCAATCGCGAGCGGGTGAAAATGAAAATATGTATTCAAAAGCCGTGTCTCCTCCAGAGTCGGAGCATAAAAGTTCACCCAATACCAAACAATGCGGGGGGATGACAGATGTTCGAGCGACAAATCCTTTACAAGTTCCAAGTCGTCGGTTAGCGCCAGTGTTTCTATCAAAATGGTTTTCCTCCTTTCTTTACTTCTTTGTACCCTACTTGCCTTATCTGTATGCATGCTACAACCAATGCTCGAATATAAAATGTGCCAGGTGTTATACTATCACAATCCAGAAATGAGGAAGACCATTATACCTGTTTTTCCAGGAACAAACGAAGAAAAGTCACAGAATCGCACTTTTCACGCCACTCTTTTAAAAGCGCTGCGTGATCGTGGCACGTCGGAACCATCCTCCCTTTTCAATGCTTTTGTAAATAACCAACACCTGCTGTGTAGTATATGTGACGGACTGTGTTGTAACTTTTCCCGCTTCAAAAATACGATTTTTTTCCTTATGTGTTTTTGCGCGTCTACTTAGAAAATAATCGGCTAATCAAATTATAAGTTCTATTCCAAAATCATCGCAAACGCTTACATTAAAGCGAAACTATGGTTATGCGTTACATTTACAAAAAACCCCTTTAAAGTAAATGCGTAAAGCATCTACTTTAAAGGGAAGCATTCAGTTCTTACCCATTTATCAACTTTCTGCCCTCTTCCTCTTCTACAAACCGATTCACCTCCTGCGACGGAGAAGAAGGCTGGCTCACATATGAAAGAACAACCATTGATACAATACTGGTCACAATTCCATATATGATCGGATTGGTGGAACTGAGTCCTTCAACCGCCAAACTCCCGAACACCACCAGTGAACTAATAACAATAGAATAGAGGCCAGCTTTTGCTGTTGCTTTTTTCCATAAAAATCCAAGAACCACCGGAACAAAAATCGCTCCTGATAGAATGGCATATGCTACATCCAACGCCACAAGCACGTCCTGAATCCAGATAGCAAACATAATGGCGATAACTCCAATCACTAATGTAATTAGACGCGACAAAAAAACAAACTTCTTATCGCTGATATCCTTTGGCCAGTATTGCTTCAGAATATCGTGCGATAAAAGCGTCGATGAAGCCAGTAATGTTCCTGAAGCCGTAGACATCAACGCGGAACACACGCTTGCAAGAATGAGCCCGAGAATACCAGGAGGCAGAATCTCCAGCGCCATTTTCGCGAATACATTCTGTGTATCCTTAAGAGACGGCAACGCCACCAGCGCGCACATACCGATGATGCTCAGCGCCAGCGCGTATATAAAACTATAGAGCCCTGCGTATACTGCGCCGCTGCGCGCGATTTTAGTCGTACGTGCTGTGAACACGCGCTGCCAAATGTCCTGCGATACTACCATGCCCAGCGTATAGAGCAAGAAGTATTGGAAAATTTCGCCCCAACCCATCGATGTAAAATCAAAATACGTAGCCGGCAAACGGGAAGTAAGCGCTTCCCATCCGCCCACATGTGACAGGCTCATTGGCAGCATAAACAGGAAGATACCGACAGTCATAATAATAAACTGGATAATGTCTGTCATTGTGACGCTCCACATGCCCCCTAGAATCGTGTAAAACAGCACGATCCCTCCACCTATCAACATGGAAGCAGTCATATTCCAGCCAAGCACTGCGTTAATAATGGTTCCGATCCCTATAACCTGGGTCACAGAAACCATCATCGTATAAATAGCAGCTACCAACGCGCTAAGCAAGCGTGTTTCCTTATTGTACCGCCGCCCCAACAACTCGCTGATTGTCGTTACATTCGCCCCGTAAATATGATGAATAAAAACGAGTCCAAGCACGGTAATACCAAGGCCAATCATGAAAACAAACCATATCCCGGAAAGACCGAACTGATATCCTAACTTAGCGGTTCCGATTGTGGATGCTCCACCAAGAATAACGGCGGAAAGACATCCAAGATATATAAACAAACCAAGATTTCTTCCTGCCAATGCGTAGTCTTCTGCAGTCTTCGCCTTTTTCGCCCCGACAAATCCCACAACGATTAAAATAATAAAATAAAGAAGAACAACAGTTGTATCAAGTACGCTCATCTATTTTCCTCCGTCCTCTCATTTTTACCTGCAAAAATGGACTAAAGAAGGGCCGTTCCCTCTCTTATTTAACATCCAGCGCCGGACATCACCGAACTTACTCCCATGTCCGCTTCATATTCAGTAAGTGCTTCATCCAGTATTCGCAGCCCATCATCAATCTGTTCTTTCGTTACGGTCAACGGAGGAATCATACGAATAACCTCACCCTTATTTCCGCACAGATAGAAAAGAACCCCTTTCTCCAGGCAACGGTTCAAAATATGCATGACCCCGTCGCCGTTCGGTTCACCGGTACGCGGATTAATAACCTCAATACCAATCATCAGTCCGACTGAACGCACGTCACCGATCACCGAATGCATGGCTTTCAACTCTTCCAGCTTTTCACGGGCATAAGCCCCAACTTCCCGGCAATTTTCCAATAACCTTTCTTCTTTAAATACTTCCAGCGTTGCGAGCGCCGCCGCACACGCAATCGGGTTGCCGCCGAATGTTGTACCATGGCTGCCCAGCGGCCATTGTTTCATTAGCTCCTTGGAGGCGACCGTCGCGCTTAGCGGAAGTCCGGAAGCGATCCCTTTGGCTATCGCCATAATATCAGGAGTAACACCAAACGTTTGCGCGGCAAACCATTCGCCCGTGCGGCCAAATCCAGTCTGTACCTCGTCGAAGATCAGCAAAATTCCATACCGATCACAAATCTCCCGTACTTTGCGCAACCAGCCTTGCGGCGGCACGATATATCCTCCTTCTCCGAGCACCGGCTCCAGAATCATGCACGCCACCTCTTCGGGAGTGACCTGATGCGCAAACAGAGAAGCCGCGTCTTTTTCCAGCTTGCTTGCGAAGTACGTGTCCGGATTTTCCTCTGGCGGACAATCTTTCGGATTCGCATACAGCAGTTGATACGTCAATCCGTTCGGTTGCAAATATTTTCGGTACTTGCTCTTTGAAGTAGTGACGCTTAATGCTCCCAGAGAACGCCCATGGAAGCACCCTGTAAATGAAACTACATACGGTCTTCTGGTAACATGCTTGGCCAACTTGATAGCTCCTTCAATCGCTTCCGTGCCACTATTCGCAAAGAAGAAACAATCCAGTCCTTTCGGCATGATGCGTGTCAATTCATCTGCCAAACGAAGCAGCGATTCATACATAATAACCCCGGACGGTCCGTGCATAAGCCGATCGGCAGCGTCTTTAATCGCCTGCACTACTCTTGGATGTCGATGTCCGGTGTTCGCTACCGCAATGCCTGATGTGAAATCTAGATACTTCTTGCCGTCCAATCCGTAGTAATAACATCCTTCTTCCTTCACAACCGGCAAATTCGGGTGATCTTTCGCCATCGTCGGCGCAAGCAAATCCGGCATCTTTTTGAACAATTTCATCCAGCTATTCTCTGTCATGCAAATTCTCTCCTCTGGCACGTAATTTCGTTTCTTTAGAATTTGCAAATTCTATACCATTTTTATTTTATTCTGTATTTTTTAATTTTACGAGAAACGAAAGGTTGACTAATACCGATGGCTTTTGCTATTTCCGTCGTCGTTCTGTATCATTTTCTCGCTCTTGATAATCATACCATACGCAAGCTGGTACTTATTCCGGAGAACATTCAACTCGCTTTTCACCCGTTCCATGTTTCTTCACGTAGACTTCTCATCGGCTCAACTTCCGATTGATTCATTTTTGAATAAAAACCATTTTTACTATTTCTGATATATTTAAAAAACTTTTGATACATAAGTAATTATTCATTTTTGAATTGATTGATTTATTTTTAAATTAGACGAAATGTCCGGCCTGACGAAATACCTGATTACGTATTGAAAACGTAAGGTCTAAAGCAACAAATTTCAAAATTCCATGTTTATCATTTACGCCTGCAAAGCAAACTATAAACGAAAAAAATTTGCATCTTTGTTGTCAAAGGAGGGAGTCTATTGCCTAATTTTTTAGAAGTGATTATTCGTTCCATTATATCCATTGTTGTATTGCTCTTTTTAACAAGATTGATGGGAAAACGCCAACTTTCCCAAATAACTTTTTTTGATTATGTGGTAGGAATTACCATAGGTTCGCTCGCGGCCTTTATTTCATCCGACCTTGAAGCGAATTGGCTGCATGGCTTTACCAGTTTATTTATCTGGGCGCTTATTCCTATTCTTTTCGGTTATTTAGCGCTCAAAAATAAAAAGTTTAATGACATTGTGGAGGGGAATGCGACTGTTCTGATAAAAGATGGAAAGATCATGGAGGAAAATCTAAAAAAGGAAAGATATGCTGGAGAGGAATTATTGGAACAGCTGCGTTTAAAAAATGTGTTTTCTGTGGCTGATGTGGAATTTGCTGTCCTTGAACAAAACGGGGAGGTTAGCGTGCTGTTGAAAAAAGACAAACAGCCGCTTACCCCAAGCGACTTGCAGATGAAACCAGCCCCGGTAAAAGAAGCGCAAACCGTCATTCTGGACGGCAAGATTATGCTGGAACCTCTTAAGGCGGCTGGTTTATCTGTAAGATGGTTGCACACCGCCTTGGATAAAATAGGAGTATCCTTGGATAATGTATATTTGGGCCAGGTGGATAGCTATGGCCAGCTATATGTCGATTTGTATAACGATAACATTACGGTGCCAACTCCCCAGGAACTTCCGTTAGTATTGGCGACCTTGAAAAAATGCCAAGCCGATTTAGAAAGTTTCGCACTTGAAACGACAGATCAAAAAGTCAAGCAGGAATACGAAATGAATGCCAAAGCGTTACAACAAGTTATCGAGCAGGTGACTCCTTATTTGCAACAAAAATAGCCTATGGTACCCTTCATGCAGAAGCCGCCTGAACATCCAGAACGGCCTCTGCATGAATGAATGATGCTAAAACCTGTTATACCTTCAATATACAGCTGGAAAGACGATCCGCTTTTTTTCCTTCAATGCGTAAAAATAAATAAAGAAACGCGGCTACTATAGCTTCCATTAATATAATAAGAAAAATTGTTTCAAAAAAGGAAAACACTCCGTAGTGATAGGAACCCCAGCCAATTCCTCCGTATAAACCCATAACGATAAGATTCACCAAATAGGCAATATAGCGTTTCGGATGGCGCAGCGCTTGCGCCGGACTGTTCCACGCAAACTGGGGGCATATAGCATCCACAGCCATTTTGACAAGGGTTTGCGTCAAAATGCTTCCAGCGATCGCAACCCCAAGCACGGGTATCATAACAACCGAGCCGAGCGGAAGCCACCAGAATAAAAAGATTGCAGCCGGAAAGACAGCCAATATATCTACAGCATAACAAAACCAAAGCTTGATATGAAAAAGTGCCGAAAAAGAAAGCGGAAGGCAACGCAGATATGTCCATTCCGTTCCATCCCGCGAAAATGCTACGGTAGAACTTGACATCATCATGGCTAACAAATAAATCGCCGCAAAAATAGCGCTTCCTCGCATGAATATGTCATCTGCGGAAAAAATGGAAGGAAACAGCTGCGCCGATAAGTTATTAATGAAAAAGAATACAAACACTGTTCCCAGCATGGCCATGGCAATATAGTTAATAATAAACGTAGGCGTAAGAAAAAAGTTTTTGATTTCCCTTTTCAGCAATTGATTGTTCATCCCGGGCAGAAAATCGGCCGCAACGCTCGTTTGCTTCGCCTGCTCACGCCCTTTTAGCCAGCTTTTTTCAATGAAAAATTGAAGAAGAACGGCTAACGCCCCAATACTCCCGCTCAGCCCGAACCAAAATGCTGGATGATGTACCGTTTCCGCTATCGCGTTAAGATACGCTGGATGACTTCGAAGCCAGAGCGCAGCAGTGAGAATGAACAGCACTGCCGCTAGGATTATTGCGATGTGCTGCCCCCCTTTTCTTACAGAAAATGAAAAGAGAACTAACAAAAGCAGCAAAGAAAGCTCTTGCGTGAAAACCGGAAACAGAAAGAGGCTGGCCATGATAAGGCCCCACTCCGTCCAGGAAGAGTCGCCTGCTCTCATCGCCGCGTATACAAGCGGCAAGAAAAATAACAATTTGAAGGCATAAAACCGCAACAAGGTCACCGCAAAATAAGTCCATACGATCCGGCTTTTAGTAAAGGGCAGGGCCAGCAGCGTTTCTGTATTCTTGCCGTAATAAAGCGCTGACATCAACCAGTTAAATGTCACATATAAAAAAATAATTTGCGTTCCGATCAGCGAAAGCATCACAAGATTTGAAGGCGAGAGGAAGGAAACACTGTGAAAAAAAAGCCCTGCATTTTCATAAAGAACGTTCCACAACAATATTATCGTCACGATAAATAAAATCGTCTTTTTCTTGGTAAAAGTAAAATAGTCTCGCAAGATCGTTCGCGCAAGCAGCCAGGTCGCTTTACTCCCCATGTGCTATCATCTCCATAAATACCTGCTCCAGATTTTGGTTTTGTTTTGATATGAGTTCGCTGGCAGGCCCGGCAGCGATCATCGTTCCTTGTTTCATAACGACCAGATGAGTACATAGTTCCTGAGCCATGAATAACAGGTGTGTGGAAAACAGGACGGCTCCTCCCTGCTGGGCATACTCGCGCAAGCATTCCTTAAAATACAGGATCGATTCAGGATCGAGACCTACGATCGGTTCATCCAGAATAAGCAGTGGAGCCCGCACCATAAGACCGGCGGTAAGCAACAGTTTTTGCCGGGTTCCAAGCGACATCTCACCAATGCTTTTTGCTAGATGTGGAGTCAGCTGAAACCGATTTATCACCGATTCAATTTCAACAAGAGACGAACAGTAATCAACACCATACAGATCAGCCATAAAAGATAAAAAATCTTTTCCAGTCATTTTTTCAAAAAGCACAGGATGATCGGGTACATAAAATACATTCCTCTTCGCTCGGACTGGCTCCTCCTGCAAAGAAATGCCATTGATTTCAATATCTCCAGACGTTTTCTCTAAGACACCAATAATCATTTTAATTGTAGTGGTTTTTCCAGCGCCATTTGGACCTAATAAACCGTGAATTTCTCCGGGTCGTATACAAAAAGTCAAAGGGTGAACCGCCTTGTATTCCCCGTATGTTTTGCTTAGATTTTTTACAGTAAGTACGAAAGCCGTCTTCATCGTTTCCGAACCCTTCTTATAGTATCAATGGCCCAAATGGCAGCCGCAGCCCAAATCGCATAGGTGACCCATCCGCCTTTGTTCCCGTTTTTGATGGCCACAAAGATAAATAAAGCCAGAATGACGAGCCGAAAGATAAGCTGATTCATGATGTTATCTCCTCCTTGTATGGTTATGTAAAGGCAGAAACCTCATCTTTCCACAAAGCTTGATAGGAAAGAGAAGTAGCAAACAAATATTCGTGTGTTCCTTGCGCACATATGCGCCCATTTTCAATCATAATGACCTGATCCGCTTCACGTACCATAGATAGGCGATGAGCTACCATTACAATGGTTTTTCCAAAAAATCGGGAGCGAAGCAAACGCTTGATTTGCTCCTCCGACAAATTATCCAAGAAAGCAGTAGCTTCGTCTAAAATAATTATATCAGGATTCTGCAAGATAACACGGGAAAGTGCAAGTTTTTGCCTTTGTCCACCTGATAACTGAAGACCGCGCTCTCCTACCATAGTATCCAAACCATTGGGAAGCTCTTTCACCCATCCTCCCAACCCTACTTCTTCCAAAACCTCATATAATTCTTCATCAGTTGCTTCCCTTTTTACCAGTTGTAAATTTTCGCGTATAGTCGCCAAAAAGAAGAAAGGCTGTTGCGATACAACCCCGATCTTTTTCCTCAGGCTGGTAAGCGACAGCGATGAAAGCGGAATCCCATCAATGAAAATGTTTCCCTTCGCCACCGGATAATGCCCCATAATCAAGGAAAGGAGCGTACTTTTTCCGGAGCCGCTCGCACCTACAATAGCTGTGGTGGTCGCAGGTTGAATGTCAAACGTAATGTCTTCCAACGTCTGTTGCTTCCCTTCATAATGAAAAGACACATCACGAAACACAATATGTCCCTGCAAACGCTCAAGCCGTTGTCCATCTCGTGATAAGGAAGGCTGGTCAAGCAACCAATATAAACGCTCCACACTTGCTGCTGCCCGCTGCATTTCAATCCAGTAGGTTGAAGCAACCGTCAGCGAAGAATATAATTTTTCGATGTATGTATTAAATGCAATAAGCGTACCTAGAGTAAGCAAATCTTGAGTAACAAAATATCCCCCTAAACCATAAGAAATTAGTAGCATAAAGATCACATTTCCGCTCATTGCTGCAGATGCAAAGACTGAGAAGCGTGCAAGGTGCAATTGTTGACGAATCACGCTGCGCAGGCTTTTAATATAACGGGTTCCAACAAATAATCTCCTTCCCATTTCCTGAATGAATCGAATGCCGATTATGCTCTCTTGCGTAGCTGTGAAAATGCCTGAGGCAAAGGTGCGTAACTGTAGGGTTTTTTGTTTAATCTTTTTTCCAAAATACATTTGAACCGCATAAACAGTCGGAAACAAGACGGCGCTTACTAGAAAAAGTCTCCAATCTAAATACGCCATCATGCCGAGACTATACATCATCATCATGATTTGTGAAAAGCTGAGAAAGAGAAGCCTGGATGTAAGGAAATCAACAACATTAATGTCACCTTCCATTCGATTGAGAATATCTCCCGTAGGATGACGGTCGTAGAAAGCGGCCGGAAGAGACAGTATTTTCCGAAACAGTCGCAGCCGAAAAATCGCCACAGCTCGCTGTCCAACCAGCGTTTGAATATATGTTTTCACACCTTCCAAAAGGATATGGACAAGATAAATAGAAAAAAGAAGGCAAAGTAATTGAAAGAGCAAAGCTGTATTGTTTTTCAGCAGGGCCTGATCGATAATTTCTTTTACAACCAACGGGATAGAAGAAATAAGCAAAGTCGTAACCAAAGTAAAAACCAGTAAGACGAACCACCAACTGACAAATTTCCGGTTTTCTTTCAATAAGCGCCATAAGATTTGTGAAGCCTTATGGCTATGTTGTTGCTCGGTTTTCATTTCATAAATCCTTTCTCCGTGGATATCATGAAAAGAATGGGGATATCCTTTTCTCAGGCGGATATCCCTGTCCGGTGTTCGTTATACAAACACTGGGTGCTTAGTGTAGGAAGCGAGCCCATTTTCTTCAATCCATCCGCATGGCTTCTTGTAATGCGAGTTCGCCTCAATGGCACGAAGCACACACCCATTACAATAATTTTTGTTTTTACAATTTGGGTTGCACGTTTCACTTTTTACAGGAGCCGTCATTCGAAAAAGCTGTAGCGCTCTCTCCGAACGGAAGATGTCTTCAAACGGCTGATGAAATACATTGCCCAGATCCATCACCCCCTGCGGAAACAGTACGCAAGGGCGGACATCTCCAAACGGGTTAATGGTAATGGAGCGCCAGCCGGCTCCGCAGTTCGTCCGTGCTTTTGAAAGCCGCATTTGATCGTCTGTAAGCAGAGCAATAAAGTCTTTATGTTTTTGAATCAGGGATGATTCGTATTCAAAATACTCCGTAAACTCTTTTCCCTTCTTTTTTTCGAACAAGATGTTCGTTCCCCGACCAAAGGGATCAACTTTGGAATAGCTGAACGATATAGCTCCTAGTTCTTTCGCAAGCAGCAAAGTTTCTTCAATAAGCCACATATTTTTTGGATAGACGCTCATCGCGGCGCGGACGCGAATGCCAGCATCCGCTAATTTTTTTATGCCTTCGCATGTCCGCCGGAACGCTCCTTTGACACGGCGAAGGTCTTCATGTACTTCAGCGTTCGGCCCGTCCAAAGAAATGCTGAAAAATACTTTTTCTTTGTAAGGAAGCAAAATATGAATCATTTCATCTGTAATTCTTGTTCCATTTGTTAACAATCCAACCAATTCAAATTTGTTAAGCGCTTCTTCAAGTACAGGCAAAAAGTGAGGATGAATCGTAATTTCTCCACCGGTTAGTTCCAACGTATAGATTCCGTTATCTTTTAGAATAGAAAACAGGCGCATTACGTCTTCATAACTCATCGTGTCTTCAACTTCCGGATTGCTTTCCCGATAACAGTGAGCGCAGCGAAGATTGCATCGGGCAAGCAGTTCAACGGTAGCATGAACGGGGGTAGGATAATCAAAATTTCCGGACACTTTTACTTTTTTATGGGATGGCTGTTCCATCTCCTGCAAAATGTCCATTCCTTTGAGTTGAATGAAAAAATCGCGTACCCACACATAATGAGTAGAAGGAGCTTCCTTGTATTGCTTGCATACTTCCTCTAAAATTTCCAATCCTGTTTTCGTACCATCACACCGCATTAACAGCTCTGCGGCGGTTTTGTTGATGGCGGACACACGATTGTCAGTAATTTCAGTTCGTTCGCTGGAAGGTCGGAGCAATGAGCTTTGTACCGGATTTAAATGTAATTGTACGTTGTCATGCAAAGAAAAATAATGCTCATTGAAATTCATTTTATTCCTCCATCGTGCTTACGATTTTCATCTTCCGGATTTTATTTTTCTTTTTCAGTAAGCCCATAGTGATAAATAGATAAGGGGCCTTAAGCCCCCTATCCATTCTTTGCTACATGTGCTACAATTAACAGTGAAGAATATTTTCCGCTTTTCTCAATAGAGAGAAGCAGTTTGAGCGGGATGTTTATATCTCGCTTTTTCTTTAGAAGATACCGGCAACAATGCTGACACCAAATCCTTCAAAGTCCGGGATCGGACCATCTGCTAAGCATGCCGCGCATCCTCCACAAATTGCGCACGGGTTTCCTGCCGCTTGAATGGTTGGTTTTTCCATTTTTATTCCTCCTTCACGTTCTTTGTGTACAGGTAACTCTGTACATGCTCATCATACCTCCTTCCCTAAAAAAGTGTAAACAAGCCAGAAGTTGTAACTTTTTTTTTACTGAAAATATGTTGAAAATATATTTAATTAACCAATTTTTGGTTCTTTTTTACTCCTTCATATTTCTGATGCTAAAAAATTCCTTGTTAAATATTTCTTTTTTTCTACTTAATAGTTCTTTAGATACAGAAGACGCTTGAATGGGAGAATAATTGTTTGAAAACTATGATTTTCCTTGGTATTTCAAAAATCTATGGTGCTTTGAAGGTAGAAAATTTGCTTATAATCTAAAAAAGAGGTAAGAAAAAAGGCTCTAATTTTTACTACGACATTTTATTATCCAAGAAAAGCTGGTTTTCGTTTGAGCCCGATTTAGTTGTGCTTAGCTTGTTACGCGAATAAAAAAGCCGTTCCGATTCAGTAAGCTGTTTAACTGAGCAACAGCGTCACCCTGCTATTACTCAATTTAACAGCCTCAGAACAGAAACGGCTTTTTTATTTGTTCCTTCAATTTATAACAGAATAAAAGCAATGAGTCCTATGCATAAAGAAAAAAAGAAGCAATATTTCTTACAGAAGTACGTATGCACCAGGCCCAATGAGAGCAATCCCGATAGCTACCACGATTAGCATAAGATTGTATTCGAAACCATTTTGCGTAATCCAGTATCCGTTTTTACCGTGAACAGTAACGATGGCAACAAGCATGGTAATGACAATCAAGGCCGCACCAAGCCAAGTAAATACGCCGGCAGCAAACAGCAAACCTCCCACCAATTCTCCCAGACCAGCGAGCAGAGCCATCAGTATACCCGGACGCACGCCGATGGATTCCAGCCATCCCGCCGTTCCTTTGAGGCCATATCCACCAAACCAACCGAAGAGCTTCTGTGCCCCATGTCCCGCAAATGTCAAACCCACTACCAAACGAATAAGTAACAAACCAAGATCCATCATAATATGAGTACCTCCTATTACTTATTAAAAGTATAAAACTAATTTTATATTAGTAATATACAACACATAACTTATGTTTGTAAAGTAAATATAATAAAATAATGAAAAAGAAAGGTAATGAACCTACTTTGTATACTGTATGTAGTTGAGCCTGTATAATTGTGTAAAAATAAGGACATTAAAAATATGCAGGTGATTTTGAGGAACGATTATTTTAAGGAATGGAAGCGTATTTGATGTGAAGTTGAACATTACAGTCAGTAGCCTCTCATGATGCTCAGAAATGACTCATCCAATATGGTAGTGGAACACCCGCAACATTGATTCCAAATGTATTAATGATGACGTGTCCACCAATGCACGGAACTGACGGTTTAACAGCGTCAAATCTTTGCGGCTGTAGGGGTGGAGCCGCCTCTAAAGTTTCTAAAAATCCTTCCTAAACTCTGGATACACACATAAACGACACAAAAAAACACCCATAATCCCTGATCTGGCCTAGGTTTATGGGTGTTTTATTTGCCTAGTGATTTGTCGAACTCGAGTAATAATAACCTAATCTTTAAACCTAAAAAAAGAAAATTATCTACATTAGCAAACTTAAGATAGGTTAACTGTCCTCGTTTTTCCATCCCAGCCTACTGACAATCCGAGCCCCTTAGCTAACTCCCTGCTCCTCATTATTTTATAAACTCTGGTACTATGACTGTAGAAGAAGAGCTAGCAGAAATATTTAATCCTGATGGCAGCGTGACGGACTTTTCAACAGATGCTCCAAAAGTTTGAGGAGTAAGTTGTTGAATGATACTGCTTTGGTAATACGATTCAGTGGGGCTCGAAATGGATACAGATACCTGACCTTGTGTTACTGGTGTTGCAATATGACCAGTATATCCGAATAAAGGAGATAAAAGTGGTAATATCAAAAGCGATCCTTTCATCAATATGCCTCCATGATAAATATACATAATATTCTAAATACTAGAATGATCATTGTAAAAAAGGCCAGAGATCAATCTCTGACCTTATGAAAAAGTTATTTCAAAAGTCCACCAAGTAGACCACCTAATCCATTAACCAGAGACTGAACTGAAGAAGCCAGACCATAGCCACCGTTAGTGGAAGCTGATGCAGACAGTCCATTCGGACCACTTAGGTTCGCACTGGTGTTGTATGTGCCACCAAGAACTCCTCCTAACAGACCCGTAACGCCATCTTGATTAACTGTATAAGTGGAACCAGCTTGAATGTTAAAATTAGGGCCGCTAGCATTAACTAAACTACCACTAGATACATTTGTACTTCCTACTAAACTATTAACCGATCCCAGTATATCGCCAAGACCTGCTGCAGAGGCTGGAATCGCATTACCAGCTATTAAACTACCAGCCACTAACATTGCTGAAAGTCCAACTGTTTTGATCCACTTATTCATTATAACTTCCCTTCCTTTTCTAGCATGTTATTTTAATGCTTGACCCAGATTGTTCAATAACCCACCAATAGATTGAACCGAAGATGCGAGGCCCCAGCTACCGTTTGCCGAGGTACTAGCTGAATACCCTGCATAGGATGCGGAAGCAGAGGTTCCGCTAGTTCCACCTAAAATTCCACCGCTGATTAATCCAGTTAATCCAGATTGTTCAGTCGAGTTCACCGCTTTTGCTGTCACAGTTACATCATCTACATTCAAACTGACGCCACTCTGGACATTTACTTTAGAACTACCAACTAATTGATTTACAGCTCCGAGAATACTACCAAGTCCACCATCCAGAGAATTAGTTGGTGGCTCTGCGGCAAAAGCTGACCCCATACTACCCATTAGGATTACTGTGGATAAACCTGCTGATAAAATCAGTCTCTTCATTTTACCTACCACCTTTCTAATTTATTGTTTTAAAACTTTCTAATAAGAATTATACTATTAAACAGAAAAATTTTCCATATAAAAAAAGAATATTTTTCTATTTTATACACAAATTTGAAGTTGATTTGCGGACTTATTGCATCGTATGCGGAAAAAACCGGTTCAAAGCCGAGGAGTCGAGCCCGAGGAGAAATATAAGAGGGACTATGCGTTTGTTTACCTGCTTACCTATGCGGAACTGCGTGTGGAAGAACTGTCCAATCTTAAATTAACGGACCTGGATTTGGATGTAAAACGAATTCGGATGATGGGGAAGAGGATGAAAGTCCTGACGGTGCCGATCTCCAATATCTTACTGGTTACTGGCGAAACTGGGGGACTGGTTGCAATTTCGCGCAGAAATGGCAAAAAAGAAACCGCATGTGGCCGCATCGCCATACGTCTTTTGCTCATCGAAATTTTCGGTACGGGGCGTTCAGCGAATGATTGAAAGCTACAGTCTGCCAAATAAAAAGCTCACACCACACATGTTCCGGCATACGTTTTGTAAGTGGATGTTCAAGGCGACGAACAATGATATTGAGAAAGTACGGAGGCTTGCTGGTCATAGTAATATACTTAAAAGACAGTTATAGTGATTTGGCTGATGCTGTGGAGGCGTTGCCAAAGTTCTGAGGAAATGTATTTAATCTCTGATAAAATAAACTAGAGGGTGTTCCAAAAGCGACCGCTTTTGGAACACCCTGCTCTTCTAATCTTGCTTTATAAAATTTCTCAAAGCAATAAGGTATCGTACCCCATTCTCTGCTTCATAGCGCTTCTGCTTTTTGCTGCTTCGTCTCAGCAAAAACATTTGCATCCAATTCTTTCGTTATTTTACTTGTAAGCAATCCTGCCGTCATACTTCCGCTAACATTTAAAGCGGTACGCCCCATATCAATCAACGGTTCTACCGAAATAAGCAACCCTGCTAAAGCAACAGGTAAGTTCATCGTTGATAATACTAACAATGCCGCAAATGTTGCCCCTCCACCTACTCCAGCTACACCAAAAGAACTGATGGCTACGACCAAGATTAACGTTAGAATAAAAGAAGGAGTAAATGGATCAATGCCCGCGGTGGGCGCAATCATGACAGCAAGCATCGCCGGATAAATCCCTGCACATCCGTTCTGTCCAATGGAAAGTCCGAACGAACCTGCAAAGTTTGCAATTCCTTCAGGAACACCCAATTCATTGGTTTGGGTTTTTACATTAAGCGGTAATGCCCCTGCACTGGTACGTGATGTAAAGGCAAAGATCAGAACTGGAAGCGCCTTTTTTACATATGTCATAGGGTTCAATCCCGCAAAAGCTAACAAAAGCAAATGAATGATAAGCATAATGATTAATGCAACATATGAAGCAACTACAAATTTTCCTAATTTCCAAATTGCATTATAATCGCTAGTAGCCGTAACTTTGGTCATCAATGCCAGAATACCGTATGGTGTAAGACGTAAAACAAGAGTTACAACCCTTATAATGATGGTATAGAAAGTCTCAACAATCTTAGCGAATATATCAGCTTGTTCAGGATTTTTTCGCTTGACTCCGAGAAAAGCCAAACCGATTATCGCAGCAAAAATAACCACTGCAATCGTGGAAGTTGGACGTGCACCGGTTAAATCCATGAACGGATTCTCTGGCAGTAACTCTACCATTTTTTGCGGCAATGTTATGTTTTGAATATCGCCCAGCTTTTGCTCAAGTTGTGTTGCACGAGTAATTTCAGCATCTCCTTGCTCTATTTGAACAGCTTCCAAATTAAAAGTTAACGATGTTGCAATGCCAATCGCAGCAGCAATCGCAGTTGTACCTACTAATATACCGATAATAATTCCACTAATCTTTCCAATATTATTAGACAATTTTAATTTTGTAAAAGCGGACAAAATTGAAATAAATACCAGTGGCATTACAATCATTTGAAGTAATTTTACATAACCTGTTCCTACAATGTTGAACCAATCAATAGATGTTTTAACAACTTCAGATTTTGTACCATAAAAAAATTGCATTGCAAGCCCAAATACTACTCCTACTCCTAATGCCGTAAAGACACGCTTTGAAAAAGAGATATGCTTTTTTTGCATTATATATAAGCCTGTAATAAATAAAAGCATAAAGGCAACGTTCACAATCACCAAAAATGTTGTCAATTTAACCCCACCTTGTTCTTATTTATAATCTTTCTGGATTGTTTCTTGCTTTGTCTTATCTATTTTATAATACAATAATACATATAAGTCAAATCGGGATTAATTTTCTTTATTATTTATGGAACAACCGGGCATCCTGCTTCCACTTTTTTCGCTATCGAAAAGAATAAATATTCAGGAGTGAATGTAGACATTACGGTTTAGATAAAAATAAATTAAGGGTATATCGGGAATAAAAAACCACCTCATCAAGCTGATGAAATGGTCTTCAAAGATCTAAGCTTCTTCAATTGCGAGATCTAATCTTAGTTTTTTCTTTCTTATAAAGAAGGAATAGACAACCCCGACTATAATCCAGCTCACACCAAGGATGAGAGCAGATATATGAAGGCTTGTAAACAACCACATACTAACCACTGCACCAATAGCCGGTATTACAAGATAGCGAATCGTATCCATTCCACCACGCTGCTTATTTCGCACAAAATAATGAGCAATGACAGATAAGTTCACGAATGTGAATCCAATGAGTGCGCCAAAGCTGATGAATGAAAAAATCACCTCAAGTTCACCCATTATTGCGGTAAGAGAAATAACACCGATGAATAAAATATTGAATACCGGAGTGCCAAGCTTCGGATGAATATAACCAAAAAATCGTTTTGGCAGGGAATCTTCCCTCCCCATCGCAAACAGAAGACGTGAAGCGCTTGTTTGCGATGCCAGAGAAGACGAACAAACAGCCACCATGGAGCCACTCAGGAAGAAAGTTTGTAAGAATGCACCTCCGATAAGCTCAGCAATTTCCATTGAAGCTGCATCGGCATCTTGATACGCCGCAAAATCTGGATGCACAAGCTGCAGAAAATATGAAGTTGTCGTAAACAATACTCCGCCTATCAATGCAACTAGAAAAATCGCTCTTGGAATTGTCTTTTTCGGTTCAAGCGTTTCTTCCGATAGTGTTGTAACGGCATCAAATCCTAAAAAGGAAAAACAAAGAATGGCGGCACCTGACATAATAAGCCCCAAATCAATGTTTGTTGAATAAAAAGGTTCTGAGGATATTAAAACTCCAGCGCCTATCCCATTTGTAATCCCTTTCACCATAAATCCAACAAATGTAATTGTTACAAGTAATTGAAAGGAGACAAACAAAGTATTAACATTTGCCGTTAATTTAACACCTAGTAAAGTGACAGTAGTCAGAATGGTCGCCAAAATGATGACCCATATTGGGTATGGAATCGCTGGAAAAGCAGAGGAAAGATAAACCCCACCAATAGCATAGTTGACCATCGGAAGAAATAAATAATCCAGCATAACCGCCCAACCAACAAGAAAACCGACGTAAGGACTGAAGCTTCTCTGCGTATATGTATACGTAGAACCGGCAAACGGATAGGCTTGTACCATTTTTCCATAGCTATAAGCAGTAAACAACAGAGCTACAACGATTACGATATAGGAAGTAGCTGTATGCCCTTTCGTCAGCTGTGCCACCACACCGAATGAGTCGAATACGACGAGCGGGTCCATATAAGCAAGTCCGATCATGACAACAGGTGCTAATGTAAGTATTCGCTTCAGGTTAGTCTGTTCTTTCAATGAAAATACCCCCCTTCTTTTGGCAAAACGGTCTCAATCGACGTTTCTTCTACATAAGAGTCTCTATTTTTGGTTTTAGTGAATATAGCAGGATAGCCTCCAGTAATGGAAGCTACTCCATTTTACTTACAAAAACCCTTTATTTATTAAGCCGTTTTTATAATCGGACTTGTTTTCTTAATAACATACCATTCCATTCCTCGCGCCCGTAGTCTCTCTAAAATTGCAGTCTGCGGGCTAAAGTAAGCACAAAAGCCGTCGTAATCAACTTCAGAGTTATCCCCATCGAGAATAGTAATTGTTTTTACAGTGTCCATTTAATCAGCGGCATAACGAGCAGCAACATTGGAGAATCCAAGATCACAACCCAATCCCATAATTCCTACAATACCCGCTTGTTTAAATTTACCATCCCAATCTAACTGCTGTAACAGCGAGTCTGGGCCGTCGGAAGCCATGTCGATATCATGTGTTTTTGTATCTAAGCATGCTTGCATAACTTTAAAATTATACTCCGGTATTCTCGCATAAAGCAAGACATCAACATCCGTTAAAATCGCCACAACACTTTCCGTACTGCTTGCATCTGCCTGACAAACAACAATTTCTGCAGATGTTTGTTCACGTAACTTTTTCACGAATTTCTCTGCTCCTTCGGTGAAGATATCTGCGAGAATTAACTTTTTTACATACCCTTTTTTCACAACTTCCGCAGCACATACTTAACCTACACCGCCAACACCTAAAACTGCAACATGTAAACTCAAACAGTCGTCCGCCTTAAATTAATATTCCTATCTTCGAATTCGAAACAATCAACGCTCTATCGTAACAGCTTCGCATCCCTTTTTCACTTATCGTGTCGTTTCCCTTCCATGTGCCTCCTTTTCTATTAAGACAATGAAAATTATACAATATATTCAAAATAGACTTAATATAAAAAATGTATGAAGAGTTATTATACCAAATGCAAAGCATTGTTTTTAAGCTTTTTACCCAAAAAATTTCTCAAGCATTAAGAAGTCAAAAGTAAAAAATAAACGCCCCTTACCCTGATTCAATGACGTATTGAATCATATTTCTCGAAATGAACAGAATTTTAAAAAAACTAGAATTTCTTTATTATTATGTCGAATATGAAAATCTATGTTCGTCTCCAAACATTCCCATAAAAATTTTTCAATAAACTTCCCCTCTTTACACGGCGTTAAGATAAAGATAACTTTGAATAAGAATATTATTTTAGTGGATGTAAAAATTCTTGCTGCGTTTTATAGAGAGGACAGAGCAGATAAAATATAGATTTTTTAAAAATAGTAAAGCGTGATCATGCTTGGAACAAAGTCATTGTAGATAGAAAATAAAGGAGAGCATAATTATGAATTTTGATTTGAGCGCAAAAACGCCTGCTGTTTCACACCCCAAACAACAGGAAACGGAAATGCGCGTACTCGTGATAACCTCTGTCCCAGCCGAGAAAGACGCGGTATTGCGTGGGCTTCACGGCAACAGCAGGTTCAACGTCCTAGTGGCAGGCGTCGGCCCGGCGGCTGCCGCAGCCAGCACGGCAACGGCGTTAGCAACTGCCAAGTACGGCCTGGTAGTGAACGCCGGAATTGGCGGTGGATTTGCCAATCGGGCTGAAGTAGGCTCTCTAGTGGTGGCAAACGAGATCGTCGCCGCCGACCTGGGAGCAGAAACTCCAGAAGGCTTCTGTAGCTTGGACGAGCTGGGCTTTGGCTCCACCCGCATCCCAGTCGATGCTAGCCTGGTGACCCAGGTCACAGAGGCTTTACATGCCGCTGGACTACCGGTCACTACTGGCCCGGTGCTTACTGTATCAACCGTGACGGGTACCGCTGCAACCTCCTTCGAACGAGCCTCGCGGGTACCAGGGGCGACCGCCGAGGCAATGGAGGGTTATGGCGTAGCCACCGCAGCCCATAATCATGGCATTCCAATCCTGGAAATTCGCGCTATATCGAACCTCGTCGGGCCACGTGACCGAGCTGCATGGCGTATCGAAGAAGCTCTAAACATACTAGAATCAGCAAGCTCAGTATTACTGGAGGTGTTACTATGAGAATCGCTTTTTCTCCCTGCCCCAACGACACGTTTGTTTTCCACGCCTGGGTACACGGACTTGTGCCCGGTGCACCCCGGCTTGACGTTTTATACGCGGACATCGACATCACCAACAGTCTGGCAGCGAGCCCCAACGGGCCGGACGTGCTCAAGATTTCGTATGCAGCTCTGCCATGGGTGCTGTCCGAGTACGCATTACTTCCATGCGGAGGGGCATTGGGTCGAGGCTGCGGGCCATTGGTGCTAACGAAAAGCAGTACGTCCAAAACTAAGGAACCAGCGATGCTCTCTGGCCGACGGGTCGCAGTGCCTAGTGAGCGATCAACCGCCTACCTACTGTTCCGGCTATGGGCAGCCCAGCACGTGCCAGGAGGCGTGGGTGAAATTATTGTTATGCCGTTTCATGAAATCATGCCGGCGGTGCGCGATGGTTTGGTCGATGCCGGGCTGGTAATCCACGAGGCGCGCTTTACATATCCTTCGTATGGTTTAAATCTCTTGGTTGATTTAGGAAGCTGGTGGGAAGCCGACACCCATCTACCCATTCCGCTAGGAGCAATCATCGCCCGTCGATCATTGGATCTGGAAGCGATCGCAGGCTGGATTCGCGCATCGGTCGAATACGCGTGGGCGAACC
The DNA here is from genome assembly GCF_900099925.1 of Aneurinibacillus thermoaerophilus. Lineage (GTDB taxonomy): Bacteria > Bacillota > Bacilli > Aneurinibacillales > Aneurinibacillaceae > Aneurinibacillus > Aneurinibacillus thermoaerophilus. Next base: position 2,689 of record NZ_FNDE01000038.1, on the reverse strand, counting down.
CGGAGTCATCCCGTGAGTACGTGCTATGCCACGCTCAGGAGCTGGCCCCTGAAGTAGCACAGGCTCATATTGACCTGTACGTAAACAAGTTCACCGCGAATCTGGGTGAAGATGGGTACGCAGCCGTGACCGCCCTACTTAGTCGGGCTGCAGAAGAAGGACTTGTGCCGAAAGTGGATCTGGCGGCGCTGCGCTAACACGACCCGCAAATAGTTGACCCAAGAAAAAAAGGGAGGCTGTCTCACTTATTTATGAGACAGCCCCGTTTGTTTTCACGCTGGAAGTTCGCATCTTCATCAGCTCATCGGCCGAATCAAATTAAAGCAAATGAGAGTGTTACACATTAATATATCCAAAAAATCTAATAGATAAAGAAATATTTTACAATAACCTTAACATACACTTCTTCCGTACGATAAAACAAGATAGAAAAAGGTAGGAATGTTTAATGGACATTTCGGGACAAAAAGTATTGCTGTCAAAGATATCAGTCAATGATTTGGATTTTAGAATATAATAAAGATTTATGGTATTTTGAAGAATATGTAGCGTTAGATGAAAAGGTTGTTCGAGAGAATTGTTACGTAAAATTGAAGAAAACGAAGAAACGAACCATTATAATTTTGTTGTAACTTTAGCAGCGGATAGAAGTAAAACGCCGATTGGTTTAGCACAAATTTGGAGCTATGTCAATTATAGAAAAAGCCGGGAAATCGGATTTTCAATCCTTCCTGAATATTGGAGTCGAGGTTACGGAAGCGAAGCGGCAAAGCTTTTACTACAAGTTCGCTTTTGAAAAGTTGAATGCACATAAAGTAGTCGGAATGTGTAACTCAAATAACACGCGTTCAGCAACATCAATGGAATGTATTGGTATGACAAGGGGAGCTATTTTTTAAAGAAGAACTTTTTTTAGCGAAATAAATGGATTGACCCATGCTCTTTTTCTATTCTGGAAAAAGAGTTTTGTAAAATATTAGACGAATGAAACGATGGTTGAATAACATCATGGTGTATGAATGACGCAAGATTAAGGAGATTTTTATATCCCACTACGTTCAGATAAAACGTAATAAAAAGTCGCCGGAGCGTTTCGCCTGGTCACCGAGGCCTGTTCGGCGTTCCAGAACTGGTGGGAGGTAGGAGCCCCATCAGTCCCGGTGGCTTTTTTGTATTTCCGTACAATTTGTAATTGGTTCAAGCATAGCAGATTGTCTATTTTGATTTTACCGGGTAAATAACTAACCGAGCAAATACAAAATTGTATTACTCCGTCTTTTTCAACTAAAAGTATGGGTTGTTTTTTGATTCTTCAAGGATTTTTTTCACTTTCGACAATGTTTAGTTTTATTTTTTCTATTTTTTCCTTTCCTTCTTGATTCCATGTAATGAGACAATACATCTCTTCAAAGTATTTTTTGGTATCATATATCTTATTTTCAGGAAGATCAGTTTTTATTAAACCAATTTTTTCATTTTTTATTAGAATATTGACATCAGTATATATTAATTTATGTCGGTATAAAGGGGTATTATCCTTTAGATAAAACTCTAGCGAAAAATCTTTTAAATTTTTTTCGTTCTTAAATAGGTCAGAGCCAATATATTGAATCTTGCCTCCTTCAAACTCTATAGAATTACCAAAAATTCTCGCTGAACAATTTTCTATTTTCCAGTTTTCCCCCTTCCCTTTCAACCATACTTCCTCTTTTATTTGGTTTTTCTTCTGTTCTTTTTCTTTGTCTCTCACTTCAGTGCAAGACGTAAGAAATAGAGAAATAACAAGCATCAGTGTTAATATTCTCATATAAACCTCCTATGATTCCATCAAATAACTTAATTTTACAAATTAAACCAAATAATGTTAAATATTGTATTTTTATGGTGCCATTTAATTATATAAATATTACAATAAAAAGGGGATGTTTTTATGGCAAAAAAATCGAAAATCATACCTTTGGTTGCTGCGATAAGTCTTTTAGGAAGCAGCATGGTTTTTGCTGATGAAAGCTTTCAACCGAGTTCCAGTACATCACAAATACAGTCTACTGAAAATATTTCAAACACCAATAAGCCATACAAAGTGGAAAGAGCAATCATAAACGGAAATGAAATTCCTGTTTTTTATTTCAATAGTAAAGAGGGCGCTGAGTCATATAAGCAAGAATTGATGAATCAGGTCCAACAGCAAGCTCTAAACTCGGCTCCCAATTCATCAGAAGTAGTAACACCTACCTATGGCACAAAAAGCGGCTATACATACAGGGGGGTAGACCGATATAATTATGGGCATGCAACAACTACGGTATATAATTATAGCGACAAGAGAGTGACAGTGAACCTCTCTCCAATAAATTGGAGAGCTTCTCGCTTCATCGAGCCGACTATTGTCGCACTCTCCACGAAGGCTAGTTCCTAGCCTAGCGTGTCTTACGACACGTTTTGTAGTTGTTGTACTGCCCGTTTGAGAATGTTTTTGGCGGCATTTACATCACGGTCACATTCAAATCCACAAGAAGGGCAATGATGTGTCCGTACAGCCAATGTTTTCTTTACGATTTCATCACAGCTTGAGCATTGTTGACTTGTGTTTCGTGGATCAACCAGAACAACACGCTTACCAGCACTTTCAGCCTTGTAAGTGGTGAACTGTACAAGTTGATTCCACCCTGCGTCTGCAATACTCTTT
>NZ_FNDE01000013.1 GCF_900099925.1 Aneurinibacillus thermoaerophilus | reverse complement strand
ATTGCAAATGCTCGAGAAGACTACTTGCAAAAGATTTCAACGCATATTGTCAAAAACCACAGGAACTGCGGGGATAGCTTGGGGTACATCATGTACTAATTCTGCTCGGTAGAGCGGACTAGCCAAGAATCTCGTGGCTTTAGCCATGAGAGGTTCAAATGACTTATTAGGAAAGAGGAAAGGTAAGATAATATAGAGAAGAAACTTTTCCTGCGATCTTGCAATTTCATGGCATTCGGAAAACAATGGAGGAGAAAAGCGGGAAAGAAAGGAGAGGAATTGAATGCGCATTTTGTTTATTTGTACCGGAAACACCTGCCGCAGTCCGATGGCAGAAAAAATATTCAAAAAATTGGCTGCGGAACGGGGAGTGAAAGCGGAAGCAAAATCAGCAGGCTTGTTCGCCGTGCAAGGTTCGGCCGCTTCTCCCAATGCTGTAAAGGTTCTTGAGAAGAAAGGAATCGAAGAAGAACATACTTCACAGACGGTCAATGAGGACTTGCTGCGATGGGCCGACCTTATCGTAACAATGACGGAATCCCATAAACATACATTAATACAACGATACCCTGAATTCCAGGGGAAAGTACACACGCTTAAGGAATATACGGATACTTCAGAGAGCGCCCGGAAGAGGCTTCAAGAACTGAATCGTTTATATGAGCAATTGGAAGCCAAACAAACGCAATTCATGAAAGAACATTATGAAGAGATCAACAAGCTTGAGGAAGAATATCAGCAACTTTATCATAAACTGGAACTCGTGCGCGAGAAGCTGGATAATTGGAAAGAGAAAATGATGCAGGCAACGGCCGAGGAACGTAATCAAATCGCGATTCTTGAAAGCCAGAAGCCTGATTATGATATTGTTGATCCGTTCGGTGGAACGTTGGAGACATATGAAAAGTGCGCTCAGGAAATCGAAGAGTCACTTATACGCTTGCTTGACATGATTGAAAAAATACGAAATTTTCATCGTAAATAAATACAAATTTAGTCAATAACTGCCCTGCTTCTATCCGATAATAATAAATAATAGGGGCAATGCAATAGATGTAATGCGTTTCTTATAATTGCAGGGGGGAGCAGTATGGACAAGAAGCGGACTTATTCGTTTAGTTTGGAAAAAAAGCTTGTGTTAGGGATTGGTGCTTTGTCCACCGTTACGTACGGCACAAGTGCATTTTTTATTTTTGTGTTAAGCGATTATGCGACTCACATCATCCCGCATTGGATGTTTACGCTGTTGACGCTCGTGCTAGGTGTGCTCTGGTCCTGCATATTTGGGTGGATGGTAGCACGTTGGATTTCGAAACCAATTGTAGAGTTAGAGCAGGCCGCTGCGCGCGCTTCCGCAGGCGATTTGCGAGTAGAAATCAAAGAGCCAAAATCAGACGATGAAATCGCGGCTCTTTCTCATTCATTTGCTTTAATGATTACCAATTTGCGAACCATGATTAAAGATATCGATCTTTCATCCGAGCATGCAGCAAAGAGCGTAAATGAATTAACTGCTGCATCTGAACAGGCTGCAGTGCAAATTGAGCAAATTAGCGTTACGATGGATCAAATTGCGCGCGGCGCTGAAAGTCAGGCACGGCATACAAAGACGATGGCGGAGTCGGTGGAGGCGGCGGGAGAATTAAGCCGAGAAGCGAATGAATACGCTGAACATTCTCGCAAATTGTCACAGCAAATGCTCACGACGCTTACAGAAAGCAGTAAAGTCGTGGAATCGCTTGTAGAGGGAATGCACAAGTTAGCGAAAGAAAACCAACATTCTATTCAGACCGTCCGCAGATTGGAGCAGAATGCGGCACAGATCGGCAGCATTACGCGAGTAGTAAGCGAGTTGGCCGGACAGACCAATTTGTTGGCACTGAATGCTAGTATTGAAGCGGCCCGGGCTGGTGAGCATGGAAAAGGGTTTGCCGTCGTGGCGGATGAGGTAAGACAACTTGCGGATGAAAGCGGCAAAGCGGCTGCGAATATTACTGCGCTTATTGAACAGATGCAGCGTGAAGTAGCGAATGCAGTAAAGCAAATTGAAGAACAAGTAACGATTGCGGATGCAGAGTCAGAACGAGGGGAACAAACGACGGAAGCGTTGCGAAATATCGCCGGTTCCGTACATGAAGTGGTAGCTTCCGTGGAACATATTGCGTCTCTTATCGAAAAACAGAGTGAAAACATGAAAGTAATGATGCAGGACGCTCGCAATGTGGCCAAGGTAGCAAATGAAACGTCGCATGGCGCAGAGGTCATTTATCAGGCGACGCAGGATCAAACAGCATTTATGGAGGAAGTGGCGGCTGCGGGTCAGGTATTGCGCACACAATCGGAACAGTTGAAGGAGCATGTAGCGAAATTCCAGATATAAGAGTGGAAAAAGGACTCGTGGGCATTGCCCGCGAGTTTTTCTTGTGTTACGAAAACCGGGATGTCGAAGCAGGAAATAAAATGCTGTCGATTTCCCGGGAAACATTTAGGCAGATGTCGACAAAAGAAACGCTTTATTTCCGAACAATTTATGATGTATAATCAAAAATGTACAGGTTTTTCATATTGCGTTCGAAATATCCTCTATGCATTTGCTCCGAATCGGGTATAATACATAGGAGATGGAAAGGATACACAGAAACGGAGGAGTCATACGTGAGAGTTGCGATTGCTGCTGACCACGGCGGTTACGCATTGAAGGAAGAAATCAAGAAGTATCTTGAATCAGCAGGTATTGAATATGAAGATTTTGGTTGTAACTGCGAAGATTCTGTCGATTATCCAGACTATGCCCTTCCGGTTGCTGAGAAGGTAGCAGCGGGAGAATTTGATCGCGGGATTCTTATCTGCGGTACCGGTATTGGTATGTCCATTGCCGCGAACAAGGTGAAAGGCATTCGCTGTGCGCTGGTGCACGACTGCTTCACCGCAAAGGCGACGCGCGAGCATAACGACTCCAATATTCTCGCAATGGGTGCGCGTGTAATCGGGTCAGGATTGGCGCTCGAAATTGCGAAAATTTGGCTCGAAACTGAATTTTCTGGCGGGCGTCATCTGCGTCGGATAGAGAAAATTAAAGAAATTGAGGAGAAATATTGATTGTTACCATCCGTTCTGATAAAGGCAGCGTGAAGACCTGTGAATGTAGAAAAAATGAAGCAAGACCTTACTTTGATTCTGGAAGATTTGCTGATGGTCAGGCCGCTTGGTGAAAGGCATGTCCTTGTATTTGGAACCAGCACGAGTGAAATTATTGGCAAACAGATTGGATCGGCAGGCAGCGAAGAAGTAGCGGCTGCGCTGTATGAAGCGATTGAAGATACGCGCAAGAAGTTCGGATTTTCCGTCGCGTTCCAGTGTTGTGAGCATTTAAACCGGGCGCTTGTGGTAGAGAAGGAAACAGCCGAGCGCTTCGGCTGGTCTGAAGTCACTGTTGTTCCTGTTCCCAAAGCGGGTGGAGCGATGGCGGCTTGTGCGTTTCGAAAAATGCGGAACGCCGTTGTCGTGGAGTCGATTCAGGCTGATGCTGGCGTTGATATTGGTGATACGTTCATCGGCATGCATTTAAAACCGGTGGCTGTACCGGTACGTCCTCGTATTAGACAAATTGGGGAAGCGCACGTAACGATGGCCGTTACGCGTCCGAAACTAATCGGGGGAGCGCGCGCGGTGTATGAACGCACCTCGCTAGAAGAAAACTGTCATTAACAATACCTACTATTTTTAATATTTGTCATTCGTCCAATGATTTCAAATCGCAAAAGGATGGTGACTGATTAAGCCAATTGTATAATAGGAGGAGAAGAGAGGATGCTAGAACAAGTGAAAAAGCATGATCCGGAAGTAGCGGAAGCGATTAGATTGGAGCTGAGCCGCCAGCGTTCAAAAATCGAACTTATCGCTTCCGAGAACTTTGTCAGTGAAGCGGTTATGGAAGCGATGGGTACGGTACTAACGAACAAATACGCAGAAGGTTATCCGGGTAAGCGTTACTATGGCGGATGCGAATATGTGGATATTGTTGAGAATTTGGCGCGCGACCGTGCGAAGCAACTGTTCGGGGCTGAACATGCCAATGTGCAACCTCACTCTGGCGCACAGGCAAATATGGCGGTATATTTTGCATTCTTGAAGCCCGGAGATACTGTGCTAGGCATGAATCTTTCCCATGGAGGCCACTTAACGCATGGAAGCCCGGTCAACTTCTCGGGTACTTTGTATAACTTTGTGGAATACGGTGTGGACAAAGACACACAGGTGCTTGATTATGAAGATGTCCGCAGAAAAGCGGAAGAACATAAGCCGAAAATGATTGTAGCGGGCGCAAGCGCCTATCCACGCGTCATTGACTTTGCAAAACTGCGCGAGATCGCCGATAGTGTGGGGGCATACCTGATGGTGGATATGGCGCATATTGCGGGTCTTGTAGCGACTGGTCATCATCCAACCCCGGTGCCGTATGCCGATTTTGTGACGACGACGACGCACAAAACGCTCCGCGGTCCGCGCGGTGGTATGATTTTGTGCAAAGAGGCATACGCAAAAGCAATCGACAAAGCGGTATTCCCTGGTATTCAAGGCGGTCCGCTGATGCATGTTATCGCAGCCAAAGCGGTGGCTTTTGGTGAAGCGTTGAAGCCGGAATTTAAAGAGTATTCCGCACGCATTATCGCCAACGCGAAACAGTTGGCTGAATCATTGAAAGCCGAAGGTTTCAATCTGATCTCCGGAGGCACAGACAACCACCTGATTTTGATCGACGTGCGTAATATGAACCTGACAGGTAAAGACGCTGAGCACTTACTGGACGAAGTAGGTATTACATGCAATAAGAACACCATTCCGTATGACCCGGCAAGTCCGTTTGTGACGAGCGGTATCCGTATCGGTACGCCTGCGGTTACAAGCCGCGGTTTTGATGAAGAAGCAATGAAAGAAATTGCTGCGATTATGGCGCTATGCCTGAAAAATCCGCAGGATGGAACGAAACAGGAAGAAGCACGACAACGTGTCGTTGCTCTCTGCGAAAAATTCCCGATGTATCCGCACCTAGAAATTTAAGTTTACACATGCGAAAAGGGATGGAGTGTTTGCTTCATCCCTTTTAATTGTTAATAAATTGCCTCGTTGGATTTCCTTTTCACAGATGCATCTCCAATTCCAGTCTGCTATAATATAACGCAGTGCAAAAAGCAGTCAACAGTAATCAGACTTTTTTTATGTTATGCAGACAGGAGGCTTCCCTGATGGGTAAAGTATACGTATTAGACCATCCATTAATTCAACATAAGCTCTCATACATTCGTGATAAGCGTACAGGTACGAAGGAGTTTCGTGAACTGGTTGATGAAGTCGCGATGTTGATGGCGTATGAAATCACGCGCGATATGCCGCTTAAGGAGATCGAAATCGAAACGCCGGTTACAACCTGTAAAACAAAAGTGATCGCTGGTAAAAAAGTAGGTCTTGTTCCGATTTTGCGAGCTGGTCTCGGTATGGTAGATGGCATGCGCAAGCTCATCCCTGCGGCCAAGGTGGGACACGTTGGCTTGTATCGCGATCCGGAAACGCTGGAGCCAGTTGAATATTACGTAAAACTCCCAACTGACATAAACGAACGTGAATTGATCGTCATCGATCCGATGCTTGCTACAGGTGGTTCTGCGGCTGCGGCGGTTACCGCTTTGAAAAACCGCGGTGCGCAAAACATGAAACTTATGTGCCTGATTGCCGCGCCGGAGGGCATCGAAAAATTCCAACAAATTCACCCGGAAATCGACATTTATGTGGCTGCGGTAGACGAAAAGCTGGACGACCATGGCTACATTGTTCCGGGCCTTGGAGATGCTGGAGACCGCTTGTTCGGTACAAAGTAATACAAATGAGGTGAAATCTTGGTCACAAAGAAAATTATGACCGTGTTTGGCACACGGCCGGAAGCGATAAAAATGGCGCCGCTTGTCCATGAATTGCAGTGTCATGAAGAACTGGAACCATTTGTTTGCGTAACGGCCCAGCACAGACAGATGCTGGATCAGGTGCTTGATATTTTTTCAATTACGCCCGACACGGATCTTAATGTAATGAAAGAACGTCAGACGCTTACACAGATTACAACCCGTGTTCTGGAAGGCCTTGATGAGGTTATGAAGGCAGAAAAGCCGGATATGGTGCTTGTCCACGGCGATACAACGACGACATTCGCCGCCAGCCTGGCCGCGCTGTATAATCAGATTCCGGTGGGACACGTAGAAGCGGGTTTGCGCACATGGAATAAATATTCGCCGTATCCCGAAGAGATGAACAGGCAATTGACGGGAGTAATCTCTGATCTTCATTTTGCACCGACCGCTCAGGCGGCGGAAAACTTGAAGAAGGAAGATAAGAAAGACGATGCGATTTACATAACCGGGAACACGGTGATTGATGCTTTAAAAACAACGGTGCGCGAAGATTATACGCACCCAGTGCTGGAAGAGATGGCCGGCAAGAAGTTGGTACTCATGACGGCGCACCGACGCGAGAACCTAGGAGAGCCGATGGCGCGTATGTTCCGAGCGATTCGCCGTCTTGTGGACAAGCACCCGGACATTGCTGTCATATATCCTGTACACCTTAATCCGGTGGTTCAGGAAGCGGCTAACAAGTATTTGGGTGAACATGAACGCATTCGTCTGATTGCACCGCTGGACGTGGTGGACTTCCATAATTTTATGTCCCGCTCCTATTTGATTTTGACTGATTCCGGCGGTGTACAGGAGGAAGCGCCGGCTTTTGGCGTGCCTGTGCTTGTATTGCGTGACACGACGGAGCGCCCGGAGGGCATTGCGGCCGGCACCCTGAAGCTGGCTGGGACGGATGAGGAGACGATTTTTAGCTTGGCCGATGAATTGTTGACAAGCCGGGGAGCATACGAAAAAATGGCAAAAGCGGTCAATCCTTATGGAGACGGTGAAGCTTCCCGCCGTATTTGTGAAGCAATTCTTTACTATTTTGGATTGCGAGACAAAAAGCCAATGCCGTTTTTACCATAATATAGGACGTGCCCTGTCATAGGGCGCGCTTTTTTTGTTTATATAAAAAATCCACGTATGTCCTGGGTATTATGTCTATACAGAGTTCGTCCTGTCTCATAATATGCAGTATGTCAAATTTCAAGGGGGGAATTGGTAATGCCCATCAATTTCGATGAATCGGCTAGCGTAAATGAATGTGATGCGCGCGTGGTTCGACCTAACCTAACCAGGGGTAACCCCATTATCAAAGTTCCGGTGCTGTTACAGGAAGTATCGGTACAGTTGCCGATAAGAGCGCGTATTACGTTTCCAGAAGATGTGCTTGAAATCAAGAAAATCAAAAAGCGTGTAAAACTGACGCAATGCCGTCTGATCCAGCCGCGTATTCTGCCGGGCGAGGAACTGCGCGCCAAGTTGTTCCTGAGCGGTTTTGTGCGCAAGAATATTCAGTACGTAACACCTTCGGGTTCTCCGCGTGATGCGGTCGAAGTGCGCTCTGTTATTAATTCTCTGACGGTAGATGTTCCTTTCGATTGCGTAGCGGAAATTGCCGAATTCCTCACGCCACCGGTTGGCCCATTCTTCAATGTGCGCGAAGAATTTGATTTTCTGGTAGAACGGCCGCTGCCTCAGGGATTCCCATCCAAAGACCGCCTCATGTCTACGGACTTGTCGCAGTTCCATCAACAAAGCGTTGAATTCTTCAATGAGCAAGTCTTTTGTGAGCTAGTACGCGCTGATATTACCGAATGGGATGAAGCGCTTGATCGTGAGCCACTGCAAGGTGGCCCATTTGAAGAAGGGGTATTTAGGGAAATTATTCAAAAAATGGTGCTCGATCTTACCGTTAAAGTGCTGCAAAATCAGCAGGTGCACGTTAATGTTCCTCCAACTCCTCCCGAAGAATAATAGCCTGAAAGGCTGCGTTTAAACGGGTATACAGCTGGCTTCTCCGATAAAATAGGCGAACGAGGACAGGATTTCGTCTATATCCTGATGAATAGGAGAGAAAGGGGGGGCCAGCATGCTAGATAGTTACCGTCTTACTTCCACCATAAAGCAGCCGAAGAAAAAAAAACGGAAAAAGAAGAAGCGGAAACATTCGCTGAGGAAAAAAACCGCCGCTCTTTTTCCTGCTCAACAATATAGGGGGGGAGCGCATTCCTCATTTAGTGTATCGAGAGGAAGCATGCATGCAATAAAAATTCCGGTGCTTATCGCGCGACAAAAGGTAGACATGAATATAGCGAAAACGATTTCGTTGCCCCACCGAGTGGAAGAAACGATAGACATTGAATGGGAAGTTTCATCGCTTTCTTGTCGCTTTTTACTCCCTTCCCGTTACTTGTTTGTTCACGGTATGCTTACGGCGGATATTCAATATGTGGCTGCTGATGAAGGTAGAAAGGTATACAGTCTGAAAACATCTATCCCTTTTCATAAAATTGAACCGATTGTGAAGGCGGATCGCCTCCGTCAGCCGAAGGTGGCAAGGAAAGCGGAATATTTTTTCCGGGAAAGTCCGGAAGTCGTGCAGCGCGAGTATTATGCTGTAAAGCATGAAGAGCCGATATGCGAATTGAATGCTGTGCATATTACATCGCTCGAACAGGTAAAAAAAGCCTCTCTATATTTGCAAATAAATGCTGTCTTGTTTTTCCGGATTTTTCAGTCCCGGCTTATGGAGGTACTTGCACCTGTAAATAAAAATGAATCTTTGTAGAAACATTCCCTGATTCGCGGCGTCTAAACTAATTGGGGAAAACATGACATTAATTTTTAGAAGAAAGGAGAAGGATGATGAAAAGTTACATAAGCAAGGTAATTGTCGCATTTGTGGCTGCACTTGCGTTCATTACCTTGCAGATGCCGTATCAGGGAATGGCTGCAGGCATGTCCCTACAGAAGCTGTCCGAATCTCCGCTCGGAGAGGGGACAACCCTTCTAAAATATCGGCTTGTAATTGGAGGAAAAGCTTCGAATGTTTTTGTTACAAAAGTCGATCTGAACAATCCATACACGGAAGTAGGGCCTATATATGGGACAAATGGAAAGCTTACGGTTCGACAAAATGTGAAAAAAATGGCCGATGAAAGAGGGGCTATTGCGGCGATTAACGCCGATTTTTTCCGCATGGACCGCAAAGGCGCTCCGTTTGGCATTGTGCTTGACCGGGGCAAGCTTGTGTCATCCATGGGGAAAATCAACAACTGGTACTCTTTTGGCCTGCTGAATGATAAGACCGCGATTGTATCTCATCTTGGATTCAAGGGCACAGTACAGGCGCCGGATGGGACAACCGCCATTATTCAGGGGGTCAACAAAGAAGAATACAATCCGACGAATGATAAAAGCCATTTAAACAAAATCAACCTGTATACCGCTGACTTTGGCTATACAAGCCTTGGCGCTATTAAGGGATACGAAGATGCTGTAGAGATTCTGGTGGTTAATGATCAGGTGAAAGATATGCGTGTCGGCAATCCGGTCGGTTATACAATTCCGCAGGGCGGATATGTCTTATGGGGACACGGGGTCGGCAAGCAATACTTGATGAGCCATTTTAAAGTTGGCGATCCGGTAAAGGTTACATTACAGACGACGACTGATTTTCCGATCGGTGACCGCGAATTATATAGCGCGGTGGGCGGACACATGTTGCTCGTGAAAAACGGACAAGCCTTGAGCAAAATTCCGTCTGATTATATTGGAGGATACCAGCCGCGCACCGCGTTCGGCGTATCGCAAGACGGCAAGACACTGTACATGGTTGTCGTGGAAGGCCCATCGAAAAGCCGTGGGGTTACGCTGGATGAATTGGCACAGTTAATGAAGCAACTTGGCGCCTACAACGCGGCGAACTTGGATGGCGGCGGTTCAACAACCATGGTGGCACGTTATCCGGGAGACACGCAGACGACGCTCCTAAATACGCCGAAGCTTGGCAGCAGCATGCGCGCCGTACCGACGGGTCTCGCCGTTTTCAATACCGCTCCTCCGGGAGAATTTGCGAACTTCCTGTTTACGACGGACGGTAAAACAATGCTTGGCAAACCGATTGCTATTACGGTGAAGGCATATGACAAACACTATAATCCGTATAAGCTGGACCCGGCCGAAATCACATGGACAGCGAATCCGGCAGACGGAACGTTTAATAAAAATGTATTCACACCAAAACGCAGCGGTACGATTACCATTACAGGCGAATACAAAGGCGTGAAGAAAAGTCTCAATCTGACGGTAGCAAGCCCGGAAGTAAAGGATGTTACGGATGTTATTGTTTCACCTTCGCCGCTGGCGTTGCGGTCAGGGGGAAAGATCGATTTCTCCGTTTCCCTTAAAACAAAAACCGGGCAGCTTATCCCGGCTTCTCCAAGTATGGTAAAAGCTTCGCTGACTCCGGGACTTGGCACATTGCAGGGTTTTACCATTACAGCAGGCCAGCAGAACAAAGCGGGCGAACTTGTTGTGACATACAAGAACATTATTCGTAAAGTGCCGGTGAGTGTAGGAACAAGATGGTCATTCTGGACCAATACGGATGATTTAACTTCATTAAGCTATACAACCATCCCAGCCTCTATTAGTGCGAATGGCTCCTTCCGCCAGACAATGGAAGGTGAACCGGTGAAAGCTTCCGGAAAAGCGTTGCGTCTGGAGTACAATTTTACAGGATCTTCCAATGTTGATATGCGTTTCGCTTATGGACGCTTCGGTTCGAAGCCACTCGTGCTACCGGGTAGGCCGATGGGCATGAAGATGTGGGTATATGGTGATAATAGCTTGCATTGGCTGCGCGCTGAGCTTGTGGATGCTAAAGGTAAAACTCATTATGTAGATTTGGCGAAGCAAGTCGATTGGACAGACTGGAAAGAGGTTACGGCAAGCTTCCCGGCCGATGTCGCGTATCCTGTTTCGCTTAAGAGCCTATATGTAGTGGATGAGGAAGATTCCACGCTGGAGACACAAGGCGTTATTTATTTCGATGAATTTTCGCTTGAATATCCTGCAGGCACCACGCCTGCTCCTCCTCCGCCGCCGGTCAAACCGGCGCCGGATGATGTCGGGTTTACGGATATTAAAGGACACTGGGCAGAACAGATATTGCTTGAGATGCATAAGAAAGGCATCGTCAGCGGGATTACGCCAACCAAGATGGGGCCATCTCTTCCTGTGACGCGCGGCCAATTTGTGACATTTATGGACCGAGCGTTTGGCTGGACAAAAGGCAAATCATCATCTGCTGCGTCGCCGTTTAGGGACAAGCTGCCGGACTACGCGAAAGCATCGATCCTTTCGGCGGTAGAGAAGAAAATTGTTGCCGGTTTTGACGATGGTACGTTTAAAGCGGATGCGCCGATTACCCGCGCTCAGATGGCTGTCATTATGCATAATGCCATTAAACAAGGATATGGCAACCCAGATAAGCCGGTTATTGCCCAGCCGTCGTATGGAGACGTTTCTGCATTTCCGCTCTATGCTGCGGAAAGCATTCGCTTTCTGTCAGAACGTGGGTACTTGAGCGGGGATAAAGACGGCAAATTCGGCCCGAATCGTACGGCGAACCGCGCTGAGTCCCTTGTTGTCATCGACCGAATGATGAAAAGCATGTAGCTCGGTTTGACAACAAGTTCTGGTGTAGATGATACGGCGCTTCTTCCTCCGCGCTTATGAATTTTTCTTATTTGATTTGTTGTCAAATTTATTATTAAATTCTTTCTTTTTGGCAGGAATCCACTTTTTTATCATCGAATATAGTACGGGTATGCAGTAGGTATGCAAAAAAGCGGAGGGAGAGTAGATGTCATGAGTAACAGAGATGTCGTGATTGTAAGTGCTGTCCGCACGCCGATTGGAAGCTTCATGGGGTCACTGAGCAACATTTCCGCAACCGAGTTAGGAGCGATTGCGATTAAAGAAGCGTTGAATCGCGCAGGTGTATCCGGCGATCAAGTAGATGAAGTAATCATGGGAAATATTCTGCAAGCTGGCCTCGGCCAAGGCCCAGCGCGTCAGGCTGCGATCAAAGCAGGTCTTCCACACGAAGTTCCTTCCATGACGATCAATAAATTATGTGGTTCCGGCTTAAAAGCTGTGCATCTTGCCGCGCAAAGCATTATGCTGGGAGATGCTGATATCGTGGTGGCCGGCGGTATGGAAAACATGAGCCTTGCGCCTTATCTACTGCCGAAAGCGCGTACAGGCTACCGCATGGGCGATCAGACAGTGGAAGACAGCATGCTGAAAGATGCTCTAATCTGCGCGTTTAATAGCTATCATATGGGCATTACGGCGGAAAACCTTGCCGAGAAATACGGCATCACGCGCGAAGAGCAAGATAGATTCGCCGCTTGGAGTCAGCAGAAGGCGGAAGCGGCCATGAAGAAAAACAAATTTGCCGATGAAATTGTGCCGGTGGAAATTCCGCAGCGCAAAGGGGCACCTATTCTGTTCGACAGAGACGAATTTCCGCGCGCAGGCGTAACGGTCGAGCAACTTGCTAAGCTGAAGCCGGCATTTAAAAAGGACGGAACGGTAACGGCAGGCAATGCGTCTGGCATCAACGATGGAGCCGCTGCGCTTGTACTCATGAGCCGTGAGCGCGCAGAACAATTGGGTGTTAAGCCGATGGCGGTTATCCGCGCCAATGCTAGCGCGGGTGTAGATCCGGCGATCATGGGGATCGGTCCGGTTCCAGCGACGAAAAAGGCGCTGGAAAAAGCCAGCCTGCTCATCGATGACATTGACCTAGTAGAAGCGAATGAAGCGTTTGCCGCCCAATCGCTGGCGGTTGGGCGTGAGCTTAACATTCCGGATGAGAAACTTAATGTCAACGGTGGGGCTGTGGCGCTTGGACATCCGGTTGGCGCGAGCGGCGCACGTGTGCTTGTAACGTTGCTTCATGAGATGAAACGTCGGGGCTCCCGTTACGGGCTGGCTACACTTTGTATTGGTGGTGGACAGGGTGTGGCAACGATCGTTGAAATGGAAAAAATTGAATCCTGTCAAGTAGAAAATAGATAAATACCACAATTTAACCGTATAAAACGTGTCGGTTTTGTCGAAAAAGTGACAATCCATTTGCATATTGTTGACAAACGATAAATGCTTAAGTACTATGGTTAGGGACAATAGATCATACATCGTTATGACACGTTGTTCCTAACCTTTTTCTTGAAAAAATCGATAGTTTATGTCGAATTTTTTTGTGGAAAGCTGGAAGTGTGTAAAAGCGAGTAACGAGAGGGGCACCGTGCGTGAAAGATAGGAAGAACGGACCTTTGCAAGCTTTTGCATTAGTTGGAACAATAGGGGTAGAACTTGCTACCTCTGTTATTTTTGGCTTCTGGGTCGGACGTGCGGTCGACAATTGGCTGAAAACCGAACCGTGGTTTATGCTTATCGGTTTATTGTTCGGCTTAGGGTTAGGGATTATGGGAGTTTTCTTTCTGGTGAAACAGTTCTTTGGAGAATAGCATGGAACCATTTACTTCATCAATTAAAACGATGGCCCGATACATATTTCTTCTGTTTACGGGTGTTGTCTTGTTGTGGCTATTTATGCCGCAGCGAGTATTTTTTCAAGGGTTAATTCTTGGGATGCTGGTCAGCATGGCAAACGGATTTATCCTTTTTGTGAAAACGCTACAGGCTGGAGATGTGGCGCTGCACCCCGGCAGGAGGATGAGAAGCGTAGGAATGCTGCCCCGTTTTTTGCTTGCGGGGTTTGCGGTATATGTCTCCTTTAGAATGCCACATATCTTTTCCTTCTACGGGGTGATTGTTGGGTTAATGACAGTTCCAGTCGTTACACTTCTATTCGCTATCTATCAATATTTATCCATACAAAAATAACGCGCTTACGAAAGGGGTGAATGAGAAGATGGAACACTACTCTCCAACCTTTGAGTTTTTGGGTATGACATTTGATATTCCTGTCATGCTTATGACTGTTTTGACTGCTGTCCTTGTATTTATTGTCGTTATGATTAGTACCAGAAACATGACGTCGGGCGTACCGAGAGGATGGCAAAACTTCTTTGAATGGGTCATTGATTTCGTTCGTGGAATTGCTGGCCAATTTATGGACGCAAAGACTAGCACCAAGTTTGTAACGCTAGCCTTAACTCTTTTCTTGTACATTTTTATCGGGAACCAGCTGGGGGTCATGGCCAACTTCAGCGTGCTGTATACTGAACCGAATCCGGCCCTGGGTATCACTCAGGAGGTCATCAATGAACATGGCCATGAAGTTGTACATGACGGAAAAACGGTAAAAGGTGTAACTGTGAACTGGTTCAAGTCACCGACCGCTTCTCCGAGCGTAACGTTCGGTTTGGCACTGATGGTGCTTCTCTACGCGCACTATCTGGGCATCAAGAAAGACCCGGCAGGTTATGTGAAACACTGGTTCCAACCGCATCCTTTGATGTTTATCCTGCATGTTATGGAAGAATTTATTATCAAGCCATTGACGCTCCCGCTCCGTCTTTTCGGTAACATTTTCGCGGGTGAGGTTCTGATTGCTTTTCTGCTTGCAGGTTCCGTTGCGGTTGTCAGCCTTCCGCTTATCGTTTGGTTAGGTTATTCCTTATTTGTTGGCACTATTCAGGCGTATATCTTTACAACATTAACTCTAGTGTACATTTCCCAAAAAGTTGTGGATGAACACTAATCTTTACTTTTGTTAATGAACCCTTTTAATCTTATAAAAATGCATGTTTTGATAATTTGCTGAGGAGGGAAATCATAATGGATTTCGCAATTGCATTAGGTTTAATTTTTGGTCTGGCCGCTGTTGGCGCAGGTATTGGTAACGGTCTTGTAGTTTCTCGTACTATTGAAGGTGTTGCTCGTCAACCGGAAGCACGCGGTGGTCTGATGGGTCTGATGTTCCTTGGTCTTGGTCTGGTAGAGGCGGTTCCGATTATCGCAGTTGCTATCGGTTTCATGCTGCTCGGACGTCTCGGCTAATAGGTAAAGAAAACGTTCAGCAATTGGATATTTTTATCGGGGCGAGGGCCGTTATCCTTCGCCTTCCTTTTGTACCTAAGTGAATTCTCCTGCTACAGGAAAGGAGTTGACGGACTGTGTTACCTCAATTAGGCACGCTGCTATTCCAAGTGGTTGTGTTTTTAATTCTTCTGGCGCTTGTTTCCAGGTTTGCAATGAAGCCGGCAATGTCGGTACTGCAAAAACGCCAGGAACATATCGAAGGACAAATCGCGGCTGCTGAGAAAGCGAATGCGGAAGCGCAAGCCCTTTTAAAACAGCAGCAGGCTGAACTTAAAAAGGTGCGTGAAGAAGCGCAGAGCATTTTAGAAACGAAGAAAAAGCAAGCGGAGGACGAAGCGGAGCAAATCATCGCCGCGGCTCAAGAGCGCGCGGAGCGCATGGTTGAAGAGGCGAAGCTGGAAATCAACCGCGAAAAGGAAAAAGCGCTTGCTTCTGTACGTGATCAAGTAGCGGGTCTTTCCGTGCTTCTTGCTTCTAAAATTATTGAAAAAGAAATGTCGCAAGCAGAACAGCAAGATACGATTGAACAGTTTATGAGACAGGTGGGCGGTCAAGTATGAGTGCTGTTGCAAAGCGCTATGCCCGCGCCCTCTATGAAGTAGCCAGTGAAAAACAGGCAGTCGAAACAATGGAAAACGAACTTATCCAGATTACGGATATCATTAAAGGAAATGATGAGTTGAACATGCTTTTGGCTCATCCGAAAGTGACAGCCGATGAAAAGAAGGAAATGGTGAATGCTTTGTTTGCCGGTAAAATTTCTGACATCGCGCTGAACTTTGTTCATATTCTTATTGAGCGGGGACGTGAAGACGAACTGAACGACGTCCTCAAGCACTTCACGGAGCTCTCCAACGAGGCGCGCGGCATTGCTGACGCGACAGTCACTACCGCAAAACCGTTGACAGAAGCTGAAGTGCAAAAGATCGCTGAACAATTCGGACAAAAATTAAATAAAAAGCTGCGTGTAACGACAAAGGTCGATCCTTCCATTATCGGCGGCATGATTGTTCGCATCGGTGACCGCCTCTATGATGGTAGCATCAAAGGAAAGCTGGCTCGCTTTACGCAGCAAATTAAGCAAGCCCAAGTATGATAGATAGGGGTGAACCATAAGGTGAGTGCAATCAGACCAGATGAAATTAGCTCTCTGATTAAACAACAGATTGAAAAATATAAATCTGACATCCAGGTTGTGGATGTGGGCACTGTTATCCAGGTTGGTGACGGTATCGCGCGCGTTCATGGTTTGCAAAACGTTATGGCCGGTGAGCTCGTTGAGTTCCAGAACGGTGTAATGGGGCTGGCGCAAAACCTTGAAGAAGATAATGTAGGTGTCGTTATCCTTGGTCCGTATACAGAAATCCGTGAAGGCGACGAAGTAAAGCGCACAGGTCGCATCATGGAGGTTCCGGTAGGAGAAGCGCTGCTCGGCCGCGTTGTGAATCCGCTCGGTCAGCCGCTGGATGGTCTGGGCCCGATTGAAACAACTGAATTCCGTCCGATCGAAAGCCCGGCGCCCGGCGTTATGGCACGTAAATCCGTACATGAGCCGCTGCAAACAGGTATCAAAGCGATCGACGCGATGATCCCGATCGGCCGTGGTCAGCGTGAGTTGATTATCGGTGACCGCCAAACGGGTAAAACAGCCATCGCTTTAGATACAATCATTAACCAAAAAGGCAATGGCATGATTTGTATCTATGTCGCAATCGGCCAGAAGCAATCCACGGTTGCAGGTGTGGTGGAAACGCTCCGCCAGCATGGCGCCCTTGAATATACGATCGTTGTATCGGCTACAGCGTCCGATCCGGCTCCGCTGCTTTATCTTGCTCCGTACGCGGGCGTAGCGATGGGCGAGTACTTCATGTATAAAGGCGGACATGTACTGTGTGTTTATGACGACCTTTCCAAACAGGCAGCAGCATACCGCGAACTTTCGCTGTTGCTTCGTCGTCCGCCGGGTCGTGAAGCGTATCCGGGTGACGTATTCTATTTGCACAGCCGCTTACTGGAGCGCGCAGCTAAGTTGAGCGACGATCTTGGCGGCGGTTCTCTGACTGCGCTGCCGTTCATTGAAACACAGGCAGGTGACGTATCTGCATACATTCCTACGAACGTAATTTCGATTACGGATGGTCAAATTTTCCTTGAATCGAACCTGTTCCACTCCGGTCAACGTCCGGCGGTTAACACAGGTATCTCAGTATCGCGTGTAGGTGGTGCCGCGCAAATTAAAGCAATGAAGAAAGTTGCCGGTTCTCTGAAGCTTGACATGGCGCAATACCGCGAGCTGCAAGCGTTCGCCCAGTTCGGTTCTGACCTTGACAAAGCAACGCAAGCGCGTCTGGCGCGCGGTGAGCGCACGGCTGAAATTCTGAAGCAAGGTCAGTTCGAACCGATGCCGGTTGAGAAGCAAGTTGTTTCTATTTATGCGGTTACGCGCGGCTTCATGGACGACATTCCGGTAGCAGACGTACGCCGCTTTGAAAAAGAACTGCTTGCTTATATCGAACATAACAAAAAAGAAATCTTCGACACGATTGTGAACACGAAAGAGTTACCACCAGAAGATCAATTGAACGCAGCCATTGAAGAGTTCAAGAAGACGTTCGTAACTTCTGAGTAATTCGTATGTTGTATAAACGAAAGAAGCTTTATTTAGATGAAGGATAAAGGTGGTGAACAATCGTGGCCGGAGGAGGACTTCGTGAAATCAAGTCGCGCATTAAGAGTGTGCAGAATACGCGGCAAATTACAAAGGCGATGAAGATGGTCGCTGCCGCGAAATTGCGTCGCGCCCAGGAAAGAGCGGAAGCCGCTCGTCCTTACGCGGAAAAAATGCGCGAAGTAGTAATGAGTATTGCGGCTGGTACGTCAGGAGCGAAGCATCCAATGCTTGAAAGTCGTCCCGTAAAGAAGACGGGTTATGTAGTCATTACGTCTGACCGGGGGCTGGCGGGCGGATACAACGCCAACGTTCTTCGTCTCGTAGCGCGTACCATCGCCGAACGGCATAACAGCAAAGATGAATACACGATCATCGCATTGGGGCGTAAAGGTCGTGACTTCTTTAAAAAACGCGGATATCCGCTTGCGGACGAGTTCGTGAATCTGTCCGATTCTCCGACGTTTGCTGACATTAAAAGCATAGCACGCAATGCTGTTCAATTGTTTGCCGACGGAAAAATTGACGAGTTATACCTTGTATACAATAAGTTTGTCAGCGCGATTCAGCAGGTGCCGACGGAACTGCGTCTTTTGCCGCTTGCTGAGATCGAGAAGGTAGAAGGTACGCCGACATATGATTTTGAACCGTCTGCAGACGAAGTGCTTGCCGACCTGTTGCCGAAATATGCGGAAACCCTTATCTTCAGCGCGCTGCTGGACGCTAAGGCGAGCGAGCAAGGGGCCCGTATGACCGCAATGGGCAACGCAACGGATAACGCTACAGATATGATTGAACGCCTGACACTGTTTTATAACCGTGCCCGCCAGGCGGCGATCACACAGGAAATCGCCGAAATCGTAGGCGGAGCGAGCGCGCTCGAATAAGCTTCGATGCGTTAGATAGGAGGGAAACAGATGAGCAAGGGACGCGTACTTCAGGTTATGGGTCCGGTCGTAGATATTCAGTTCGAACGCGGACACCTGCCTGAGATTTATAACGCTATTAAAATTAACGAAACACTCGATAACGGCAAGGTTATCGATCTTACTTTGGAAGTAGCTCTTCACCTAGGAGACAATACTGTTCGTACGGTTGCTATGTCTTCCACTGACGGCTTGGTTCGTGGAATGGAAGCGGTAGACACAGGCAAAGCGATTTCTGTGCCGGTAGGACCGAAAGTGCTGGGTCGTGTATTTAACGTGCTTGGAGAGCCAATCGACCTGAAAGAAGCGCCAAAGGATGTTGAATATTATCCGATTCACCGCGCAGCGCCGTCGTTTGAAGAACAATCCACAGCCGATGAAATGCTCGAAACAGGTATTAAGGTTGTAGATTTGCTTGCGCCATACGCAAAAGGTGGTAAAATCGGTCTGTTCGGTGGTGCCGGCGTAGGTAAAACGGTATTGATTCAGGAGCTTATTAACAACATCGCCCAGGAGCACGGCGGTTACTCGATCTTTGCGGGCGTAGGCGAACGTACCCGTGAAGGTAACGATCTGTACCACGAGATGGTAGATTCCGGGGTTATCGATAAAACATCCATGGTGTTCGGCCAGATGAACGAGCCGCCGGGAGCGCGTCTGCGCGTAGCGCTGACAGGTTTGACCATGGCGGAATACTTCCGCGATGTAGAAGGACGTGACGTACTTTTATTCATTGACAATATCTTCCGTTTCACGCAGGCAGGTTCCGAGGTATCCGCGCTGCTTGGGCGTATGCCTTCTGCGGTAGGTTACCAGCCGACGCTGGCTACGGAGATGGGTCAACTGCAAGAGCGTATCACATCTACGAAGAAAGGTTCCGTAACGTCTATCCAAGCGATTTACGTACCGGCGGACGACTACACCGACCCGGCACCGGCAACAACGTTTGCGCACTTGGATGCGACAACGAACCTTGACCGCGGTATTTCCGAGCTTGGTATTTATCCTGCGGTAGACCCGCTGGCGTCCACTTCTCGGATTCTGACTCCTGCCGTTGTAGGTCAGGAACATTACGAAGTAGCGCGCGGCGTTCAGGCTATCCTGCAACGTTATAAAGAACTGCAAGACATTATTGCCATCCTCGGTATGGACGAATTGTCTGATGAAGATAAAACGATCGTAGGACGCGCACGCAGAATTCAGCGCTTCCTGTCCCAGCCGTTCCACGTTGCTGAACAGTTCACAGGCTTCCCGGGCAAATATGTTCCGGTTAAAGAAACGGTTCGTAGCTTCAAAGAAATTCTGGAAGGTAAACACGACGATCTTCCGGAAGCAGCGTTCCTGTATGTAGGAACAATCGAAGAAGCGGTTGAGAAAGCTAAGAAAATGTAGTGGTTCAACCCTGATAATGGGGAGGGTTTCGTAAATGAATACAATCGCAGTCGAAATCGTCACTCCAGAACGGGTTGTCTACCGCGGCGATGCTCGCATTGTTGTAGCCAGAGGTGTTGAAGGGGATTTGGGTATTTTGCCGAATCACATTCCGATGGTTACACCGCTTAAGATTGCTCCGGTTCTGGTAAAGAAGCACGAAGGCGAAGACGACAAAATCGCAGTGAGCGGCGGCATTATGGAGGTACGCAGGGATAAAGTCACCATTCTTGCGGAAACGGCCGAGCTTCCTGATGAGATTGACGTAGACCGCGCAAGAGCGGCAAAGGAGCGCGCAGAGCGCCGCCTCGCTGAAAACGAGAGAGAAGACATTGACTTTAAACGTGCACAGTTGGCGCTGCAACGCGCCATGACGCGTTTAGATGTTGCCGGAAAATAATATGCTAATTCTATGAAGGAAAAGCTCCTCCATAAGTTTCGGAGGAGCTTTTTTCATGTCTAAGACTAAAGTTTGCATCGTATGTTATAATGAAGGAAAGACAAACAAAGCAAAGTTAGCTAGGCAGATTGTGCTCTTTGATAATATGCTCGAGCAATTTTTCGCAGGAGCGGCGGATAATGGTGTACGTTTCAAGGAACGCTTCATCACCGCGCGCCCATGGATCGGGAACGTCACCGGGGCCTTCAGGATCAAATTCGCGAAGCAGGTGCAAGTTTCCGTTTACTGCGCCCAAACATCGAATGTTGCTTTGGTTGGAAGCATCCATAGCAATGACATAATCCCACTGGGTCAAATCTTTTGTGGTAAACTGCCGGGCGAATTGTCCGGCCAGCGAAATCCCGTGTTTTTCCGCGACGCGTCTGGAACCTGGATCCGGCAATTTTCCAACATGATAACTCGCAGTGCCTGCCGAGTCGATGACGAAGTAATCCTCAATTCCTTTTTCTCTCACCAGATGCCGGAATACTCCTTCTCCCAGTGGAGAGCGGCATATATTTCCTAAACAGACGAAGATGACGCCTATTTTCTTTGTCTCCAAAAGAATCACTTCCTTATCTATAAAATTTCGTTACCATTATACCAAACGGCGCAGTTCCCAATATATCATAAGCTTTGAAATTCCACTATTAGACAGTACCTGTACCATTTGATATAATTGTATGGAGTTTTCATCTATTTAAAGTTTTTAATCAATGATTTATAAAAAATTCATAATTTAGGGTAGGGGGGAAAAGTATGGCGACAGTATACATGAATAATTATCTGATTGTTGCTATTTTTCTCTTTTTGGGTATTCTCTTGCCCGTGGGTGCGCTTACATTGGCGCGTTTTCTGCGCCCTAGCAATCCGACGGAGGAAAAGAGAAAAACTTATGAGAGCGGGGTGGAGCCGGTAGGGTCAAGCTGGGTACAATTTAACGTTAAATACTACATTTTCGCTCTTTTGTTCGTAGTGTTTGACGTAGAAACGGTTTTCTTATATCCTTGGGCGGTCGCCTATGACAGCCTTGGGTTATTCGCACTGGTCGAAATGGTTATTTTTATTGTGCTGCTTGTAATAGGGTTAATCTATGCCTGGAAGAAGAAGGTGTTAGAATGGAACTGAACTTGGAGGACATCAGTCTGGAAGAACGCAAAGAGCTTGAACGCAATGTTTTTTTCAGTACGTTTGAACAGTTAAAGGCTTGGGCCCGCAGCAACTCCATTTGGCCGTTAACATTCGGTCTGGCTTGTTGTGCGATCGAGATGATGGGCACAGGCGGTGCCAACTGGGATACGGATCGTTTTGGCGTGTTCTACCGGGCTTCACCGCGTCAGGCTGACTGTATGATTGTCTCTGGTACCGTTACAAAGAAAATGGCTCCACTTGTGCGCCGTTTATACGACCAGATGGCTGAGCCAAAATGGGTGATTGCCATGGGGTCATGCGCTACAGCCGGAGGGCCATATGTGCATTCTTATGCCGTAGTGAAGGGCGTGGATCAGATCATCCCGGTTGATGTGTATATTCCGGGTTGCCCGCCGAGCCCGCCTGCGCTTATTTACGGCATTAACAAACTACAAGAGAAGATTAGATACGAAGCAAAGACGGGGAAGAGGGTGACCGGTGAATGAGTGAAGAGAAGAAGAAGCCGACACCGGAAGAAAAAGCGAAAGCCGCTGCTGCAGCCAAAGCTGCTGCGGAGGCAAAGCGCAAACGCATGGAAGCGGAAGGAGCGGGAGGAAAAGCCGCTGAAGGGGACGCAGATGCAATTGCTAAGGCGAAGGCCGCTGCCGCTGCCAAAGCGAAAGCCGCCGCCGCAGCCGCGGCCAAGGCAAAGGCAGCAGGTACAACGGGCAGAGCAGAAGCGGACGAAGGCTCCAAAAAGCCGTCTCCAAAGCAGCCGGTACTTGATAAGATTGTGAAAGTTATAACAGAAAACTTTGGTACCGATGTGCTTGAGGATTCGTACATTAACGAGTTGAGCGAGCATATGCCAACCTTAATCGTCAAGAAAGAGAAATGGCATGACGTAGCTCGCTTGCTGCATGACCATGAAGAACTGGCATTCGATTATTTATCTTTAAGTCTTGGCGTGGATTATGAAACGTATATGGAGTCGATTGTGTACCTTTATTCCTACAAACAGCGGTACAATGTATGCGTAAAGGTAAAACTGGCTCGGGATAACCCAAAAGTCGCATCTGTTATGGATATTTGGGCAGGCGCCGATTGGTTTGAGCGCGAGACATATGATTTGCTTGGCATTACATACGAAGGTCACGCCAACTTGAAGCGTATTCTGCTCCCGGATAACTGGGTAGGACATCCGCTTCGCAAAGATTATGTACAATATGACGAGGAGGTGTGAGGAGGTGGGCACCAAGTCGGGAATCAGAACCGAAGAAATGCTGCTCAATGTAGGTCCTCAACACCCGAGTACGCACGGGGTGTTTCGTCTGATTGTCAAAATTGATGGGGAAACAATTACGGGGGCGACTCCGGTGATCGGGTATTTGCACCGCGGTACGGAAAAGCTGGCAGAAAACTTGAATTACACCCAAATCATTCCTTATACAGATCGGATGGACTATTTGTCCGCGATGACCAATAACTATATGATGGTGCATACAGTGGAGACGCTCATGGGGCTGGAAATTCCCGAGCGTGCCGAATATCTGCGCGTAATCGTGATGGAATTGCAGCGCATCGCCAGTCATATGGTATGGTTTGGCACATACTTGCTCGACATCGGGGCGTTAAGCCCATTTTTGTACGCGTTCGCGGACCGAGAGCGAATTCTTGCCCTTTTCAACGAATTGTGCGGCGCCCGCCTTACGTATAACTACATGCGTGTCGGCGGTGTGAAATGGGACGCGCCGGAAGGCTGGATTGATAAAGTGAAAGAGTTCGTTTCATACATGCGCGGACAACTGGAAGGTTACCATCAGCTTGTCAGCGGAAATGAGGTCTTCTTAAACCGTTTGAAAGGCATTGGTGTGATTACGCAGGAAGAGGCGATCAATTATTCGCTAAGTGGTGTGTTGCTTCGCTCCACTGGCGTGAAATGGGACTTGCGCAAAGATGCTCCCTATTCTATTTATGATCGGTTTGATTTTGAAGTGCCGACCGAGACGGCGGGCGATTGCTATGCCCGTTATAAGCTCCGCTTACGGGAGATGGAAGAATCTCTAAAAATCGTTGAGCAAGCGGCTGAGCAATTCCCGGCTGACGGCGAGATCATGGCGAAAGTTCCGCGCGTCATTCGTACGCCGCAGGGAGAGGCGTTCACTCGAATTGAATCGCCGCGCGGAGAGATTGGCTGTTATATCGCCAGCAACGGCAAAGATAAGCCGTACCGGATAAAGTTCCGCCGACCGTCTTTCGCGAACCTGCAGATTCTTCCGAAACTGCTGATAGGCAAAAACATTGCCGATATGGTGGCGATTCTCGGAAGCATTGATATTGTGCTAGGGGAGGTAGACGGCTGATGGGCGCTTATCTAGAACAGAGCCTGGGATGGCAGAACGGCTTTATTTTTGTTTTGTCTGCGGTCATTCTTCTGGCTATCGTACTTGGATTTGTAACGTATTCTATCTATTTTCAGCGTAAAATTCTTGGCTGGATGCAGCTTCGTATTGGTCCAAACCGGGTTGGTCCCTTCGGCCTTCTGCAAACGGTTGCCGACGTGCTAAAACTTTTGTTAAAAGAAGATATCATTCCGAAAGCGGCGGACAAACCGCTCTTTATTCTCGCCCCGGTGCTTGCATTTATGCCTGCGTTCGCTGTGCTGGCGGTGATGCCGTTTACCGAATCGCTTCATTTCGCCGATTTAGGTGTCGGACTACTGTATTATATTGCAATTTCCGGTATTACAGTGCTGGGGGTTGTTACAGGTGGGTGGGCATCCAATAACAAATGGGCGCTCATTGGCGCCATGCGTTCCGCGGCGCAGATGATCAGCTACGAAATTCCGCTCGTCCTGTCTGTCGTCGGCGTTATTCTTATGACCGGCAGTCTCAACTTGATTGATATTGTTGAGAAGCAAAAGGAAATGGGTATGTGGTTTTTTATTCCACAGTTTTTAGGGTTTGTGATTTTCATCATCGCGCAGCTTGCGGAGTTAAGCCGGACACCGTTCGACTTAACGGAGGCAGAATCGGAACTTATTTCCGGTTATCATGTTGAGTATAGCGGCTTCCGTTGGGCTTTCTTCATGTTGGCCGAGTATGTGTACATTTTTGCGATGGCATCGCTGACAACAGTATTGTTTTTAGGTGGATGGTTGCCGCCGTTTGAATTCCTCGGATTTATTCCGGGCATCGTTTGGTTCGCCATCAAGTTTTGCGCTATTGTCTTCTTTATTTTCTGGTTACAGGCGACATTCCCGCGGATGCGCGTTGACCAGCTTATGCAGATGGGGTGGAAAGTACTGTTGCCGCTTGCGCTTGTCAATATTTTAATCACCGCGGTGTTAAAAACAGTGCTATAAAAGAGGTGATATTATGCTAGGCTTTGCCAAGGGGATGGCTTACACGTTTAAACAGATGACCAAAAAGAAAGTGACCCATATGTATCCGGACCAGGAAATGGTGTGGCCGGAACGGTTTCGCGGCATTCAGCATTTCTCACCTGATAAGTGCATTGTGTGCAATCAGTGCGCCCGGATTTGTCCGACAGACTGCATTAATCTTGTCGGGAAGAAAAGCGATGATCCGAACAAAAAAGGAAAAGTCATTGATACGTACGATATTAACTTTGAAATCTGTATTCTGTGCGATCTTTGCACGGAAGTGTGTCCGACTGAGGCGATTGTGATGACAACCAACTTTGAGCTTGCAGCGTATAGCCGTGACGAGTTGTTCAAGAACCTCAAGTGGCTGGACGCTAATAATACGAATGTACGGGGAGGGAACGCATAGATGAGCGGAGAATTCATCGCTTTTTTTGTTCTCGCCTTGTTGACCATCGGGGGAGCGGTTTTTATGATTAGCTTTACCCGGGTTGTGCATATGGTAGTGGCGCTGGCGTTTACGTTTTTAGGTATTGCTGGGCTTTACGTGCTGCTGGAAGCCGAATTTGTCGGTGTGACGCAAGTGTTGGTGTACTCCGGGGCGATTTCTATTTTGATGCTGTTCGGTATTATGTTAACACGCCATGATGCGACGGAAGTAACAGAGAGAAAAGGGCCTTTTAAATACATTGCGTTTGCTGGGATCGCCGTGTTTTTTATCGTTGCATTCTTAGGTATTCAAAGCGCACATTGGGGCGATCAGCAGGCCGATTTCACAAAGCAGAACAATGTGAAAGAAATTGGAATTCAGTTATTCACCCATTACGTCATTCCGTTTGAAGCTGTCTCTGTTCTTTTGCTGGTCGCGCTTGTAGGAGCCATTATCTTGGCTAAGAAGGAGGCGGAGGACGAATGAGTATACCGGTTACTTCATATTTGCTGGTTGCGTTAATTCTTTTCTGCATCGGGTTGTATGGCGCGCTGACCAAGCGGAACGCCGTTATTGTGTTGTTGTCGATCGAGCTTATGCTAAATGCGGTCAATATTAACCTTGTCGCGTTTGCCAAGTATGGCATGTTTCCAAATATTTCAGGGCAGATTTTCTCGTTGTTCACCATTACGGTAGCAGCAGCCGAGGCGGCAGTAGGGCTGGCCATTCTCATTTCCCTGTACCGTAACCGTAATACTGTACAGGTTGATGAGATGGATTTGATGAAGCGATAGAATGGAAAAAGGACTGGTGAATATGGATATGATAGCGAATGCCTGGCTCATACCGCTCTTCCCGCTTATAGCTTTCGTGCTGCTTGTGGCTTTTGGTCGTCAATGGAAAGAAAGAGCGGCGTACGTCGGGATTCTGGCGACAGCTGCGTCGTTTGTGTTCGCCCTTCTGGTTTTTTTTGAGCGGTTTGTCGAGGGAGCCACAGATTATATCAATACAGATTTTCATTGGTTAACATTTGCCGGGGAGAAAATTACAATGGGCTTTGAGGTAAACCAGCTGAACGCAATGATGCTGGTTGTTGTCACACTCGTTAGTATGCTGGTTCACATTTATTCTCGCGGCTATATGCGCGGCGATGAACGTTTTCCGGTGTTTTATCAGTATCTTGCCCTTTTTACATTCTCCATGCTGGGCGTAGTGCTTTCGCCGAACATTCTTCAGCTGTACATATTCTGGGAGCTTGTCGGAGTATGTTCATTCTTGCTTGTAGGTTTTTATTTTTATAAACCGGAAGCGAGAGCGGCGGCGAAGAAGGCGTTTATCGTGACACGTATTGGAGACGTTGGGCTATTTATTGCGCTTGCGCTTATTTTTTGGTGGGTTGGCAGTTTCGATTACAGCGAAATTTTCAATAAGATCGCGGCGGGCGCCATTGAAGAATGGAAACTTACATTGCTTGGCATTTTGATTTTTGTCGGTGCGGTTGGTAAATCCGGTCAATTCCCGCTTCATACGTGGTTGCCGGACGCGATGGAAGGTCCGACGCCTGTCAGCGCGTTAATTCACGCCGCGACAATGGTGGCAGCAGGTGTGTATTTGGTGGCGCGGATGTATGATTTGTACCTCGCCTCGCCGGTAGCAACGGAGGTTGTCGCTTATATAGGCGGCTTTACCGCAATCTTTGCCGCTTCTATAGGTTTGACGCAAAGGGATATTAAACGCGTGCTCGCATATTCTACCGTGAGCCAGCTTGGTTACATGATGCTGGCGCTTGGCGCGGCGAGCGCGGCCGGCTATGTGGCAGGGACATTTCACCTGATGACGCACGCTTTCTTTAAAGCTCTATTATTCCTTGCGGCGGGCAGTGTGATTCACGCCGTGCATACGCAGGATATTTTTGAAATGGGCGGCCTATGGAAGAAAATGCGCATTACAGGTCCCGTCTTTTTGGTCGGTTGTCTTGCTATCGCCGGTATCCCACCTTTTGCCGGCTTTTGGTCCAAGGAAGAAATTCTCGTGGCAACGCTGGATTCCGGGCATATTGACTT
Organism: Aneurinibacillus thermoaerophilus; assembly: GCF_900099925.1. Lineage (GTDB taxonomy): Bacteria > Bacillota > Bacilli > Aneurinibacillales > Aneurinibacillaceae > Aneurinibacillus > Aneurinibacillus thermoaerophilus. Next base: position 55,339 of record NZ_FNDE01000013.1, on the reverse strand, counting down.
GTTTGTCGTTGCGCTGATCGCTGCTTCGTTTACGGCGTTTTACATGTTCCGCCTCTTTTTCCTGACATTCGGTGGGCAGTCGAGGGGCGGAAGTCAGGCGCATGAATCACCCGGCGTTATGACGTTGCCAATGATTGTGCTGGCTGTGCTAGCTGTTATTGCTGGATTTATTAATACGCCATGGAAACCTGTCCTGGGAGAATGGTTGACGGAAGATATGACCGCGTTTCATGGTGGTACGCACGGTGCTGGATGGGTAACGATTGTGGCAATTGCGGTGTCTGTTGCAGGTATTGCGCTGGCCTGGATGATGTACGGCAGGGGCAAAATGCCGGCGGAAGGTACAGGTGGCGTGCTGTACCGGGTATCGTTCCGCAAATACTACATGGATGAAATATACGATACCGTATTTGTAAAACCGTTGCGCGCGATCGGAAAAGGACTCCATATATTTGACGTATGGGTTATTGATGGACTCGTGCGTCTCATTGCCGCGTTTACAAGGGGAATCGGCGGTGTGGGCGCAAGAATGCAAAACGGACAAATCCAGACATATGGAGCAATCGCCTTTATCGGGCTCGTGCTTCTAATTGTTGGTTTAACAATAGCAGGGGGGTATGTTGGGCAATGGCGAACTATTTTCTTATAATCCTAACATTTTCACCACTTTTGGGTGTGCTGTTGCTCGCTTTTATCCCGAAAAGCCTGCCTGGCACAGTCAAAGCGATCGGGATTCTGGCGACGCTCGTTCCGCTTGTGCTGACTTTCATGCTGTATGCTAACTTTAACTTGGTAGCGGAAGGCATGCAATTGTCACAGCAATGGAACTGGATTCGCATTCCGATCGGCGAACAGGCAATTCCGATTACATTTGAGGTCGGGGTGGACGGTCTGTCCATGCCATTGCTTGTACTGACGACTGTCATTAGTACAATGGCAGCGGTAGCGGCACTGAGCATTAATAAGCGCTGGAAAGAGTTTTACATTTTATTTCTAATCGTTGAGATGGGAATGCTTGGTGTCTTCTCTTCAACGAATCTGTTTCAGTTTTTTATCTTTTTTGAGTTTACTATTATTCCGCTATTCTTTATGATGGGAATTTGGGGATACATGGATCGAGAGAGGGCGGCCATGAAGTTCCTCCTTTATAACGGCGTAGGCTCGGCGATTATGCTTATCGTATTCGTAACGCTGTTTATTCTTGTAGGTACGTTGAGCATGGAAGAGATTAGGCAACTGTTAACCGATCCGATGTCGCCGCGTAATGTGCCCAATCTGCCAGGCTATATTCCGGATTCTATTCGTTTCGGCCTGTTCTTGGCCTTGCTGATTGCGTTTGCGATTAAGATTCCTGTCGTTCCGTTCCATACATGGATGCTTAAAGCGTACCAGGAAGCGCATCCGGCGGTCATTATGATTTCTTCCGGCGTGCTTATTAAAATTGGTGGCTACGCGCTTATTCGTATGAACGCAGCATTTTTCCCTGAGTGGATGAATCAACTGTCCACTCTTATCGCAGTATTGGGCGTGATTAATATTTTGTACGGCGCCGTACTTGCGCTTGTGCAGGATGAACTCAAGCAGATGCTGGCATACTCCAGCGTAAGCCATATGGGAATTATGTTGCTTGGTCTTGCCGCCACGAATCTTCAGGGTTTTCAGGGCGCGGTTTTCCAAATGGTATCGCATGGTCTTATCGCAGCCCTCATGTTTTATATGGTGTCGCTTGTGCATGAACGTACGGGCACAAGCAATATTCGTGAGCTGGGCGGGCTTGCGAAATCAATGCCGATGATCAGCGGGGTTTTATTGACCGCTATGATGGCTTCAGCTGGTCTGCCAGGTATGTCCGGATTTATTAGTGAATTTCTTTCCTTTGTCGGCTTGTTCGGCGTAAAGCCGGTGATCGCTGCTGTTGGCGCCCTCGGTCTTATCCTGACGGCAGCGTACTTACTGCGCGCGATACTTGGAACAACGTTTGGCCCTATTCAGCAGAAGCATGAGTCGCTGTCTGACGCACAGGCGATTGAAGTTGTTCCGATGGTTGTTCTGTTAAGCTTGGTTATCTTAATCGGTGTATATCCTGCCGTACTAAGCGAACCGCTGCAGACAACGCTGCAAAATATCGTGCCAAGGATAGGAGGGTAAAAGCCGATGAGTAGTGTTAGTAAATGGGGGAACCTTGCTCAATACGATTGGTCGGTGATGAGCCCTGAATTTATTATACTGGGTGTCGCTACACTCCTCTCGCTGCTTGATTTATTCATGAATAAAAAAGCCGACCGGCGCATTCTCGCCTGGATTGGATTTTTGGGAATCATCGTTGCGGGATATTTTGTAGTACGAAACACCGGCCAAAATGTTGTATCTATTCTTAACGATATGTACCGTGTGGATGGGTTCGCCAATGCGTTCAAGTTGCTTTTCTTAAGCGGTGTAGCCTTTGTGTTTCTTATTTCGCTTACCTATATCGATGAAAGTAAAAACATAAGATATTCAGGTGAATACTATTATTTAATTCTGACCGCCTTACTTGGCGCGATGCTGATGGCTTCTTCTTCCGACTTAATTACGTTGTTTGTAGGGCTTGAGCTTCTTTCGATTTCTTCCTATATTTTGGTCGGAACAAGAAAACAGCACATCCATTCCAATGAATCGGCGTTTAAATACGTTATTTCCGGTGGCATTGCATCCGCGATTACGTTGTATGGCATGTCATTTATCTACGGATTGACAGGCTCAACGAATCTGTATGTGATTGCTGAACGGTTATCGAGCGTCTTTTATGATGGCTTCGACTTTTTGGTTTATTTCTCGTTTTTCTTAATGTTTGTCGGCTTCGCGTTCAAAATATCTGTGGTGCCGTATCATATGTGGGCGCCCGACGTATATCAGGGAGCGCCGACGCCGATTGCTGCGTTTCTATCGGTTGTTTCCAAAGCGGCTGGCTTTGCGATTGTCTTGCGTGTTTTCCTCATTAGCTTTGGCAGTTTAGTTAGCTTTGACATGGAGACGGGTCAGCAAGGTTCCGTGCTGGTGAATACGCTTAGTGTTTACATTGCAATTGTTGCTGCGGCATCCATGATTATCGGCAATACGCTGGCCATGCGTCAGGTGAATATAAAGCGGATGATGGCTTATTCGGGCATTGCTCAGGCTGGCTATCTGCTTGTACCATTTGCTACGTTAACGGTGCTGATGTTTGAGCAAACAATGTTCTATTTGGTTGCATACTTGTTCGCCAATATGGGGGCGTTTGCGATTATTATGCTCGTGAATCGCGATCAGAAAACGGAAGATTTAAAATCATTCGCGGGTTTGTATCATCGGGCGCCGTGGATGGCTATTGCCATGACATTCTTCCTGCTTTCGCTTGCTGGTCTCCCGATTACGGCTGGATTCTTCGGCAAGTTTTACATTTTCATGAGCGCCATTGTGCACAGTAGTTACTGGCTGGCAGGTATTATGCTCGCGACCAGCGTAGTGTCTTACTATTATTATTTTGGTGTGATTCGCCAGATGTATATGCGTCCAGGCAAAACGGAAGCTCCTTTGAAAGTTCCGGCTTCCATTGGTTTGGTTGTATTGATTGCGCTTGTTGGCACAGTTGCAGCTGGCATTATGCCAGATCCGGTCATGCAATATATTCACCATAAGTTTCCGCTGCAACAAATGTTTCAACCTGGTGGGCAGTGAATAGAGAATAAGTCATTGAAGAATGTTCCTCTATGCTTATTGTGATACAATAAGCGGGGGACATTTTTTTTTTTCGTTGCCTTTTTTCATGTGGAGCGTGTGGGGCGGAGGGAGAGAAAGAGCGGCAACGCCTGTGAGTTTGTTTATTATAATTATATCAAGGAAGTGAGACGAACATGGCAGTAGCAGGAATGATCAACATTTTACTGTCGCTTGTGTGCATTGGCTTGAGTTTCTGGGCGCTACAGGCGTTTCGGTTTGATCTGTTTGTGGCAAATCCGAAAGGCGCGCGCGCCAAGTTGCTGCAAATTTTTTTGTCCATCTTTATCGGGCATGGTGTTGCGTCTTTTTTCACCGACTATTTCGGCTGGACACAGTTGCTTCGTCAATTTTTCTAAACATTTGACAGTATAGGGTTCCCGTTTTTCGCGCAGACTGAGTAGTAAAACAAGAGAAACGGGAGAGGAAAATATATGAGAATGACGGAAGTATGGAAATATATCGGGGTAGCGGGAATTTTTATGTTATTTTTGCTACTGGCGTACCCTGTATTAGCGGGGATGTCTGTATCTTTAGCATCACGAGAAGCGATTGCTAAGCGGGCTTTTTCCGATGCGGAGACATTGCTTGCGGCTGTTGAAAGCACAGGCGCATCCATTCGTGAGGTACAGATACGATATAAGCAGGTCGGCCTTCGTTTTCAAGATGAGCAGGACGTGGAGCTTTTTTTGCAAGCCATTGCCAGACAGGTCGGTTTAGTATCTTGGAGGGAAGAGCAGCGGGACGACGGCGTGCGTATATACCGTGGTGAGCGAAAGAGCAATGAAGACATTGAACTAATTGCATATGTGAGCGTGTATGTTTCCGCGCAGGGGAAAGACATGCACGGTAATTTGGGGCTAACGTTCCGGGGTAAAGAAAACCAGGTACGGGTCATGAAGCACATGATCGCGGAATATATGCAAATTCCTGCAAATAGTTCTGAGCTACCGCAAATTATCTCTTGTGTTAGGGGAATTTATAATGGTAAACTGGAAAATGACTTGCAAAAGAAGAAAGTCAGACAAATACTGGCTTTTCTCGACGGAACAATGGTTGAAAGCTTGGAAGAAGAAACGGTCCTTAGCTATTCAGTTTATTCGCCCCTATTTAATACAGCTATTAAAACAAACCATCGCTCCATGAACTTGCAAGTTGCAACCCATTATGATAAAAACAATCAAGAAACGATGATAATAGCAGGAATACCAATTATTACAGTGGAATACTAGCATAGGACGCGGGGGGAAATGTAACGTGGACAAGATTATTATCCGCGGTGGACGACGTCTATCGGGAAAAGTACGGGTACACGGCGCAAAAAATGCCGTATTGCCCATCATTGCAGCATCGATTCTGGCAGAAGAGGGAGTAAGTGTCATTCATGACGTTCCTGGACTGGATGATGTTTATACAATTAGCGAAGTGATTCGTGCACTGAATGTAGATGTAAAATACGACAGTAAAGCTGAAGTATTGAAAGTAGATGCGAAGAATTTATCAGAAGTGGAGGCGCCGTACGAATGGGTTCGTAAAATGCGCGCTTCTTTCCTTGTTATGGGCTCGCTTTTAGCCCGAAAAGGGAAAGCGAAGATTCCGCTTCCGGGTGGCTGCGCGATTGGTTCGCGTGGCATTGACCAGCATTTGAAAGGCTTCGAAGCCATGGGCGCAAAGGTGGAAATCGGTCAGGGTTACATTTTTGCCAGTACGGATGGCCGCCTGAAAGGTACGAAAATTTATCTGGATATTCCGAGCGTTGGAGCCACGGAAAATATTATGATGGCAGCGACGCTTGCGGAGGGTACCACGATTATCGAAAACGTGGCGCAGGAGCCGGAAATTGTCGACCTGGCGAATTATCTGAATGCGATGGGCGCACGCGTACGTGGAGCGGGAACGGATACGATTCGCATTGATGGTGTGGAGCGCTTGACTGGTGCCGTACATACTGTAATTCCTGACCGGATTGAAGCCGGCACGTTTATGGTGGCGGCTGCGATTACGCGTGGCGATGTGTTTGTCGAGAACGCCATCGCCGATCATTTAAAACCAGTTGTAGCAAAAATGCGCGAAATGGGCGTCATTATTGATGAACTGGAAAACGGTGTCCGCGTGTACTGCGGCCCGGAACTGAAATGTGTCGATGTCAAAACGTTGCCGCACCCTGGCTTCCCTACTGATATGCAAGCACAGTTTATGGCGATGATGCTGTCCGCCAAAGGTACCAGCATGATTACCGAGACGGTATTCGAGAATCGTTTCATGCATGTCGACGAATTTAAGCGTATGGGTGCCAATATCAGGATTGAAGGGCGTACCTCAATCATAAACGGCGAGGCGCGCTTGACGGGTGCGAAAGTAAAAGCGACTGATCTGCGGGCCGGGGCGGCGCTCATTCTTGCCGGACTTATCGCGGAAGGTGAGACAGAAGTGACGGAACTGCACCATATTGACCGCGGATATGTGGATATCGTAGGCAAGCTTCGCGCGCTGGGCGCGGATATTGAGCGCCACAGCACACCGGTTGTGCAGCTTGTAAAGGATGAAGTGAGCGAAGGAATAGCTATGGCTGCTTCTTCTACAAAAGCGTCCCTTGCCTAAGCGCATTTTTGTACTTATTTGATTCTGGTTTTATTGGAGAAAAGAAGTCCCTTGAAAGTTCACAGTTTTCAAGGGATTTTTTTATCTAAAAACAGGAGAGGAGGAGTGTGAATAATAGGGAAAGAAGCGTTGTTTGGCTATTCCCTATTGCAAAACTAAAAGAAGAGGTGGAAAGTTTGGTATTTTACATTTCGATTGCAGTAATCGTTGCTTTTGTTGTTTGGGGAGGTCTGCTGCCTGAAAGTCTTTCGCAAGCGGCTGACCAGACACTAGAAGTCATAACCAGGGATTTCGGCTGGTTTTATCTATTGGCAGCTTTTTCGTTCTTAGTATTTGCGCTTTATTTGGCTTTTGGAAAATATGGACAAGTGAAATTGGGAAATGATGATGATGAACCAGAGTATTCCAATCTGACATGGTTTGCAATGCTGTTTAGTTCCGGGATGGGGATTGGACTTGTGTTCTGGGGGGTTGCGGAACCGCTCAGTCATTATGTGACTCCACCCACCGGAGAAGGGCAAACAGCGGAAGCGGCGCGTCAGGCGATGCGTTATTCTTTTTTTCACTGGGGTTTGCAGCCGTGGGCGATTTATACCATCATTGCGTTATCGCTTGCCTACTTCCAATTTCGTAAAGGACAAAAAGGATTGATCAGTGCAACGTTTTATCCGTTATTAGGCGAAAAAGTAAAGGGGCCTTTGGGTAAGCTGATTGATATTCTGGCTATTATTGCAACCGCATTCGGAGTCGCCACCTCCCTTGGTCTTGGCGTTTTGCAAATTAATGGTGGCCTTACTCATCTTACCGGGATAGCTAATACGACCACCACACAAATTATCATTATTGCTGTTGTTACCGTGTTGTATTTGCTGTCGGCGACAACAGGGCTTGATCGTGGGATTAAACTATTGAGTAATACCAATTTGATACTGGCGTTCAGTTTGTTGGTTTTTACATTATTGGTAGGACCGACTTCGTTTATTTTTGATACGTATACAACTACGCTAGGAAATTATGTGCAAAATTTAATTCAGATGAGTTTACGGCTTACACCATTTACGGAAGGCACATGGGTGGCAAATTGGACGCTATTTTATTGGGCGTGGTGGATTGCGTGGGCTCCATTTGTCGGAACGTTCATTGCGCGTGTATCCAAAGGCAGGACGATTCGCGAGTTCGTGCTTGGTGTTATGCTTATTCCGAGTTTGTTTAGCTTTCTCTGGTTTGCTGTTTTCGGTGGAACGGGCCTCTATCAAGAAATTTTTATGGGGGCACATTTAGCCGAAATTGTCCAAACAGATGTGACGAGACCTTTGTTTGTCATGCTGGAGAATTTGCCGCTAGGCTCTATTCTTGCCGGGATAGCGACGTTGCTTATTATTACATTTTTTATTACTTCTGCAGACTCCGCAACGTTTGTCCTAGGGATGCTCTCTTCTAATGGCGATTTGCATCCATCCAACAAAGTCAAGGTGATTTGGGGGATTCTGCAATCTGTGGTTGCCATTGTGTTGCTTATTAGCGGAGGGCTCGAAGGATTGCAAACGGCATCCATCGTAACGGCATTGCCGTTCGCCGTTATTTTAGCTGCAATGTGTTTTTCTATTATGAAGGCACTTCAGGAAGAGGAAAAAGAAAGAAAACGTGGCGAACGGGCTTTACGTAAAAAGCTAGAGGCATTACTTGATGAACAATAAGAAAAAAAGGAACAGGCATGTGAAAGATAAGCCTGTTCTTTTTATTAGATGCATATTTCTCTTCTTGCGGCATAGTTTTGTAGAGAAAGAAAAGTTGTCCAACTGGTATCCGGAAGGGGAGAAACATGAAGCCGATTTTCTATATCGCCCTTGCTATTGTCATCATTCTGCTTGCGGTTCCGTCGACGCTTGTCCTTATTTATTCTGGATCTGATGAGCAACCCCGGCCCGCGTCTGCTATCAGAAAAAGCGCAGCTCCAAGGACTTCACATACGACACAGAAGCCGGTTATGCATATTAACTTTTCGATTAAAGTGTTCCGGGTCGAAACCGGGAAAATTGAATCAGTTCCGCTTGAAGACTACGTGAGCGGTGTTGTGTCGGGCGAAATGCCCGCCGAATTTGAAATGGAAGCGCTCAAAGCCCAGGCTCTTGCCGCTCGCACGTATATCGCGCTCCGTCTTGCCAAAAAAGATTTCAGCGATGTTCCAAAAGGCGCACATGTGACTGATACGGTAAAACATCAAGTGTATATCGACGAAAAACAAAAAAGGGAGCGGTGGGGGAGTTCATATACGTGGAAGGAGGCGCGTATTCGGCAGGCGGTTGAGGAGACATCCGGACAAGTTCTTACGTATCAAAATGAACCGATTAATGCCACTTTTTTTGCCACAAGCAATGGTTATACCGAAAATTCCGAGGACTATTGGGGATACAAACTTCCGTATCTTCGCAGTGTAAAAGTGCCCTGGGACGCCAATGCGCCGCGCTATCAGGAGACGGTAACAATGTCTATTGACCAACTTGAAAAGAGGTTAAAAGTAAAGATTGCCCAACCTGTCGCCGCAGGCAATGATTCCTGGAACAAAACTATTTCCCGTACTGCCGGACAGCGCATAAAAGAGATCAAAATCGGGGACAAAGTATTTACCGGACGCCAGGTGCGTGAGCTTCTCGGCCTCAATTCTTCGCACTTTTCATTAAGCATTAAAGGACAAAACGTCGTCATCCGCACGTTTGGATATGGCCATGGAGTCGGGATGAGTCAGTGGGGCGCCAATGGTATGGCGAAAGAAGGAAAAACGGTAGAGGAAATTGTCAAATATTTTTATAAAGGCGTTAACATTGAAAATGGAGAGAAGTGGATAAAGTAGCGTAATAAAATAAGCAAAAAAGAGTAAAGCTTGTGCCCAATTTTCGTCTTTTTTATGCAAAAAACTTCTCTCCTTATGTTTATTCCCTCATATTCCTGTCAAAACTGGATGCTGAGGTGATAAACAATGGATGAAAAAAGAAAAGCTACTGAAACATCCTCTCCAATTCAAAAAGTACAATCCGGTGGCTGGAGACGTATCTTGGGCAAAAAATGGATTTTTCCCGCAATGTATATGGGAATTGCAGCTATTATTCTTGCGGGCGTAATGTGGTATCAAAACAGCAAAGATTTCTCAAACAATACAGGGGTGCCACAGAAGGCTACGCCGGAAGTGACACAGCCGCAGCAGGTGGCTGAGGTTAAGCAGAATGAACAGTCTGCTGTACCGGTGAGCGTATCCGACAAACCGCTCGCTTGGCCGGCAAAAGCGGATGAGACCGAGAAAGTTATGGGGTTCTATGATGACACATCTGACAAAAAAGAACAGGAAGCCGCGCTTATTCAGTATGACAACTCTTACTGGCCGAACACAGGCATCGCGATTGCGAGCAAAGATAAGAAATCTTTTGAAGTTATGGCCGCAGCCGCCGGTAAAATTGTAAAAGCGGAGCGTGACCCGATGCTCGGTTACCAGGTAGAAATCGAGCATAAGAACGGACTTTCTACCGTATATGCCAGCCTTGAAGATGCTAAAGTGAAGGTTGGCGATACGGTCGATCAGGGTACAATACTTGGAATGGCGGGTCGCAACGTATTCGAAAAAGCACTCGGCATCCATCTGCACTTTGAGGTGCATAAAAATGGAGAAACAGTACCGCCAGAACAATATCTGCTGAAAAAAGAAGACACGCCTTCGGCAAAATAAAACGAAAATAAAAGAAAATGAAGAAAAAAGGCTGAATAGTACATGCTATCAGCCTTTTTTCGCATATATGCGCACTTGCCTCAATATAATGTATCAGACCACTGACCAATTAGCATTAGGAGGCGAGAAGCGTGCACGATTACATCAAGGAGCGGACGATGAAAATCGGCCACTACATTGTGGAAACGAGAAATACCGTTCGCAAGATTGCCAAAGAGTTTGGCGTGTCGAAAAGTACGGTGCACAAAGATTTGACGGAACGACTGCCTGAAATCAATCCTGAACTGGCCAATGAAGTTAAAGAAATTCTCGAATATCATAAGTCGGTACGTCATCTAAGAGGGGGAGAAGCGACTAAGATTAAGTACAAACGCAAAAGCAAGGCATATCGGAAGAAGGAGGCCGAAGAGCTTGCCTAGGAGAAAATTCTCCTTGTGACAGGACAATATGCGTAGTACAATATTCTGATGATATAATAGTTACAGGGAGGCTCTCACATGATGGGCAGAGATATCGGAATTGATTTGGGCACGGCCAACGTCGTCATTTATGTAAAGGGCAATGGCGTTGTGCTTGATGAACCATCGGTTGTAGCGATTGATACCTATACGAAACGGGTGCTGGCCGTCGGGGAAGAAGCCCGCCGCATGGTTGGTCGCACGCCGGGAAATATTGTAGCTATCCGCCCGCTAAGAGACGGGGTGATTGCGGACTTCGAGATTACCGAGGCGATGCTTAATTATTTTATTAAGAAGATAGGCGTCAAAGGTTTCATGGCTCGGCCGCGTATCTTGATCTGTACACCGACCAATATTACTTCCGTCGAGCAAAAAGCGATTCGGGAAGCGGCGCAAAAATGCGGAGCGCGTGAAGTGTTCCTCGAAGAAGAACCTAAAGTGGCCGCCGTAGGCGCCGGGATGGACATTTTCCAGCCGTACGGTCATATGGTGGTCGACATGGGTGGCGGGACGACCGATGTAGCCGTGCTTTCTATGGGAGACATCGTCACCGCCTCTTCTATTAAGATGGCGGGGGACAAGTGTGATCTCGCTATTATGAAATACATTAAAGAAAAGTATAAGCTTCTTATCGGGGAGCGTACTGCCGAAGATATTAAAATCCAAATCGGCACGGTGTTTCCCGGATCGCGCAAGGAAGAGATCGATATTCGCGGCCGCGACATGGTGACAGGTTTACCGCAGACGCTCACTGTCACATCTGAAGAGGTATGTGAAGCGTTACAGGAAGTCGCTCAGGCTGTTGTGATGGCTTCGAAGAATGTGCTGGAGCGCACGCCACCGGAACTGGCGGCTGACATTATTGACCACGGCATTATGCTGACGGGGGGCGGAGCGCTGCTTCATGGTCTGGATCGTTTGCTGAGTGAAGAACTAAAAGTGCCGGTGCTCATCGCGGAGAGTCCGATGGCCTGCGTAGCGGTAGGGACAGGCATTATGCTGGAGAATTTGGACAAGTCTCCGCAGCGGAAAATGCGTAAAAAGATTTTTTCGTAAGTATAGATTCCGTAGGTTTTTTGAGATTGATTTGCTATAATAAATAAGACGTATTTACGTCGCTTGCCTTTATCTGTCATGGAGGAAAACAGGGGGAAAGAACATGCTGCGTGGACTAGACGCTGCCGCTTCAGGCATGATTGCTAATCAGGCGCGGCAGGACGCGTTAACGAACAATTTGGCAAATGTGAATACACCGGGGTATAAAGCGGATAACTCCACATTCCGCACGTTCCCCGAGCTATTGCTGGAACGCATTCGCGACACGGCCGGTGGAGTGGCGGGGCTGCCCGCGTTTCCGGGCTCGAAGCAGGTGATTGGCCGCCTTTCGCATGGAGTATACAATCAGGAATTAGTGCCTAATTTTGCACAGGGAGATATCTTTGAGACAGGAAAAGTGCTGGATATCGCTTTGGTTGACGGGGGAATTCCGACTATCGAAGTGGACGGCAGGCAGGTACAGCCCCGCATGTTTTTTGCGGTTCAAAAGCCGGGTGAAGGCGGAGGTCCTCCACAAGTCTACTATACACGTAGCGGGAATTGGACGATGAATGCCGCTGGTCAACTAACCACAATGGAAGGATATCCAGTACTGAATGCGGCTGGTCAGCCGATTAACTTGCGCGCGCTTCTCGGGGACGCGCCGTTGAATAAGGAGAACTTGCAGGTTACGTCCGACGGGAGATTGATCGCGCTGGGAAATCCGGGCACTGCTCCCATACGACTGGGTATTTATCGAATCGATAATCCGACAGCAGATCTTGTGAAAGAGGCGGATACGACCTTTCGTTATACAGGAAATGGAGCGCCGACTTTGTACAATCCGGCGGTTGATCCGGCTGTTTCCATCAAGCAGGGATACATTGAACGTTCCAATGTTGACGCCGGCAGAACGATGATTGATTTAATGGCGGTGCTTCGCAGCTATGAAGCGAATCAGCGCGTGTTGCAGGCATATGACATTACGTTGCAGAAGCTGAATGAAGTCGGGAAAATCGGATAAGAAGGTGTAAGTGATGAACCATTCTATGATTAACTCTGCTTCCGCCATGCGGGCGACGCAGCTGCGCATTGATACAATTGCGAATAATTTGGCTAATTCCGATACTGTGGGGTTCAAGAGCCAGGATACGACGTTTGAAACGCTCTTGGTTCGTCGATTGAACAATCAGCCTTACGCGCGATATGAGCCTAGCCGCTTAACGCCGTTTGGCACCCGACCGGGATTCGGAACGAAAGAAGCGATGCTGCAAACCAACTTTGCTTCAGGAGCCATCAAGAAGACGGATGTGCCTACTGATTTGTACCTTGAGGGGGAAGAGGCGTTTTTCCGCGTACAGCGGTTGTCGCCCAACGGTGCTCAGGCGCTTTTCACCCGGGACGGCAATTTTAAGCTTATACCGTCAGGAAACTGGCTTCAGTTGGTAACCGGCTCCGGCGATTTCGTAATGGATGATGGCGGCGATCCCCAGCCGATCCGTATTCCCGTCGGCGCTACGCATTTTACAGTGAAGGCGGATGGACGGATTACATATCGTTTGAACGGTATGGAGCAGGAGGGACCGCGCCTCGGGGTATACACGGTGCAGAACCCGAATATACTAGAACGGGTCGGAGAGAATTACTATGCAATACCGGCTGGGGCGGAGCTTAACGAATACGCGCGGCTGAGCAACCCGGCGGGCATGACGCTGCAAGCGGGCCTAGCGGTTCGCCAGGGCGGCCTTGAAATGTCCAACGTCGATCTGCGTAAAGAGATGACTTCGCTTATTGAGGCGCAGCGGGCGCTCCAATTTAACGCGCGGGCGCTTTCATACAACGATCAGATGATGGATATTACTAATCGAATTTTTAGAGGTTGATAAGATGCCAGAACAACATAAACAGCCGTCTAGCTCCGCAGTTTCAGCTGCGGCGGCCGCCCGGGAGTATCCACGGAAAAATAGAGCATCCCGGAAAAAAAGAGCAAAGAGAAGGGAAAGCATGCCGCTACTTCTCAAAATTACACTTGTGCCTTTTCTCTTATTTATCGCTCTGTTGGCGGGCTTAATTACGGGATACAGCATTCTGGGCGACGGCAACGCCTTTGAAGTGTTTGATATAAAAACATGGAAGCACATGTATGATCTTGTGTTCGGATAAAAGAACACTTTTCTTTTTTTTGATAGGAATTATTTAAAAATTATTATAAGTCAGGGGAGAACTTTGCGGTCTGAAGCCGGATAAGGATAAAGAGAAGCTTCGAGCTGCGCTGTTGGATAAAATAATAAAGTAAGTTTATGCAGAAAGGTTGGATGAATATGGAGAGAGAGAAACAGCGCGAATTGCTGCACATCTTGGAGGAGAACAGCCGCCGTTCCGCAGAAACTATCGCTACGATGCTGGATACGACGGTGGAAGACGTAAAAGAAACGATTGCCAAGCTGGAGAAAGAGAAAGTCATTATTAAGTATCCGGCAATTGTAAACTGGGAAAAAGTCGATGAAAATGACCTGGTGACTGCGATGATTGACGTAAAGGTAACGCCGAAACGCGATGTCGGATTTGACGATGTAGCGGAGCGAATCTACCGTTTTCCAGAAGTGCAGTCCGTATACTTGATGTCCGGTGCTTACGATTTGTCGGTCGTTATTGAAGGAAAAACGATGCGTCAGGTTGCGCAGTTTGTATCGGAGAAATTGTCTGCTTTGGATTCTGTCATTTCGACCACAACGCACTTTATTCTTAAAAAATATAAGCATGACGGCGTAATTTTAGAACAGCCCGAGGATGACAAAAGGATGGTTGTGACGCCATGAGTACGATGCAGGTTGCCAACCGTAGATTGTCACGTACGATCCAATTGATTCCGCCATCCGGCATCCGCCGGTTTTTCGAACTGGCGTCTTCTATGGAAGGCGTTATCTCGCTTGGGGTAGGAGAGCCGGACTTTGTGACGCCATGGAATACAAGGGAAGCAGCGATCGCTTCGCTTGAAAAAGGTTATACCGCGTACACGTCTAATAGCGGTCTGTATGAGCTGCGGGAAGAGATTTGCAAATATCTTGCTGCTGCTTTTGATGTCCATTACAGCCCGGACAAAGAGGTTGTGGTTACAGTCGGAGCGAGTGAAGGAATTGATCTGGCGCTGCGTGCGATTCTTGATCCTGGCGATGAGGTATTAGTGGTGGAGCCGTGCTATGTATCGTATGATCCGGTCGTGCGCTTGGCGGGTGGCGTGCCCGTGGCGGTGCAGACATCCATTGAACAGCAGTTTAAATTAACGCCCCAGCATATTGAAGAAAAGGTGACAGACAGAACCAAGGCGATCATTTTTTGCTTTCCGAACAATCCGACCGGTTCCATTATGAAGAAAGAAGAACTGGCAAAGCTTGCGGAAGTGGTCAAACGCCATGACTTAATCGTAATCTCCGACGAGATTTACGCGGAACTGACATACGATACAAGCCATACGAGCTTTGCATCGCTGCCGGGAATGAAAGAGCGTACGATTTTGCTATCAGGATTTTCCAAAGCGTTTGCGATGACTGGCTGGCGTATTGGATACGCTGCGGGACCGGAAGATATCATCCAGGCTATGGTAAAAATTCATCAATATACGATGTTGTGCGCCCCGATTATGGGACAGGTGGCGGCGCTTGAATCGCTGCGCCACGGTATGGAAGCGAAAAAGCGAATGGTTGAGAGCTACCGGCAACGCCGCAATTACGTCGTAAAGGCATTTGAGCAAATTGGCTTGCCCTGCCACAAACCGGAGGGCGCTTTTTATGCGTTTCCTTCTATCGCTTCCACCGGTATGACGGCGGAAGAGTTCGCGGAAAAACTGATTCTTGAGCAGAAGGTGGCGGTCGTTCCAGGTCATGTATTCGGCGAAGGTGGAGCGACGCACATCCGTTGCTCGTATGCTACATCGCTCGAAAATCTGGAAGTGGCTATCGATCGTATGGATGCTTTTTTGCGGGTATACAAATAAATATTCATAGATTGAGAGGCTATGAATGCCTCTCTTTTTTTGTAGTAAGAAAGCATATGTTACTTTACAGTAATAAAGCAACATATGCTTTCTTTTCATAAGTAAGTGAGGAAAAACTTGCGAGGTGTGTTCCAAATGTTTTCTTTTTTTCATGTGGAGCGTGTGGCACGGAAGGAGAGAAAGACCGACAATGTCCGCGAGATTTTCTTATTTAAAAATGACGAAAAAACTCGAAAAATAGGCGGGTTTGATAGGAAGACATATAATTTACTACAAAAAAAGATATGATTGATCTGGGTGAAAATTCATAGAAATTTTATTGTCAAGGAAAAAAGAAGGAATTATTATTTTTTACTTCATACCTCTTTGCATTAAAATGGCTGAAACGCTTGATATATAAGGAAAAGAGTGAGAAAAAATGAAAATCGAAATGATAATGTTTTTCATATACTTTTAATAAATTGATCACAGAAAAATAATGAAACCTTCTAAAAAAAGTGACATTGTAAAGTTTAAAACTGAAAATTCAAAATAGTAAGTTGGTATGAATTAACCAAGAATAGCGTAATAAAATACAATTTTTGTATCATTTTTCATTTCGAAACCTTGTTATATATTGATTTACGTGAAGGCCATCGACAAAAATTGAAAATCTGAGAGAGGAACTGGAGGATGTCATTGCAAGAAGAAACGCTCAATATTAGAGAAATGGTCACTATTCTTCGCAAACGACTTTGGATGGTTGTTCTGATTACGCTGGGAGTTGTGGGAGTCAGCGCGGGGGTTACCAAATTTCTGATGACCCCTGTGTATGAGGCAAAAACGGAACTGCTTGTAAACAAATCACAGGATGGAGACAAGACAGGAATCATTTCGATGTCAGAAATTGAGTCTAATCTGCAATTGATAGAAACGTATAGCGTAATCATTAAAAGCCCGCGGATCATGGAAATTGTAGCGCAAAAGCTGGGGGAACCGGATAAAGTAGCCAGCTTAACTGAACAGATTAAGGTTTCCGCAGTCAAAAACTCACAGATTATTTCTATTGTGGCTGAAGATACGAACCAGCGAAGAGCGGCACTTATCGCCAATACAGTAGCGCAGACATTCAATTCGGAAATTGTGAAGCTAATGAAAGTGGACAACGTTCAGGTACTTACTAAAGCAAAGGCAGATGAGAGAGCCACGCCAGTAAAGCCAAAACTTCTGGTCAATGTTGCGATTGCTTTGGCCATTAGCTCCATGCTTTCTGTCGGCCTTGCTTTCTTGCTTGAATATATGGACAATACGTTGAAAACGGAAGAAGATGTCGAAAAACATCTCGGATTACCTGTGCTTGGTACGATTGCCGTCATTGATGCAAAGAACGGCGCGAAGCACACGAGGCTGAAAGAGGAAAAGAAAGTTAGGATGGCAGCGGCAGGTGAGAACAGATGAATACAGCAATTGATAAAAAGCGATATGAAAAATTAATTGCTTACTGGAACCCGAAATCGCAGATAGCAGAGGCATATCGTACGTTACGTACAAACATTCAATTTGCGAGTGTAGACGAAGAAATCAAAACAATTTTAATTACGAGCACGGGTCCGGCAGAAGGGAAATCAACCACTGCCACCAATCTGGCTGTGGTGATGGCGCAGGCAGCTAAGCGCACTCTATACATAGATGCAGACTTACGGAAGCCAGCCGGTCATCATATTTTTCAGGTGCCGAACCGTCGGGGCCTGACTACATACTTAGCAGGTCAGATCCAGCTACGAGATGCTGTGCAAGAAACCGGAATTGAGAACCTTGCTATTATGACAGCAGGCCCCATTCCGCCGAATCCTGCCGAATTATTAGGATCAAAGAAGATGAAGCTGGCATTAAAAGAATTGCATAGCCAATTTGAAGCGATCATTCTTGATACACCACCGGTCATTGCGGTTGCAGACGCAGCGATTCTTTCCAGACTAGTGGACGGATGCATTCTGGTTGTCAACGCGGGCAAAACGAACCGTGACCTGGCCGCTAGGGCCAAGCAGCAGCTTGAGCATACAAACGCGCGCCTGCTTGGTGTCGTGCTTAATAATAAGCAAATAAAACATAACAATTACTACTATTATTACAAGAACTAGCAGAAAAAGGTTTAGATAGGGAAGGGAAAAACAGAATGAATGTAGACATTCACAATCATATCTTATGGGGGCTGGATGATGGGGCGCAGTGTCCGGAGGATACACTGGCGCTGGCAAAAGATGCTGTGCAGAATGGCATTACGCATGTGATCGCTACGCCACACCATAAGGATGGAAAATATGAAAACCCTGCTCCCTTGATTTTGCAGAAAACGGATGAAGCGAATCGCTTATTGAAAGAACATGTGATTCCGCTCACAATTTTTCCGGGAATGGAGCTGCATTTATATGGCGACATTCTTCGGGATTTTCGGGCGGCAGAACGTACGTTGTTAACAATGAATGAAACACAGTTGTATGTATTGATTGAACTGCCATGTGATCATGTTCCAGCTTATACGTACCGCCTGTTGTTTGATATGCAGGTAGAAGGTTATCTTCCCATTATTGCGCATCCAGAACGAAATCAGGAAATATGCGAACGTCCCATTATCCTGCATCGCATGGTGGAAGAAGGCGCGTTTGCCCAGTTGACGGCAGCCAGCGTCATCGGTCAATTTGGCAGCCGTTTACAAAACATTTCCCGCAAACTTATTGAACACGATTTAATTCACTTTATTGCTTCAGACGCACACCATGTAACGAAAAGAGGATTCGCGCTGCAAGCGGCTTATGAATGGATTAATAGAAATATCGGAGAACAGTACACGCATTTCTTTCGGGAAAATGCCTGTCTCGTTCTTGCGGGAAAAGATATTATAGCGCCCCCGCCGCGCTCGTTTGAACCAAAAAAGAAAAGAAAAAAATTTTTCGGCCTCTTCTAAATGCCGGGGCCAAGGTAACAGTCTGCTGCACCTTTATCACTGCAGGCACTCGGCCATGCTGTGGGCATGCAACAATGCCTTAGACGTTTTATCGTCGAGGGTATGGTGTGAGGTCGGGTTGAATGCCCATAATTCACCTATTCTATCTTTTTATCAAAATGTTACTTCTTACTATTATATAACCAATCCCGAAATCATTCAATTTATTTTATCTCTTGGATGAAGGGTGGCTTTTGTTTATATGTCTACTATTTCATTTGCTATCGTTGGATGCGGTCATATTGCGACCAAGCATATCGAAGCAATTCGTAATATTGAACAAGCGGAGCTGGCAGCGGTTTGTGATACGAACCCTGCACGAATTCAGGAATATATGAAAAAACATAACGTTCGTGGCTATCTTTCACTGGAAGAGATGCTGGCGAACGAACCGGATCTTGATGTAGTCAACATTTGCACGCCAAGCGGTCTACACGCTCCGTTGGCCGTGCAGGCTGCTGCGGCGAAAAAGCATGTCATTGTAGAAAAACCGATCGCACTGACGCTGGAAGATGCGGATCGCATCATTCAGGCGTGCGCGGAAAACAATGTCAAGCTGTCTGTAGTACACCCAAACCGTTTTCGCCCGGCTGTGACAGAACTGAAAAAACTTATCGACAAAGGCTTGTTTGGCAAGCTTAGCCACGTGAATGCCACCGTGCGTTGGAACCGCGACCAGAGTTATTACGATCAGGCGGCATGGCGCGGTACAAAGGCGATGGATGGCGGCGTATTAATGAACCAGGCGATTCATAATCTAGACTTGCTGTACTGGCTTGCCGGACCGGTCGAAGAAGTACAGGCGTATAACGCGACCCGCCTGCGCAATATCGAAGCGGAAGATGTATCGGTTGCTGTGTTGAGGTTCACAGACGGCGCACTTGGCATCATCGAGGCGGCCGCGACGGTGTACCCGCAAAACTATGAAGAATCGCTTAGCATTTTCGGCGAAACTGGAACAGCGGTCATTTCAGGACGGACTGCCAACTGGATTAAACACCTTATTTTTAAAGACATACCGGAAAAAGAGACTGCTAAAATCATGGAAAAGGTAGAGCAGGATCCGTATGGTACGCCGGGTCACCAGCATATTATCGCCGACATGATCCGAGCGATTCGAGAAGACAGAGAACCGCTGGTCACCGGATGGGATGGGCGTAATGCTCTTCAGCTCGTACTAACCATATACGAAGCGGCGGAAAAACACGCTCCCGTAAAATGGAGCCATCACAAAGAAGTAGTTAGTACAATAGTGAGAGGAGTTTACTAATATGACAAAGACAATGCGCAAAGTATCCTTGCTGGACTTAACCGCCCAGTATCAGGACATTAAACCGGAAATTAAGCAGGCTGTGGACAACGTACTTGAGAGCGGCAACTACATTATGGGGCCATTCGTGAAAAATTTTGAGCAGGCTATGGCGGAATACTGCGGCACGAAATACGCAATCGGCGTCGCCAACGGTACGGACGCGTTGCTTCTGACGTTGGACGCGCTTGGAATCGGGCCGGGAGATGAGGTGATTACTTCTCCGTTTACGTTTTTCGCTTCCGCGGAAGTGATCTCGCGGCTGGGTGCGACACCGGTATTCGTCGATATCGATCCAGACACATACAACATCGACCCGGCAAAACTTACCGCAGCCATTACACCGCGTACAAAAGCAATTATGCCTGTTCATATCTTCGGACAGCCCGCTGATATGGACGAAATATTGGCGATCGCGAATGAATACAACCTGTTTGTAGTCGAAGACGCGTGCCAGGCGATCGGTTCTACATACAATGGGAAAAAGATTGGATCGCTTGGAACCGCCGGTTGTTTCTCCTTTTTCCCGACGAAAAACTTGGGCGGATACGGGGACGGCGGAATCGTAGTGACAAACAATGAAGAACTGGCGCGCAAAATCCAAATTCTGCGCGTACATGGTAGCAATCCGAAATACTATCATTCCATGATCGGTTACAATAGCCGGCTCGATGCGCTTCAGGCGGCCATGTTGCAGGTAAAACTGAAATACATTGACCAGTGGAACCGGCAACGCCGTGAAAAAGCCATGATGTATAACAACGCGCTGAAAGACCTGCCTCTCAAGTTGCCATACGTAAAGCCAAATCGCGAAGCGGTTTTCCATCTTTATATCATTCAAACCAAGTATCGCGATGAACTTATAGGTCATTTACAGCAACACGGTATCGCGACCGGCGTGTACTATCCGGTACCGTTGCACAGGCAGGAAGTATATAAAGACCTCGGATATGTGGCCGGAAGTCTTGTTGAGTCGGAAAAAGCGGCCGCCGGTACGCTTGCGCTGCCGCTCTATCCTGAAATGACGATTGATGATCAGGAATATGTCATTTCTATTGTCCGCGAATTCTTCGAAGCGAAGGGAGAGAGAGTATGACACAAGCAGCAGCGTTCGCAACTTCGTTAGTCGAGCAGTTTATTCAAAAAATTGAACAGAAAACGGCCGTTATCGGTGTGGTGGGCCTCGGGTA
Organism: Aneurinibacillus thermoaerophilus; assembly: GCF_900099925.1. Taxonomy (GTDB): domain Bacteria; phylum Bacillota; class Bacilli; order Aneurinibacillales; family Aneurinibacillaceae; genus Aneurinibacillus; species Aneurinibacillus thermoaerophilus. Next base: position 34,316 of record NZ_FNDE01000013.1, on the reverse strand, counting down.
TGTCGGCTTGCCGCTTGCGGTTGAGAAAGCGAAAGCCGGTTTTAACGTCATTGGGTTCGATGTGCAGGCTAGTAAAGTCGAGATGGTCAATCAAGGTATCAATTACATTGGTGATGTTGTGGACGATGATCTGCGCGAAATTGTAGAGCGGAAAAAGCTGCGTGCAACCTCTGACTACTCTTTTATCAACGAAGTAGACGCGGTGGCAATTTGCGTACCAACACCGTTGGATACCTATCAACAACCAGACACAAGTTATGTGGAATCGTCGGCGCGTGAAGTGGCGAAATATCTTCATCCTGGCATGCTCGTTGTGCTGGAGAGTACCACATATCCGGGCACGACCGAAGAATTGCTCAAGCCGATTCTGGAAGAATCGGGGCTTGTCTGCGGCAAGGACTTCTTCCTGGCGTATTCGCCAGAACGTGTTGACCCGGGTAACAAGCAGTTTAACACGAAGAATACACCGAAAGTGGTCGGGGGCGTAACGCCGGATTGCACCAAAGTTGCTGCTTCCATGTACCGTGCGGTGCTGGACAGCGACGTGCATGAAGTATCCAGCCCGGCAGTCGCTGAACTGGAGAAAATCTATGAGAATACGTTCCGTCATATTAATATCGCGCTGGCGAATGAAATGGCGATTCTGTGCAACAAGATGGGGATCAACGTATGGGAAATGATCGATGCGGCAAAAACGAAGCCCTATGGGTTCATGGCGTTTTACCCGGGGCCGGGTCTTGGCGGACACTGCATTCCGATTGACCCATTTTACCTGACCTGGAAAGCGAGAGAATACAACTACCATACACGCTTGATCGAGCTGGCCGGCGAAATTAACAGAAGCATGCCCGAATTCGTGACGGAGCGCGCTGCCAATCTGTTGAATCAGGATGGTAAACCGCTGAAGGGCTCAACGATCCATTTGCTTGGCGTAGCTTATAAAAAAGACATTGACGATATTCGTGAATCACCAGTGCTTCATATCATTGACATCCTGGAGGAGAGAGGGGCGCATGTCGTTTACAGCGACCCACATGTTCTGTCTTTTAAACGCCATGGCAAGGAATACGAGTCGGTCGATCTTACGGAGGAAACGTTGAAAAAGGCAGATCTTGTGGTGATTACAACGGATCATACCGCTTTTGACTACGATTTTATCGGCCGTACCGCGTACGCTGTGCTTGATACTAGAAATGCACTGAAAAATGCGGTCAAGCCGAAACGATATGAAATTTTATAAGAATATTGAAGGGGTGTGATGAAAGGCATATGGAAACATCGAGCTATATGACTGGAATTTGCGCTCTCTTGACTTGTCGTTTTCTCCCTTTTCAGCACCTTATTCTTTTGGCTTTTCTCGCCGTGAATTAATCAGGAAAAAAGCTTGCAGAAAAGGGAACGGTGAAAGATTGGCTGGAAAGGTTACAGTATCTGTATCTTTCCAGCTGTTTTCTTATTTCTTCCATGCAAACCGATAAGCAAGTGGTTTATCGATGGGATGGAGGAATGAATTGCCTGGAATTTTCGATTTTGAAAGGAGGGAGAGCAAGAGGTGAACATCTGGATTTTTAACCATTATGCGATTGCACCAGGTGCGAGCGGTGGTACGCGTCATTACGATTTAGCTCGAGAGCTTGTCAAACACAATTATAACGTCACGATTTTTGCTTCTTCCTTTACCCATCAGGAGAGAAAGGAGCGTTATATTCCGGAAAAGCATCTGCGATGGAAGGAAGAACAGTATAATGGCGTCCGCTTCGTCTGGATCAAAACACCTGCCTATAAGAAGAACGATTGGCGCAGGGTCGCCAACATGCTGAGCTATACCATCCATGCTTATTTGCTTGGCAAAAAACGAAAAGAAAAACCGGATTTAATTATCGGAACACTCATGCACCCGCTGGCGGCGCTTGTTGGTTGTTTGCTCGCCAAAAAGTTCAATTGTACGTTTTATTTTGAAGAGCGAGACTTATGGCCACAAACCTTGATCGATCTCGGCAAAGTTTCTGAACGGAATCCGGTCGTTTGGATGCTCCGTCAGTTAGAGCTTTTTTTATACAGAAATGCCCGCCGTATTATCGTCCTGTTTGACAAGGCGGATAAGTATGTGGCCCAGCAGGGGATTGATACAGAAAAAGTGCTGTATCTTCCGAATGGTGCCGACCTGCAGCGGTATGAGCAGCAGGCTTTGCTTTCCGCGGATCTTGAGCGGTTGTTCGCTTCTTTGGAGAACAAGCTGATTGTTACGTATACGGGTGCGCACGGCATTGCCAACCATCTGGATCCGGTGCTTGATGCAGCCGGTATTCTGAAAGACCGAAATCATCACATTCATTTTCTTATGATTGGGGATGGACCGGAGAAGCAGCGGCTTGTAGAACGGGCGAGAAAAGAAAAGTTAACCAATATAACTTTTATTCCTCCTGTCAAAAAAGAGGAAGTTCCGGAGATTCTGCTTCGTTCCGATGTGGGGCTGATTTCTATGCAGGACGCAGAAATTTACAAATGGGGATTCAGTTTAAATAAGATGTATGACTATATGGCAGCGAAGCTTCCGATCGTGCTGTTATGCCAGCTACCGGAAACGCCAATTGAAACCTCAGGCGCTGGTTTGAAAGTTAGCAATCCGCAGGAAATGGCGCAAGCATTGCAATGGTTAGCCATAAATCAAACCGCTCTTCACCAAATGGGAGAGAAGGGGCGTTTCTATGTAGAGAGCAATCACTCGTGGGAAAAGCTGGCACACCGTTTCATTAATGTTATAGAAGAAGATTTGTCGTACGGTGGTTGCGATCGTCTGGCGGTGGCACCGGTACAGGTCGGAGCAACCAAGAAGGGAGGAAACTAAACATATGAACATAACATTTGGTAAAAACACGATTATTGAGGACAGCGTTGTGCTGGGAGAGAATGTGACAATCGGGCATAACGTTATCATTTACGCGGGCAGTGTCATTGGGCATAACGTAGTCATTCAGGATAACGCGGTCATTGGCAAACAACCGGTTAAAGCGAAACATTCTGCCCTGAAAGAAGTGAAAAAGAATCCCCCGGTCGTAATCGGCGACGGTTGCACGATTGGCACATCGGCTATCATCTATGCGGGAGCTGTTCTGGAAAATGAAGTATTTGTAGCTGACCTTGCCACCGTTCGTGAACGCGTGACGGTGGGGGAAGGTACGATCGTAGGCCGCGGCGTTGCAATTGAGAACGATTGCTCCATCGGCCGCAAATGCAAGTTGGAGACCAATTGCTATATCACGGCATATTCCAATCTTGGCGACCATGTGTTTGTCGCGCCGGGCGTTGTCACCAGCAATGACAACTATATGGCCCGCAGCAAAGAGCGCTTCGGTAAGATGAAAGGCATTACCGTCAAGGACGGTGGCCGCATTGGTGCAGGTGCTATTACACTGCCGGGCATTGTGATTGAAGAGGACGGAACGGTCGCGGCCGGCGGCGTCGTTACGAGGGATGTAAAGAAGGAAGAACTGGTTGTGGGTATTCCGGCCAGAAAGCTGCGTGATGTTCCTGAAGACCAATTGCTGCGCAATCAAGGGTAAGACGGGACAAATAGCTGACGATGATGGCAGCGAAACGGAGGGGAGAACATGGCAAAACGAGTATTTGACCTGGTATGCGCACTAGTTCTGCTGGTGGTGACCCTTCCGGTTATGGGTATTACCGCCCTGCTTGTGCGTATAAAGCTGGGTTCGCCTGTCCTGTTTAAACAGAAGCGTCCCGGTCTGCACGGCAAGCCATTTTACATTTACAAATTCCGCACCATGACCGACGAGCGGGACGAAAACGGGGAGTTGTTGCCTGACGAAGTTCGCCTGACCGGGTTCGGACGCTGGCTACGCAGGCTTAGCCTCGACGAATTGCCGCAGCTGTTCAATGTGGTCAAAGGCGAGCTAAGCCTGGTTGGGCCCCGTCCATTGCTGATGGAATATCTGCCGCGCTACACGCCGCGCCAGGCTCGCCGTCATGAGGTAAAACCCGGCATTACCGGCTGGGCGCAGGTGAACGGACGGAACGCCATCAGCTGGGAAGAAAAATTTGAATTGGATGTCTGGTATGTGGATCGCCAGTCATTCTGGCTGGACATGAAAATTTTGTGGCTGACGCTTTTCAAAGTGATCCGCTCGGAAGGCATTAACAAAGAAGGGCATGCGACGACGACGGAGTTTATGGGACAGAGCGGGAATACGTACCAAAATGAGCGGAAAGAGGCATGAGAACAATGAACAAACGAATTTACCTATCTCCGCCACACATGAGTGGAGAAGAGCAGCATTATATCGCGGAAGCATTTGCGACGAACTGGATTGCGCCGCTCGGGCCGAACGTGGAAGAATTCGAGCGCGAACTGGCTGAGTATGTCGGCGCGAAGGGAGCGCTTGCGCTCAGTTCTGGCACGGCGGCCATTCACCTTGGTCTGCGCCTGTTGGGTGTCGGGCCGGGCGATACGGTGTTTTGTTCAAGTTTAACGTTTGTGGCGAGCGCCAATCCAATCTTGTACCAGGGCGCAACGCCGGTCTTTATCGACTCCGAACCGGAGACATGGAATATGTCGCCCGGCGCGCTGGAGCGAGCGCTGCGGGACGCTGAAGCGGAAGGCGCGTTGCCGAAAGCGGTTGTAATTGTGAATTTGTACGGTCAGAGCGCTGATATGGAGCCGCTGCTTGCGCTGTGCGAAAAATACGGTATTCCGGTGCTTGAGGATGCGGCCGAGTCGCTCGGCGCGACATACAAAGGCAAAAAGAGCGGTACGTTCGGTGCCTTCGGTGTGTACTCCTTTAACGGAAACAAAATTATTTCTACGTCTGGCGGAGGCATGCTTGTTTCGGACGACACGGAAGCGCTGGAGAAAGCTCGTTTTTGGTCAACACAGGCGCGCGATGCGGCTCGCCACTACCAGCACAGCGAGCTGGGCTATAACTACAGGATGAGCAACATTCTCGCGGGAGTAGGTCGCGGTCAGTTGCGCGTGCTGGATGAACGGATACAAGCTCGCCGCGCAGTGTTTGATCGCTATGTCAATGCGCTTGCGGATGTGCCAGGTTTCGCATTTATGCCGGAAGCAGAATCCGGTTTTGCGACCCGCTGGCTTACTGCTCTGACGGTAGATCCAGCACAGACCGGCGTAAGCGCGGCTGAGATTGTGGATGTGCTCGCAGAAGAAAACATCGAAGCGCGTCCGGTCTGGAAACCGCTGCATTTGCAACCATTGTTTACAGGTTGCAAATATTATCCGCACGCGGAAGGGCACAGTGTATCTGATGAATTATTCCATAACGGCATTTGCTTGCCTTCCGGCTCCAGCCTAACGGAAGAGGAGCAGGAACGGGTGATTCAGGGTATTAAACGAGCGCTTAAACTGTATATCGAAACGAAATAACGGAGGTGAGCCGCTGTGAAATATGCGCAGAGAATTCTGTTGTTGGCGGTTGATACTTTCATCGTGCTTGGATCGGTGCTTGTCAGCTATTTGCTCCGGTTCGAAGGACACATTCCGGAGCCGTTCTGGAACAGTATGCCGTATGCGATAGGACTGATTTTGCTTGTTACATGCGGTGTGTTTTATGTATCACATCTTTATCGTTGCGTCTGGAAGTATGCAAGCATCGGCGAACTCTTGCTTATCATTCGCGCAACCACACTGGCGTTGGTATTGACCTTTGCGTTGTATTTTACGGCGCGCGCGCTGGGGGTGGGTATCGTCATCCCGCTTTCGATCTTCCTTCTCTCATGGATGACGACAACGGTCGGTATTGCCGGTTCGCGCCTGATCTGGCGCATCGCGCGCGGCAGATACGTGAAAATCCAGCCGCACCATAAAAAGGCGCTCATTGTAGGCGCCGGGGACGCGGGCACGCTCGTAGCGAAGGAGCTTCAGCGTTTTCCAGACACGACGCTGTATCCGGTCGCGTTCATTGATGACGATCCATCCAAACTGTACATGGAAGTGGCCGGGTTGCCCGTTGTTGGCACGCGCCGCGACATCCCGGCTGTCGTAAAGCGGCTTGGCATTGATACGATCATCTTGGCGCTGCCGTCCGCCGCAAAGTCGGAAACGGCAAAAGTCATTAATATCTGCAAGAAGACGGCGGCAAATATTAAAATTTTGCCGCGCGTCAGCGATGTGATTCATGGCAAGGTGTCGATCAGTACGATTCGCGATGTCAATGTGGAAGACTTGCTCGGACGCGATCCGGTGGAAGTCGATCTGAAAGGAATTGCCGATTATGTGACAGGTAAGGTTGTATTGGTGACGGGGGCGGGCGGTTCGATCGGTTCGGAGCTGTGCCGTCAGATTTCCGCGTTTGACCCGGAAACGTTGCTTCTGCTCGGCCATGGTGAAAACAGCATTTACGCAATCGAAAACGAGCTGAAACGCAAATATCCAAACCTGAAATATGAGACGATTATCGCTGATATCCAGGATCGGCAGCGGATTGTGGAAGTGTTTGACCGATATCGCCCGGCGGTGGTGTTCCATGCTGCGGCGCACAAGCATGTGCCGCTGATGGAACGCAATCCAGCGGAAGCGATTAAGAACAACGTTATTGGAACGAAAAACGTGGCCCAGTGCGCCAACTTGTTTGGCGTGGAGCGTTTCGTTCTGATTTCGACGGACAAAGCGGTCAATCCGACAAGCGTAATGGGCACGACCAAGCGAATTGCCGAGATGATTATCCAGAGCCTGAACCGTCGCAGCAGCACGAAATTCGTTGCGGTACGCTTTGGCAATGTGCTGGGCAGCCGCGGTAGTGTGATTCCGCTTTTCAAGCAGCAGATCAAAGAAGGCGGCCCTGTCACTGTGACGCACCCGGAGATGGTTCGCTATTTTATGACCATTCCGGAAGCGGTGCAGCTGGTTATTCAGGCCGGAGCCATCGCGGAGGGTGGCGAGACGTTTGTGCTTGATATGGGCGAGCCGGTAAAAATTGATAAGCTAGCGCGCGACCTGATCCGTTTGTCCGGGCTGGAACCGGAACGTGATATCAAAATCGAATACACCGGTATGCGACCGGGCGAGAAACTGTATGAGGAGCTGCTGACCGCCGAGGAAGGCACGACGGCGACAGCGCATAACCGGATTTTTATCGGCCGGGCGACCCCGTTCTCTGTTCCGGAATTTATGGCCAAACTTGAAAAGCTTGAACAGGCGGCTTCCAACAATTATATGCCGGTTGCGCCGGAAGAGATGAAGGCGATGCTGAAAGAGATTGTGCCAACATATCAGTTGCCGGCGGCCGACATCGCGGAAGCGAAAAGCAAGCAGAAAGCGGCGGAGACGATCGTGAAACGGCTGAAACTCGAAGTGGCGCTTGGCGCCGAAAAGTAATGGGAGTTGATATCTGGTGATGGCGAAACTCATGGAAAGCGAGCTCGATCAAAAAATTCTGCTTCATATTTTGCTGGATGTCTATCAAAAAGGCGAACAGCTCGACACGATGGACACGCGCGACATTGTGGATGACATCGTGTTCCAGCTCAAACCATTCATAGAACGGATGGGCAACTATGATTGAGCTTCGGGGCATTTCCCGCCACTACAAAGATGGGCGGGAAAAAAGAACCGTCATTGAAGATCTGGACTTGAATGTGAAACAGGGTGAATTCGTATCCATCCTCGGCCCTTCCGGCTCCGGCAAATCGACGTTGCTAAATATCCTTGGGCTTCTGGACAAGCCCGACTCAGGCACATACCGGCTCGCCGGACAAGATGTAACCGAATATGGCGGGGGCCGCCTGGCTGCTATCCGCAACCGCCATATTGGCTTTATCTTTCAGCAGTTCATGCTCGTTCCTCGGCTGACCGTCGGCGAGAATGTTGCCCTGCCGCTTCAGTATACCCGGATGTCTGCCCGGGAGAAGCGCAAGCGGGTGGATGAGGCGCTAGAGTGGGTCGGGATGCTTTCACGCAAAAAAGACGTACCCGTTCACCTGTCCGGCGGTCAAAAGCAGAAAGTAGCCATTGCCCGCGCGATTGTCGCCTCGCCCTCGCTTCTGTTGGCCGACGAACCGACAGGAAATCTGGATGCGCAATCCAAACAAGAGGTGATCAACATTTTGCAACGTCTGCATGCACAGGGCAAAACCATCATGCTGGTAACCCACGATTACGAGCTGGCCCGGATTGCGGAACGAATTCTGTATATGCTGGATCGCAAGCTCGTTCCGTATCGTGGTGCGCCGGAAAGGGAGGCGAACCGCGGGTAATGCTATTCCGTAATGTGAGGATGGCCTTGCGTGGCATCTGGATGTATCGCGGTCGTTCGTTGCTGGCGATTTTGGGCGTGGCGGTCGCCGCGCTGCTCGTTATTTCGATGATGACGGTGCTCTACAATTTTAGCCAGAGCTTGTTGCAACAATTCTCCGGGCTTGGCGCCCGGCAGATTACCGTTGTACCGGGCAAGTTGCTGAATAAGAAAGCCATTGATAGCGGTATTTCCGACTTTGCTTCCTTCGCGCCTTCCGCCAGCACGCTCACATACAAGGATGCGATGGATGTTAAAGCGCGGGTTCCGGGCGTAGAAAAGGCGGCACCACAAAATGAATTCATGGGCGTGCTTATGTATAACAAAAAAGGATATGAAATGATTTTTACCGGGACAACGCCTGATCTTCTGCCTATTCTTGATGTCAGGTTGGCGGATGGGCGATTTTTTACCGATGCCGAATGCAAGCAGAACAAGCATGTCATTGTACTTGGGGCCAACATTAAGCACAACATATTCGGCGACAGGCCTGCGGTCGGAAAAACGGTTACGATTAACCGGGAGAATTTTATGGTGATCGGCGTTCTGGATGAGAAGAAAATGTTCGGTTTCAATATTGATGATCGGGTATATGCGCCATACCATGTGGTTGAAAAGATAGGCAACGTGGACAATGCTTCTTTGCTATTTTTCACCGCGAAAAAGACGGAAAACGTGCCGCAGGTCGAAAAGCAGATCAACAATGTTATCGGACAAAACCATAAGAAAAAAGATTTCAACTTGGTAAAGGCAGAAGAAGTGATTCATGTTATCAAAACCGTGATGGATCTGGTCGGTGTGATTACCCTTGCGATTACCGGTATCGCGCTTTTGGTTGGGGGTATTGGGATTATGAATGTAATGCTTTTGACGGTGAAAGAGCGGACAAGGGAAATTGGGATTCGCAAGGCGGTTGGGGCAAAATCGTGGCATATTCTCGCCCAGTTCTTGTTTGAAGCGGTTTTTTTAAGCGTGACAGGCGCCCTGCTCGGCTTGGCCGCGACATACGGAATTCTTTATTCCATTCACACGTATTTTCCGATACTGCCGAACCATATTCCGCTGGAGATGGTAGGGTATACGATTGTGTTTGCGATCGGTGCAGGTCTTCTGTTCGGGATGATTCCGGCGCTGCGGGCGGTAAGGATTCCCCCGATCGAAGCGTTGCGCTACGAATAATTATGGAGGGATAGATATGAACAAGAAAAACGGATTTCGACATAAACTGGCGTTGTCGCTGCTTGCGACTGCGGTGGCAATGCCTTCTGTTACGCTGCTGCCGATAGGATGGACCACAACGGCAAAGGCGGCAACGGAGGATGTAACGGATAGCAAAGTGCAAAAAATGAAAGAATTATTGCAGCAACTCACCCCGGAAGAACAGCAGATGATCAAAGAAAAAGCCATGCAGGAAATGCTGGAATCACCGAATAAGCCGCTTGAGCAAATTGCGGAAGAAGCGGTAAAACAAACGGTTGACACGGAGAAATATGAAAAGCTGAAGCAGGAAGTACGCGAATCCAATATCACGATTGAAGATGTAATGCAGGCAAAAGACCAAATCACAGCATCTCCGAATGAAGAGGAGGAGCCGGCAAAAGAACCGATCAAGGAACCGGTAACGGAACCGGTGAAAACGACAGAACCTGCACCGGAAAAACCGGAACAGTTGCCGGTTCAGCCAGCACCTGAAAAACCTGCAAAACCCGAAGACAAACCGGTGCCTGCTTTTACTGATCTAGGAGAAGTACCATGGGCGCAAGAAGCGATTCAAGCGCTTGTGGCGGCGGGTGTATTGAATGGAATAAGCGAAGACAAATTTGAACCGCTTGGCCATGTAACCAGGGCACAGTTTACCCGTATGCTGGTTCAGGCGCTCAAGTTAAATGAGAAAACAGCAGAAGGTCCATCCCCTTCGTTTACCGATGTGAAAAACGAAGACTGGTTTGCCGCTGATGTGGCAATTGCGGCGCGCCTCCATATCGTGAGCGGTGTGAGCAAAACCAAGTTTGATCCGAATGCGCCGGTGACACGGGAGCAAATGGCGACCATGGTCGCTCGCGCGCTGGATGTAACGATGGGTATAAAGCCTGCTGCGGAGCACAAGAAACAGTTAGAGAAGTTTGCAGATCGGAAGAATATTGCAACATGGGCGCAAGCAAACGTAGCCCTGCTAGTAGAAAAAGGGATCATCACGGGAATGGATCAGCATCATTTCGCGCCGAAGTCAAAAACCAACCGTGCCCAGGTTGCTGTCATCATTCAACGTTTGCTTGATGTAAAGTAAATGGCTCAGTAAGGGACAATAGGCATGGAACAATACCGGATACAGAGTGATGTACGAGGACTTCTTCGTGTTTTGCAGCGATATCTTTTTATGATAGTGACCATCACGCTAACCGCAGTCTTAACCAGCGCTGTGCTTAGCTTTTTTTTCATTCCTCCTGCTTATAAGGCGACCGCTGAGTTGCTGATTCATAAGGCCAGGCAGGAAAGCGGAATGTATTTGCTTCCTGCCTCGGAGCTTGAGGCGAATGTAGAACTGATTAAAACCTACAATGAAATCATTATCAGCCCTTCCCTTCTGGAACTTGTTGCCGGGAAACTGGGGGAGCCGGATAAAGGGAAAGCATTAGCCAAGAAAATCAGCGTAAGCGGCATACGTCATTCGCAGGTTATGGCCATTACCGTAGAAGATCGTAATCCGGCAAAGGCAGCACAGATAGCGAATATGCTCGCTGCTACCTTCCAAAGTGAAGTTGTTAAACGGATGAACATCGAAAACATACAAGTTTTGGCGGAGGCAAAAGCGGAGCGGGCGTCTTCGACTAAGTTGGTAACGTTGGCGTTGCATATCAGTACAGCTTTCTTTCTTGGATTGGCGGTTTCGGTTGGACTGGCATTTTTGCTGGAATTAACAGATCGGAGAATACGTACAGAAGAAGAAATTGAGAGTCATCTTGATCTTCCGGTACTCGGTACCGTTGCCGCCATACCTGTACATTCTTCCAAGCTAAAGAGCAAAGCGGAAGAAGAAAGGTTTATCGTACCGCTTGTATATGAAGACGGCTCCCAACTGCTGACAAAGGAGTAGACATGAAGCATCGATGGTCAACCTATGTATCTGTTCTGAGTCTTATCATGAGCTTCGTAGCTGTAGGGTTTGTTTTGCTATCAAAGCCGGAGGTTAACGTTCAAGGCGGAAATACGCAGGACGCGCAGAAAGCAAAACGAATGATAGATGTGATGCAATTCGGGGCGGTAGGGGATGGTAAAACGAATGATGCATTGGCCGTTTCGCAAGCCATTGCTTATGCGGAGAAACTGTCAGCATCACAATTTTCTCCTGAATCGAATATTGTCTTGGTATTTCCTCCTGCCGAGGGCTATGCCCTGGATACCCCGATACAGATACCGCCGAATGTCTCGGTTGAGCAGCACGCTCCCCTGATTTATACAGGAGATGCGTATGAACCGTTCGTAACAATTGGCGAGCAGGGGAAAACGACACGGGCATCCTACACGGGTCTTGCTGTCATTCGAAAGAAGCAGTCTGCTTGGCTTTCCAGTGATCCGGCGAAGCAGGCGATCGGGATTCGGATTTTTAATGCCACATCTTCCTTTATTGATATTCGACAGGCCGACTGCTTTACCATAGGAAGCCAGTTTATTGGTGCTGGCAAAGGATTTGCCTACAATGAAGTACGGCTCGGTCAGTTTATTGGTAATCATATCGGAGTGGAACTGACCAATCAAAAGGGAAAGAACGGTCGCATTGGCTGGATAAACGAAAATTTGTATATGGGAGGCCGATTTTCGGTACGTCCCTCACTTCATGCGAACGAGGATCGAATCGGAGTTGTGATTACAAGCCAGGATGGAACGTATAAAAACAACAATAATAATATTTTTATTAAACCGAGTTTTGAGTTGAGCCAGAGTGGGCTGGTTCAGGGGGCTGAAGCGCTGCCAATTCTTATCGAACATGGAAAGCTTAATACGTTTGAATACATTCGGAACGAAGGAAACGGTACGTATGCAGCGCGTATCGTTAACGGTAGCAGTGACAATGTCATTTCGACTGGTATGGGAGCGGCGCGTATTGATGATCGCTCCCTGTACCCGTCCACAATTACCAGTAGCGCTTCCGAGCGGGTGCTGGAAGAGCACAGCCACCTTTTGGCCAGTTATAACCTGTCTGAGCGGTTCCGCATGCTGCCAGACGGCCACATTTCATTTGTGGGCATGTCTTTTTTGACTGACGGATCCAATGATGTGCTTGGTAGCGTCAGCGGCCAGGCAATTAGCAGAAATCAGGATGGTACGTTTATTGTGAAAGATACGGCGCTTGGCGTCATGATCGATACAAGAAAAGTAAAATCTTTTGTTGTTAAACGCGCTTCTCCGGGAAACAGTGCCGGGAGAGTTGTAATAAAAGGTTATGATGCCAGGGGCAATATCGTAAACGCGAAACATGGAGGGTGGCTGAAAGGAAAGGAAGAAAATGTTCCGTACTGGTCAGAAAAAAGGTATGGAGGTGTATATATTACAGGCTCTGACAACAGCGATCCTCTTTTCTTCGTTGTTGGGCCTGAAGTGGCGAGGGTGTGGCTTGGGATCGCTCCCGGCTCCGGCGCTGCGGTGGTCGGAGGTATGGCCATTTATACGAAACCGGCTGACTACACACTGGTATCAAGCGGAATTCGCAATGAGTAGACTGCAAATAAATTGAGTGAACATACAGGAGGCGGACTATGTGAATAGAATAGCAGGGGTTCAGGGGGTAGTAGAAAAAATCAAGCGCAGGCTGCCGAAAAGCAAATTTGCCAGAAACGTCGTGGTATTGGCAGGGGGCACGGCGCTTACGCAGGGCTTGTTACTCCTTGCATCTCCTATTCTTAGCCGGCTATATACGCCGGAGAGTTTCGGTGTACTGGCGGTATTTACCGCTATGTTATCGATTCTTGTAGTTATTTCATCTTTACGGTATGAGCTGGCGATCCTTCTACCGGAAGAAGAAGAGACAGCGGCCAATGTATTTGCTTTATCTGTCCTGGTCGTATTTGGTATGACGCTGCTCATAGGTACGGCTGTTTTTTTGTTCGGCGATACGCTGCTATTATCGTTGAAGGCAGAGAAGATGCTGCCGTATCTGTTTTTGCTGCCTGTCAGCTTTCTGGGGCTGGGTCTCTACCAGTCTCTTAACTATTGGGCGATTCGTTATAAGAGATTCGCCAGCATCTCACGTACGAAATTCAGTCAAAGCTTCGGAATGGTATGTACACAGATATTGGCAGGATTATTTATCAAAGGGCCGGCTGGCCTGCTTTATGGAGATGTAGTTGGACGGGTCAGCGGCAGCGGAACGTTAGCGCTGCTATCGTGGCGTTATGACCGGCATATTTTGCGGAAGATTTCACTTTCTGGTGTGGGAAAGGCGGCCTGTCGTTATTATCGGTTCCCGTTATTCTCCAGCTGGTCCGGGCTTCTTAACAGCAGCGGCTTGCAGCTGCCTGCTCTTATTCTTGCGAGTTTCTACGGGCCGCAGGTTCTTGGCTGGTTCGCTCTTGGACAGCGGGTTATCGGTGTGCCCATGACCATGATCGGGCAATCTGTAGCCCAGGTCTATACGGGTGAATCTTCCCGGCTCGCCCGGCAAAATCCGGAACAGTTGCTTCGTCTATTCTATCAAACAGCAAAGAAACTGTTTTTCATTGGCCTCCTTCCTTCTTTGTTGCTTGGGATCGCCGGTCCGCAGTTGTTTGCGCTCGTATTTGGAGGCATCTGGTACGAAGCGGGGCGATACATCCAGATTCTTTCTTTCATGTACTTGATTCAGTTTGTTGTATTTCCGCTCTCGCAGACGCTTGATATTATTGAATGCCAGCACGTTCATCTTATTTGGCAGATCGGGCGGATCGTGCTGATTATCGCCGCGCTTGTCAGCGCGGCCTGGTGGAAAGCTCCGCCTGCGCTGGCCATTGGCTTATACGGAGGCGTTATGGCAGTCGGGTATGTGATTCTGTTTTTCCTCTCGGCAATGAGCATTCGGAAGTTGTGCGGAACAGATAAAACAGCAAAAGATGTCGCATAAAAAATGACACGGAAAGGCGTTGTAGTATATGTCGTTTAAAACCGTAGCTCCCCGGCTCAAAGAAAGAATGTTGCCTTTTTTCGGTATGTCGCTTTTGGGTGTGATGCTTGCTGCTCTGAGCGTAAGCATTCCGGCTATTCAAATCATTGGTTTGCTGGTGGTCGTGCTGCTTGCGCTTGTGATCTTTGCGCTGCCGGAGCTGGGGCTGGTTATTACATCGCTGGGCGGACGCTTTAATCGTGTTCCTTTCCTGGAAACGATAGATGGCCCGGTCTATGTTGCCGCTCTCAGCTTGAGTTTGACTGTATTCGTAATGATCATGCGCCGCAGATTTCATGCTCTTCTTAGTAGAGCCTATTTATTTGCCTGTTTGCTTTTCCTGGCGGTGCTGGCAGCCGGAGTGATGTATTCCGTTTCTCCTTCCTATGGGACAACAAAGTTGATAGAGTTTGCTTTTTACACGTTGCCTTTGCTTGTGCTGGCGTTAAGCATGGTGACGTCACGGCAGCATTATGTGAACTTTTTCCTTGGACTGGCTGTCATCACATTTGGCCTGGCACTGTTGGGGATCGCGGGCGGCGTCCTGAGCGGCGGTTTGGCTAATGGGAGAATTTCTGCACTGGGTGGCGGTCCGAATGTTTTCGGGCGATTTATGGTTATTGGGGCGCTGAGTACGCTGTTTCTAATTAACTGTATTAAAGTACGTGGTTTTGCGGTATGCGGCTATATCGCGCTTGCCATCTACGCAATTGCCGCTTTTTACTCCGGCTCGCGGCAGGCGTTCATTGGATTTATTTTGGCGCTTGTCATGTATGGTTTACTGATTTGGTTGAAAAGCAGCAACAAGAAGCGCTCCCGCTTTCTGCTGACATTGGGGATTGTCGGTGCTCTTCTTGTTTCCATATTTACTGTTATTCCTGTGGAGAAGATTACCGGAGGAACCGCATGGATTCGGCTTACTCTACTGTTTCAGGAAGATAAAGGGACGTCCGTGGATGCCCGCTTTGTATTTGCTGAGGCTGCCTGGTATCTGTTCCAGCAGCGCTGGTTCACAGGATGGGGGACAGGTTCGTTTGCCCGGATGTACTCCGAAGAAATTCGCTATCCGCACAACATCTTTTTGGAAGTGATGTGCGAATTGGGTGCGATTGGGCTTGCGGCATTTCTGATTGTACTGGCAGTAGCTGCGTTTGCAACCGTACGGTTAATGATAAGCAAGAAAAAGAGCGAACTTTCAGGGATGGATGTTTCTCTGATAGCTACTGTCATTACTTGCTTTTTTTTCAGTCTGTACGCCGCGCAGATTAGTGGAGATTTATATGATAATCGCTGGGTATGGCTGTTTGGTGCCCTGCTGGCCGGGTTGCCACATGCGCTTAAATAAGAAAATGGAGGGATTGAGTATGAAGAAGGAAAGAAAGTTTACGCGTAAGTTGCTTCTGCCTGTGCTGGCTGCTTCCGTAGCCTTGCCTTCGGTCGCTGCTTTTGCGCCGCAGGTTTCTTACGCAAAAGAGAAGGCGGATGACTTTGTGATGGGGATGAAAGCGGACTATATTGAAGAGTTTATTCAGGTTCTTAAGGGCTTAACCCCAGAGGGAAAGGCACAGCTTCGCCAGGTGCGCGATTCGATTCAGGAAAAGTCCCTGATTTGGTGGCGCGATACCGTGATTCAAAATCCGCAATTTATTGAAGCGGCAAAACAAAAAGGCGTAACAGTTGAAGAAGCGACTTTTCTTCTTCGTGACTTTACGCTGCTTTTCTATACGCCGGATAATCTACAAGAAAACCTGCTTTCTTTTAACATAACACGCGAGAAGTCCCCTTCCTCCACGCCTCCGGCGTAGGTGGGGGATGAATCGCGCTTCTTTTTCTCTTCTATTCGTTGTATACTAGGAATGTACGTTCGTATTGAGAAAGAAGGGGATTCGAATGATTCGAACCGCAAAAGTCGCTTTTACTGCATCGCGCTCCACCATAGATGCCCTGTTTGCCTTAAATCGCTTCTCGGCAGAAGTGTGGAATACGTGCTTGGCTGAAGCGAAAGTCTACCACCAGCAAACCGGGCAGTGGATCGGTAAAACCGAACTGCAAAAACGCTTGAAGCGTCGTTTCCCAATGCACAGCCAGAGCATACAAGCTGTGTGCCACAAATATCTTTGGGCGCGAGATAGCGCACATCAGGCCCGAAAGGAAGGGCACACGAACGTCCGCTATCCATATAAGCAAAAGAAGTATTTCAACACAAAGTGGGCGGCGGACGGTTTTACCATTCATCCCAACGGACGCATTTTGTTGAGTCGCGGCATCTGGGAAGGCAAGCGTCAAGCATCGCTTGTTGTTCGTGTGACTCAGTTACCCGCTGGAACTGTAAAAGAGATTGAACTCGTCTACGACCGGGGCCTGCATCTGTGTCTTACCTACGACGATGGCAAGAAAGCACCGAACCCGCCGGGTTCGCATATATGCGCCATTGACCCAGGTGAAATTCATACGCTTGCGGCCGTCGCAACAACTGGAGACAGTCTCATTGTGACCGGACGCAAAATCCGAAGCATTCACCGCCTGCGTAACAAGAAGCTTGCAGAGCTTCAGCGAAAAATGAGCAAGTGCCAGAAATACAGCCGTCAGTGGAAGCGGTACAATCGGGCGAAACAATATCTTCTTTCTAAAAGTAAACGCCAGTTACAGGATGCCTTGCACAAAACGACGAAACAGTTTGTCGAATGGGTGGTCGCCCAGCAAGTGAACGAAGTCTACCTTGGAGACGTCGAAGGCGTCCAGCGAAAGAAGAAAAAGAAACGTTCTCGCTGCCACAATCAGCGAATGAGCCAATGGCAGTTTGGGAAAGTAAAGAAGTACCTAATGTACAAACTGAAAGCGAAAGGCATCATGCTCCACAAGCGCGAGGAACGCTATACATCGCAAACCTGTCCGGTTTGCGGGGCGAAAAAGAACGTGCGTGGGCGTATGTATCGCTGTTCGTGCGGCTATACCCAACATCGGGACATTCACGGTGCGGCGAATCTACTGTCCAAAGTGTTGTATGAAAATCGGATTCAGTCCTTGCCGTTTGAAATACAGAAACCCACGTATCTACGGATCGCCTAAGCGAGAAGTAGTAGATGGTTTGTTCCGACCCACGCCCGTAAGGGTGTGTTGCTGAATGATTCCCCTCGCAGACGGCACGTGTCTGTGAGATCAGCGACAACCCGCTGATCGCCTGTTCTATCGAGGTGGATAGTTCAGAAACCCCTACTTCAACCTATGGTAAGTGGGGGAGGTTCATACAAAAGCATTCTGCTACATTGCAAAAATTGTTTGGGAACGAGTTTGGGATAAAAGATTTACTTGATTTTGTTAAGGATATTAGCAAGCAAATTATAGCTGACCTCATGATGGATCATATGGTGGATACGAATAAACCGCTGGATGACATTGTTGATGATGCTGTTAAGCGAACATTGGAGCACGGCAAATACAAGAAATTTGCAAACAAACTTGCTGAACTTACCCTTTCTATCGATGAAGTCATTCAAATGAGAAAACGTTTGGCAGCGGAGATCGATCCAAATAATGTAGCACGTAATGCTTTTCTTCAGGCATTCATCCGGAAAAATGTAACGCTGTCCATTCAGCCGGGTCGCCTTGTTCCGGGCAAGACCAAACAGCTTACAGTAAATGTTTCATTCCCGCGCAAAATATCCATTCGCTCGGGTGTAACATGGGAGTCTTCGAATCCGGAAGTAGCGACGGTCAACAGGAAAGGGGAGTTAACGGCGCACAAGCCGGGTACAACAACCATTACTGCCAAATTGAAAAGCATTGATGTTGGTAAGCTTGACGTAACGGTTGAACCAAAAAAGGACAAAGATAAAGAAGAAAAAGATAAAAATAAAGAAGAGAAAGACAAAAAGAATAACGACAAAAAAGACAGAAACTAGGAAGAAAGCCAGCCCCCTGCCGGATGATATACGCCGGCAGGGGGCATTTTTTTGTGGTAGATGTTTTGCCGGCCCGACCGGCTACCGTGAATGTTCTATTGTATAATAGTAAAAAACAAACATAGAGAGAAGGAACGGCTTATGGGAACAAAAGAAACCATTCTTGTAACAGGATGTGCGGGCTTTATTGGCTTCCATGTGGTAAAACGCTTGCTGCACGAAGGGTATCCTGTGGTCGGGCTTGATAACCTCAACGATTATTATGATGTATCGCTGAAGCAAGCACGGCTTGCACAGCTTATCGGACAACCCCATTTCACGTTCGTACGGGCGGCGCTTGAGGACAGGCAGGCAATCGAAGACTTGTTCTCCGCCTATCGAATCGAAATAGTTATTCATCTGGCCGCCCAAGCCGGCGTGCGTCACAGCTTGCAGAATCCGTATGTATATGCTGATTCAAATCTAACCGGATTTGTAAATATGCTGGAAGCGTGCCGCCATCATCGGGTTAAGCATTTGTTGTATGCGTCCTCAAGTTCGGTGTACGGCGCGAATGGCAAGCAGCCGTTTTCCGAACATGATGACGTGAATCATCCGGTAAGCCTGTACGCCGCTACCAAAAAGGCGAATGAATTGATGGCCCATACATACAGCCACTTATATGGTCTTGCGACGACAGGTGTCCGTCTGTTTACCGTTTACGGGCCATGGGGCCGGCCGGATATGGCGTATTTTTCGTTTACCCGCGCCATTCTCGCCGGGGAAACGATAAAAATTTTTAACCGGGGAAATATGAAGCGTGATTTTACGTATATTGATGACGCGGTGGAAGCGATTGTGCGGTTAATGTCCTGTGTTTCGGTGCCGAACCCGGCCTGGAGGACGGAAGCGCCGGACCCGGCGTCGAGCTATGCGCCGTACCGGATTTATAATATCGGTAGCCAACGACCGGTTTCGTTGCTTGAATTTATTAAGACGCTTGAACAGGTGCTTGGCCGGGAAGCAAAAAAAGAATGGTTGCCGTTGCAGCCGGGCGACGTAAAGGATACATATGCTGACGTGCAGGAGCTGATCCGCGCGACTGGTTATCGTCCACAAACCCCGCTTGCGGATGGGTTACATCGTTTTGCGGCATGGTATCGGAAGTATTACCGAGTATAGGGGGAATAACATGAAAAAAATCATTATTCTTGGTGCGGGCGGTCAAGGAAGGGAAACCGTCCAGCTAATCAAAGACATCAACAATGTCCGGCCTGAGTGGGAAGTGCTCGGTTATCTGGATGACACCCCATCCATTCACGGAGAGATACGCAATGGATTTCCGGTGCTCGGTCCATTGGACTTGTTAGCGGAACCGCGCTTCCGGGATGTGTTTGTCATTTGCGGGATAGGAAGTCCGCAGGTGAAAAAGAAAGTCATAGAGCACATAAAACAATGGCAGCCGACCGCACAATTTGCTACTTTGATTCATCCGACTGCCGTATGCGGCGATGAAAACAAGATCGGCGAAGGTACGACGATATGCGCGGGCAGCGTCATTACGACCAATGTCACCATCGGCGAACACGTGCTTATTAATTACGGTTGTACGGTCGGCCATGACTGCGTCATTGAAGACTATGCGGCGGTTTTGCCGGGTGCGAACCTATCCGGCAATGTCACGGTTCGCGAAGGGGCGCAGATAAGCGCCGGCGCGGTCGTGATTCCTGGTATGGAAATCGGTGAATATACAGTTGTTGGTGCGGGAGCGGTCGTTACTAAGCCTTTGCCTGCCCATTGTACGGCGGTCGGCGTTCCCGCCAGGCCAATAAAGCAGCATATCCTTTCTTTCCATGAGTAAACGAGGAAACACTCACCATAATCAACAGCTCTAGGTTGTGAAATTTTGTCGAGAAAAAGGGATCTTTTTTTGTTTGTACTTTTGTCGGATCTAATATAAAATGGAGGCGGTATAATCTATATGGAGGATTGTACCACCTTAGTATGTAGATGAAGAAAAACGGGAATGGATGAATACAGGTATGGATACATGTAAGCGGGTCACCATCTTGGGTGTACCGTTTCTGCATGCGACCAAGCAGGAGACGGTTGAACTGCTCACCCGCCGGATTGTGGACAACAAGAAAACACAAGTCGTAACGGCCAACCCGGAGATTGTTATGATGGGACGCCAGCATCCTTCGTACTTGAACTTGTTGCGCCGGGCTGAAGTGGTTACCCCGGACGGAATTGGCGTCGTACTTGCGTCCCGCTGGATTGGCGAACCATTGCCGGAGCGCGTGGCGGGTTACGAATTGCTGCACGCTTTGATGGTGCAAGCCGATACATACGGTTGGAAATACATGCTGGTTGGTGCGTCTCCCGAATCCAGCGCGGGAGCTGCGGAAACACTAAAGAAACAATACCCTAATGCTTGTTACAGCGGGCATTTTGACGGGTATTTTTCCAAGGAAGAGGAAAAGAACATCTTGGATCATATCAAGCGGGAACGCCCGCACCTGTTGTTTGTGGCGCTTGGCGCCCCGTGCCAGGAAGAGTGGATCGCCCGCCATTTGCCCGATTTGCCGGTCAATCTGGCGATGGGCGTCGGTGGCAGCTTTGACGTACTGTCCGGTAAAGTCAAGCGGGCGCCTGAAGTCTGGCAGAAACTGAATCTGGAATGGCTGTATCGTCTTCTGTCGCAGCCGAAGCGTTGGAGAAGGCAGTTGCTTTTGCCGAAGTTCGTGCTATCGGTACTGTGGAATCAAGTTATACTGCGTAGAAAATGAAGCAAAAGACTGAAGGATATAATTGAAAATATAAGGAGAGGAAACATGGAGAGTAGTTATATTTACGGGTTTATTCTTTCGCTTGTCGTGGCGCTCATAGCGACGCCGCTTGTGAAAAAGCTCGCGATTGCTGTCGGCGCTGTGGATAAGCCCAATCACCGTAAAGTTCATCAGCGTCTGATGCCGCGTCTTGGAGGACTTGCGATTTACCTCGGTTTTTTGGCGGCGTACCTGCTGGTATTCCCTCCGTTCCTTGAGAAAATTGGCCCGTTTCTTGAGCAGATGGGCATTTCTTCTGAAGCGATGGTGGAGACGTATTCTCGGGCGACGTTGGGAATCTTTATTGGCGGTACGATCATTGTGCTGGTGGGCGCGCTCGATGACCGTTTCGAATTGTCTCCAAAGTTGAAGCTATTAGGCCAGATTGTGGCTGCGGCGGTTGTTGTGTACTATGGCCTGCGAATTGAGTTTGTAAATTTGCCATTTCAGGGCATGCTAAGCTTTGAGTGGGATTGGATTGCCATAGGGATTACAATTTTTTGGATTGTTGGGATTACGAATGCGGTTAACCTGATTGACGGGCTGGATGGACTGGCCGCCGGTGTATCGGGCATCGCCACGGCCGCGATGATGATTATGGCGGTATTCGTGATGCCAAATCCAGT
Organism: Aneurinibacillus thermoaerophilus; assembly: GCF_900099925.1. Classification (GTDB taxonomy): domain Bacteria; phylum Bacillota; class Bacilli; order Aneurinibacillales; family Aneurinibacillaceae; genus Aneurinibacillus; species Aneurinibacillus thermoaerophilus. Next base: position 12,581 of record NZ_FNDE01000013.1, on the reverse strand, counting down.
GGTCGCTCTGTACTGTGCGATCTTGTTGGGCGGGATTCTTGGATTTCTCCGTTACAATTTCCACCCGGCTAAAATATTTATGGGCGACACTGGCGCCTTGTTCCTTGGATTTAATCTGGCGACATTATCCATTATGGGTTTCAAAAACACAACCTTATTTGCTTTTATTATACCGATTCTGATTCTTGGGGTACCGCTGTCGGACACGATTTTTGCGATGGTGCGTCGTTTCCTCAATAAGCAGCCGATTTCGGTGGCAGACAAGGAGCACTTACATCACTGCCTGCTGGCGATGGGATTGTCTCACCGCGGCGCAGTGCTGGCAATCTACGGTATCAGCTTCGTATTCGCGACTGCGGCGATTGTGTTCTCGCAGTCAACGCTGTGGGGCGCGCTCATTATCGTATGCGCGTTGCTATTCATTTTGCAACTTGTCGCCGAGCTCATCGGTTGGGTCGGCCAGAAGAAAAAACCGCTTCTGGAAACGGCGCGCAGAATCAAGCAGATGACAACAGGAAAGCAATGAGTGAAAGAGACGAGTGCTTGGCGCTCGTCTTTTTATTAGGCTTTTTTCCACCAGCTTTTTACCGCCCACCGCAACGGCATGCTGCTTGACGTCTGGTTGGACGCTTTTGGCGTTTTCTATAGTATTCTCCTCGCGTTATGGCTGCTTCGCTCCCGCCGCTCAAAAACGTTCGCTTGCAAATCATAAAGGAAATAAAACGATTTTCTTCTAAAAAAGACCTATAATAAAGTAGAATAATAATTAGATCGACTATTAATAATTGGGAGAGGAAAAAGATGAATAAAAAGAACACGTTGATTCCGTTGGTCACGGCGTGTGGGTTACTATCTGGTGCATGGTTGCCCGGAGCGCCGGTTGTTTTGGCACAGGAAATCAAAACAGGAGCGCCGGCTGTTGTCAGCATCCAGACCGAAAACGGAATGGACGCGAAAGCCAAACAGCCGACTGACGTAAGATGGGTGATTCGTTTTAATACGCCAATCGAACGCTATACGGTCGATGATAGCGCTTTGTTCGTAAAGGATGAATCCGGTAATAAAGTATCTGTCACGCTTGTGTTTGGCGATAAAGATCAAACCATTACGGTCAAACCGCCCACAAACGGATATGGATCGGGACAAACATACTTTTTGTGCGTAAACGATAGTATTTACGCCAAGTCAGGCAAGAAACTCAGCGCCTCGGTCACACAGAAATTCCAAATTCAAAATGAAATTGTAAGCATTCAGGGAGATAAAGACCACACCTTCTTCATCGGTAAAAAAGAAGTTTGGAGAAGCGGAAAGGAAAACTTCCTACCGACAACAGAACAAGGCAAAAACCTTGCGACCCCGCAGCTTTTTAAAGAGCTGAGCGATATAAAAACCATTGTGAATGGCAAGGAGCATTTCCTGGCGCTGACCAACGACGGAACGGTCTGGGCCTGGGGCACAAACAAATCCGGCGAACTGGGCGATGGTACGAACCAGTCACGCAATACGCCGGTACAGGTAAAAGGATTGAGCGATGTTATAGAAGTCGTAGCGGCCAACGACAGTGATGGCAATGGCTATAGTCTGGCATTAACGAAGGATGGCACCATTTATGCGTGGGGCAGCAATAAATACGGCCAGCTGGGATTGGGCGAAGGAGCAGGAGCCTTTGTTAAAACGCCCACGAGAGTTTTGGAGGTGCGGGACATAGCGTCCATTGCTGGCGGTCAGGGCCACGCGTTTGCCGTAAAAAATGATGGCACGGTTTATGCGTGGGGCCGTAACAATGAAGGTCAGCTTGGCGACGACACGACCAAAGACCGCTACATCCCTGTCCGCATTGATGATTTGAAAGGAATTTCCAGGATCGTCATGGGAACGAACCATATCATCGCTTTTCAACGGAGTGGCAATATGTATGCGTGGGGCAATAACGATTTCGGCCAGCTTGGTAATGGTAGTAATGGTGCTAGTAAAACTCCTGTCCAGGTTAACTTTTTATCCGATGTCCAGCAGCTCTTTACGGTTGGAGACAGCAATTTTGCTTTGAAGAGTGATGGAACGGTTTGGGCCTGGGGCAAGAACGATGAAGGACAATTGGGTGATGGAACGAGAGAAAATCGTTTGATGCCTGTAAAAATCGAAGTCCTCACTAAAATCAAGATGATTTCTGTAAGTGAAGATCACGGGCTTGCGCTTGATGAAGACGGAAAAGTCTGGGCCTGGGGCAAAAATAATCAAGGGCAATTAGGCATAGGAAAAACAGAAGGAAAGGAAAGCAGCGTGCCTGTTCAGGTTGGCAAACTATCAAATATCAAACAAGTATATGCGAAGTCCGGCAGCAGTTTCGCCATTGGAGAGGACGGAACGGTCTGGGCCTGGGGCGAAAACGGAGCAGGGCAACTAGGGGAAGGAACCGCCAAGAACCAGCCGGCTCCCGCAAAAACCCCTACATTTTAGCAGTGCGAAACAGTCCGGCTGCTCCATCAGCCGGACTGTTTTCTGATGATATCGCTTGAAAAACTCGCAACGTAGCGTTCTGCCTTTGCTATATAAACATGAGGGTAAGCGGGCAAAGACCGCGGGGCTTTCTTGAAACATTTACAATATTATCTTCGTCTAGTATACGTTACCTGCAAAATCTTTTAAAATTAAGTATAGTAGAGAATGACATGATACAAAAACAAGAAAGAGGAGTGACCGTGAGACATGAAGCGTATTACACGTACTATCGTTCCGTTTACGCTTGCCGGACTGCTTAGCGTAAACGGACTTCTACCTGCTGTGGCTGATGCCGCGTCGAATGCTGCATCCGGCCAGTTTAAAGATGTGTCTGCCAATCACTGGGCCAGCCAGTATATTTTGAAGATGGGGCTTCGCGATGTGGTGGCCGGATATAACGACGGAACGTTTAGACCGGACGAAAGTGTAACGCAATTGCAGGCGCTGGCGATGGTTGTCCGAAATATGGGACTTACGGAAGAAGCGAAAAAATACGAGAGTACGGCGATTCCGTACAGTGTGCCGGACTGGGCAAAAGGTTCCGTTGCGCTGGCGATTTCCAAAGGTCTGATTAAGCCAACGGAGAAAAACTTTTATCCAGATATGCCTGCTTCGCGCGCCTGGGTCGCACAGCTTATGGTTCGCATGATTGACAAGGAGTCGGAAGTAGGCAAAGCATCTTCCACCTTGTTTACCGACGGATCAAGCATTCCGGATTGGGCGAAGGGGTATGTAGATGTAGCTGTTGCGAATGACTTAATCTCCGGATACAAAGAAGGAGCAGGAACGGCTTTCAAGCCGAACCGTGCCGTAACGCGCGCGGAAATGGTCACCATGCTCAGCAAGGGAGAACGTTTCCTTAAGATTGAATCGGCTAACACCCGCATCGGTTATCTGCAAAGCGTAAGCGGCAATACGTTAACGCTGACCGATGAGTCAGGCAAGGAACAGTACCGCTATACCATTACAAGCGACACCCAGTTTTATAACGGAAATGTAAAGACAACATCCGCTAATCTGGGAACGGACAGTCAATTGCTCGTTATTAGTGAAAATGGACAGGCTCGATACGTGGAAGTCATCAACTTTAAACAAAAGTCGAAATATGACAAAGCGGTACTGGAAAAAGTGTTTATAGAAGCCAACACGGTTGTATTGCGCCTGGCTGATGGAAAATTGCAAACTTATACGATCGCCAAGGATGCGGTAATCGGAGCAGGAATGGACAGGCTTAAGCTTTCCGATTTTGTGAACGGCGATGAGGTAGAATTCAGATTGAACACGGATGGACAGGTTTCTGAATTGTTCCGTACGGGCTTAAGCAAGGCACAAAGCTTGCAAGGCAGTGTCTATGATGTCGACAAGCAAAACAAATTGCTGACGATTAAAGCGTCCAGCGGAAAACTGGAGACGTACCAGTACAGTGATATTACGTATGTCGAATACAAAGGCAAGCGGTTCCCGAGCATCGAAGATTTACTTCCGGGCGATGAGGTTAAGCTGGAGCTGACGAACGGCATCGTCAGCAAGGTTGTTGTCGAAGCGGAAGCCGGCAAAACAAATGGGGGAGACGTTGGAACGGTTAAGGCGATCAGCGATAAGGATCGATTCGTAACTCTGCAAGGTGAAGATGGAAAGATTCAGGCATATACGGTTGCACAGAACGCCATTATTACGCTAAACGGTGCGCTTGCGCCTACGCTGGCGGACGTGAAAGTCGGCGACAAAGTGGAATTTAAAGTACAGAAGGATATGATTACGTCACTGGCTGTGAAGAATCGTACCGTCTACAACAATAAAGACTTATTGTCCGGCAGCATCTTTGCTCTGGATAAAAAGAACCGTATTCTTTCGCTGAAGACCACCAACGGTGAACTCAAGGCGTACGAGGTCGTTTCCAACGCGGAGATTTTGATTAACGGTTCATCGAAAAAAGAGCTGGATGCACTGGATAAGGATATGAACGTTTCGATTCAGCTGAACGAAGACAACAAAATTATCTATATTAACGCCGATAACCGCGTCCGGGCCGAAGTGGTACGCGTAAATACGGATGATAAGTTGTTGACAGTGAAGCTGGCAACAGGCGAAACGAAAGTATACGTAGTTGATCCGAAGGTAGATATTACGATTTACGATGTGCGCGGTGAGGATCTGCGCGATCTGCGGATTGGCGACAAGATCGCGATGAAGATGAATGGAAACAAGATTACGGATATTGAAGTGGAACGCTCGTTCGTTTACCGTGTTACAGAAAATGGGGGCACATACTCGAATCGCCTCACCGTACAGGATGAAAATGGAAGATCGCATGATGTCATCATCGATAGCCGCGTGACCTTCTCCATTCCGGGTATCCCGTACCCGAGAGTGTCTGATGTGAAGAAGGGCGATGTGCTACGGGCCACATATTTGGGTGATGATCTCAAAGAAATTGCGATTGTGCCGAACGTATATGGACAAGTTGTATCTGTGTCTCCGGAAATGGGCCGGATTGTGGTGCGTGACTTAAACGGCGTGACCAGCGAAGTGACTGCCGCATATGGAACAACGATTCAGATTGGCGACCGCCAATATACGAATATCAACGTTTTGAAACCGGGTGATCGTGTACAGGTGGCAGAGGCAACCAATGGCGCGAAAAGTATCGTTGTACTGACGAAAGTCGAGACTACCTTTAATTCGCTTGATCCGCTGGGCGACCGAATCTATACCGCGAAGCAAAGCTACTACCTGCCGGACAGCCTGTTTAACCGTCAGGTCAACCTGCAATCGCTGTTGCGCGGTCTGCGTAAAGGTGACAACGTAGCGATTTACCTGCTGAATAATGAAGTGTACGAAATAGAGAAGGTAAATTAAATGAAGAAAGACTCGCGGCTTTCATCCGCGAGTCTTTTCTATGATTCGATGTGAAATGCGCGTTTATTCAGGGCATACAGTTCAAATAAACAAAGCGAAAAAATTTTTTGACCGCAACAAACCGCTGCGGTTGACGTCTAATAAAATGACGAGTAAAATTATTACTCGGAAATGATTTACTTTCCTGCTGATTTTTGCAGGATGTTCCGGAGTGAAGAAATTGCTGGACTATTTAATTACGTCGAAAACGCGGATCAAACTTTTGCTGAAGTTTTTTTTGAACGCAGAAGCGCGCGGCTATTTGCGTTCGCTGGCGGAAGAGTTCGGCGAGTCGACCAACGCGGTGCGCGTGGAACTGAACCGGCTGACAGAAGCGGGCTTGCTGGAGGCAGAAAGCGAAGGCCGGACGAAAGTGTACCGCGCCAACCGTGGTCACGCGCTATTTGAGGACTTACATAATATTGTAAAGAAATACATAGGCATTGATCAGTTAATTGAAGAGGTATTGCGTAAACTTGGAAATGTGGAGCTTGCACTTATTACTGGTGATTACGCAAAAGGGATTGACTCCGGGATTATTGATTTGGTGATTGTAGGCGGAGTTGATAAGGGGTATTTACAGGTGTTAGTAGAGAAAGCGGAAGAGTTAATTCGTAGGAAGATTCGGATATTGATATTAAATAGGCAAGGGTTTGAAAAGTTAAAAGGGAAGTTTGAAGAAGAGAATGCGTTAGTAGTGTGGAATCAATTAAAATAAACAATTTATAAATATGGATAGTTTTTATTTTGAAAGATTATGTAGATTTTTTTGGAGGAGCAAAATTATGAAAAAAGCTTTAATTACAGGAATTACAGGACAAGATGGCTCTTATTTAGCAGAACTACTATTAGAAAAAGGATATGAAGTGTACGGTTTAATTCGTCGCACTAGTACTCCTATTATGGTTAATATCGAGCATTTAAAAGATAAAATCACACTAGTTTCCGGTGATCTGACAGATTTATCTTCGCTAGTGGCAATTATAAAAAAGATTCAACCGGATGAAGTATATAACTTAGGAGCGCAATCTTTTGTAGCAACATCATGGGAACAGTCTATTTTAACTGGTCAAGTAACGGCGCTGGGAGTTACAAATATTTTAGAGGCATTGCGAATGGAAAAACCAGATGCTAAGTTTTATCAAGCATCTTCTAGTGAAATGTTTGGAAAAGTTGTTGAAATGCCACAAAAAGAAACGACTCCATTTTATCCGCGTAGCCCATATGGTGTAGCAAAAGTATACGGACACTGGATTACTGTGAATTACCGCGAGAGTTTTGATATGTTCGCATGTTCAGGGATTTTATTTAATCACGAATCTCCGAGACGTGGTATAGAATTCGTTACACGTAAAATTACAGACGGGGTAGCGAGAATTAAACACGGTTTACAAAAAGAACTTCGTCTTGGGAACTTGGATGCACAGCGTGATTGGGGCTTTGCAAAAGACTATGTTGAATGTATGTGGTTGATGTTACAGCAAGAAAAAGCAGATGATTATGTGATTGCGACAGGAGAAATGCATTCCGTTCGTGAATTCTGTGAGATTGCTTTTGGACATGTAGGGCTGAATTATGAGGATTACGTAGTTGTTGATCCAAAATTCTTCCGGGCTGCCGAGGTAGATGTATTGTTGGGAGATGCTAGTAAAGCAATTAACAAACTAGGATGGAATCCACGTAAAACATCTTTTGAACAATTAGTAACAATGATGGTGGATAATGATATGGATTTAATCCGTAAACAGTTAAAATAAATAATGAAGGTGTATTAATAATGAGAGCCCTAATCACTGGAGTTGCAGGCTTCGTAGGCAAATATTTAGCTAACCATCTAACTGAGCAAAATGTAGAAGTTTTTGGGACATCTAGAAATAATGAAGCAAAATTACCTAACGTTGAAATGATATCATTAGATATTATGGATTCTCAAAGGGTTAAAAAGGTAATCTCTGATATTAAGCCAGACTATATTTTTCATCTTGCAGCCAAGAGTTCTGTTAAGGACTCTTGGCTTAATAAAAAGGGGACATTTTCTACAAATGTATTTGGTACTTTGCATGTATTGGATGCAGTTCGCGACAGTAATCTAGATTGTCGTATACTGACCATAGGATCTTCTGAAGAGTATGGAATGATATTACCAGAAGAATCACCTGTATCGGAAGAGAACCAATTACGTCCTATGAGTCCTTATGGTGTAAGTAAAGCTTCTGTTGGGATGCTTGCTAGACAATATGTCAAAGCATATGGGATGGATATTATTCATACGAGAACATTTAATCATATTGGCCCGGGTCAAAGTTTAGGTTTTGTTACGCAGGATTTTGCTAAACAGATTGTTGATATTGAGATGGAAAAGCAGGAACCAATTATAAAAGTTGGAAATCTAGAGGCTGTTCGTGATTTTACCGATGTACGCGATATTGTGCAAGCATATTGGTTATTATCTCAATATGGAAAAACAGGTGACGTATATAATGTATGTTCTGGAATTGGCACAAGGATTCAAGATGTTCTTGACTTATTACTAGCTATGGCTAATGTGAAAATTGATACTGAGTTAAATCCGTTACAATTAAGACCTTCTGAGGTTCCAACTCTTATAGGTTCTAATAAAAGATTGAAGGATTCTACAGGGTGGAAACCAAGAATTCCTCTTGAAAAGTCTTTATTCGAGATTTTACAAAGTTACCGTCAAGCATAAGAGAGGTGCTAAATTATTTTAAAGGCAATTTGGAGATACAGAGGATTTATTTGGGGGTTAGCAGCTCGCGATTTTCAATCTAGGTATCTTAATTCAATACTGGGTTCACTGTGGGCTATTCTTAATCCTTTAGCAATCATTGTAGTATATACAATCATTTTTTCTCAAGTAATGAGAGCTAAACTCCCTGAGATTGATAACTCATTGGCGTATAGTATTTATATGTGTGCAGGACTACTGCCATGGAATTATTTTATTGAAACATTACAACGTTTTCAAAATGTATTTTTAGAACAGGGGAACTTATTGAAGAAAGTGAGCTTTCCGCGAACTTCATTACCTATTTATGTGGTGATATCTTCGACGATTAACTTCAGTATTATTTTTGGTTTGTTTATTGTGTTTTTGTTAATAACAGGCCAGTTCCCAGGTTGGTATTTTCTTGGTGTTTTTCCTCTTTTGTTATTGCAGCAAATGTTTGCTGTAGGAATAGGGATGTTCCTTGGAACAATAAATGTATTCTTTAGAGATATAGGGCATGCGTTTGGCGTGTTTTTGCAATTCTGGTTCTGGTTAACGCCTATTGTCTATCCTATCAAAGCTGTTCCTGAGAAATTTAAATCTATTTTTGAATTAAATATTATGTATCCAATAGTTAAGTCATTTCAAACTATTTTTGTTTATCAAAAATGGCCACAATGGAATGAGCTATTCATTCCGTTTTTAGGTGCTTTAATTATGATGTTATTAGGGTATGTGACTTTTAAAAAGCTGGAAAAAGAAATGGTGGACGAGATTTAATGTCTAGAATTGAGGTTAAGAACCTAGGGAAAAAGTATAAAAAATATGCTAGAAAATGGCATAGACTGTTTGAGTGGATAACTGGTCGTAAAAAACATGAGGAAAAATTTGTTTTAAAGGGGTTATCTTTTAATGTTTTAGAAGGGGAATCCGTTGGCATTATAGGACATAATGGTGCTGGGAAAAGTACATTGTTAAAGATTTTAACAGGTACAACACAGCCTTCGGAAGGAGAATTTAAAGTTAATGGAAGGGTGGCAGCTTTACTTGAGTTAGGCATGGGCTTTCATCCTGATTTTACAGGCATACAAAATGTATATATGTCTGGACAATTAATGGGTTTATCAAATGAAGAGATTACAAGATTGCTTCCTGAAATTGAAAGATTTGCTGAAATTGGAGATTATATTCATCAGCCGTTGAGAACATATTCAAGCGGTATGGCTGTTCGTTTAGCTTTTTCGGTAGCGACCGCTATAAGACCAGATGTTTTAATTGTTGATGAGGCTTTATCTGTAGGAGATGCCTATTTTCAACATAAATGCTTTGATAGAATAAAAAAGTTTCGTAGTGAGGGAACGACAATTTTATTTGTTTCACATGATCCTGGTGCCGTCAAAAATCTTTGCGATCGAGCAATTCTTTTAGATCAGGGGATAATGATTAAAGAAGGGACACCTGAAGAGGTACTGGATTATTATAATGCAATTATTGCCAAGCGTGAAGCAGATTATAATATTAAGCAGAGCATAGGTAAAGATGGAAAAGTAGATACTAGATCTGGTAACGGTGATATTAAAATTGAAAAAGTTGAGTTGTTTTCTGGCAATCGTAAGGTGAATGCTGTCCAAGTAGGGGAAGAAATAGAGATAAAAATTGATTTGAAATGTATGAAAAAAATTGATTGTCCAACTGTTGGATTTATGTTTAAAGATAGGTTAGGGAACGAAGTGTTCGGGACGAATACTTACTACTTAAAAAAGAATATAGAAAGTTTACAAATCGGTGAAAAATTTTCTGTTATATTTAAAATTCCTGCTAATTTTGGTATAGGAAATTATAGTTTAACTGTAGCAGCACACGAGGGGCATACACATACAGCGAAGAACTACGAATGGTGGGATCATGCTGCTTTATTACAGGTTGTTCCGGGTGACGAGGCTCCGTTTGTAGGTGTGTGTTATTTAAAAGCTACAGTAGAGTTTAGTAAAGGAGTAATGGTTTAATGAAAATCGAATTTGATGATGCTGAAATTGATGTAAAAGACATAATGAGACAAATTAAAGAGAACGTTTTGGCAAGAGGAGATGTACGAGAAATCCCGGAAAAAGTAGTAGTTAACGGTCAAAATTATCTAACCGAGTTAGAAATAGAGCAACATTTATTACAAAAAACCTGGGATTATTCATTAGATTATCCTATCAAATCGAACCGTAAAGTTATTGGTCGGTTAATCGTATTTTGTAAGAGGTTAATTCGTAAGCTAATTCACTGGTATGTGAATCCGGGTGTAAAAAAGCAAATAAATTTCAATGCAAATGTTGTTCGTACTCTTAATCCTCTTATTGAACAAGTTAAGCAAATAACAGATTATAATGAAAGTCTAGAACAAAAGCTAGAACAAAAGTTAGAACAAAAGCTAGAACAAAAGTTAGAACAAAAGCTAGAACAAAAGCTAGAACAAAAGCTAGAACAAAAGTTAGAACAAAAGCTAGAACAAAAGTTAGAACAAAAGCTAGAACAAAAGTTAGAACAAAAGCTGAAACAGAGACTAAAACTTTTTGATGAAGAACAGAAAAACACTATACAACCTATTTATCATACAATAAGAGTACAAACAGAGAGATTGCGTCGGATTGAGAGAATGTTGAAAAATAAAGAAAGTAAAGTTTTAACTTCAAATGAGAATATAGACGTAGTTTCTTTAGAAGAAAAAATTAAGGAAACGGACACAGAATTTGACTACTATTTATTTGAAGAATATTACAGAGGTTCTCGAGAAGAGATTATAAATAGACAAAAGAAGTATCTAAAGTATTTTTCTGAGGGACAGTATGTTTTAGACCTTGGATGTGGGCGTGGAGAATTCACAGAACTTTTGCTTTCTAAGGGAATAAAAGTTACTTGTGTAGATATAGATGAAGACATGGTAGCATATTGCAAGGATCGTGGTTTTCCGATAGTTAAAAGTGATTTGTTTTCCTATTTAAATTCTGTTCCTGATCGTTCGGTAGATGGTATTTTCTTAGGACAAGTTATTGAACATTTAACAACCGAACAATTTATCTCACTTGTAAATATCTCTTATAGGAAGTTAAAACCAATGGGCTACTTTATTGCGGAGACACCAAATCCACGTAGTCTATCAATTTTTGCACAGAGCTTTTATATGGATCCTACCCATGTAAAGCCAGTTCATCCATATACCTCAAAGTTTGTTTTAGAATCAGCAGGTTTCTTTGATGTTGAGATACATTATTTTTCTCCAAATCATGAAAGTACACAACTTCCATACTTGGAATTAGAGGGTGTTAAGTCAAATTCACTAGATAAATTTAATCAGGTTTTGCAAGTCTGGAATGAGATAATTTTTGGTAATCAAGATTATTATGTTGTAGGAAGGAAGTAAATATTCATTGATAATTAATCAACTATTACCTTCTATCAGTCCCGGAGATGCGGTTAGTAATAGCGTCTTAAATATAATGAATTTGTTAAATGAAATGGGTTTTGATTCCAAGATTTATGCCGAATCAATTCATCCTGCAATGCAAGAGGTTGCTTTGCCTATAAGTAGTTGCCCAAAGGATTGTTCTTTGATTTATCATATGGCGATTGGTTATCCATTTGCATATAAACTGCCTAATTTTAAGGGAAAAAAAATTCTTATTTATCATAATATCACTCCTGATGTTTTTTTTAGAGATTATAAAGAAATTCAGGAGCTTTGTATAGAAGGTAGAAGACAATTAAAGTTTTTAGTACCATATATTGATTATGCTTGGGCTGATTCTGAATATAATCGATTAGAGTTAGAGGAATTGGGCTATAAAAATACACATGTAACACCAATTATTATAAACTTCGAAGATTATAAAAGAAATCCAAGTCAAAAGCTGATGGAAAAATTCAAAGCAGAAAAGCATATAACTAATATTTTATTTGTTGGTCGTATAGCCCCTAATAAAAAACAAGAAGATATTATCAAAGTGTTTTATTATTATAAAAAATATATTAATGAAGATTCTCGCTTGTTTTTGGTAGGTTCTTATAGTGGGATGGAGAGGTACTATAATGAGCTTATGGAGCTTGTTAAAGAGTTGCAGTTAGAAGATGTGTATATAACAGGACATATTTCGTTTGAAGAGATATTGGCTTATTATACAAACGCGGATCTTTTTTTATGTATGAGTGAGCATGAAGGGTTTTGCGTGCCGTTAGTTGAAGCGATGCATTTTGAAATTCCTATTATAGCCTACAAGAGTAGTGCAATAGGTGAAACATTAGGGAATGGCGGGATTCTTGTATTAGAAAAGCAATATAAAGAGATTGCAGAGTTAATGCATATCGTATTAAGCACACCTAAGATTAAAGAAAGAATGATTATAAATCAAAAGAAACGTTTAGAGTTTTTTTCTAAAAAGAATACAGAAAATATATTTAGAGAACGCATACA
>NZ_FNDE01000046.1 GCF_900099925.1 Aneurinibacillus thermoaerophilus | reverse complement strand
GAAGAAGTTCAGCTATCCCACCTCGATTAAACATCTTGACATACGTAGAGACAGACTGGCGACAAATGCCCAGTACTTCTGCAGCTTTTACCGTAGAAAAACCTTCAAGAATCAGCCGAACAGCCGTCACACGCTGCCGAAAAAAAAGCATCAAAAATCACACGCTCTTCCTTTCGTAACGCTTCACTCGTAAATCCGTGAGTGTTTGTAATCAGTGATTTTTTCATAACATAATCCGCTCCTTATCATTGTGATGATAGGAGCCAGTATTGCCAAATAACCGTTTGTTAAACCCTTAATCGGTAGCTATATAACATCACCTGTCCTTCCGTTCTTTTGTTCTTTTACATTTTTATGGAGTAGGGTAGGTATCTATGATTACTTGTTTATTTTATCCTTCGCTGATTTTCTTGCTTCTTTTTCTGCTTGTGCAGCTTCCATCGTTTGGTTATCCATTCAAAATCTTTTTGTTGATAAAGAGAACGTTTGTTTTGAATAGAGTCACGCACTTCTTTCCAATGCCGTCCATACCGTTCCGCACACCGTTGCCATACTTCACTTCTATCCTTAACTTCCGGGGGAGGGGGAACCATATCGGCAATAAAGGCCGAGCATGTTTTTCCGGCCAGTAGTCGTATCGCATTAATGGCTTGTCATTTTTCCTGAAGGTGTATAGAATCCCTTTGTATTGTCATACGGGAAAAAAGGGGGGAGCTAACCAGGAAAACTCACTAGTCTAGTTCGCCTTATAACCGGTGATATGTCTAGGGTATTCGTTGTCGTAATTATCTGATCTGCTGAATGGCACACGAAAAACCACTTTACCCGGTATTTGTTCCGTCCAATCTCCTTTCAACGGTACGGAAAACCTTATGGTTTGTTGTAGACCGAGCACTGATTTCCCGGCTGTATTCCGCCTTGGTTCCCGGCAGAAGAGATTTGCTAAGAGAAAGCATCGGAATTTGTCATGTGATTGGATACCATCTTTCCCGGAAAGAAGCTCTTCCCGGTACCCTAATGAACCCGATGAAAACGGGGAAGTAGGTGGGAATGCTATTAACAAACGAGTAGAGTATCTAGATGTTCGCTGTATCGATGATAATGGCAGTAACCATGACCATTAATATTGTGTTTGCCTACATGGTTCCGTTGGAGTATTTAATGTTATTTATCATGATATATCATATCATCTATACCCAAAAATAAAGCCCTTCTACCGTTTTGATAGGAGGGCATAGTTATGCTGCTGAGCTGTACAACTTTACATCTAGTTTATTACTAATGTTTTTGTTTTTGGAAATTGTTATAACAAAACAAAATGGTAATTTATGCATAAATAACAAAAAAGTAAAATGAACTATTTACATTATATATAAATTATTGTTAAAATAAGTAAATTAAGTAAATTATTTACTATAAATATACTTATTTTGCTACTTTTGGAATCGGGGGTATATATCCTATGAATATGAGAAGAAAATTATTAGTAGACATTGTGGCCACTACCCTACTCTATATTTTCTGTATAGTTTGGATGTATAGAATGGGTGTGTCTGCTAATACGTTTTGGTTCGCGGTTATCTTTGTAGGATCGGTAATCCTATTTAGGATTTATAACGGTTTCTTTAGTAAGAAAAATAGGAAGTAGGGTGGTTAAATCAAATTTAGAGACTAAATAGGGGAGAATATTATGAAAAAAGGAAAAGTATTACTTTCTACAGTTGCACTTGCTTTATCAGTAAGCGCATTAACTCCTTCAATCTCATTTGCATCCAACGAGACTAGTGCAGTGGAACAATCTGTTTCGGTAGCACAATCTGATATAACACTTGAACAGTTATTTTCAAGCTATCAAATCGCAGATCAAAAGCAAGAAGGAAAGATTCGTGAGATTGCTTATAAAAAGAACGATGAAATCCATAACGTTATTTTTAATGGCGAAGATGGAACAGTAAGAATTGATGGTAAAGTTCAACCCGATTTCAGTTTTGAATTTGATGAGGAAAAAGCAAGACAAAATGCTAGTACAAGCGGACAATCTACGCAATCAACAACATATGCCGCACCACCTATGAGTGGTTATACGTATGTTGATACATTATCTGGTCATACACAAGAAGCTAAAGATGCTGCTGCACTAGCAGCGTCACTAGCAACTCTTATTCCGGGCGTTGGAATTACGGCTAAAGCGGCAGCGGTTTTGACGTCATATGTAGTTACTAGCAGAATACCATCAGCTTATTACACATATGATTTATACGAAAAAGGTTTTATGACCACGAACTGGTATCAGTATTCGACAATACGTATGTATTACGATTACGCCCACAAGCAGCCGATGGGTCAATCTTGGACAACTAGTCCGCAACATATAGATTTACCTAATAGCTAAGAGGATAGTTTTTGTCACATTTTCTTAGCTAGATAAAATAGGAGGGTGTCCCAAAAGTGACTTTGGGGCCCCTTTTTTAAGCAGTCCGTGAAATGCTCGTTCTGAGCTTATCTTTTTTTCTCTAAAAAACCCGACTAAAACGCCAGATAGATAGTCTGCTGCCATACAAATAGCAAGGGCAACTACTAAACGGTCAAATCCTCCAAGTAAAAAGGCAGCGCTCGCTGCGCCGCCCCCAACTACAAAAGTATAAAATGTATCTGTTTCCTGTCTCATCTACATCCTCCTCATCCCCTTTCCGGGGAAAAAATAAAAACGCCTCTTCCTTTATTGGAAAAGACGTTTGTTATGTTGTTGTTTGCTGTTCGACTGTATAACCATATTCGTTCTGTAAAACTGCAATTGTAGCTTCTTTTTTGCACGCTGGCACTTGTTCAATCGTCATTTTTCCGTAGTAAATTCGATAAGCGTAAATGTATTCCATATTATACTGTCCCTCCATTTTTCAAAGCTTCTATTTGTGCATATAAATCTGCCATTCCTGCCATAAGCGTGTTCATCACTTGGGTTTGTTGTGCATACATTTCGGCAATACCTGCTATTATCGCGTCAGTTGCAGCTTCTTGAGGCTCGGGCTTCCTCATTTCCGGCTCATCCGTTTTTGAGGGTATTCTCTCAGCTAAAAAACTTTCCCATTCTGCTTGTGTTAATTCACTTTCGAATCTTTCTAACTCTTCGTTAGTAGATACAACCGCTGTTTCTCCATCATAAACAATACGGTTGATCTTCATAAAACTTACATCTGGTTTCCCCTCAATCAATGCTATTCTGTAATATCGCATAGATTGACCTCCTTTATGCCTGCTCGTAAACAATTATAGCTTCTTCAAAGCTAATACTGCCTGTAATGAGATACTTTATTTCGATTCGATTATTCCACGGTAAATGCAGGAGTATATTAGGATGGAAAGTACCACTAGCATATGAAAAGCTTTCAAGGCCTCCATGTAGTCCACCATAATGATGAAATGCATAACCGCCGCCACCACCTGTGTCATATCCAGCTGCTATAGTTAAGATTTCCGGTGTTGAGAAACCAATCGCATTCGGATAGTTGCTATCTCCTGATAGCTTAACATGAGAAATTAAATAACCATCCACCCATATTTGAAAATCGATACGGTCTGAGCTTTTAAATGATGATAAAAGGAATCTAAACGTTTGTAATTTCCCTTTTGTACCAACTCCAGAATCAAATAGCCATTGCCAAACCCCTGCCGTATCTGCCGGGTTAACATGTAACCTTTTTGTTGTTGGCCATTTTGCAACTGATGTATCCAGTACATTGCGGATATCGACAACTTTAGATTGCAGAGAGCCATTTCTATTTGCTAAATCAGTTATATTACCTAAATGATACTTTAAATCAGCTACTTTTGTTTCTAGTGTGTCCACGTAATCATTAATTTGTTTTAAGTAGGCAAACAATGTAGTGTTACCAGCAGCATCCGTATTCTTGCCGGTTCTTTTTAATTGCTCAAGTACCTGACTAAGCGTTACTGCATCCATTAAACCACGCTCCTTGTTACTGATTGTAAATTGCCGCTTTCATCATAATTAAGCGTCTGTGTAATCGTCTTACCCCCGACTGTTTCCACGACTTGTGTTAGCTTTCCGCTAGAATAAGTAAGATCAGTAGTTTTTACGACAGTTGTTCCATCTTTTTCTTCTACTTTTGTTAAGTCTCCATTTGTGTAAGTTAAAAAGACAGACCGCGTATCTGTCTGCTGGATAATTGATTTAGAAAAAGTAACATCTTGATTTGTAGAGCCAGCCTGTAAATATCGAGCATCTGCCGTATCCTGATTAATTGACCCTTCTTGCATATTAGCAAGCTTTTGTTTATCCGCATCTGTATAGTCATTAGTAGAAAGACCCTTGCCTTCTTCCTTCAGTACAACTTTTTCATCGATCTTACGCCAGTTTTCATTGAGCATGGTTTCGATGTTAAACGTGTGATTTCCGTCTGTAACAGGGTCTTTCATATAAAGACCAAGATTAGGTGTGTTACTAGCCAATGATTTCACCCCCTGCAAATTTATCTAAAGTTAACGTCTCCATCTCATTCAATGTCAGTACGTTGTGTATCTCCCTGATAAGTAAATATCTGAATTTGTACGTTATCCCTAAGTGTGCTGGTATTAATTCACGTAATGTTTTCTTGATGTCATCCAAGTTCTTTGGTACACCGATTTTTCCGATAAACGTGACGATGATTGCGAAGTTTTGATAATCCTCTTCAACATCTACTTCTCCACCAAGCCAAGCAGAGGCAACGTTCTTAATAGTGGCTACTGTTACCGTCTCAGAGAATCGCATTTTCGCAATTACCAGTTCCCGACGCTCCTGCAGCGGCTTATTCTCGTCAATAGGGATGCCGAAGATTTTCTCCCAGTTCGCAATGCCCCAGGTGGCCGTCTCGGGGTCAAACTGCGCAAACACATCCTGACGCTTTGCTGCAATCCGATCTAGCTCGATAGCCTCAGCATTCTTGATTTCATTCGTCAATGGATCTTTATGATATCGAGGTGGCATTCGAGCAAGCATTTGCTCTTTTCTACTCATAGAAGTTCACCGTCCCAAGCACCGCAACTGAACCATCCGGAATCTCGATATTTGCCGTACCACTGTTAATAGTCAGGTCAGAATAATCGATAACATCCGGAATGTCACCTAGAATGTTAGCGATGCGCGTCCAGCGCACCAACGGGTCCTTAAAAGAAAGTTGTTTAAGGTAATCGGCTGCCGCCGGAATAAACTGTTGCTTGATTGTATCCACATCAGAGTACGAGGTCGGCACAACTTTCGCAGAAATATCAATCGCAACCTCTGTCACGCCGACTACCGTAATAATTGGACCGGCTGGCTTCACTGTTTCGATGTACTGCGCTACATCATCGATAATATTTTGTGCTGGTGCCTTCCCATTCTCATCAAGCAGAACGACTTTCACGCTGTTATTCCCATCCCATACCGGATACACCTTCGCGTCTGCCACTCCTACCCTCGACATGGCCCACTGCCGGTAGTGTGCAGCATTACCGGAAATACCCGGATTTCTTGCCTTCTCAAGCGTCCGTTTTAGCAGCGATTCTTTTGATTCTTCATCCACTCCGTTTGTGAATGCTGTATGCTCAATACTAGTAATGCCTTCGATTCGCTCCGCTAATTGGAGTGAGTTTGCAGGTATATTCCCGACTACTCCTCCGACAGAGCATTTAACAAGAATATCAACCTGGCCGTCTGTTATCGTTCCATCTTCTAGCGAAACGAACTCAAGGACATCATCTTCAATGAATTGAAGAACAGTACCAGCAGGGATGAGTACGCCGTCCGCGCCTTTGAATGTTACGAGATTCTGTGACTCTACCGCTGGCTTCCAGTCTACACCGACTCTTCTTGCCCATAATTTCATGTAGAGAAGATCCATCGATGCATTGAGGAAGCCGTTATAATACATGTTTTGTGTTGCAATCTGCTCTTTTTGTATGTCGATTGCAGTTGCTCTTGTAACATCAAATGGGATATTTCCTTCTGTCTTGTCGTATCGATCGTTGATATTGCTCAGCATCCGATTGTGAATATCGTCAATCTCTTCGACTTCAAAATCCGGAATCAACACCAAATCATCCATTTCCACCGAGCGGCACCCCCATTTCAAACGATTGACCGTCCACCAAATTCACACGGAAATAGACTGTCAATTTGTCCTCATCTTTCTCAAACTTCCATTCTGATAAAAAAGCCACCCTGGGATGCCGGGTGGCTGAAGCTTCGATATTCTCCTGTAGTTGTACGCGCATATCATCAGTCAGTACCCGACCAATACAAAACTCCGTCAGTGTGCCGTATTCATATTCCGGGGTATCCGGATAATTCGCATAGATCTCGTATTGATACTTCTCAGTTCGTAAGATATGAATAATCCACATCTTTACAGCCTCAATATCCGTCAGTTCAACCAGGCGTCCATTCCGAATGACAAACTCTCCTTTTTCGTAGTCGAACAGGAATCCGACTCCTAAATCAATGTCCAATTGCTGCTCCTGCTCGACCTCTTGCAAAAAATCATCCGGATTCGGCATTTCAGGTATCATTCAAGTCTCACCGCCTTATCGAGTACATAATATAGTTGCTGGTCCTGTGCTGGCAAAAGAATGACCTCATCACCAGGTCTAAGTTCGTCAACAAACTCAATTTCTGATTCAGATATTGAAAACTGACCATTTGAGACGGAAATATCATGTGCATGTTTATATGCGCCGCTTAACTCTTGCGATGTCGCACCCTCATCTTTGCTAAGTGAAAGTGATGTCGTAGATGACTTTATGTTTATAGTTCGCTTATGCCGCAATACATCACGCCCAAAGATTAACTGGCTTTTGTCCAGCACAATCGCCTCGCCCAGCTTAATTTCAATGTCTGGAAACGGCTTGGAGACTATACCAATTTGAACACCAATGAAAACTGGATTATCCCGCTGCCGTAGCTGTCCAGCCATCCATGTAGCGAACCGTTCAGGTGTCATTCCTTGCATATTTTCACCTCTCTCAATACCGCTTGAGTGTAATGTTCATCTTGTGAATACCGTTCGCCAATGTATGATTTGTGCTTGTAATGATAAACTGACCGATGATGCCTGTCTTCGGCTCATTCACCTGTAGCACCCGACCGGAACGCACATAATCGTGACCGAGCAAATCAAAACTTGATTCTTCATTCACTCGATTCAACTCCCGTAACGCCGACAGCGCTTGACGCTTTGCATCAGCAAGCGTGTTTCCGTCAAAAGAAATTGTCTCTTGCAGCAAGCCGTATTTTCCAATACTTCCGGTGTCAGCAATATGCGTATATACCTGGTCGTCCTTCGTGATAACAATGCTGTTTCGAAGCTCTGTAATGGATACCCGGCGCTGTGGATTGCTGATGAATTCAAGTAAGTCAAACTTGCCACTGCCGGTGAATAATTCAAGCGATGTGTTAATCAAAAAAGCGTACTGCCGGTCAATTAGCAGCTTTCCATTTTCCATCTGAAAACGATAGTCCTCGCCAATTTCTCGCTTTGCCTGGTAGAGAATGTCGCGCAGGATCTCGCTGTACGTCTGTTCGTTGTATATTTTCTTAATTTTTGTCTTCATGTCGGCGATGTGCTGTGTCGGTATCTTAAACGGTGCCAGCAATTCCTTGATGCACGCTGTCGCCGTCTTATTACCGCGAAACTGCACCGTCGTTTTACTTTTGTTCAAATAAAAAAGAGGATCGTAGCAAGTTACGGTCCTCGTCTTTTCGGTATATGTGATTTCGAAAATATAGCCCATAAAGATGATTTTACCGTTGTTGGTCATCGTGACGATGTCGCCTACCCGCATGTCAAAGCGCGGCATGTACGGCGTGCTGGCCGTAGATGGAAGAACGAAGTCCAGCTTCTGGCCGAGTTCTTCGAGCGAATCTGACCAGGTTATCTGCCCGACAATTGGTGTGAGTTCAGTTCGTTTGCCGTTGTTCGTCAAGAATAGCTGATGCGGCACGCCGATCACCTCTTCTTCCAATCAATGTGGACATGGTCATAATGCCCTTTCGTTCGCCAGAGCACGTAATATCCATTCGCACGCCCCCATGCCGCCAGCTCGTCCAGCTTTTTCGAGTTACCCACAACGTCATAGGCTTCATTTGTCAGATGTGCCGAATTCTTCGCGCCTCCCACTTCAGCATTATGCCGCGCCGACCGACCGGCCGAGCTGATACGTAAACCGAGTTTCTTCACTTTGTCGCGCACAGCTTTTGCCTGGGGCGAGTCATACCCTTTGCCTGGTCTTGATTTGTTTGAAGATGCTTTGCTTTTGCTGTCATCTTTTGGTGGAGGCACATACTTTTCAAATTTAGGGACGGTTGGTTTCACGCGCCCGGTGGCTTTCTGCACCTTCAACTGCGGAAACACGAACTCGGTCATTTCTAACGTATAATAGATGTCTCTGCTACCGTCTTTTACTTTTGGGGTGAAAGAATCAATTGTTACAGCCATGTTGATGTCGTAGTACGGAACCCGCAATCGAATTGGAACCCGGCGCTCAATCCAGCGCTTCAACTCTTCTACGTGCTTTCGGGCGGCTTGCCCGGTACCTCCCCATGCTTCAAAGCCAGCCAAACCAGTTTTATCAAACGAATATGGATTGTCTGGAAAAAAGGCTGTCAATGTAATTTTGCGAAGTGTTCGCGTACCAATCAGCCGTATCTCTCCGTTCACCGTCTGAAAAGTCTCGTTTGCCATTGTCGCCTGTGGGATTTCCAGTTCACTCGGCAGGACCGGAAGCTGCATGGTCTTCTCACCGTTATTGATAGACAAGAATATTGAAATCGGATTCTCCAATGTTTCACCTCCAAACTAAAAGAGGATAGCAGTCATGCTATCCCTTCAAAATCTCACTTTATACCAACAGCTTGTTTAACTTCTTTTAGACCTTTCTTAATAGGTTCCATCTCTTCTTTGAAGTTCTTAAAATTTTGATCTATAAAACGCAATTCTTGTTGATCCTTGCTCTCTAAATACGTAGCTAAATGTCCTGCTACCTTAGCCTTTTGGAAGTACGCATATGCGGTCCTATCTTTAATATCGTTTAATTTTTCTTTGATATCAGAAGGCAAGGTGTCGTCGACCTTTGTAGCATACATTTTATCTGTAATACGACTCATGTCTTTTTTTAAGTTTTTTAGGCGATTAACAGCTTCTTCTTTGCTGATCTTTTGGTTTTTAATATTGTCAGCTATAACAGAGAACTCGGTAGCCGTCTCATCCGCTTGTTTCACAGCCTTCATCAACTCTTGTTCAAAAGCTAAAACTTGCGCTTGATGCTTTTTGTTATCTTCACCACAACCTATCAAAAATAAAAAAATACTCAAAACAACAAATGCTATTTTTCTTCTAGTATTTTTCATATTCCCCCTCCTTTTTACCACATTTTATCATATATTCTGCATCGCTGATTGAAAACGTGTCATGAAGCGCTGGAACTCGCTGTCTCCACCTGCAACAGCATGGTAATGAACAACAACGCTCGCTTGTTTTGTCGTTGTAGTCGTATTTGACACATTGTTTGTTGTTACAATGCCACGCGAGTATTCCCTGTTTTCTTCTGCTGTCAGAATACGTTCTCCTTTATGGATTACAGCTATCCCATCCTCCGGAACATAATCAAGACCTTTTGAGAACCAACCGAGAAAAGGTAAGTCCCCACTATCTTTGCTCTCTGATGATTTTTCTTCCCCTCCACCACTTATCCAATCAGGCAACTTAAATTCTGGAAGCTTAAAATTTTCAATTGATTTTTTGAAGTTCTCCCATTTCTCGGATATTTTTTCAATCAACTTTATAATCGGATCAAGGAACTTTTTAGCTTTCTTCTTAGCATTATCCCATGCGTCCACAATGGATGTTTTTATCTTTTCGAAAGTAGTTGATGTATTAGTTTTAAGTTTATCCCACGCATCGGTGATCTTCTTCCATAACTCAGCAGTCTTTTCTTTGATTTTGTCCCAGTTTTCATAGACAGCGAATCCTACTGCAACGACTGCGGAAATTATTAGCCCCCAAGGCCCTGCCAATCGACCGATCCATGGGCCTAGATTTTTGATATAACCACCAATGTTCTTCAATGAAGACATGATTTTTCCTAATCCGCCAGCACCTACAAAAGCACCAATTGCCGGTAGGGCTGCGCCAACCATTTCGCCTAATCCGCTAACGATTCCATTTGTGCCACTATCAATATCGCCTATAACTTCTTTCCATTTTGTTTTCAGTTTATTTAGAAAGCCTTCGTTTCTTTGCTCAAGCGGTTGAATTTTTTCTCCAAGTTGATCATATCCATTTAACATTTTTTCAAGTATAGGGAGCATCGCTTCGCCTTGTTCCTCGAAAAGAGTTGCCATTAAACCGGCTCCTATTTCAGCTTTTGCTGTTTCATCATCCAAATTTGTAAGAGTGCTAAGAATTTCACTAATGGCTTTTTCCCCGTCTTTGCCACCTTTAACTATTGCTTCGCGCCATGCTTCTGATTTTTTGGTTAACTCATCATATTCTTTTAGTGCTTTACGATCTATTCCGAATTTCTCCATTTCTTTTTGTGCCTGCTTCGCGGCTTTTCCGCCTTCTTTAAGCGCTTTTTCCCAATCACCTGATTTATCATGGAGTTTTTCTATCATTTCGGAGTCAAATCCTTTTTTCGTTTGTATACTCCACAAATAATCAAGTGCATTCATAACACCTTTATCGCCTTTTTTGATGTTTGCAATGAGTTCATTAGAAATCGCGTCACCAAGACGATCCATGACATGGTGCCCTTTTTGTCCACCTTCTATCATTGCTCCCAAGAAGTTATTTCCTGATATACCTGCTTTTGCAAAGTTTGTGCTATATTCGTCTATCTGATCAAGCATTTCGTTGAACATCTCAACCGGCATCTTTTGTCTTGCTTCAATCAACATATTCAGTGCTTGCTGCGGACCATTAATATCCGCAAACTTATCATCCAATGCACGTACTGCTGAATTTAACTCAGTTAGATTATCAACACCTGTTTTGTTTAAATTCGCTACATCCATAGCGTACTTTTTTGCCTCTTCACCTTGAAGATGAAAATATTCTTGTGTGACACGAACAACTTCAAAAACTTCCTCCTTCGTAGCACCTTGTATATTTGCCCAAACATCTTTAGTTATATCAGTTAATTGTTTTGCCTGTGCTTCAGTCACATTAAGTGCCGCCTGAAACTCCCGATCCATCTGACCAAACGATATCAGGTCTTGTCCTAACGTATCGCCGATGTTAAAACCAACTAAGCCATTTAATGTATCTCGTAACGAGCGAGCTTGCTGTTCTGCTTCTTTTAGTTCTTGCTTCGCTTGTGAAGCGTCAACTTTTGGATCGGCGATATCTTGAATTGTATTACTCACTTGGTCGGCTGTATCTTCTAATTTCCTCATCTCATTACGTGCACTTGCTGTCTCTATACTATCAAGAGAATCGGCTGCTATATTAATGTAATCAATAGCATCGCTAGCGTTGTCTGCTCCTTTAGTTAGTTCTTGTAAAGCTCGAACGATATTACGCAAAGGGCTTGTTAAATTATCACGTAATGTTAATTGTGTATTTATCACGAAGTCAGCCATCTATAATAACCCCACTTTAATCATGCGCTTTCTTTCTTCTATCATACTCGCCATGAGCAGTTCCTTCTCAAAGTAGGATAGAGCATCAATTTCAGCTATCTTCCATCCTTTTTGAATATAATGATGATAAAGGAGGAACACTTCGTCCTCCTGAATTAGTTTTTTATTTCATCCACCAATCGCACTGATTCTCCTCTTTTCCTTCCAGCCAAATTCATCATGATTGCACAAATTTCCACAACCTCACTTGGATCAAATAATTCTTGCACAACAGCATCCGGCTTTGTTTTACATCCCACGGCTTCAATCAATTCTGGGTCTTTCAAGTTTGGCTCAACTACATTGCGCAACACAATTTTCTCCGTTATTTTTTTCAACACTTCAGGATCGCGTGTTCGTGAAAATTGATATACAAGCACTTCGTCGTACTCTTGTAAATCATCTCTGCTCGGTGTTTTAATTACGATTTCTCCATCCAGCGACGGAACGTACACGGTCGCCGTCTTTTCCTGTAATGTGCCTTGTTTCTTCGCAATGATATCCTGAATTTTTACTGTTGCCATATCAATCACTCCATTTCATAGCTTATGAATAAGAGAAAGCAGGCGCGATGCCTGCTTGTATTACTCTTCCCATTCTACTTGCGACGGACGGAACAGGAAGTCAAGTTTATCTGTCATAAGTTTTTTAGGTTCAAAAGTCAACAAATCCAAATCACCGTCAATTTTGCACTCGGAAATAATGACAGTTTGTTGTAAGCCGGTCTCTGGATTCTTCGCCTCCCCGATAATCGTAAATGTCGGGTCTTTTCGTTGCTTCAATTGCTCAATAAACCGCTTATAGACGAATCCATCTGTTTTCAATACTTCAATATTTCCTTTACCGCTCCAACCGACTGCTTTAGAGAACTCGTCCCATTCACCTACGACATCGAAGTTCTCGCGTTTTACTGAAATTTTTGCCTCGAACTTCTGCACATAAAACATCTCTTCGCCATCAAAATAAGCCTTGGCATCCGAACCGACAAACACTTTTTCCTCTCTGCTACTCAATGTTTACACCTCCTTACAATCCGATTACAAACTTCAAATCTTCCATAGCGTCCAGTGCAGAAACGCTACCTGCTAGATACACATTACTGCCTGTGTTAGCCCGCAAAATCTGTCCCTCATTCATCTCGCTGGTATCCTTACCGATTGACTCTAAGTACAGCTTTTGAGCTGCCACATCAATGCGTGCCTTATTCTCAGCTTCACGTTCTAGGACATTCTCGATCACAAGCTGTTGGAAATAAGCGTTGATGGCTGTTACGAACATCAACTTGTTCTGGAAGCTGTTCGGGTACTTGCCGACGTATTCATCCTCAAACGTCATTCGGATATCTTCGAGAATCATATCCATGATCTCTACAAGCCGGATTTTACTGAACGACTTCGATTTCTCCGCTGTGAACGTGACAAGCGAGTTAACTGCCCGGCCAATTTTCACCTTCTTGCCATCGTTGACCAAGATCAGCTCACCATTATCAATCGCTTCGTCCGGATCGTCGATTTCGTCAATAGAAGCAACATCCGGGAATACGTAGTATGTTGCCGAGCGTGTAAATGGCAAGCCAGCGAATACAGATGCCAGGCGCACGCAGAACTCTTCTGTTGTCTTTTCGCTGCCGTCCTTCATCTTGATGCCGGTCGTTGTGAAGTTGATGATACCCTCATGATCGGGACCGGACGCATTCGGCACCACTGCTTTGAAGATTTTCTTTTTCAACGTGCGTTGCCCTTTGATGAAGGCGACAATATCGGAAACATCCGTAGTATCAGCCTCCGGCATCGCAAGATAGTTCCAGTACATGCCTTTCAGCACTGTCAGTGCATCGGATACAGGCGCTTCCGCTGTGATCGGCACCGCAATTACCTTGGATGGCGTACCGTAGAATGCCTCCTTAATGTGCTTGATATTGGTCGCGCTGAAATCGGCATCTTTCACTTCTTCAATGCCCTTATATATTTTCATTTGCGTGGCTGCATCACGCAGAATAAGAGCCACAATACCACGCGCAGAACGTGTAATCGCACTGGCTGCCAGTGTCTTAAAAAGAATCTCAATTTTAGGCAGTCCCACGATTATCCCTCCTTCTCCAAATTAATGTGTAACTCGCCCATCATGTCGTACTGCGTAAAGTAGTCGTCCTGGAATACTAGACTGTATGCACTCACATCAAACGAGAAATGCAGCGCGTCACCTATCGTTTGAGTTGTCTTGTCGAAGATGCTCAGCACACGATTTCCGACCGGGAAATTCAGCTTGAAAGCATCGTTCAGGTCATCCGTCATGTTCCGATATTCTTCGTTGGTGTGCTTTTCCGTCATGTATACGATCTTGACTGTTACACGCTGATAACGTCGGTGTTCCGTTTCGTTCGAGTCGACGATAGGTAAAAGGTACACAAAAAAAGCAGGAAACTTCATCCCCTGCTTAACTTCTTCCCCGTATCGATTTTTCACCGCTGGGAAGTCGTTTTTCAGTTTTAAGAGAACAGCGTCAAACAACTCTGATAGCCTCATACACGCCCCTCCACGATGTCCTGTAGCCATTGTTTGATGTCCTGGTCTATCCACTCTTCCATTTGCTTCAGTGGAATCTCAAACATGTGGAAGCCCTGTACAAAGCCGACATACTCGCCAGCCTTATTCTTAATCCGGTGGCCGTATTCGATATGAGGCGCATAGTGAACGTTACTGCCTATAACCACTACAAACTCATCGCCTACTCGCTTAACTCCGTCAACCCTGATACTATCCCGCAGGGTACCACCTTTGCGTGTTGGTGTATTCTCGGCAACCGGTGTCAAACGCTTCACATCGGCCAGGTACCGATAAGCCAACTCCGTCAGCTTACGCTCGACCTTATCCGGCATTTCTCTTATGACACGCTGCAAAAGCATGCGCTCAAAGATATCCAGTCCTTCCAATTCAAAGCCCATCAAGCCTTCTCCTTTCGCGTCACAGGGATTTCCCAGTGCGAAGGGTAGTATATGGGTTCCCCGGCTGTAAAAGTCCGCTGTAGGCCGTTTTCTAGCGTCACAGTAAGCGTATCTCCGGCACGTACATCCACTTCTGGCCGACAGAAAATCAGACTGTCATATAAAATCTCGTTTGCTCCATCCGTCTGATTCGCATTCCTTGCCACACTCACAGACAGCCTACAAGGCACCGCCACGGCTTTCTGACGCTCTTCGTTGACTGTTTCCCCATTCGGCTTCTCGTACTCCACCCAGCCCCATATGTCCATGCTGTGGGTGTATCGAGTTGCTAAGATATCTGCTGGAGTCATCGAAAGCGCACCACCCGGAAACGATTCAGCAATCGGGTCATGTCGCCTGTTATAAGACTGTATCCGGGCAATTTCTGTTCACCATAGGTGATAGTAGTATTACCCTCGGTAATGCTCTTCACAGGGGCATTCTGTGCGTCTGGCGCTGTGTTCTTCTTGTACAGCATGACAACATGGTCAATCAGTGCCGATTCAAGACCAGGAGGAAACTCTGTCCGGTTCGTGTAGGCCAGCATTTCCTGTTCAGTGGCCGAAATCCAGTAGTTCAGTTTAGCGTCGTATGTTGTGTCTTCCTCCGGAATGTCAGCCAGCATCTTTACGGTGGCCAATCTGTCCATTTCCTTCCCTCCTCAAATGAGAAGAGAGCGCCCGTTGCGCTCCCTATTTCTCCCCATCTTCTTTTTTCTTCCTTGTCTTACGCACTATTTCTTCTGCTTCTTTCTTCGAAAGAGTTAAATCACCTTCATGTAATTCCGCCGTATATTCATCAGGCAGCTTTTGAGCCTCTTGCTCGGCCTTTAAACGGCGCATCCGGTTAAAAGCAGCCATTCCCATGCACATTCACCCCTTACGCAAGTTTGTGCTTGAATTGCACTACTCGGATTTTCTTTGGATCGTACACACGATTCCAGTTTGCAGCCAGTGCGATTTCACTATCAGAAGGAGAAGATCCCGCCATTGTGTTTTTCGTGAAAGCTACACCACGAATATGCAGGATGAACGTCTTACGGTTGATGAGATAATCATCACCAACCAAGCTGTCACGGTCTGTTTCTGTCGGCACAAATCGTACCGGACTACCATTTCCTAACGCAATTGCACCCTCACCGAAAATGTAAGACGTGTATATGCCGTTCTCAACCGGGCAGGCATCATCCACAATGACACGCTTACCCATGTATGTTTTGACACTCGGAGAACCGTCAGCTGGTTGTACGTTCTGAATCAGGTTCTGTTTGGCAAGTGAAGCTTCTGTTGCAGAGTGCATGACTATGGCCGTCAGCTTTTCCTTCGCATCGCCGAGCTTTTGTACCGCATCAATGAACGTTGTTCCGGTAAAGTTCGCTGCATCTCCGGTTTGCGCGGAAATGTCGTGTACGTTATTTTCCATGCTTGGAGAGGAGAATACGCCTTTCAGCATCAACATTGTAATGCGCTGCATTTCACGCGACCAATAAGATGCTACCAAATCACCGATGGCTTTTGCCGGGTCACTGCCAGCTAATGCACCAGCAAGGTCATTGGATGCCCACGCACGACCACGTCGGAAGATAACAGCCTCGTCTTGGCCGGATGTGATTTTACCCGGCACTAACGGGTTTGTGTCAGAAAGCACCTCGGAAACACCGTCTAAATCGTTCCAGAATGGCAAGTGAATCGTTTGAGTTGCTTGGCTTGCCAGCGAATCAAACTCTGGACTCGTAGCAACAATACCGGACTGATAAAGTGCCGACAGTTGAGTTGTGCGATTAACAACATACGGATTAAAAACCTCTGGAATAATTACGTCTGCAATACGTGTAGTCATGTACATCTACCTCCTAATTAGCTGATTCCTGTAATTGTTTTGCGAGCTCAGGGTTTTCTCGCAAGAGTCTCCCTTGCTCAGTCAGGTTGAACGTCTCTTTCTTCCATGGATTCACAACCGTTTGTTTGGATTCTGTTGTTGTAACCGGCGTGCGCCCACTCAATCCTGGCGACTCAAATAAATAAGGTTTAGATTCACGCAATCCTTTCAGCGCTTCATCTAAACCTTTGACGGTACCATCTTCATTCAGTTCAAGGCCTTCCCTGTTTACGAACGCTAGCACGTCTGCCGGGTCCTTCGCATCTTTCGCAGCCAGTTTAATAGCTGTGTCGATCTGCGACTGTTTGTACTTTGATTCCCACTCTTCATTTTGCTTCTGAAGATCAGCAATCGTCTGTTCAAGCTTTTCGTTGCCTTTCACAGCCTTTTTCAGTTGCTCAACCTGTTCGTCACGCTCTTTGATTTGGCTCTGTAACTGCTTAATCTCCTCGTTTTTTTCGTTGAGACGAGAACGAGGAACATAATCTTTCTTGTCGTTGTCTATAGCAGCTAACACCTCATCAACCGTGATTTCGCCTTTTGCTAGTTTCTCAAGTAACTCTTTCATAATTACCTCCTATACGTTTTTAACGTGGAACGCCCACGTAGGTATTCGCCCAGTTTTATGCCGTATGGCAGGGCAGAATTGTTTGTTACTGAACTGCATTATGCTGAATGCAAAATTTCTCTCCGCATTTCTTGCAAGACTTTATTGCGACAAACTCTGAGCGCTCCATCTCTATCAAATCGCCTCCACACTCTTCACAATACTTTTCTGGGATTTCCCGTAGTTTTGCAGCTACATCTTGCAATCCAGCAGCAATAACTTCGAGTTGGTGGACTAAGTGCCCTGTTTTCATTCCGACTACAACATCGAATTGTCCTTTTTTAGACATTGCTATCAACTCCTTTTAGGCAATAAAAAAGCACTCATCTGAGCGCTACTTTTTCCCTAAATTTAATATCAAATTGTACTTTTCTTCGGTTATTTTTCTTACTTGTTTTTCGTTTAAATACATTTCATCTTCTGCTCTTATGTCATCATTAGGCTCATAGTTGCAACACGCTTCGGATATATCACCAACTGCATCAACAATTTCTTCAGGAACATCATCATGTTTCCAATCATAAACCAATGAAGGGAAATCATACGAAAATGATTCAATGTCTATTTCGTTATTCAAATATTTCTGGATTAGCTTTTTCATTTCCTCATTCATCTATCTCCCTCCATTCTTTCTTAGGATTCGGCCTTGTTACGATACTTACAATTTCATTCGTATCATTCGCTCTAACAACAGCAATTCCATCTTTGAAGAAGACTGTTTTATCCCCTTCTTCTTGGAAGTATTTTTTCCCGTTTTTCAATACATCTAAGACGTCTTCCTTGGTAAAACTTCTCTTATCTTTACCCTTCTTCTGTCCAAGCACCCTATTAAGCGCATGTTCTTTAAAAATATGACCATGTTCTTTAAAATAGTCAAAAGTATCATAAAGCTTTTTTGTGTATTCTTTTGAGTATCGAGATGGGTCTGCTAACTTTAAGGTATTGCCATCTATAACCTTATTATACCATTCCTTATAATCCATCGTTGCAGGAACTTTAATGGCATTTCCCTTCGCATCCCTAGCAAGTCGCTCACTTACCTTGCTGCCAGTTACAACCGGTACTGTCGTACTTCTACAGTGAGGATGCAACGGCGGATAATTTACGCCCACTACAGCATCCGAAAGCTTGTACCTCTTGCCATCCTGCTGCTGGCATACCTTTGAAGTCTTGCGATCCAGCGTTGCTAAAAACTCATACTCCTCTATGAAACCTGTGTTTTCGTATGCCTTCATGGTCGCCTGATTTACCACATACGAGCTTTCTGTGCGTACAAGGCGTACTGCATTGGCATAGCTGGCTTCCATGCGCTCAGCAACGGCCTTTGAGGTCTGCCGAATGTCCTTGGCTTGGATAAAGTGCTGTACCAACTCTTCTTCCAACACCTGTGTCAGACGTTGCCTGTCCTTCCATATACGCTCGGAATAGTTGGCTCCTGACCATGGCATTGTCAGAATCATTTGGATTGCCTGCGTGTCCAAAACGGCCACTGTAGTAGCCATTCCGATTCCTTGTTGTACAGCAAACGTTGTCTGATAGTACGTTTCGGCTGCACTCTCAATGAAATGTTCCTCAAGCACTTCCTCCTGCTCTTGTTTCAGTTCGGCAAGCTGCACGTTAATCTGCATGAGCAGTTGTTCCAGGCGTGTGATACGCGAACGTGCTGACAGAGTGTTCAGTTCGAGTAGCAGGAGTTGGTCCCCTGTCTTTTCGATGCGCTCCACAAATTCTTCGATGTTCATACGCCACTGGCGAAACTCGTCTCTATTGAGATACACAATCGCCTGCTGATACGTCATGCCGTTTTCGCTGGCATACCGAGCAACAAAAGCTTCGATTTGCTTGATAATCTCACGCTGCGCCTTTTGGTACGCCTTAGCTATTTTCTTTTCGACTTCGGCTGTGCGCGTCATATCGGCTTCGGTGATTTCTTCCATGCGCTTAGCCCAGTATTCAGGCGATGGCAGGGTTACTTTCTCTTCGCTCATGCTGAACCAGCTCCTGTACCTCCACTCTGATCATTAGGAAGCGGGTATGGGTCCTGCATCTGCGTCATCTTCTCTTCTCGCTCTTCTTTCTTGCGCTTTTCTTCCTCTTCCGGATTTGTAACCCACGGATGATTAGCAAGAATCGTCCTTTCAGAAATGATGCCAGTGCTGTTTTGGGCAATCTGAGAGGCTTCCAGATCATTCATCAGAATGTTTTTGTTGAACGTAAACTTGATATCCTTGTAATTGAATTGCCCCTCACCCTTTATGCTTAAATATTCAGCTACAAACCATATCACCCACTCAAGCCCTTTGCGGAATTTACGTTCAAGCATACTAGCCTTCAAATCTAATAGTGAGAACAGGAATTTTAAAGCAACCCCAGAAGGAGCACTGCCGAATTTGTCTGTCGAAACGTCCACACCCTGACCAAAGGTAAAGATACTCTCTCTCAGACGGTCTAGGTGGCTATTTACGGACTGAATAGGCAACTCGGCACTCAATGTATCCACGCCTGCTCCCGGGTCTGCATCAAGGCTTATAGCCTTGTAATAACGTAGATTCTCCATGAACTCGGAAAGTGACTGTCCTTCGTATCCTTTCAGCACATAAATCAGCGCCTGCAACTCTTCTAGGTTGTTTGAGTTGTCGCTTACTCGACGATCATAATCGTCGATGAGCTCCTTATAAAACGTAAGGTCCGATACCTTGAATTGATTGTTGGCGAATTCGATAAACGGAACCTCGCCCCATCCATAGCCCACATCACCATAAGTAAAGTGCGGCGCAGGGTTTACAGGTTCGGTGGTATCAGGTTCATAGTCACCTGTGCCAATCGCGATGTAATACGTTACATCCTGTTTCGTCCACCATTCAGCCCGAATCGCATCCTGACCATTCACAGACATCGGATAATAGCGAATGACAGCCTCCAAGTTCTTCTGCTTGCTCGTATCATAGATCGGGATTACCTGCTCGGCAGGAACGACAATCATGTCAAAATTGCCTTCCTCGTCAATATACGGATGTAGCCATTCCAAACCTTTGTTGGAAGCGCCAAGCCCAAGCTCAACCATGTAATCGTGGAAGTCCTCTGTCAGCACCTCATTAACCTTCTTCACAAAGCTATCTGGTCCGGTGAACGTCACTGGCTTACCAACGATGTATGATACCTTTTGATCTACGAGCAACTTGTGCCAACCGTGCGGAATCTTGTTATTCGGTTTCGTCTGATCCTCTACCTTTTGACCGTCACGCCAGAAATAGTGTTTGCGGCTTTTAATGTCGTTCTCGTTGAAGTAATATCGAACACCCTTCATCATCTCGATGGTGTTATGCGAACTAATTAGGTCTTTCAGTATTTTTGCGTTTGTATTCGTTGTTTCAGCAGCCATTTTTGCGCTGATCTGTTGCTCAAATGTCGGGATATTCGGGTACATAAATCTTCACCTCCTTACGTCAGTACGCCGATGCCGTTCCGTCTTAGCGGCTCTGTGCCATATCGGGTAGCATCGATTGTGTGGTTGTCCTTATCCTCCAGCCGTGGTTTCTGGTTACCGTCTGCATCAACTTGATAGTCAATATTCTCAAACTCTTTCGCTACGTTCGGCGTGCGTTTGGGATCGATCACGATCTCTTCCAAGTCATCCAACCACTTCTCACCAAACTCCAC
Organism: Aneurinibacillus thermoaerophilus; assembly: GCF_900099925.1. Taxonomy (GTDB): domain Bacteria; phylum Bacillota; class Bacilli; order Aneurinibacillales; family Aneurinibacillaceae; genus Aneurinibacillus; species Aneurinibacillus thermoaerophilus. The sequence goes on along the minus strand of NZ_FNDE01000046.1, from coordinate 3,442 downwards.
GCTTCCCGGTCCTTTCTTTGCGCCTTTAATGCGTATACCGTAGCTTTTGAGCTCGGATATACTCTTCGGCTCTGCACTGTCAGCTATCGTCATAACATCGTGATACTGTTTTTTAAGTATCCATTCCGCAGCTTCCCGATTGCTAATCTTAGGGCCATAATGTTCATCTAAAAAATAAAGCTTTCGGCGCGTCTTATCGTAATGCATACGCACGAAAGCATATGGATCTGGCCCATATCCCCAGTCAATGCCCTGGTAGATGTTATCAAATGTCCTTAACTCTTTATCCGGTATTTCTCTGAATACAAGATTCGTAAATGGCACAACACCACTCCCTATGGCTTTTCCAAGGTATTCCCATTCGTATTTTTGCGGTTTCTTCCGCTTGACCTCTTCTGCCTCTTCAATGAATGCCTTTGAAACGTATGGATTGTCCAAATAGGTTGAATGATGAACATAAACGTTGTCAGGGAGAAAATGACTTTCAAACTTCTTATTCACCCAGTTTTGTTTTCTTTTTGGTGGGTTGTACGAATAATAGATTTTATATTTCAGTCCATTCGGCAACTCTGCACGGACAACAGAATTGACGATAGTAGAGACTTCATCTTCTGTCTTGAATTCCGCTAATTCTTCTACCCATAGGCGAGCAATAGGGAACTTCGATGATTTTATGGACTTAATCTTTTCTGGCTTATCCGCCCCACGAAAGATAATGTAATTCCCGCGTGGAATATAAGTGATTTTTAACGGGCTATATTTGACCTGGAACAAATGAGAAACGCCTACATGCTCAATCGCCCACAATAGTTGTTCAAATACGCTCTCCTGCAACGTATTTCCGACTTTACGAATACATAGCGCGTTGATCGGATAGCGTATGATGTCATAAATAAGGTCAATGCTAATATGCGTTGATTTAGAAGAGTTCCGGCCACCCTTCAAAACGTAGTAAAGATGCTCGTTTTTTCTTGATGCTCTCCAAAAGCCATAAAAGGCTGGCAGGAGTTTTTCCGACATCTTAATCTTCATCGTCATCCCTTATATCGTCGATGAACTGTATATTCAAATCAGCATTGACGCTCACATTATCTTTGAACATGCCCAAATGCTTCCCAAGCAACTCCAAGGCTTTTAGCTTGTCATTTAACTTGATTTCTTTCTTAACGCCACCTTTAGGTAATACGGTTTCTGTTATTGACTGGATAACAGAACCATCAACCTCATCACTATCTTTCAAGGCAATACTCTCTTTATCCCACTCTACATAATCCTTAAGGTCAGCAAAAGCGATCTTGGCTAATTGCTCGACAATGCGATCTTGGGAAACACTCGTCCGTTTTGAGCGTTCAGCCATAGCCTTTGCAATTGCTTCTGAAACTGAAGTTTTCTGAAGGAGTTGATATCCTTGTTGTTCAGCTGTCTTAACACTGTATCCAGCACGTATGGCCGCTTGTGTCGCGTTTAAATCAATAAGATATTCTTCAACAAAACGTCGTTGTTTCGCATTTAACTTTGCCATCTACATCACCACCCACCTCCGTTTTAGGGTAAAAGAAAAAGCCGCTCGATGAGCGACTATTCTTCTACCATCTCATATAGATATCTTTCTTGCAGGGATATTTCTCTCCTTTCACACGCATAAAAAACACGTATAAATTTTATATTTTTCTATTTACACGCATAAATAATGCGTGTTATAATAATATTAGAAAGGAGGTAACGAAATTGGGCAAACAAATCACAGTAAGAAAAGTCCTGCAAGCCCTGAAAGATGAAGGGTTCATAAAATCCCCGAATCACAAAGGTAAAGGAAGTCACCAGAGATACATACATAAAGACGACCCTACAAGATATGCTGATATCAGCTATCATCATAGCGGTCAAGTGATTCCAAAAGGAACACTTAGAAGCATAGAAAGGACTTCAGGGGTTAAATTCTAACCCCTGACTCCCCTCCAATTTCGTTATCTCCAATAAATGAAGGAGCGTGATTTAAATGGCTTATAAGAATCATTACATTTACCCAGTTGTTGTAGAAAAAGCAGAAGATGGCGGACTGGGCATGTATTTTCCTGATCTTCCTGGAACAGCAATTCTTGCGCCAGATTTAATCAACGGAATCAAACAAGCAAAAGAAATGCTGGCCAATCTCATACTAGATATGGAAGAGCAAGGGCTTGAAGTTCCTAAGCCATCGAATCCTGAAGATATCGAGCTATTAGATGCAAGCGATCGTGTTGTATTTATTGAAATTTATATGCCGCCCTATCGAGATGAAGCAGCAAATAAAGCAGTAACAAAAAACTGCACCTTACCGAAGTGGTTGCGAGATGCCGGCGAAGAAGCTGGGTTAAACTTTTCGCAACTCCTTCAAACATCCATCAAAGAAGCTTTAGGGATTAGCGACGAAAAGCGGCCTTAATTGGTCGCTTTTTTTCTTCGCAATATTCTTCCGAATAATAAAAGACCGCCCCTCCCCTGGAACGGCCTTCGCTTATCTTTCCTGCGTCCAGCATACCACACCACGCTTTTCATCTGCAAAAAACGTCAAGAGTGTAAACTAATGTCTAAAATGTAAAGCAAAAAGCCCGCCGCTATGCCGACAGGCTTCCTCGTATCTCATCTTCATACATAATCCACGCTAGATTTCGAATCATTGACCGTCTAATTTTATCGACTGTCTGACGACTCACATCTAACTGCTGCGCGATTTCATACATCTTCTCACCGTCCATCATCCCTTCTGCCACTGCACGCTCTCTTTCGTCCTGTAACGATGCCACAGCAGCTTCTAACTTCTTCACCTTTCGCTCATATCGCTTCATGCGTTCCCAGTTCCGTAAAAGCTTCTGTGCTTCCCTATACGTCACGTCTGAATTAACCCCTTGGGCTTTCGGAAGGATTGATTCAATACCATATTGCGCCGTACCAGCATGAATAATATTCTCCCATACCTCTCGCGGATACTGCTTCTCATACTCATCACATTTTTGTAGCGTTTGAATCTTCTCTGCCATCCAGCGATAGTCACGTAAGTCCTGCTCCACACGCTGCACAGCCTCCAATGCTGGTTCCAAGTCGAGAAAAGCTAATTGTCCATCATGCTCCTTCAACTGTGCCGCCTGGTACTCATCCCACTGGGGGCAACTCTGCACCTTTCCGATGTGCATGTCATGAATGCGGCACATACTTGTTTTCCCCCATTGTGAACCCGGACACTTCGCGCAGACATTCTCCAAAAAATGTTGATGATTCATGACCCATTCCCCCTGCTCATGGTAAAATATTCTTGTAGGCAAGAACAGGGAAGCCCCTCGCCGGTTGGCAGACCGACAAGGGGTGTTTTTTATTTCTGATTAGCGACCGCTATTCTCAATCGACGATTCGCTTCGCTAAACTTATCAACCAGCTTTTGAAGCTCTTCATTGTCCTTCCGCAA
>NZ_FNDE01000098.1 GCF_900099925.1 Aneurinibacillus thermoaerophilus | reverse complement strand
AGTTCGTAATTAGAGGAGTGCGAGTATAAGCGAGGAATTTTACGAAAAAGGATGAATAAGGTTGTTTGTGTCCAAGTAATGGGGGTTAATCCGATCTATCAACAATAGAAACGGTATGCAAAGTGTTAGACATCGACATCCAGGAGTTAATCGAGGTGGAGTAGCCTCTCGCTATAGTAATCGGAATAAGGGGCGGAAAAGTTGCGAAAAAAAATTTCAAAAGGCAAGGAGAAAGCGAAGGTAAGCTTTTGGGAGATAAAAACGGTAGTAACTGATGATTTTTCAGCTGTTTATTGTTGATGAAAATTATAAAATTGGACATCTTTTTCAAACTCATCCTGTGCACACAAGGCAATTCTAAAAATTATCATGCAGGAGTTTCAAGGGTTATTTGTATATGTTGTACTACAAAGGGAGTTATTCGGCACTACACACCCTATAAAAAAGACCTTGAAAGAGTCATAATACTCTTTCAAGGTCTTTAAATTTATGCATTGTGTAACACATTTTTTGCAGCTTCGCTATTTGGCATTATCTTTAATATTTCTTGAGCAATTGCTTTAGCTTCTTCTTTACTAATTAACTTTTCTGGAATGTCATGGAATAACAACAAATGTTCTTTCAAGCTAACATCTTCAGGGCTTAATTCAACTGCTCTTTTAGCATGGTATAATGCACTTGCGTAAGCGTCTGGTAAATGGCACAATGCAGTACTTAATAACTCTGAAGCTAAGTAATGATAATATGCAGTCTCATTATTATTTATCAAATAACAGACAAATGAATAAGCACTTATACTCTCTTCATCAAATCCTAATTCAAGAACAACTTGCTCTAAAGTATTTCTATCTTCATTCTCAATATATTCTTTTGCTTTTTGAAAATCACCCGATGTTATTAATTGCTTTATCTTTTCCTTCATAGTTATTTCACCCACGCATCAGATATTCTTATTGTTCCATCAGGTAGTTTTTTGTATGTCACCTGTACCAATTGTCCATTAACCATTTTAACTCTAGAAGAAACAGATTTATAAGGTATATCTGCACCATTATGCATTACATCGATGATAATTTCTTTTATTTTCCCCCAATTCTTATCAGGCACAAGTTTTTCCCATTGATGATTAGATTTTTTACTTCCATTTATAATATGCTTTATCTGATTACTGTTAAGTTTCCCTATTGCATCATGTACTTTAGAAGAAGGCAATAGCTTAACTTTACCCGTACCCTTAGTTGCATTCCCAGTGGATTGTTTTGGCTTCGGCGGTTGTAATGGCTGTTTCGCTTTATCCAATCTTTTTGTAATTTTAACCGTTTTATT
>NZ_FNDE01000066.1 GCF_900099925.1 Aneurinibacillus thermoaerophilus | reverse complement strand
ACTTCAAACTCTTTTTCCTGTGCGATTTCTTGAAAAAGGTCTTTCAAGTAGCCTTCTATCTCGGAAGTGAGTACTTTTCTTCGGTATTTTACAGACCAAACGATGTGATAATTAACATTGTAGACACAGGTTCGAGCATGTTTTATGGTAGATTTTTTCATACATATAGTATAGCACAAAAAGCTGTTTAACATGTATTATATTGAGCGTTTTCAATTACATATAGTCAGTGAAAATAACAAAAAATTTGCCCTTGTAATCCCCGCAAGGGGGATTACAAGGGCAAAGCGGACTCTCATCTCTCCTCTAAAGAGGCAGAGGATTCCCGTCCGCAATCCTAAAGTCATGGGAGTTGATCTAGGACTGAGATACATAGCTGTCGCCAGTGTTGGAACAAAATCATTATTCTTCAAAGGAAACCAAGTTGCTTTTATTCGTAGATGTTTTGCGGCTAGACGAAGAAAGCTAGGTAAACTGAAAAAACTTTCCGCCATCAAAAAATCAAAAGATAAAGAGTCTCGTTGGATGAAAGATCAGAACCATAAAATCAGCCGTCAAATCGTAGATTTCGCATTGACCAACGGTGTTGGTATCATTCGAATGGAAGATTTGACGGATATTCGAAATAGGGCAAAGTCTAAAAAAGAAGCTGGTAGAAACCTTCATTCATGGGCTTTCTATCAGCTACAGAAAATGATTAAGTACAAAGCAGAAATGGTAGGTATCCGCTTTGAATTAGTTAAACCAGACTACACTAGTCAAACTTGTAAATGCGGTTATAGGGATAGGGCAAACCGAAACGGTATACACTTCAAGTGCAAAAAATGCGGATACACCATACATGCGGATCTAAATGGAGCAATCAATATCGCAAAGGCCATTTCTGGGTTAGTAGCCTAGCGTACTGGTAACAGGTACGCCGCCCGTGTGGGTACACTCTAACCACATGGGACGGGGTGATGACACACCCTCGAACTTGGGCGTTGTCCAAAACGGAAACGGACTGCGGACGCTAACGAACCAAGAATCCCACGGCTTCAGCCGTTTGGAGTGTCAAATAAGAGATGCATGAGATGATGGGCACGTAGTTAGACAAGTGTTAAGGTTTATAATCTAATCTTCTAATTGTTTCTGCTATTACTCGATGACCTTTATAGTTTGGGTGCTTACCATCAATAAATAACAGTGTATTTTCATGATGTAAAAAGGCTGCATATACAGGGGCAATCTTTGTATAGGAGTCGGCTGCTTTATGGAGAATTCGATTTAGTTTTTTCACCGACTGCCGAGCCAGAGGGAATTCAGGCAGCGGATTATAAAGTTCGATATAGAAGATCATATAAGAGGTAGTGGAGGATTTTTTTATGTTTTTAATACTTTGATCAATGGAAAGGAAATTACGTTGAAAATTTTGAAGCGCTATTTCTACTGTTTTTTTATTCTTCGTTTTATCATAAACACGACCTGCCTGAATTAAATCGTTTCCACCAATGGAACATGTGATGATATCTGCTGTCTTTATGGCTTTGAAAAAGGTGATGTCATTTCTGATCCTGTGCAACAATTCTTGACTTGTCCAGCCGGGCCGCCCTAAATTACGAAAAATGACACGTGTTTTCCAATCTTTTTCTATAAAATCTCGATACTGGTGAGCATATCCATAATTAAACCAAGCTCCAATCCCTGCGGTAATAGAGTCTCCTATGGCTGTGTAATGTAGAGGTGATAACACCTTCCTCATTTCTCTTTGCCTCTTCCCTTATGATTTTATTTAAACTAATGATAGGAGAATGGGTGATTTTCTATTCGGTATATATTTCGTTCCTACCTTCATTTAAAATCCATCGGAGAATTGAGATGTGCTTCATATGAAAGATAAAGGGAGATGAAAGTGAAATTGTATATCGGCGTACTTTTTCACTTTTACCATCATTTTTTGTTCGGAAATTATTTAGCTTCGCATTTTTTTCTTAATGTCATTAATCTGTTCCATATTAACTCCGCTTTTTAGAAGCATAGATAGCAAGGAAAGAGAGCCTCCACCTTTAGAAAAACTTCTAAACTGCTGAACATATTTGTTAAGTTCAGCCTCTGAAAACGTCTTTCCATGTACTTTTCCAGCAGCTTTTATTGCTTTTTTTATCGTTTTTTCATCGTTCCATTTGTCTTTTGGAATCTTCTTAACAATTTCAATAATAGCATTTATATTCATCCAAGTACTCACCCCTATCTTGTAAGATACTATATTGTATTGTTAAAAGTTTTGATATGTAACGAGGCAATAGCATACATTTTGAATTTCACTGTCCTAAAAATGTTAAATGTAGTATTTTTTTTGCTTGTTTACTAATGGATACAGCAAGATTTTGTTTACATCCCTTCTCTTCTTCCATAAAATAGGGCAAAAATTTAGGTATCTCCCTTCTCCTATTACATCCCCATTCACTCAATTTTTCATATACTGGTACTACCATGTAGAAAGAGGAGGCTGATTTATGGCAAAACGTTATCTGATTCATGTAAAAGCCAATATGAATCAAGCTCGTAAAGTCTGTATGAAGCAGAATGGGATTGAGATTTTGTACTGCCACAAGCATTTCCCCTTCATCGTTGCTAATGTTGAAAACATCAAATTTTTTAGTAAGCATCCCGCTTTTTCCCTTATTGAGGAGGACATTCAAATCCGGGTACACCGGGCCGCCCCCTCTACCTTCAATCCGTCTGCATCTCCCATTCCCTGGAACATTCAGGCCGTTCATGCACCGGACGCCTGGCCCAAAAGTACAGGGAAGGGCGTTCGTGTAGGCGTACTGGATACCGGCATTGCCTCCTCGCATCCGGCTCTGCGCGGCCGTGTTGCTGGAGGATATAATATCATTGGACAAAGTCGCAATTTTGCAGACGATAACGGACACGGCACTCATGTAGCTGGTATCATTGCCGCTAACGGTCGAGCCGGTGGCCTTTATGGAGTTGCTCCAGAAGCGCAGCTCTATGGGATTAAAGTGATGGATCGGGACGGCAACGGGAGAATTAGTGATGTAATCAGGGGCATCGAATGGGCGATGGATAACCATATACAAGTGCTGAATATGAGCCTTGGAGACCGTAACTATAACGCCGCCCTGGAATACGCCACACGAAAAGCTCACCAGAAGGGAATGATTTTGGTTGCATCGGCAGGAAACGATGGGGAACGCAGCGGACTTGTAGATTATCCTGCACGTTTTCCATGGGTCATCTCAGTCGGAGCGGTTGATCAGGAGATGAAGCGGGCTTCCTTTTCGAGCACAAGAGGCCCGGTGGACATGATGGCACCTGGTGTAGACATAAGAAGCAGCTGGAAAAGCGGATATAGGACGGAGAGCGGTACCTCAATGTCAGCCGCGCATGTTAGCGGTGGAGCGGCTCTCGTGCTTAGCCGCCATCCTGAGCTGAATGGCGCTAAGGCTGAAAGTTATTTAAAGCGCCTAAACAAGCGAAGTAGAGTACGGAAGGGATACGGACATGGGCTCCTGAATCTCTCTCCCCTTTCAGAATAAGACTCTACATTAGCGATAAAAAACGCTACGGAAACCAATCCATAGCGTTTTTTTATTCAACAGGAATGCTGTTCCGTTTATACCAGAAGTCTATGTCCGTCTCGTCAATGCTTCGTAGTGGAATGAACACCGTTATAAACATATCGACAACTGGACGTATGCCTACATTTGATGCTTTCTTTTTTGAGGATATCATCCATTGTTTTCGTCCATTCGGCGAAAGGAATGTGATACCAAATCTGGACGATTATTCGGGCACTTAACTAAGACAAGACGTTGTATTTCCTCATATCCTATAGTGAATTTATCAAGAAAGGAGAAATCAAAGAATGCCTACTCTTCGTCGAACATTAACAAAAAACATAGGGAAATGGACGGTAATTAATACAAAGGCTGGTGCCCTTCACGTAAAGATTGAAAGCGTAAATAACAAAGGCGCTATTGTATTACTGCCGGACCATTATACGGTTAATGATCCTTCCGTTAAACTCCTGGAGAAGAACGTGAACACAAAAGCAGAAGATGTTCATACGGCACAAAGATTTTTTAGACGCAGACGACGTTTTTTCTTCCGTCGGTTTTTCTTCCCATTCAGCTTTTTCTTATTCCCGTTCTTGTTCATTTAAGGGGGGCTGTTGTTTCTTATCTGCCATGGATGACTCTACATCCATGGTTTTTTGTTTTGCGATAAACGAGGACAGCGTGCGTGATGGATGACAAAAAGGTTGTCTTTACTGGCAGTCTTTTATGACTTGAGCTCCTTCCCTTGTGAAAACAGACGCTCTTATCAATGACTTGGCACATGCACACACAATAATCACCAAAAGAATAAAGAAAGTAAGAAGGATTGAAAATTCGCTAAAGAAGCCATCACAAAGTCCTCTTCTCTTCTTGTTTAGGTTTAGGTGAAGACATAATTCATGCTATTCAGGTAGGTATGGACGAGTGTTAGGCGAATGCCTCTCTTTAAGAGAAACAAATACCCCTGTGAAGAAATAGGAATCATTTTTGTGGTCTGATATCCCCGTTATGTAAAAAAGGATAACTTTTAATCGCTCAAAAGTGATCCGAGGATTTGAGTTTTCTGGAAATGATATCGGGGTAATTCTCCTACTGTTTCTTAGGAGATTCCCCTGCTGCTATATAACGAACAGGGGAATCCTTTCCTACCTATTAGTCACATGCACACGCAATAATGACCAAGAGGATAAAGAGAACAAGGATAACACCAATTTCCTCTCTGTCACCAAAAAAGCCCATGTGATCACCTCCCATGTTCAATGAATTGAACGCTATACTGCATACTACGTAGATAAGTACAGACGAGTGTTAGGTCACCGTCTTTTTTCAAGGTTTCAGGCTTGTCACTTACAAATAATGAAAAAAGCCAATCTGATAATAAATACAGATTGACTTTTTTTGAATAAGCTTTTAATTTCTATGCCTGTTTTTACTTGTCCGTTCCTATGTCTCGGTCATTATTCGTGGCTTTTGAAAATTCGGTTGGCATCATTCGATATTTACATAACTTTTTTCTTTTTGTTAAAGCAATAACCTTGATAATTGAACCTCTCATAGCTAAAGCCACGAGATTCTTGGCTAGTCCGCTCTACCGAGCAGAATTAGTACATGATGTACCCCAAGCTATCCCCGCAGTTCCTGCGGTTCCTGCAATTATGCAGATAGTCGTCTTTTGCCTTCGGCAAGAATATTCAAACTTGCGTTTACATCGCGGTCATGGGAAGTATTGCATTCCGGGCATTCCCATTGTCGCAAGGTAAGATTTTTAACTTCTTTGTTTTGGTATCCGCAACACGAACAGATCTGAGAGGAAGCAAA
>NZ_FNDE01000025.1:38739-50019 GCF_900099925.1 Aneurinibacillus thermoaerophilus | reverse complement strand
AATTTCCCTCCGGGAAAACAACCGTATCTTTCACCAGAAGAACAAATGGAGGTGAAAAAAGTGATATTGGAAAGCACACCGGAACAGGAAGGGATTGAACCGTCTCAATCGTGGGATACCCGCCTGCTTCAAAAATGGATCGAAGAACGGTTTTCTGTTACGATGTCACGTTCCGGTATCGCGGATATGCTTCATCGCTTAGGATTGCGTTGGAAGCGTACAACGTATGTATTGGCAAAAGCAAACAAAGAGAAACAGCAGGCGTTTGTACACCAGGTAGAGATGATAAAAAAAACGTAATGGACGAAAATACGGTACTGCTTGCACCAGACGAGACCCATGTTCGCTCGTATCAAGCCCTTCGGGCTACATGGTCTCCGCTGCTTCTTTTCTGGAATTCTTGAAGAAAGTGATGAAGCGCTATGCCAACAAAAAGGTCATTATGATCATCGATAATGCCCATATTCATCATGCCAAACTGCTTCGTCCTTTTCTAAAAGAGCATCATCAGAGACTCTACTTATTGTTTTTGCCGCCGTATTCACCCAATCTAAATCCAATTGAAAAGCTTTGGCGCTGGCTTAAAGATAGTGTCATTTCAAACGTGTTTCACAAAAATCAATCGGAGATTGAATAGGCGGTTCAGCGATTTTTAGACTTTACACAATCTTGTCCAGAACGAGTATTACGTCGTATTGGTCGTATTGGCTGTTAAACTGTCAATTGGAATGTATATAGCATATAGGAAATCAGCTTTTTTATATGCATTTTGGTAATTATTCGGTGTAGGCTTTTTCTTCAAATAAAGAAAAACCTCTTAAAGGTGTTGCAAAACTAACATAAAATCCAATATTATGAACAAGAACACATAGCTGGATTCGTGGTCTTCCTGTTTTGTAAACCGGTTCTTGAAGATCAATGAATTCAATATAAGCACAGATGAAACGAAGCAAGGATGTTTCAGATAAAGTAGCATGTTTTTCTGTAAAGTTGGATATCATGGTAAGTATCCACCTCGCTAGAATGGGGTTTGTCGGTACTCACCATTCTTGCCTACGAGGTGGATTTTTGATGTTTTATTCAGAGAATATACGTTTTTCAACACTATCATATAATTATATAAGGCCGCAATTTCTTTATTCAAGGAGGTAAGTATCATTCTTCCTCTCGTTCGTTTTGCTGGAAAAATTGTCGATTGGGTCGTATTTGCGGTACTCCTGTTTTTATTGGCAGCACATATTATGTATCGAATTTTAATCGCATCGGGTATACCGGTAACCTTTACACAAACTGATCTTGAATTTTTTATTAAGTTCTCCGCTGTTGTCTTTGTTCTTTTTGCTGGATATTTCGTAGTTAATTTTAAGAAAAATAATGGTTTGAAGTTATATATCATGGTAAGCGTATTGTTTATAAGCTTGGCATATTGGGCCCAATCGCTGTATATGACACTAACCTATACATATGCAGAGCTACTGGTGTATAGTGATTTGTTAGGATTGCTTGTTACAGTTCTGATTGGTCTGATATTCTTCTTAAAATTAAGCTGGAATCTACACAAACAAAAAGTCCAACCTCACTAAGAGGCGGGACTTTTTGTTTGATGAATTACGGCTTTGGTACAGTAACAAGGATTAGATGATGGAACCAATCGTATCTGCCAATGCATCCCAGATTCAGCGGTTGCTATCGGTTGCAGTGCTTTGTCCGGAATCAATGACGGATGTTCGAGAAGGAATGCTTCTGGGAAATTTTAAAACGACGATTTTGGGGAAGTTATAGCACTTGACAATTATGAATATTTAATGATTTTTACCCGGAAACAATTGAGAACAATATATCTTTATATCTATACTATAAGCATTGAGACTCATGCTCTTTGCATTCTTTTTGCAATCTCTGTAGTTTGCATTGATTTGTCTTTCATCAACAGGAAAAATGCTAAATAGATAATATTGGGAATTTTTTCATTTATTTTACAATGAGAGGAAGAAGATAGCAAGCGAAAAAGAGAAGAAAAGGGGCCTGAGCAAAGCCAGGAAAAAAGAGAGTGGCAAGCCATTTCCCCTTGTTCCTTCGCACAGGGTGCCTCTCATTTTTCTCGTATTCCTCCTCTTATCACACATGATATAGTAAAATATTAGTATTATTTATAGCTTTATCATGAACGAAAGGAATTTTCTTAATGCATATGTTTGTTACTTTAGAGCCTCAGGAAAAGGTTGTATTGCCTATTCATTATAACCATATCGTTCAGGGGTTTATCTATCATTCCATTGATGAGGGATTGGCGGAAAGGTTGCACAACCAGGGCTATGTAAGTGGCGGAAGAACGTTTCGCATGTTTGCATATTCACGATTAATGGGGCATTTCAAGATTAATCGCGAGGCAGGCAAAATTGTTTTTACAGATGCAATTAGGCTTGTATTGTCCTCCCCCATTGTAGAGTTTTGCGAATCGTTAGCGACGAATCTTCTCAGGTATCATGAAGTGCGGTTGGGCAATCATATCGTTCGTGTGAAAGCCATCGAGGCCAAGCAATACCAAATTGATGAGAATACGGTTCGGGTTCGAACGTTATCTCCTGTCGTTGCCTATAGTACGTTGAATCGTCCGGATGGCCGAAAATACACGTGTTATTTTCAGCCAGGGGAGAGCGATTTTGAGCATATTGTTCGGCAAAACATCATAAAGAAAGCACAACTGCTTCATGGCGATGAAGCATTATTCAATAAAAGTATTAGTGTCACAAGAATGGGACAATCCAGAATGCAAATTGTTAACTATAAAGGAACCATTGTCAAAGGGTACACGTCCACACTTGAATTAAAAGGGAGTCATCTTCTGCTGCAAACGGCCCTTGATTGCGGACTTGGTTCTAAAAATGCCCAAGGCTTTGGCTGTATTGTTCTTGTAAATAAGAAAAACAATCCTTGTAGGTAGGCTAAATTAACACTCAATAGTTTCAATTCCTTATAGGGAGTGTGCTTACATTATAGAAGGTGTTTTAAAGTAAGACAATATGAATTTTTTTCTAATATTTTCATGTATATTATTGACATTTTTCATTTCAATGATTATTATATAAATAAACACTCAATATAAAATAAAAAAGAGGTGAGTCTGTTGTCTGTCCCGCAAGTATACGTCTTCCGCTTGCGTCATCAATGGTGGATTGATTGTGGGATTGTGGGACTGTACCAAGTAGCTAGATCTTTGCAGTCCAAATATCCCGATATCGACATATCGCTATCTTCTGACAATCAAGAGCTTCGCTTTACATATAGTTCGCAAGACCAATTACGCGAGTTTTTGAGAGCATGCTATGAAGAGTTGGCCACGCGGCATTGGAACGTGTCCACAAAGAAGCAGCATGAGTTGCGCGAATGGGTTGTGTACAATCGCGAGCTTGACCGGTTTGATTGTAAACCGAAGCGACAGCCGACTCCGATTCCCGCCTTGTTCGTGAAAGGTTCTAGTTGGCGGGCAGAGGCCATTCCTATTTCACAACTGCACCAAGATAATCCTACCCTTGCACAACGAGCCGAACAATATATTCAGACTGAAAAAAAGACGTTCTGGGGCTCTAAAAAGCAACTATTGTTTGAACCTCCTGTGTGTCACGCCGATCTTGTTATTTTACCAGAAGAAAAAAAGAAAAAAAGTGTCTGCTCGGTATGTGGGAAAGCTTCTTCTGCTTGTGAAGATGTGTCCCAGCCAGCCTTCCTGCTATTTGCGAGTAACTCTGCGGCAAAATCATTCAATTCCGAGCTGAATAAACCGGATAAGCTGTGTTGGGAGTGCAGTTTTCTTAGCCGTTTTGCAGTGGAGACAGCACTCTATCGGAAGACGAACGACAAACTATTTATATTGCAACTTTATGCGCCGAGTGTTCGGAAGATGAGCCATCTCCAAGAAAAAATGGGAGTCTTATCGGCTGTTCGTGAATTAGACAAAGAGTATTTTTTGAGCAACATTGAGATGAAGAAGGATGGGCTACTTTATCGGGCGCGTAAGCCTTACGAATTTTTGTGGGCGTACTATAACAAGGTATATCAACTATATAAGGAAGAGCGGGATAAGCAAGCGGCGGACCCCTTCATTTTAGAACTGATGAAAATAGCGCTGGATGAAGCACCATTGCAGATGGCATTGTTTGTCGTGTCGCCTAAGGGACAGACATTTATGATCGATGAATTGGTTTTTTACGATGAGACAGCGTATATATTCCGCTTGCTTCATGAGTTAAGTATGGTTGAACCCCAAGTAGACCTGAAATCCTTTTACCATGATTTGCATGATCCAACGGATGACACGAATCCGACAATGTATCGTAACCGCATTTTACGCCGGGTGTTGGAGAAGAAGCTAATTATTGAAGAGGTGGAGCGGTTTGCTTTTCATGTTAGTCGGGAAGGTCACCACCCTAACTTACGTCATATTTTGCAGTTTACAATTTTTTATGAGTCGTTGATTCGCAAAGAAGTAGGACTTGATATAGATAAGGAGGATACAATGAATCCCGAACAAATTAAAATGGCGACCCAGTTGGGCAAGCAGATTGTATACAGCGCGCGCGACTATTTGTGCGGTTCAGATGCAAAGCGCAACGATGAATTGAAAAAGATTAAGGGAGATTTGTTTTCGCTTCGCAAAACACGCACAAAAGCGGACTTCATGAGCCAAGTTAACACGTTGCAAATGCGTTACGGAATTATTGTGCCGAAAGAATATGTAAATGGCGTGTTAGAGCAATGCCATTTTGAACATTTTAAAGCGTATGTCGTTACGAGTGCGCTTAATGCGTATAATACACTAATGTACTATAAATCGAAAGAGGGAGAGAAGACGGATGAGTAATTCGTGGAAGCAAGCGAAATGTTTAACATTAACATATGTAACAAAAGGGTCCTATGTGTCGTTAAATGGTTCCGATAAGGAAGCGGATAATATCTCCAGCATAAAAAAAATCCAAATGAATGACGGTAAAGAATATCCGTATTGTTCGTCTCAAGCGGTTCGCCGCGCGTTACGAGAACAGTTAAGTACGTTGGGATGTGTCTTATCCGAGGGAGTTGCCGGGGAACAGGAAAAGGGTGCGGCAACGACACAATGTGATCCGCAGCAGTATATTGATGATGATCTGTTCGGCTTTATGCGGGCAGACAAAGAAACAGTTAAGCGGACAAGCCCGGTGCGCGTATCTCCTCTCATCGCCCTTGATCCGTATCGTGGTGATTTAGATTTTGCAACGAACTATATGTCTACCAAAGCAGGTGGCAATCCTAATATTTTCGAATCGGAAATTCACTCCGGGTTTTATCGTGGCACGATTCTCATCGAACTGGATCGCGTGGGAGAAAAGACGGAGGGAGATAAGTATGAACTTCAATTGTCGCCGCTGGAAAAAATAGAGCGTGTATCGCTGCTGTTGGATGCGATACAAAACTTGTGGACGGTGGGCCGTCAGAGTCGGTTCTTGTCGGATATGTCGCCCAAGTTCGTTAGTGCAGCTTTGCTTCGTGTCAAAAACCCGATTTTTCTTGAATCGGTATTCGTAAAGAACAACGAGGTGAATATGAGTGTGGTAAAGCAGACACTGGCTGACTTTGAATCGGTTCTCATTGCTCATACGATGGGTGAACGCAAAGGATTCTTTGCTGCCGATCATGATGATGTACAGTCTATCGGGCAGTCGTTCCAAGAGATGAAGCAGTGGCTGCATCAAGTATATGAAGCGTAAAGCAGGAAGGAGCGATGGTTCGTTATGTTTGGGATACGAGTTGAGTTAGTCGCGGAGACGGCATGTTTTCGCGACCCCGGCGGTCAGTTATATCATGTGACGCTACCGCTTCCTCCCGTATCCACGATCGTTGGCCTAGCTGGAGCGGCATTGGGACTTTCTTTTGAACAAACATGGACATGGTTTCGGCAGGCCCAAGCGCGAGTTGGAGTAAAGGGTGCTTCCATCGGAAAAGGCAAAGATTTGTGGAACTATACGAAGTGGACGGTAGACTTGGAGAAAAAACCTCGCAACGATATTTTGAACCGTGAGTTTTTGTGTTTCGCTCCCCGTTCGCTGGAGCAGCGAGAGTTAGCAGGAACGATACAACTATACTATGCTTGTGAAGATGAATCATACGCTGGTCGTTTGTATGAAGCTTTTTTGTCTCCTGTGTATGCGTTAACATTAGGTGCTAGCGATGACTTGGCTAAATGCATTTCTGTGAAGTGGTTTGATCATTTGCCGGTTAAGGAGACAACGGAATTAAGCAATGTAATGATTAAGGGAGATTGGTCCCATGCGTTTACATTCGATTGGGAAGCGATACAACGTATGCCGCTGCGCATATCGTTAAACGCACCGAAAGTGGCGCGTTTGCCGATAGATTTTGTATTCGACGCCAAGGGTGTTCGAAAAGGAGCGCGTTATGAGAGCTTTACTTTTCTGACCCATCTGCAACGACTTAAGCAAAGTGTCGAAGCCTATTGCTTTGGGGAAGAATTCGTTCCTTTGGCACACATTCATTAAAAGTAGGTGAATACAAAAAATGAAAGAAACCTCCACGAATGTTCGCTACTATGCCAAGCCCGAATCGGGTGCGCAGGGAAGCTATGAATATCATATTGACCGCTGTCATGCTGTATGGCAGCGGATTTTTATAAGTTCGTGGTCGCAGGAGTTACAACAAACTGTAGAAGCTTTAGGTCTTCCATGGGAACAGTTTCGTGAACGGATGTGTTATGCGGTATTGATGCATGATGCAGGCAAACTGCTTCCGATATTTCAACGTCGTATGCAGCAATTATTAAAGTTAAACGGGGAAAATGAAACGGACGGTAACGAGGCGAAGGATTCCCCACAGCACTTTCGTCACGAGCTTTGGTCCGCAATCTGCATGTTCCCGCGTATCCGTGAGCGTTATGGGTTGCAATTTCCATATGACTGGTTTGCTGTCATCGGACACCATAAATTGTTGGACAAAAATTTAACCTCCTTTACAAGAGAGAAGGAGCAATGGCGGGAGTGGCCGGTTTTAGATGATGAGGCACTGCAATTTATATATCAGTATACTTCAGACAAAATGCGAGTGAGTCAATGTGAAGACGTAGGGAATGTGGTGGAGTATGCTCCGATACTGAAGAGGTTTCAAAGCCCAGATTGTAGAAAGAACTTTTTGGCCATTTGGGATGGATATGTGAAATTGATCCCTTCGCATAATCAGCAGGCTCGTCTGCAATATGCGCTGGCTAAAGGTATGTTGCACACTTGTGATTGGTTAGCATCATCGTCAGCAGATGTTGTGCTACAAAGTGCGACAACGGCTGACGATTTGTGGAATCTTATGAGGGCTAAGGTGGAAGGCGAAGGAAAGGTGTATCAGGAGCGCCCATTTCATTTGGCTTGCGCTGAAGCTCAGGGAAATATCATTGTTATTGCCCCAACCGGTTCAGGTAAGACGGAGGCAGCATTGCTCTGGGCATTACAATCTGGCTGCGGTAAAGTGATGTTCCTTATGCCAACGATGGTCACTTCAAACAATTTGTATGAACGATTGTTTAATTATTATTTCCAACAGAAAGAATGCGGTTTATCGCATTCTAGCATGGACAATTATTTTGCCAGGTCGCTAGGGCAAGAAGGTGAGTTTGCTGATCAAGAACATGTTGTGGAATTGCGAAAAACGTTGCTACTAAACAAAGCGTTTATGAAGCCTGTAATGGTATCTACAGTCGATCAACTGTTAACGACACAATTTAATACAGGAGCTTGGACGCAAAAACTATTCGCTCTTGTGGGCAATCGTGTCGTATTCGATGAAATTCATGCTTATGATACGTATACGTTAGCGCTCATAACGGAGATGATACGAACCATCCAACAGCTGGGTGGTAACGTATTGCTTATGAGTGCGACGATGCCGAGCGGTTTACGTAATCATTTTAAACAAGAGGTAGGAATTCAGCAAATTGTCGTAGCTGAAGAGTTAATGGATCGAAAGCGGGCGACATGGCGCTATATAGAGCAGCCGATTGAAGAATGTTCAAACGACATTAAACAGAAACTGAATCAGGGCAAACGCGTCGCGATTATTGTCAATACGGTGGGCCGGGCTAAGGCGCTTTACCTCGAATGGGCATCCATACTGGGAGATGAAGTATTATGCTATCATTCCGAGTTCACAATGACCGATCGTTTGGCGAAAGAGCAAAGATTAACGAATGATAAAGGAGTTGCCGTCAAGTTATTGATTGCTACACAAGCGGTCGAAGTGTCTTTGGATATTAGTTTTGACGTGATGTACAGTGAATGTGCGCCTTTGGATGCGCTCGTTCAACGGGCAGGGCGTTGTAATCGTT
Organism: Aneurinibacillus thermoaerophilus; assembly: GCF_900099925.1. Lineage (GTDB taxonomy): Bacteria > Bacillota > Bacilli > Aneurinibacillales > Aneurinibacillaceae > Aneurinibacillus > Aneurinibacillus thermoaerophilus. Next base: position 41,657 of record NZ_FNDE01000025.1, on the reverse strand, counting down.
ACGGCCTTGTATCCGATGCCGAAATGATTGTATTTCCTGTTAGTGAGGCGGCTTACAAGTATGTATACCGCGATAAACGATACCTCATTGACCGTACGAAGGACATCATTGAGCAGCATGTTGGTAAGTGGAGTGAACGGGATGTTGCCAATTTTATGGAAATTGTTTATGAGGACATGATTTGGAAAGATGATGACTATGCGGAAGGACTGCGTGCTGCGCGAAGCGGAATAGCAAGCGGTATTTTTGATAATCAGATAGATACTGAGAAGACAAGATTGTTTAAATACGCTAAAACTTCAATTATCCCTGCTTGTTACTATGAAGAGGTGATAAGACTATGCAAGGAGAAACAGTATGCGCTTGTGTCGAATTATGAAGTGCCAGTAAGTATGGCCGTATATAAAAATCATTTACAATACATGACGCTGGATAATCCTTATAAGCTCCCTTTATGCGAGGTTGAGTATAGCAGCGATATCGGACTTGTTATAAAGAAAGATGATTTTGATCATTACAGTTTTTAATAAGGGGATGGAATATGGAGGTCAGCGAATTTTCCTTTCACGTTTCCGGCACGTTTATTTGGTACTACACAATATGCAAACGGGAAGTATGGCTTTTAAGCCGCCAGTTGAACGCGGATCAAGATTTCGAAAATATAGTTCTGGGACGTTACCTAGGAGAGCACTATTACGGACGTGAGAAGAAAGAACTGGAAGTTGGAAACAGTAAAATCGACACGTACCGGTGGGACGGAGATCAGCTTGTTATTAGCGAAGTGAAGAAAAGCTCAACTTATCGGGAGAGTGCCAAGTTACAATTACAATTTTACCTTTATGAATTGCGGCAACGGGGCATTGATGCACGTGGCGAGTTGCGTTTTCCAGAAGAACGGGAAAAGGAAACGGTTGATTTAACGGATGATGATGTTGAACGTTTAGAACGTATCATTCAGGAGATACAGGAAATTGTTTCTCAGCCTTATCCACCTGTACCGAGAAAGCTCGCTGTATGCAAATCCTGTGCTTACGCGGAATTTTGCTGGAGTTAGGGGGAGATTAGTGCATGAAGAAATCGTTATATTTTTTCTCTAACGGTGTACTAAGGCGCAAGGATAATACGGTTGTATTTGAAGGGGACGGACGCCGTAAATTTGTGCCCGTGGAACATATGTCAGAATTCCATGTTTTTGGAGAAGTAGATTGCAATAAGAAGTTGCTGGAATTTTTATCTCAGAAAGAAATTGTGCTTCATTATTACGATCATTATGGCTATTATATGGGAAGTTTCTACCCGCGGGAGCACTTAAACTCGGGGTATATGATCCTAAAGCAGGCCGAACACTATATGGATGAAGCCAAGCGGAAAATACTGGCTTATCAGTTTGTGCGTGGTGCGGTACACAACATTGAAGTCGTACTTAAATATTATCGTAATCGAGCCAAAGATGTAGGGGATCGCTTGGATATCATACAATCGCTACGATCGACATTAACCCCTGATATGAGTGTTGCTGAACTAATGGGAGTAGAGGGAAATATCCGGGAGCAGTATTATCGTTCGTTCGATGCGATATTAAATAACGAAGCTTTTCGCTTTGAAAAACGCACACGCAGACCTCCACAAAATTACTTGAATACGTTGATTAGCTTTGGAAACTCTATTATGTATACGACTTGTTTGAGTGAAATATATAAAACACATCTTGATCCTCGCATTGGATTTTTGCATACGACAAATTTCAGAAAGTTCTCTCTTAATTTGGACTTAGCCGAAATCTTTAAACCGATACTGATTGACCGTGTTATTTTATCCTGTGTTGGGCGCCAAATGATCACGGAGAACGATTTTGAACGGGATAGTGAAGGGGTTATTCTAAAAGAAAAAGGTAAGCGCGTATTTATGCAAGAGTTGGACAAAAAATTTGCTACAACGTTAAAACATCGGGAGTTGGGGCGATCGGTATCGTATCGCAGATACATTCGCCTGGAAGCGTATAAGTTAGAGAAGCATTTTATGGGTGAAAAAGAGTATAAACCGTTCGCCATGACGTGGTAATGAGGGCTGAAAATGTTTGTGATTTTAGTATACGATGTTAACCAGAAGCGCGTAGCCAAAGCATTAAAAACGTGCCGAGCGTATCTGAATTGGGTGCAGAATTCTGTGTTTGAAGGCGAAATGACAGAGGCTAATTTCAAAATTCTAAAGATGAAGCTAGAAAAGATTATAGATACATCCGAGGATTCGATTATTATTTATACGTTTAGAAGCACCAAATATTCTAGGCGTGAAATCATGGGCGTGGAGAAGAACGAGTTAACTCAATTTATATAAATGACTGTCACTGTTTATGTCGTCGACCCCTAATCTTGCAAAAATGGTAGGGGATCGACGACATTTTGTTTTGGTTTAAATACGCAGAAACATTGAGGTTGGCGATATTATGTAAATAATGACATATAATATAGCGTGTTTTTGTGCTTTGTTGTGAAAGCTGAAAAAAGTGTTATGCCGCAAGGGTTTTCCCTATGTATGTTTTCATGTAAAATGGGTTTATAGCTTACCTATGAGGAATTGAAACCAAAGTATGAAAAACTGAAAGTCACAAGTCAGGGAGCGTTTATAGCTTACCTATGAGGAATTGAAACATACATGCGTAATACCGGGTCATCAGCAGGCACGCGGTTTATAGCTTACCTATGAGGAATTGAAACAGCTTTGACAGGCGTTTCCCAACCATCACGAAAATACGTTTATAGCTTACCTATGAGGAATTGAAACAAAAGATATCCTATGAAATTCATCGGAGTTATGTAGTTTATAGCTTACCTATGAGGAATTGAAACGCAATGAGGTAATGACATGCTGCCTTTGCATACAGTTTATAGCTTACCTATGTGGTGGATGTGTTTTCA
>NZ_FNDE01000025.1:0-36104 GCF_900099925.1 Aneurinibacillus thermoaerophilus | reverse complement strand
ATGCAGTTGTTTATAGCTTACCTATGAGGAATTGAAACCACTCACGCAAAAATGTGACTTCAAATATGATTTATTTATATACGCATGTACAGATTGATTGGAACAGGCACGGATTAAACGGATACGGAGTCTTTACATATAGTTCAGTGAAGTGTAAAATAATGAAGAAAATTAATATGCAAATGCGATGAGGAAGAAGAGTAGGCATATCGAAGGGCTGCAGAGAGCTGATGGGTGGTGTGAATCAGCGCCGGACGAATGCTGAATGGACTTCCGAGCACCAAACCGAACGAACGGCTCAAGTAGGCTTTGGCGTATGTCCGTACGATACAATGGACACCGTATCACAGCTTGAACTGTCGTACGGGTATGAGTGATTTCGACAAATGTCGAAATAATAAGGGTGGCACCACGGTCTATTCGTCCCTTTAGCGGACGGATGGGCCTTTTTTATTTATAAAATGTTGTAAAGGAGTGGTAAAGATGCAAACCATCTTTTCCGGGATTCAGCCGAGCGGCGTCATTACGCTCGGAAATTACCTTGGCGCCATGCGCCAATTCGTTGAACTTCAGCATGACTACAATTGTTATTTTTGTATCGTTAACCAGCATGCAATTACCGTGCCGCAGGACCCTGAACAATTACGGAAAAACATTCGGACTCTTGCCGCGCTATATCTTGCCGTCGGATTGGAGCCGGAGAAAGTAACGCTATTTATCCAGTCGGAAGTGCCTGCCCATGCGAAGCTGGGATGGATTATGCAGTGTACCGCATATGTGGGTGAATTAGAACGGATGACACAATATAAAGATAAAGCGCGTGACCGCGGTGAAGCGATCCCCGGAGGATTGCTGGCGTACCCGCCGCTGATGGCTGCCGACATTTTGCTTTATCGCACGGATTTCGTCCCTGTCGGCGAGGATCAGAAACAGCATATCGAACTCACCAGAGATTTGGCCGAACGTTTTAATCAGCGTTACGGTGAATTATTTAAAATCCCTGACATTCGGGTTCCGGAATTTGGGGCTAGAATTATGTCGTTGCAGGATGCGACCAGAAAAATGAGTAAATCCGACCCGAATCAAAACGCATTTATTTCGATGCTGGACGCTGAAAGTGCCATTGTTAAGAAAATTAAACGGGCGCAAACCGACTCCGATAATAGCGTGCATTTTGATAAAGCCAATAAACCGGCCATTTCCAACTTGATGACGATTTATTCGGCATGTTCTGGCAAGACGATGGAGGAAATCGAAGCGTTATATAAAGGCAAGGGGTATGGAGCATTCAAAACGGATCTTGCCGAAGTCGTAGTTGAAACGCTGCGGCCGATTCAGGCCCGCTATGCGGAGTTAATCGACTCCCCGGAATTGGATCGCGTGCTGGATGAAGGCGCGGAAAAAGCGAAGCGCGTAGCCGACGAGACGCTTAACAAGGTGGAAGAAGCCATGGGCTTGTCGCGCGTGCGGGCAAAATAATGATCATAAAGATTCAGAAAAGATATGTTGCTATAAAGTGGAAAAGCGATATATACTTCCTCTAAATCATATTACCGAAAGAGGCTGGCTCAAAAATCATGAGCCAGCCCCTTTTTTCTTATTGTTTTATTTGCGAAAGCTCGCCCCAGTATTCGCAGATGGTGATCATGCCCTTGTCGAAATTCTCCAGATGGAAGTGTTCGTTTGGTGCATGGAAATTCTCACCGGGCAATCCGAAGCCCATCAGTACAACCGGAATGTTGAGAAGTCGGCTGAACCCTTCAACAATTGGGATGGAACCGCCCATTCGGGTTAGAGCGGGTGTGGCGTTGTACGCTTTTTCATAGGCGCGCATTGCCGCCTGAATAACAGGATGATTATATGGCATCTGGAACGGACGGCCGCTATCCATTCGGGTGAGCGAAACTTGCACGCCCGGCGGCGTATGTTTATGTACGTGCCGTTCAATTAAGTCTTGGATTTCTGCTGGATCTTGATCCGCCACCAGTCGGCAGGAGATTTTGGCGTGTGCCTCGGACGGGAGCACCGTTTTAATACCTTCGCCCTGAAAGCCGCCATACATACCGTTGATCTCGAGCGTTGGGCGCGCCCATGTTCGCTCAAGAAAATTGAATCCCTCCTCACCATATAGCTCGTTTACGCCCAGTTCCTTTTTGAGCGCTTCCTCATCGTACTTCAAATCGCGAAACGCCTGTCTCTCTTCTTTCGTTAGAGGTTTTACTTTATCATAGAATCCTTCGATAGCAACTTTGCCGTTTTTATCATGGAACGAAGCGAGAATTTCGGACAGTGCGTGAAGCGGATTGGCTATACCGCCACCATATATACCGGAGTGCAGGTCACCATTCGCGCCTTTTACATCAATTTGCATGGCGCATAAGCCGCGCAATCCGTAGCAAATCGCCGGTTTGCCTTTCTCCAGCATAGGGGTATCGGAGATGACAAGTACATCCGCCGCAAGCATGTCCTTATGTTTTTCCACAAACGGTTCCAAATTTGGGCTGCCGACTTCTTCCTCTCCTTCAATGCAGAATTTAACATTGACCGGTAGCTTTCCTTCCGTTTTTAGCAGCGCTTCCACTGCTTTAATGTGCATAAATACCTGACCTTTATCATCGGTAGCTCCCCGTGCGTAAATCTTTCCGTCCCGGATGTCCGGTTCGAATGGCGGTGTCTGCCATAATTCAAGCGGATCAACTGGCTGTACATCATAATGGCCGTAAATAAGTGCGGTGACATCGTTTTCGGCATGCATCCAGTCGGCATATACGATCGGATTGCCTTCGGTCGAAATTATTTGCACGTTTTCAAGCCCCGCCGCCTGCAATGCATTAACAAGCCATTCGGCGGTTCGTTTGATATCAGATTTGTGGGCCGACAGCGCGCTAATGCTTGGTATGCTTAAGAATTCCCTTAATTCGCTCAGATGTGCATCCCTGTTTTTTTCCAGATAAGTGCGGTATGACTGATTCATTTTTTATTCATCCTTTCTGTGTATAGAATACAGTCTGTAACTCTGGCAAAGATCTGTATCTTTAGCTTAGTACACAGGGAGCAATTTTTCAAAGCATGAGGTTTCGCGAAACACAGAATCTATAGACAAAGGAGAAGAAGAGAACCATATTCACGTGATAAATGGAAGGAATTTCCGAAATGGGTGGAGAAAGCTTTCGTTTTTACTAACGGACGAAATAGCCATATAATAAAGGTATAGAGTGAAAAACAAAATAAGCCGGCATAATCGCTGCGAGGTGATGAGCATTGATCGTAAATAAGGTTATTATCGTGGAAGGGAAGACGGATAAGAAACGTCTGGAGAAAATCATCGCAGAACCTGTGGAAATTATTTGTACACACGGCACGTTAAGCAGCAAGAAATTGGAGGATATCTATCACCAGGCGGGCGATGCCGACATCTACATTTTTGTAGACGAAGACTCTTCCGGAAGGAAATTGCGCTCCCAGCTCAGGAACGAGTTTCCGAATGCGTATCATTTATACACTCGCAGAAGCTATACTGAAATTGCGCGTACCCCATACGAGTACCTTGCGAAAATATTATGGGACGCCCATATAGAAATCAACAAAACTGTTATCTTATGAAAGTATGGAAGGAGTGGTGGAAACGCGGATGATCGAACAAATTCAGAGCCGGATAAGCCAGCGTTCATTTAATCTATTTGGTTTCGCTCCGCTGATGCGCGCGGCGGTGATGATTCCGCTGGTCGAAAAAGATGGAAAGCTGCACGTACTATTCGAAGTTCGCGCCCGAACGCTAAAACGCCAGCCCGGGGAGATTTGCTTTCCGGGCGGAAAAATTGAGGATGGCGATGTAAGCGAACAAGATGCCGCTGTTCGGGAGACATGCGAAGAGCTGGGGCTTGTGCGAGAAGATATCCAGGTTATTGAGACGCTTGGTATTCTCATTCCCCCGTATTCTTCGTCCATTTATTCATTTATCGGTAAAATTCATGACTATCGGAAAATTTCGCCGAATAAGAATGAAGTAGAAGAAATATTCTATGTTCCACTTGATTTCTTCTTGGAAAAAGAACCGGATGTACACTATATTCACCTGGCGGTAAAACCGGAGGAAAATTTTCCTTTTGAACTTATTCCCCAGGGTAAAAACTACAAATGGCGCAGCAGTCGTCTGCCTGAATTTTTTTATCAATATGACGGGAGAATCATATGGGGGCTGACGGCAAGAATTCTTTATGAGTTTATTACCATTGTGAAATAGTAGCGGTGATCAGACCCAAAACGCAAGAATATTGACGGTTTGGAACTCATTCGTCGTTGTCGTAAAATAAAATTATCAAACTGCTGAAAAATGTGTCAAATATATGAAATTTGGGTAAAAGTAAAGACAAAACCACGTCTTTACTTTTTTCACTTCTATCAAGGTTTTTCCCTGCTTTCATACATAAATTTACCGAGCTCCGCATATTCTCAAAACACTATACAAACGGGTCAAAACTTGATACGATTTAGATGGTATTTACCATGTGAACGCCTTTTCTGATACTAAAAATTTCATTTGTATGAAGGGCAAATGATAGTAAAGAAAGGAGTGTATTGTGTGGACTTCAGTTGGTTGTTTCCCCCGGCCATTAATGACATGGCAAAGCAGGTAGATTCCTTGTTCTGGTTTATCACATCTATTGCCGTCTTCATCTTTGTCCTGGTTGAAATGCTTTTGTTCATCTTCCTTGTTCGTTACCGAAGGAAACGACCGGACAAACAGGGAGTTGCGTTGCACGGGAACACGAAAATGGAAATCATTTGGACTTTGGTTCCAGCGTTGATTCTTGTTGCTATTGGCGTGTTTAGTTCTAAGATGACTTACGCAATTCAGACTCCACCGAAAGATGTATACACCATTAATGTCACCGGTTACAAATGGAGATGGGACTTTGAGTACCCGGAAGGGTTCAAGACGACAAACAATCTCGTCATTCCGGAAGATAAAAACGTCCTATTCAAGATTACATCCGGAGATATTTTGCACAGCTTTTGGATTCCGGCGATGCGGATAAAGCAGGACGCGGTACCTGGACGCCAAACTCAGTTCTGGTCTGGTCCAACGGAAAAAGGCGAATACCCTATCGTATGCGCCGAGTATTGCGGAACAATGCACTCAATGATGCTTGCAAAACTTCATGTGGTAAGTGCCGATGAATTTAATAAGTTTGTGCAATCCGGCGGTAAAGCCGGCGGTGGCTCCGCAGGCGGCTCGGGCGGCGAAGGCAAAGCGCTGGCTGAGCAGAAAGGCTGTTTAAGCTGTCATGCTGTTGACCAAACGAAGCTTGTCGGCCCGGGATGGGGCGGTATGTTTGGTAAAGACATAAAGCTGTCTGACGGAAGCACGGTAAAATATGATGAGAAATATATCATCGAATCTATTATGAACCCTGCAGCGAAAACTCCGCAAGGTTATTCTGCACCAATGCCGTCGCAGCAGGTAACAGAAGAAGAAGCGAAGGCAATTGCTGAATACATTAAAACCTTGAAATAGGGAGGAGTGAATCGTATGGGTGCTACTGCCACTGCCGCAGCGAGAAAACCGTCGTTTGTCAGAGATTGGTTGCTTACTGTTGACCATAAGAAAATCGGAATTATGTACGGCGTTGTGGGCTTACTTTTCTTCTTCCTCGGGGGAGCAGCCGCTCTCGTTATCCGGACAGAGCTATTGACGCCCGGGATGCCGGATGTGGTGCCGCAGGCTGATACATTCAACCAGATGTTCACCATGCACGGCTCTATCATGATTTTTTTGTTTATGATTCCGATGCTTACAGCTGCGTTTGGTAACTACCTGATACCGATTATGGTAGGTGCGCACGATATGGCGTTTCCGCGGATGAACAACCTGGCCTTCTGGCTCTATGTGCTAGGTGGCGTGGTTTTCCTCAGCAGTTTTTATTTCGGAATGCCAGATATCGGTTGGACCGCGTATCCGCCATATAGTATCGAATCTCCAGGACTGGGGCTTGATATCTGGGTAACGGGTGTCCATATTTTAGGGCTTTCCTCTATTCTTGGTGCGATAAACATTATTGTTACAGTGTTTAATATGCGGGCACCGGGCATGACATTTAACCGTCTGCCTTTGTATGTATGGTCTTCGCTCGTTACGGCATTTATTCAGCTGTTTGGTACGCCTGCGCTTGCTGGGGCTATCACGACGCTGTTGTTTGACCGCCATTTCGGCACGCATTTCTACGATGCGGCGGCCGGAGGCGATCCGATGCTGTATCAGCACCTATTCTGGTTCTACTCCCATCCGGCCGTGTACATTATGGTACTTCCGGCGATGGGAATCGTATCGGAGATTATTCCAGTATTTGCGCGCAAGCCGATTTTCGGTTATCATGCGATCGCCTACTCTTCCATTGCGATCGGATTCCTCGGTTTTTTGGTTTGGGCGCACCACATGTTTGTAGCCGGCATGCCGCTGGCAACCGGGGTGCCATTCATGGTAACTTCGATGATTATCGCGGTTCCGTCAGCAATTAAAATTTTCAACTGGCTTGCAACATTGTGGCGGGGATCGAACGTATTCACTACGCCGATGCTATTTGTGACCCTTGGCTTCATGGGACTGTTCACTATCGGCGGACTGAGCGGTATTTACCTCGCAGCGGTACCGATTGATATACACATGCACGACTCATATTTTGTTGTGGCTCATTTCCATTACGTATTGTTTGGAGGAAGTATGATGGCGGTGCTCGGCGGTATCTTCTACTGGTTCCCGAAGATAACCGGCCGTATGTACAACGAGAAGCTTGGTAAAACTGTATTCTGGCTCTATTTTATCGGCACAAACCTGACATTTTTCCCGATGCACTATATCGGCATGATGGGTATGCCGCGTCGTGTTTTCCAGTATGACCCGGCAGCCGGAATGCAGGTGGCCAACCAAATAGCGACATTCGGTTCGTATCTTATTGGTATAGCAGCAATTATGATGGTGGTTACAATTATTGTATCTCTTAGAATTGGAGCAAAAGCTCCCGCCAATCCGTGGGGGGCACAAACACTCGAGTGGACGGTATCTTCGCCGCCACCGGAACACAACTTTATTGAAATGCCTTATGTAACCGCTGCGCCGTATGAATTTGGTGAAGTGGAGGAAAAATATACGTCCAAGAAATCGTTTGGAGCGTAGGAGAAGAGGGATGTAACAATGGGATATCGCTTACCTTTCGTAACGACAATCGCCATCTTCCTGCTGCTAATTGCTGGAGCTCTTGTTGTAGGATTCGACGCCGGGCTGGCGTGTTCCGACTGGCCGTTGTGCAACGGACACATTATCCCGCCGTTAGAGGGGAAAATCATCATAGAATATACGCATCGCATGCTATCCACTGGTGTGGGGCTCTTAGTGCTTGCAAATTTGTACGCAGGGTGGCGCAAACGGAAGGAAAGCCCCATTGCGATGAAACTGGTCATTCTTTCTTTCGTGCTGCTGATGATGGCTGCTGTGTTGGGCGGCATTAATGTCTTAGAAAAACTGCCGCCCGGCTTCACGACGATGGATACGAGCGTCGCCACGCTCCTGTTCGCGACGTTTGTCGCTCTTACAGGTGTGACGCTGGCACATCATCGCAGAAAGCAGGGCGCATTTCATCAGAACAAGCAAATTCAATCCCTGTTCAAACCAACCCTGATAGCAACGATTGCCGTGTACGCCGAGTTTGTGCTGGGCGCGTTTATTAAGCACAGCGACGCTGGAGCCGTCTGGGTAAAAGGCGAAGTCACACTGCTTAATGAGGTGATCTCCACACCGCAAATTGCCGCTGCTCTTATGTATGTGCATGTATTTGCTACAGCGCTTGTAGTTATCATAACCGTCTGGTTGTTCTTTCATGCGCGTTTGCGGAAAGCCTTGACCGGACAGGCGCTGGTTCTGGCCGCATTACTTGTGTTGCAGGTAGCCGCTGGATATTTGACGATGGCGATGAAATTAGCGGTTATCTCCGATGTCATTCATCTGGCACTTGGTGTATTGATGATGGCTTCATGCGTATTTATGATGGTTCAGGCCAAATTGGGCGTCGATCTGCTTGATTGCGACAATCAAAAAGAAAGTGTTGTTCGCGGTAACGTGGCAGTAAAAAATTTGTCCTAGTTATTGGCTAACGTGACTATATTCAGGGAGGTTTTGAAATGGGTACCCCTATTTCTGAAAAAGACGTATGTGAAAATCCGGCGAATCGCTCCATCGAATCAAGCGTTACGTCTGGAGTAAAAGGTGAATGGCGCGATTATGTATCGGTGACGAAGCCCGGCATTGTCGTTTCAAATTTAATGACTTTTTTTGTGGGGGTTTGGCTTGCTGCTGATGGCCCTCTGCCTTTAGGTACAATGCTAATGGCCATGCTAGGCTCGGCGCTTATCATTATGTCTGGAACATGTTTAAATAATTTTATTGACCGCGATCTTGACCAGTTTATGGAGCGCACGAAAAAGAGGGCGCTGCCGGATGGGCGTTTGAATCCGCAATCCGTTCTTATGATGGGCATTATTTTCGGCATTCTCGGTTCAATTGTTCTGTTGCTGGTTAATACGTTGACCGCTGTGCTCGGTCTTGTGGGCCTATTTTTCTATGTTGTGGTGTACACGATGTGGACAAAGCGCACAACGACATTAAATACGCTCATAGGCAGCGTGTCCGGAGCGATGCCTCCGATGATGGGCTATGCGGCGATCTCCGGTATGATTGACCTGACAGCCTGGATGTTGTTCGGAATTCTATTTATCTGGCAGTGTCCGCACTTCTTAGCCTTGGCGATGCGCCGTGCCGATGAATATCGCGTTGCAGGATTTCAAATGCTGCCGGCTGTCCACGGGTTCGCGGTGACAAAACGCTATATTCTTCGTTATACAGCTTTTCTTGTGCTCATCTCCGTTATGCTTTATGCGCTGGGCGAGGTCGGTATGGTTTATCTGATTGGTATGACTGTGCTTGGCATCGGCTATGTTATCGTAAATATGATGGGATTTTTTACAAAGGATGATATTAAATTCGCTCGTAAATCGTTTATTTACTCGCTGGTGTATTTGGTAATGTTTACGGTATTTATTTTGATTGACCGCGTGTAATTCCACTTTACTAAGCGGGGTGAAGGAGGTATGAGCATGGCTGTGCATTCTCAGGAAGAGCAGATACCAAAAAAGGGCATAAAAGATAATGGCCTGTTAGGTATATGGCTCGGGTTGATTTCCTTTACGTTCATGTTCGCCGTATTTATTGTATCGAATGTATACCTTCGAGGGTGGTCGCCGGACGTTTTTAATATTACGTTGCCGACAGGCGTACAGGATCTTGTTAATTATAACGTTCTTCTGCTTTTGGCATTGGGAGTGTTGACGCTTGTTGCAGGTATTAGCTACAAAAATCGCAAGGATGGGGTAGCGTTTATCCTTTATGCTCTTGCGACAATTGCAGCGATCGGCTACTGCGTAATTGACTGGTCCCTCATCCAGAGCTACCGGGCGCTTGGTCCGGCAGCTTGGACGGCGCATTTGATTGTGCAATCGATAATGGAAATCCTTGTTCTTATCTGCATCGTGCTCTATCTCCGTGCGTTTTACTTCAAGATGCGGAACCAGGAAAAGTCTTTGAACCGTTTTATTCCGGGTGCGACAGCTGTCTGGATGTATACGGTAATTATGGGACTTTTCGTTTTCATCCAGTGTGATTTAATCGAGATTGGCCAGTTTGCCGAGTGGTGCGGTATCAAGCTATCACAGTTTGGCAAGTAATGACGGGAGGGGGATTCACATGGGCATGATTTTGTACGCGTTAGGATATATGTTGTTTCCGATCGCCTTATTCTTTGGCTTCATGTACCTCTCGAAATTGACGACCAGAGAGTAAGATAGGGGAGAAGGAGTTGAGGAGCCATGTCTTCAGCTTTGAGGCGCCATTGGTTTATCGTGCTGACAGGGGCGCTCGTTGTGACGATTCTTCTCATTATTGTCTATCAAATATGGTGGGGTTCAAACAAACTCCCGGTTCTTGACCGGGCGCCTTCCTTCACCATGTCAGACATGTATGGAAATCGGGTCTCATTGCGTGATTCCGATGGCAAAGTGCGCCTTGTTTCTTTCCACTATACTCATTGTCCGGATGTGTGTCAGGCAACGAACTTTAATTTAATTCGGGTGCAGCAAAAGCTGAAGGAACAGGGAGTCCTCCAGGATAAAGTATTGTTGATGACAATTACGTTCGATCCGAAGCGGGATACAGAACAAGTTTTGCAACAGTATACGGCGATACGGAACATTAAGCCTGACGGCTGGTTGTTTCTGCGTGGAACGCCGGAGCAGACTAAACGGGTGCTTGATGGTTTTAAAATATTCGCCGAAGATCAGGGCAATGGCATCTTTGTACATTCCAATGAATTGTTTCTGCTTGATGGCAATAAGAACATTCGTGCCATTTACAAAATGGGTAGCAGTATGGATAACGAACAGATTGTCAAAGATATTAACAATTTGCTTGAGGATTAAAAGCAAAAACCTCTTATCAGGCGATAGGAGGTTTTTTTGCGCATTTCTTCAGAAAAACGGAACGGGGCATTTGACGGTTGCAGAAAATATTAAGGATCATACATTTCTTTACCATAATAAAACGATATGTACTTTCTTCTGAGCAGAAAAAGGACAAGCAGCATGCCTGTGTGTTTTCTTATGTACACATATGTTTTATGATGATAAATAGGGAGAAGGGGGAAAAGGATGGAGCCGTTTGAAGAATTTTCGGATTTAATGGAACTGGCCGATATGATTACGGAACGTGTTGGCAATCCGATTACGATCGAAGACATGAATCATCATGTGGTCGCATACAGTACGCACGGAGGCGCCATAGATCCGGTGCGCATTCAAACCATTATGAAACGTAAAGTGCCGGAAGAAGTGCTGATTCGTTTTTGGAAAGACGGCATTATTCAGGCGTTAATGCATAGTGATGAGCCGGTACGTGTGCCAGCCGTCCGGGAAGTGGGGCTTGATAACCGAGTAGCTATTTCTATCCGGCGCGGTCATGAAGTATTCGGGTATATCTGGGTGCAGGAAGCGGTACGTCCGCTTGAAGAAAAAGACTTTGCTGTGCTGAAGAGGGCGGCTCGTCTCGCTTTGCCCCGCCTGTTGCATAGGAAGGATCGACACGCCAAGCAGGAAGAGAAACGAAACCAATTTTTCTGGCAACTGCTTTCGCGTGGCGCGAATAGCGGCGAAGCGGTCGATATCGAAAAAATGGCGGCCCAGCTTCGGCTTACTCTTCCTTCTGTTCTTGTTGTGCTCGTATGGGAAGCGCGTTGTTCGGATGAAGTATGGAGCGATGTGCAAAAAGAACTGGCATATTTGCTTGCTAATCTGAGGGATTTTTTTTCATTCCGCTATTTGCCGCTATGGACATTTGATGGCCGCCAGTTAATTGTATTGGCCGGATTGGACGAATGGGAGCAGGATCAGGCGGAAAACGCAAGCAAAGCATTTATTCATCAACTGCGAAAAAGATTAACGCGCCGTTTCGGTGGCGAAAATATGATCGCAGCTTATGGCGAGCCGGTGAAAGACCCGGGAGAAATATGGATTAGCTATCAGCAGGCGCTTGAAGTGATGCAGATAAAAAAAGCCTTACCCGACGAGTTAGAGGCGGTGGAAGGATATCATGAACTCGGTATATACCGTTTGTTTCCCAAGCTAAAGCAGTGGAACCGGGAGATGAAGTACCGAAACCCGAAGCTGGAGCGTCTGCTTAAATACGATCAGGAAAATCAGAGCAATCTTCTGGAGACATTGGAAGCGTTTCTTGATAATTCAGGGAAAGTAAATCAGACGGCTAACCAATTGCACATTCATCCTAACACGCTCGGATACCGGCTGAAACGGATTGGTGAGGTGGGCGGCATTGACTTAGACGATCCAAACGATCATATTATGCTATTTCTTGATGTAAAGCTTAGAAAGTATAATCCCTAAAAAGAATCCTTCAATTTTGAGGGATTCTTTTTTGATAGCTGGATAGTCTATAAATAAGGGGATTCACGTTAATGAAAAATCATTTGTGGAAATCCACAAATAAAAACGAATGATTTTAAGCTTTAAGACAAAGAAAAATTCATAAAAAAAGCATAAAATGAAAGAAACAGATAAACATGCACGAACACATAGCCTAAAAGCATAGGTAGCCGTTTTTTTACCAATAAAGAGGAGGTTTATCAACATGATTATTGGCGTACCAAAAGAGATAAAAAATAACGAGAACAGGGTAGCTATTACTCCTGCCGGGGTGGCAGCGTTTGTGCACGCGGGACATGAAGTGCTAATTGAAAAGAATGCCGGTCTTGGTAGCGGTTTCACAGACGAGGAATATGTAAAAGAAGGTGCGAAAATTGTTGCGACCGCTAAAGAAGCGTGGGCCGCTGACATGGTTATGAAAGTAAAGGAGCCGCTGCCGGAAGAGTATCCGTATTTCCGCGAAGGCCTTGTACTTTTCACTTATTTACACCTTGCCCCGGAGCCGGAGCTGACCAAGGCGCTGGTTGAAAAGAAAGTAACGGCAATTGCATACGAAACCATTCAACTGGATAATGGCGCACTGCCTTTGCTGACGCCGATGAGCGAAGTGGCCGGACGTATGGCTGTGCAAATTGGGGCGCAATTCCTAGAGAAATCCCACGGTGGCAAAGGCGTACTGCTGGCAGGTGTACCAGGTGTGGAGGCCGGACGCGTAACGATTGTTGGCGGCGGTACTGTAGGCACGAATGCGGCGAAAATTGCCCTTGGTATGGGTGCGAAAGTAACATTGCTAGACATTAATGCGGATCGTCTGCGTTATCTGGATGAAATTTTCCAGGGGCGTGTGCAGACGTTAATGTCCAACCGTTATAATATTGCAAAAGCGGTAAAAGAAGCGGACTTGCTTATTGGCGCGGTTCTTATTCCGGGCGCACGCGCTCCGCGTCTGGTAACGGAAGACATGGTGAAAGCGATGGAACCGGGATCTGTAATCGTTGACGTAGCGATCGACCAAGGTGGGTCTATCGAAACCATCGATCGTGTGACAACACACAGCGATCCGACATATGTAAAGCATGGAGTGGTACATTACGCAGTAGCGAATATGCCTGGTGCTGTAGCACGAACTTCCACGATGGCGCTGACTAACGTAACGGTACCGTATGCGCTGCAAATCGCGGATAAAGGATATGTGAAAGCGGCATTGGAAAACCGCGCCCTTGCTCGCGGCATTAATGTGGTGGACGGCAAAGTAACATACAAAGCGGTAGCTGAAGCGCTTGGTTATACGTATGTGGATGTAAATGAAGTACTGAACAACGGAACCGTAGCCGTTTAATCAAAAAAAGCAAACATGAAAAAGGCAACCGGGTGGTTGCCCTTTTTCTGTTTGCTTCCTTTACTGCTAATTTTGATAAAAAATGCTTGACTGCTGGATGCCTTTTTTATAAAATGATTTGTGTTGATAATTTAATAAAGCTTTGTTGATATGCTCAGCCAATAAAGGTTGCATGCATAGAAGAAAGTGAATTTGCCCCTATAGTTAAACGGTATAACAGGCCACTCGTAATGGTCAGTTCGTGGTTCGATTCCGCGTGGGGGCATCAATTTGAAACCCTCGATGTTACTGGGGTTGCAAAAGATGAAGACTGTCCAAAAGGACAGTCTTTTTTTGTGCTTGTGTGCCAATAGTGTGCCTTCGTATGTTACTCCAACAAAGTGAGAACGCTTCTTTATTTTAGCGAAGAGATGAGATCCGGCTCCAAGCAAAGAATCGCGTAACTTTCACTTATGTGAACGTTTAATGGATGCCCTTGCTAAGCTGTTGCTCCGCTATCCGCACAAGACGCTTGGTAATTTCTCCACCGACGTAGCCATTTTGGCGGGCAGTAGCATCTGGTCCAAGCGTGATACCAAGCTTGGCGACGATTTCATGCTTCATCTGTTCCAGCGCCGCTCTGGCTTGCGGAGCAACCGGCTGATTCGTATTGTCGCTTTTTTGGGCTCTTGTGATGAAAGGAGCTTCCGGTGCTACTTGAGTTTTTTGCATATGTATAGCCTCCTGAGGTTAATTTTGGTGATTCCTAGTCTTAAAATTCCGCATCGAAGTGATATTATGCGATTAGCACATCGGTAATTTTTCCTGCTTGCACTTCAGAAGGAAAATATATGTTGCTTTATTGATTTAAAGCGATATATACGTTTTAAATTACAGCGGTACTGGGAGAACATACATGAATGGGTATGTGGGAACAGAAAGATAGGGATATCGGCTAAGAGGGCATGTGTTAAGGAAAGGGGAAAGAAATAGGGAAGTTTTAGCTAAACAGGCTCTTCCTTATTTAAAAATGACGAATTAAATAGATTAAATTAATTGGAATAATTGACTTTTTGCTTAATGAAGCATATAGTAAATTAAAAAAGGGAGTCGGAAGCGATGAAAGAGTGTGAAGTACAGTTCAACCATGTGTTTGAACAATGGGCAGATCAGTATGACAAAACGGTATTTGAAAAAAAGGATGAATATGCTGAGGTCTTTCAAGGATATGAGCAGATTTTGCGGACAGTGGTCGAGGAACTTAACCTTCCGGCTGGAAGTCGCGTACTGGAAATCGGAGTCGGAACAGGGAATTTAACGGCACATCTTCTCGAAAAAGAGTGGGATGTGTATGGAGTAGATCCTTCGCCGGATATGCGAAGGATTGCAGCGCGAAAGCTGCCGCATTTTACCGTTGCTGACGGCCATTTTCTTTCCATTCCGGAAGAGATCGGAAAGGTAGATGGTATTGTCAGTACATATGCGTTCCATCATTTGACGGATGCTCAAAAAGCGCGGGCGATCCAAGAACTAGCCGATCGCTTGACAGAGAAAGGTATGATTGTATTTGCGGATACGGCATATGCGGATGAAGAGGCTAGAGACGCTATTCATGAAC
The DNA here is from genome assembly GCF_900099925.1 of Aneurinibacillus thermoaerophilus. GTDB lineage: Bacteria > Bacillota > Bacilli > Aneurinibacillales > Aneurinibacillaceae > Aneurinibacillus > Aneurinibacillus thermoaerophilus. Next base: position 21,129 of record NZ_FNDE01000025.1, on the reverse strand, counting down.
GAGTAAGAAGTCAAGGAGCGCTTACGTTATTGAATGATTTGCAAACAGAATATTATCCGTTGTTATCCACGGTAAAGGAAGCTTTTGAAGATGTAGGTTTACGTTTTTCTGCTCGGCAGTTGAACCGATATGTTTGGTTGATGATAGGAAAAAAATAACCCTCTGCTGAGGAAGAGGTATATTTGTTAATAGACTGAAATTTCCTCCTGTTAAGGGGAATTTGTTTTAGTGGAGAGGAAAAGCTCGCGAGGTGTTTGCCCGCGAGTTTTTTCTTCTCATCTCAGAATAGACAGGATATAGGACATAAAGCTAATCCAGAGAAGGTCGAAGCACCCAAGCATAATGGTCGTAATTGATAGTTGTAGGAAAAACGAATTATGCGCCAGATGTTTTTTGGCGGGTCTGACCGTTGTCGCGGCCAGCGTTAGTCCGGTGAGCGTGGTGAGCCATTGCAAAATCACCAGCAGCTTAATATATGAGGTAAAAGAAGAAAAAAATGAGACAAGTGATAAAACCAAAGAGCAAAAAAACAAGCTAAGGCTGATAGATGTTCTTGCGGATACTTTTCTTTCTATACGATCCACACGAGACATAACATTTTTCCCCCTTTTATAATATGTGTTTTTATTTTTACATTACCTTTTTTCGCAGTAACATAAAACGGTTTTACGTAGTGTTTTCTTGAAAAGGAGGATAGGTGAAGAGTCTTACATTTTTTATCATTGAACAGGAGTTTACTTCTATTTTGTTTTTTCTAAAAAATTTGTTAGGCTATAGATGATTGAATTTTTCGTGAGAGGTGACATTCGGTGGTGAAGCCTTTTTGGAGACGTTGGTGGTTCTGGCTTGTTATTATCTTGTTTATCGCTGTCAATCTGGCGGTCAACAGCTTCAGCAGCACGGACAAAGAACGAAAAGGCCCTACGGCAGAGCAGAGTATTGAAACACACTGACCAAAAAGAAAAAGGAAGAAAAGGTGCGCGGGTTTAATCGCGAAGCTTTCCTCCCTCTTTTTTTGCAGTGACGCCGGCAGTTAGGCAGAAGCGCATGGCTTCTTCCACCGAAGTATCTATACATTCGATTCGATCGCGCGGGTAGAGTCGGAGTTCGCCGCTTATTTGGAGGGCGTGCGGCACATATACCGCCACATAAGATGTATGTAAATGAAAAGCAGTTACGTTTTCGGCGGTAAGGAATCCGATTCGCTTTCCGCCGTCTTCGTGTGTGATGAGCACAACCTGCGAAAAAGAACGTTTTTCCCCGATGAGAGATTCTATTGTATCTTTAACCATGCTGTATATTGTCTTCAGCCCTGGAAAACGCGTGATCAATCGTTCTGTCCATGCAAGTAGCTTACGGCTTAACCAGAGCTGGCTTAAACATCCGATAAGCACAATAAGGACAAGCGTAATAATAATTCCTAATCCGGTAATCGAAGGCAAATTCATGGAAAGCAGAATCCGCTTCCCCAGGCTGTCTACCAATTTGAAAAGATAAACTAGAAGATAAAGCGTCACGCCGATTGGCGCCACGATAAGCAGTCCATTTAAGAACCATTTGATGATTTGTTTCATATGGGGTACGCTCCTTTTTATGATTCTTCTTTCCACAGACCTGCGGGCTTGCTGGCTGGGTTTCCTCAACAGCCATTCCATTGTCCGCAATTTATACATTTCCACTTGCCGAGCCACCATTGCAGTGAAAATCCGCAGACAGAACACTTCAGCCGTGCTGGTTGGTCTGGTTGGTCAGACACACGTCTCCCCCCCCCTTTTTTTCTATTTTTGCCTTAGCATATCATGTTTTACCGTGAAATAAAATGTGCATTTGAATTCCGACAATTCTCACCATTTGGGGCTATTGTTTAGTTATAATAGATGATGAGATGATGATAAGTGACACAAAAGAAGATCCAAAAAAGCAAAAGTGATGTATACAGAAAGGAGACAAGAAATGGTTATCGAGATTAAAAATGTGAGTTGGAAGCGGGAAAATAAATACATATTGAGAGATATTACATGGTCGGTAAAACCTGGAGAGCACTGGGTCATCATGGGATTAAACGGTTCCGGAAAGACTTCTTTGCTGAACATTATCAACGGCTACATGTGGCCGACTAAAGGCGAGATTCGCGTGCTCGGCAAAAAGTTCGGTGAATACGATTTGCGTAAACTTCGTCAGTTGATTGGCTGGGTCAGCTCTTCTATGCAGGAAAAGTTATATAAAAACGAAACGGTAGAAAATATCGTATTGAGTGGTAAAGTAGCTTCTATGGGGCTTTTATATGAAAAGCCACAAGAAGAAGACTATGAGAAGGCGTATCATTTGCTCGAACAGATGGGGTGCCGTGGTATGGAGAAACGCGTGTACGAGAGTTTATCTCAAGGGGAGAAGCAGCGCGTGTTAATCGCGCGGGCGCTGATGGCATCTCCGGCTCTGTTGATTCTTGATGAACCTGCCACGGGACTGGATATTTTTGCGCGTGAGCAATTATTGGATCGGGTACAGGAAATGGGCAGCCGACCGGGGGGACCAACGATGATTTATGTTTCTCATCATATCGAAGAAATTGTTCCGGTGTTCCAGCATGTGCTGTTATTGAAAGAAGGACAAGTATATGGAGCGGGCAGAACCGAAAGTTTGATGACGTCTGAAAACTTATCCCGTTTCTTTGGCACGAAAGTTGATGTGACATGGCGCAACGAGAGAGCCTGGATGCAGATGGAGTAAACTAGAAAAAAGGAGAGAATGAAGTGAATATTGTAGAAGCGTTAAAAGAGATAGTAGAGCCGGAGAGAGTCACTGCCAATCCGACGATGCTCGCGCAGCATAGCAAGGATGAATCCTATCATACGCCCAAGTTGCCTGACGCGGTGATTTTTCCGAAGACGACAGAAGAAGTAAGCCGCATTTTGAAATGGGCCAATGAGAACCGGGTACCGGTCGTGCCGTTCGGGATCGGTTCGGGATTAGAAGGGCAGGTTATTCCACAGCAGGGTGGGATTTCGCTTAGTTTTCAAATGATGAATAAGATTGTTGAAGTACGGCCACAAGATTTTCTCGTTCGCGTACAACCGGGGGTAACTAGGATGCAGTTAAATAAGGAACTGAAGAAATACGGGCTGTTCTTTTCTGTTGACCCGGGGGCGGATGCGACGATCGGCGGCATGGCCGCTACCAACGCAAGCGGAACAACAGCGGTACGATACGGTATTATGAGAGATCAAGTGCGCGATATGGAAGTAGTGCTGGCTGATGGCACAATGATACGTACCGGTAGCATGGCTGCTAAATCGTCTTCCGGTTACCATTTGAATGGGCTGTTTGTTGGTTCTGAAGGAACGTTGGGCGTATTCACAGAGATTACGCTTCGTCTATATGGTATTCCGGAAATGTCGGTGACGGCGAGGGCCAGTTTTCCAACCGTCGGCGACGCGGTGAGGACAGCGTGCGCCATCATGGGAGCGGCGATTCCTGTGGCGCGTATGGAGTTAGTGGACGGACAATCGGTGCGGCAGGTGAACATGTACAAAGGAACCGACTATCCGGAATGCGCGACGCTTTTCTTTGAATTTCATGGTAATGAGGCTGGATTGAAACACGATCTGGCGTTTGCAAGAGAATTGGCGGAGGAAAATGGGTGCGGGGGCTTTGTGTTTGAGACGGATTCGCTCAGGCAGGCGGCGCTCTGGGAAGCGCGTCATCATCTCGCATATGCGTTTCTTCATGGATATCCGGGTAAAAAGGCGATAACAACGGATGTATGTCTGCCCCTATCCGAACTGGCGGGCGCGATTGAACACGCGCGCGGGTTGCTGGAGAAAACAGGGATGGTAGGCGGTATTGTCGGCCATGTAGGCGACGGAAATTTTCATTCCTTGCTAATGATAGATCCGGATCAACCAGAGGAAATGCAGCAGGCGGAAGCGGTTAACGCCGAGATTGTGCGCTATGCACTAAGTCGCGGTGGTACCTGCACAGGCGAGCACGGCGTAGGACTTGGCAAGGCGAAATATCAGCGAATGGAGCACGGAAATGCGCTGGATGTTATGTATGCGGTAAAGCGTGCACTTGACCCGAATAACATTTTAAATCCAGGCAAGATTTTCGTATTTTAAAGTAATACAGAGTTAGTGTATAATAAATTATCTAAAAATATAAAAAAATCAAAAAGGGGGAGCCTAGGTATGAAACAGAGAGTACACGCGCTGGGAGTATGGATGCTACTTGTATGTTTCGCATTGGCCGCGTGTGGCGCACCGGCGTCGTCGGATAAGCAGCAGTCTGAATCCGGTGGAGAGACAGCCAGCCCGGCAAAAGAAAAGGTCAAAATTGGGATTACCCAGGTGATTGAGCATCCGGCGCTGGATGCGGCGCGGGAAGGATTCATTAAAGCATTGAAAGAAAACGGGTTTGCGGATGCGGACATTGATTATCAATCCGCGCAGGGCGATCCGAGCACCGTAGCCTCCATTGCGCAGAAGTTTGCGGCCGATAAAAAAGATGCTATTCTGGCGATTTCTACACCGAGCGCACAGGCAATGGTCAAAGCGACGCAGGGCACGGACATCCCGGTATTTTTCACGGCCATTACTGATCCGCTAAGCGCCAAATTGGTGGATAGTTTGGAGAAGCCGGGCAAAAACATAACTGGCTATTCCGATACGCATCCCGAGACGATTCATAAACTTATCAAACTTATTAAGGAACTGAAGCCGGATGCTAAAAAAGTAGGCATTATTTATAATTCTGGCGAGGCTAACTCCGTTGTAAACGTGGAGAATGCAAAAAAAGCGCTAACGAAAAATGGAATGCAGGCTGTGGAAGTAAATGCGAGCAATACGACGGAAGTAAAACAGGCGGCAGAATCGCTGGTTGGCAAAGCGGACGTTATTTATGTGCCGAAAGACAATACGGCGGTCGCCGCGTTAAAAACGATTGTCCAGGTAGCCGAGAAGCATAAAATTCCGCTATTTACCGGTGAAATGGATTCCGTGCGCAATGGCGGATTTGCCGGCTTCGGCGCCGATTATAAAGACCTTGGTTACCAAACGGGTTTGATGGCGGTGAAAGTATTGAAAGGTGAAGCCAAAGCGGGCGATTTGCCTGTCGGTTTCCCGAAAGAATTGAAGCTTGGCATCAATAAAGAAGCGGCGGCCAACGAAGGTATCGATCTTGAAAAAATCAAGCCGATTATCGAGAAGTATAATCCTGTTTATTTTGAAAAAACGGAGAAGTAATAAAAAGAAAGCAAAGGCGCCTGTGTCCGGCAGGCGCTTTTGCTTTTTAAAAATCGATTTTAAACTTAAGGAACCCGGCTTTGCGCAGCGATTCAAAGACAATGATGAGGGCGGGGCCGAGGATGAGCCCGATGAAGCCAAGCAGTTGGAATCCGACGTATAGGCTGATAAGCGCCGCCAAGGCGCTGATACCTAAACTTGAACCCAGAACTTTTGGCTCGATGATCCGGCGGATGATCGTAATGGCCACGAACAGAATAACCAGGCCGATGGCAAGGCGCGAATTGCCGACTGCAAAGCTGTATATCGCCCATGGTACTAAGAAAGAACCGGTACCGAGGATCGGCAAAAGATCCACGATGACAATAATAAGCGAAAGCAGGAGCGCGTATTTTACGCCCAGAATCATTAATCCGATAAGCGCGAGTATGTATGTGAGCAGGCTTAAAATGACCTGTGCGCGCAAAAAGCCGACCGTTGCGCGGAATAACTGGTTCATCACCAGCTCGACTTTTTCTCGTGCCGAGTCGGTAAATAAATTCAAGAAATTGCGGTGCAGGCGAGGAAGGTCAAGACTGATTAAAAACAGTGCCACGAGATAAATAATGGCCACGATGAAAAAGCCGGGAATGGCAGCCACGCCGCTCAGCACCACTTTTGTGATGGCAGTTGCGGCATTTGTCGCCGACGTTTTTAGCGCCTGTATCACATCCTGAATGGTATTAGTGGTATCAAACGGAAGGGAGATAGCATATGCTTCCCATTTCCACATATAATGCTCCAGAAATTCCATCACTTTAGAGGAGAGCTCAGGAAGTTTCCCCGCCAATTCTACGGTTTGTACCACAAGGATGGAGCCCAGACGGTATCCACCCAGTCCGAATATCGCAAAAAACAACAGAAACGTCAGTGTAACGGCAATCAGTCGATTTGCGTTTAGCGAACGCATAAAAAACTTAACAATTGGTTCTAGAAAAATCGCGGTGAATAGCGCGAGGATGAATGGTAGCGCGTAAGGAATCAGAAACACTGCGATAGCAAGAATCAAAATCCAGAAAAAAGTTTTGCGAATGGTCGCCATCTTTTCTACTCCACTTCATGTAATTTTTTAGGCTTGCAATTTTCGGCTCCTTTATCTTCAATCATGCTTAGTCTGGCATTGGAAAGTTCCGTATTGTTAACAGTTTGTCCCTCAAACAGAGACTTGCTGTCATCAACTTTCTCAAAAAAGAGCAGAGGCGTCAAATCTTATGCTGCCGAGAGCGGGAAGCGAAACCGTGCTAAGTATACGGAATTCCATAATAATTGTAGCAATTCTATCCAATTGTTTAAAGGGCGTAAAGTACGCGTATCGTTTTTAGATCCTAAAAACAGTGAAGGCAAAAAGTTGGAATGCTGTTATAATTGCTATTCCCTGAAAGCCTTTACAGGATAGGATAAAGAAATAGGAAGACATTTTTGCATGAAGCTTTCTTTTGAATTGGAAATAGAGGGTCTCCATAGCCCGTTGTTTAAGTAAAAGGTTGTTTATATACCTATTTCGTTTATAGTTTATCCACATACTATATATGGAGAAGGATTTTAGCTTTTAAAAAATGGTATAGTTCGTTCCTTGAACCATAAAAGGTGAGGCGATAAGGAGCGAAGACAGTAAAGAAAGGGGAATTATATGGCCAAAGTGATTGTGATTGATCCGGGGCATGGAGGACTGGATCCAGGGGCAGTTGGAAACGGGTTGCAAGAAAAAGATGTAACGCTGGCTATCGCACAGCGCGCATCTTATTTTCTTCGCCAGTACGGAGCCGATGTGCGGCTTACCAGAGCCGGAGACAGAACGTTTAGCACGGATAAACACGCTGATCTAAACGCGCGGGCCGAGTTTGCTAATAACGCACAGGCAGCCTATTTTGTTTCGATTCATATTAATGCGGGTGGCGGTTCCGGGTTTGAAAGCTATGTGATGACGGGGATGGCTGACGAAGAAGCAGGAAGGCGCCAAAATATCATGCACCGTGAAGTGGCGGAAGCGTTTGAAAAAGCAGGTCTGCCAGACAGAGGAAAGAAAACGGCCAATTTTGCCGTGTTGCGTCTTACCAATATGCCGGCGATTCTTCTGGAATGTGGGTTTATCGACCGGGATGAAGACGCGACGTTATTAAGGAACCGAACTTTTATTGACAGCATAGCGGAAGCGATTGCGCGCGGCGCGGCCAAGGCAATGGGGATTTTCTCATCACCGCTCGTTGACAATCCGTCCCCTAATCAACCGCAGGTGATCAGCAAGTACTATAAAGACATTACGCCTGGCATGGAGTGGGCTGCGGCCAGCGTCGATAAGCTGTTTGAACGCGGCATTATGCGTGGAGATGGCCAGGGAAATTTTCGTCCATTTGATAAAATGACGAGGCTTGAAGCGGCGGTCGCGTTGAATCATGCGATAGAATATGTATTGAAGCAACTGGGTAGGTAACTTTTTCTTTGTGTTGTTTTTGGAAAGGTGAATTTGTTATCATAATAGACACTGGAGCAAACGATCTTTTTGCTTATGAATCAAAATGATAAGGAAGTTGATCATAGATGAACAAATCACCTGAAAACACCAGGGTTGTTGTGGGGATGTCAGGTGGCGTAGATTCTTCTGTCGCCGCCTTGCTGCTTAAACAGCAGGGATATGATGTCATTGGCATCTTCATGAAAAACTGGGACGATACCGATGAATTCGGTTATTGCACAGCAGAAGAGGACTATGAAGACGTGCGCCGGGTTTGCGGGCAAATCGGTATTCCGTACTACACTGTAAATTTTGAGAAAGAATACTGGGATAAGGTTTTCACGTATTTTCTAGATGAGTACAAAAAAGGCCGTACGCCGAACCCGGACGTAATGTGCAACAAAGAAATTAAATTCAAAGCATTTCTTGAGCACGCGATGGACTTAGGTGCGGATTATGTGGCGACCGGCCACTATGCACGTGTGGACTATCATGACGGGGAGTACCGTTTGCTGCGCGGTGTGGATCCGAAGAAAGACCAGACCTATTTTCTGAATCAGCTTGGACAGGCTCAGTTGTCGAAAACGATGTTTCCGCTTGGGGCTATGCATAAAACGGAAGTACGTGAAATTGCTCTAAAAGCGGGACTGGTGACGGCGAAGAAGAAGGACAGCACAGGTATTTGCTTTATCGGCGAGCGTAATTTTAAAGAGTTCCTTAGTTCCTATCTTCCAGCAAATCCGGGTGAAATTCGTTCCGTGGACGGTGAGCTGAAAGGCTATCACGACGGGCTGATGTATTATACGCTTGGCCAACGTCAGGGGTTAGGCATCGGTGGAGGCTCTGGAACGGGGGAACCCTGGTTTGTCGTGGATAAGGACGTAAAGAACAATATTTTGTACGTAGCACAGGGCGGCGACCACGAAATGCTGTACAGCGACGGTCTGGAAGCGACAGACGTTCACTGGGTGAGTGACCGCCAGAAGCCGGAAACGTTCCGCTGCACGGCGAAATTCCGCTATCGTCAGCCAGATCAAGGCGTAACTGTGCACCTGAAGCCGAACAATTGCTGTGAAGTTATTTTTGATGAGCCGCAGCGTGCGATTACGCCGGGACAGGCGGTTGTCTTCTATGATGGGGATACTTGCCTGGGCGGCGCGACGATCGATAAAGTGATTAGAAATAACGAAGTATAACATAGGTAGAAAAAAGAAGCTGTACAGCGCGAAATGCCGTACAGCTTCTTTGCGTTTGACTCGAAGATTTTTCACAGTAAATTCCAATATGTTACAATAAAAGAAAAGTAGTGGCAGGTGAGCGAATATAAGTTTGCCGATGCATGATCTAGAACATAAATACACCTATCATGATTATTTGAATTGGTCGGATGATAAAAAGTGGGAGTTAATTGATGGTGTACCTTATGCGATGAGTCTAGCACCTTTGACAAAACATCAGTGGATATCACGTGAGTTGCTTGTGGAGTTTGGGAACTATTTACGTGATAAGTCAGCAGAGAAAAACGAGTGCAGCGTTCGCACTCGTTTTTTTAGCTAGTAGATTTGGAAATTGTTTTTGTTAGGACGATGTTAATAAGCGATCCTCAAGATGGGGAAGGCACAGTGTCTTCCGTGCCGCCAATCAGCTTGCGCAACACCATCTGGAGAATACCATGATGCTTATAATAATCAATTTCCACTTCCGTATCAAGACGCATCATACAGCTAAACGTAAATGTGCTGCCGTCCGGGCGGGTCGCTTGTATTTCAATTGTCTGTCTTGGTTTGATGTTATTATTCAGGTTCGGAATCGCAAACGTTTCTTCTCCGGTAATGCCCAATTCGCTTGCTCCCTTACCTTCCGGGAATTGAAGCGGTAGTACGCCCATACAAACGAGGTTGGTGCGGTGAATCCGCTCAAAGCTTTCAGCGATGACAGCTTTCACGCCGAGCAACAGCGTACCTTTGGCAGCCCAGTCTCGTGAACTTCCTGTTCCGTATTCTTGGCCTGCGATAATTATAAGCGGCGTGCCATCGGCTTGGTATTTCATCGCTGCGTCATAAATGGACATCACTTCACCTGTCGGGAAGTACGTAGTAACTCCGCCTTCGGTTCCCGGAGCGAGCTGGTTGCGGATGCGGATGTTGGCGAATGTTCCCCGCATCATTACCTCATGATTTCCGCGCCGTGAGCCGTACGAGTTGAAATCACGTACTTCCACGCCTTTTTCTTGCAGGTATTGTCCTGCCGGGCTATCTGGCTTGATGGCACCGGCTGGAGAAATATGGTCGGTTGTCACTGAGTCTCCAAGCAGCGCCAGCAGGCGAGCGCCCGCAATCGGTTTAATATCGGGGACTTCAAGCGAGAAGTCTGTAAAGAAAGGCGGTGACTGGATGTACGTAGAGTCTTTGTCCCAGTTATAAATCTGATCGGTAGAGACGGGGATTTCGTTCCATTGCTTGTTGAACGCATGCACGTTGTTATATTTTTCACGGTACATCTCCGGCGTGATAATGGAAGACATAATTTGTCGTACTTCTTCTTCACTTGGCCAAATATCGCGCAAGTATACAGGCTCCCCGCTGTCGTTATGTCCAATCGGATCGTTATATAAATCAATGTCGAATGTGCCGGCCAACGCATAGGCGACGACAAGCGGAGGTGAGGCCAGATAGTTTGCTTTAACGAGCGGATGAATCCGGCCTTCAAAATTCCGGTTTCCGCTAAGTACGGATGTAACAGTCATGTCGTTTTCGGCAATGGCTTTGGCCACCTCTGGAATGAGCGGACCACTGTTGCCGATGCAGGTGGTGCATCCGTAGCCGACCGTATTGAAGCCAAGCTGGTCAAGATATGGAGTGAGCCCAGCATCGTCGAGATACTGGGTTACGACACGCGAACCAGGAGCGAGGCTGGCTTTGACATTCGGATTGCGGCGCAATCCTTTTTCCACCGCTTTCTTTGCTAGAAGTCCAGCGCCGATCATCACGGAAGGATTGGACGTGTTGGTACAGCTCGTAATGGCTGCGATAACAACGGAACCGGTTCGGAGCGGAGCTTTGGTACCATCCGGATACGTAACCATGACTTCTTGTTCGATTTTTTCGTTGGACAGGCCGAAACCGCCTTCTTTAATAGGCTGGCGTAGCACTTTGTGAAATTCTTCTTTCATATTCGTTAGATCAATACGATCTTGCGGGCGTTTTGGCCCGGCCAGCGTAGGCACTACAGTGCTTAAATCGAGCGAGATCACTTCTGAATAGGCTGGGTTTTGCATGTTATTTGTCCGAAATAGTCCCTGGGCTTTCGTATAGTTCTCCACTAAAGTGATTTGTTCCTCGGAACGTCCGGTTGTGCGCAGATATTGCAGCGTCTGCTCGTCGATCGGGAAGTAACCCACCGTAGCTCCGTATTCTGGAGCCATGTTAGCGATCGTTGCCCTGTCTTCCAGCGTCATGGAGCTTAAGCCGCTACCAAAAAACTCGACGAATTTACCGACAACTCCTTTTTTGCGGAGGATGTTGGTTACGGTAAGCGCTAGGTCGGTAGCGGTTGCTCCTTCCGGCAGTTTTCCTGTTAGCTCGAAGCCGACAACCTGAGGCAGAAGGAAGTAAAGCGGTTGGCCGAGCATTGCCGCTTCTGCTTCGATGCCTCCGACACCCCAGCCAAGAACCCCAAGCCCGTTAATCATTGTGGTGTGTGAGTCGGTTCCCACCAGTGAGTCCGGGAATGCTTCCACGCCGTTTTCCTTTTCTTTCTGCGTGACAACGGAAGCTAGATATTCCAGATTTACCTGATGAACGATGCCGACAGACGGGGGGACAGCCCGGAAGTTCGTAAATGCTTGGGTAGCCCAGCGCAGGAATTTGTAGCGCTCATGGTTGCGCTCGAATTCTTTTTGCATATTGAAATTGAGCGCAGTATTGGAGCCTGCCTGATCCACTTGCACAGAGTGGTCAATTACGAGGTCAACAGGGATGAGCGGATTGATTTTTTCCGGAGCAAGCCCTAGACGGGAGACCGCATCTCTCATGGAAGCTAAGTCCACTACAGCAGGAACGCCTGTGAAGTCTTGTAGAATGACGCGCGCTGGTATAAAAGGAATTTCAAACATTTCTTCCGGTTTGGGCGCAGGATTCCAATTGGCGATACGTCTTATGTGTTCTTCTGTAATGGCCCTGTTGTCCATTGTGCGGAGCGCTGATTCCAGCAGAACTTTGATGGAAAATGGCAGCGCTGAAACATTTCCTATTCCTTTTTCTTCAAGCGTTTGTAAACGATAATAGTACTGGCCGCTGTCAAGGCGTGCGCGGCACATTTCGCGCAGCGTCTGGCTGGTAGTCATAAGCAGCGTCCTCCTTTTTTATCCAGATTTTTACGCTTCTTTTAGTATGCGCCATTCACTTTGAGATATGAGGGACAAGGAGATGTATAAACAGGATCGATTTTTCTATCCTAAAAACTGTAGGATAAACTTCTTTGAGGAGGATGTAAAATGAAGCAACATATCGATCCGCGCGAGAAAAAGGACATGTCGTTTCTGGAGGACGTAGCTGAAGGTATGGATCGTATGATGGATGAAGGTGGCGGAGTCGTGGATGAAACATTGACGTTCGAAACGCCAGTTCAGCGCAATAATTTGGTCGATGTTGACCAATCTGAACAGAACGAACAGAGCTATGAATAGAAGGCAGGAAGAAAAGCTGCAATCCGGAAGGTTGCAGCTTGCTTTATGATTAGGTAAATATAACATTTAATTTACCTAATTAGTTTTGTATAATAAAAAAAGGTAAGCAATATACTATGCAGTGGGTGAGGAATTACTTGGAAAGGGATGATACCTGTGAGTATGACGATTATAAGTACAGCTATAGGATTGCTTATGGCAACGGTGGTGTTTATGATTCGTATGAGAGTGTCGAAAAAGCCGGCTTCGCTTAGGAAAATCATTTTACCGCCCTTTTTTATGAGCACAGGTTTCACAATGTTTTTGTATCCGCCCATGCATGTGCATATAAGCTATGCGTTGCTTGCGTTTTTCGTGGGAACGCTGTTGTCATACCCGTTAATTATGACATCACGATTTGAGGTAGTTGGTAATGACATTTATCTGAAGCGTTCCAAAGCGTTTATTTTTATTCTTTTCGGGTTGGTTGCGCTGCGGCTGGCGCTGAAGTCATATGTTGGTATGTATATAAGTGTAACGGAAACAGCCGGCCTATTCTTCATTCTAGCATTCGGTATGATTGTTCCGTGGCGTATCGCAATGTGCTTTGAATATTTGAGGTTACAACGGACATTGGATGAAGATAGTATCTTAACATAAAAAGCCGCTTGATTCGTAAGCGGTTTTTTATGTTGGAGAAAAGCAAGGGTGTTGATTAACCATCACAGTTGACTTGATAAATCGACATGGACATGCAAAATAATTTTTCGACTTTGAAAATATTTTGCACAAAATGAAAAATATTTTTGCGCACGGTTCATACCCATTTTCAGAGAAAAAACATTTGGATAAAAATAGAAAATGAATAATTTGTGAATAACATAAAAATTCCATCGGTATCATTTGTGAGCTTCATTTTGAAAAAGCAAAGAAGTAATAAGTATAATATAATTTTGTATTTTCCGAAAATATTTTTTCTTAATTTTTATTGTGAATAGTTATTCAGTTGGATTTGTTTTTAAGTCATTTTCTGTTTAGATAGAGAAAGGGCGAAAAAAAGTGGTATGTCTTTTGCTTTTTATATGGGCCATATAAAAGGTAAGCAACAAAGAAAGCGAGGAGCAGTATGGCGAGCTTTAATCACGAAAACAATCAATTACAGCGTTCAATGAAAAGCAGACATTTATTTATGATAGCCCTTGGCGGCGTTATCGGAACGGGATTGTTTCTCGGCTCAGGTTTTACCCTTAACCAGGCAGGACCGGGGGGAGCCGTGTTGGCTTATCTGGTTGGCGGTTTTGTTATGTATTTGGTTATGTTATGTTTAGGAGAACTTGCGGTAGCAATGCCTGTAGCGGGTTCGTTCCAGGATTATGCTACTCGTTTTATTGGGCCTGGAACCGGGTTCACGATCGGATGGATGTATTGGCTGGGCTGGGCGACAACAGTTGGACTTGAGCTTACGTCCTCAGGCATTTTGATGAAAAGGTGGTTTCCGGATGTTTCAGTATGGGTCTGGTGTGTAGTATTTGGTACGATGTTGTTTTTATTGAATGCGTTTTCTGCACGGAGTTTTGCGGAAACGGAATTTTGGTTTGCCGGTATTAAAGTGGTAGCGATTCTCATGTTTATCATTCTTGGTGGAGCCGCTATGTTTGGTTTGATTGATATGAAAGGAAGCGAAACGGCTCCTATGTTTAGCAACTTCTTTAGTGACGGTGGACTGTTTCCGCACGGGGTATTAGCTGTATTGTTAACCATGGTAACTGTCAACTTCTCGTTTCAGGGAACAGAATTAATCGGGATTGCCTCCGGCGAAAGTGAAAGTCCAGATAAAACGATTCCAAAAGCGATTAGAAATACGGTATGGCGTACGATTGTTTTCTTCGTAGCGGCAATCGTTGTACTTGCGGGGCTTATTCCATGGAAAGAGGCGGGCGTTGTTGAAAGTCCATTCGTGGTTGTTTTTGACAAGATCGGAATTCCGTATGCGGCTGATCTGATGAATTTTGTCGTTTTAACAGCCTTGTTGTCTGTAGCGAATTCTGGATTGTATACGACGACGCGGATGCTTTGGGCTTTGTCGCGGAACGGTATGGCAAGTCCGGCGTTAGCAAGAGTGACAGCTAAAGGAATTCCGTTGAACGCGCTGATCATAAGCTTAGGGGTTGCGGGCTTGTCGCTTTTGACAAGCGTATTCGCGGAAGGAACTGTGTATAACTGGCTTCTTTCTATTTCCGGAATGACGGCCATTCTGGCTTGGATGGCAATCGCTGCTTCACAGTTCATCTTCAGAAAGCGTTTTCTTCAAGCTGGCGGGGATATTCGCGATCTGAAATTTCGAACGCCACTTTATCCGATAGTTCCTATCTTGGCGTTTTCTCTTAATGCGATTGCGCTGCTTAGTCTTATTTTTATTCCTGAACAGCGTATGGCGTTATATTGCGGTATTCCTTTTATGCTCCTTTGCTATCTTTATTACAATCTATGCGTAAAGAAAAAACTGCAGAAAAATGATGTGGATATGAAAGTGTATGAAGATAAAGATGTGGTTTCCATGTAAACATTGGAAGCATTTTTGATAATCAATACTAAGAATTAGGAAGCAGAAACGAATTTGCCCCTGCTTCCTTTTTATGTTCTAAATCGAATATTGACAAAAGACTGAAAAGTATAGTACGATTTGATCGTTATCACATATCAGATGACCTGATGGGAAAGGGTGTGGCTTGTAAGCGTTGTCAAAATTTAAAGTACGTAAAACGTATGAAGAGGTTGCTGACTATCTTAAAGAACAAATTATCTCTGGTAAGTATGAACCGGGGGCCAAACTCCCATCGCTCAGGGAGCTGGGGGAAACGCTCGGTGTTGGGCAATCCACAGTAAGAGAAGCCCTGAGTTCGCTCAAGACCCTTGGCTTAATTACAATGAAGCAGGGTGAAGGAACATTCGTTACCCGTCATGATCCCGAAGAAGTTATCTCTGCGTTTGAAGCGCTGAGACCGGCGACAAAGCAGGAAATTATTGAACTTTTAGAAGTGCGTAAAATCATCGAGAGCGGTACTGCGCGGCTGGCAGCGGAACGTCGGACGAAGGAAGATCTTAAGCGAATCGAGGAAGCGCTAGCTGAGATGGAGCAGGCGCTCGCGCAGGGAATACTCGGAGATGCGGCGGATTGGAAGTTTCACTATGCGGTAGTTCAGGCCTCGCACAATCAGACGCTTTCTACTATCATGATGTCGATTTCTGAGGCGATAGAGCGTTCGCTGTACGCAAGTCGTTTGGAATTGTATCGCACCAACGGTGTTCCAGAAAAGCTATACAAGGAACACGCAAGAATTTATGAAGCGATACGGGCGCAAAACAGTGCTGAGGCGGCCGAAGTGATGCTGTATCATCTGCGAGGAGTGGAGGAAAAGATGCTGGAATAGCTCTTTTCTTCTAAAGAATAAAGTCAGATGATATGATGTATTTTTCACCCTTACCTATCAGATCACCTGATTAATATAGAAAGATATATAAATAGGTACAAGCCGCCAAGGCTGACCATATAAAAACAAAATTAAGGGTAGAAGAGGTGTAACGAATGCAGACATGGACACAAGTGTATGCGCCGCTGGGAAGTCTCGGATTGTCAGCGGTCGTGGCAGTTATTCCGATCGTATTTTTCTTCCTTGCATTGTCTGTCTTCCGCATGAAGGGACATACTGTGGGCGTGCTTACCGTGCTGATTTCCCTTGTTATTGCAATTGTGGTTTACAAGATGCCAGTTTCTATGGCGTTGGCTGCCGCAGGATATGGTTTTGCTTACGGGTTATGGCCTATCGCATGGATAATTGTAACCGCTGTCTTTTTGTACAAATTAACCGTAAAGACCGGACAATTTGATATCATTCGGGCATCGGTTCTTTCAATTACGAAAGACCAGCGCTTACAAATGTTGCTTGTCGGGTTTTCGTTCGGCGCATTTTTGGAAGGGGCGGCTGGATTTGGAGCGCCTGTAGCAATTACCGCTGCGTTGCTCGTTGGGCTTGGGTTTAATCCCTTGTATGCCGCAGGATTATGCTTGATTGCCAATACGGCGCCAGTAGCGTTTGGCGCGATGGGGATTCCGATTACAGTTGCCGGCCAGGTGACGAGTATTGACGCTTTTCAAATCGGTCAGGTAGCGGGCCGGCAGTTACCGTTCTTATCTGTTATTGTTCCGTTTTGGATCGTTATCATTATGGATGGTTTGCGCGGTGTGCGTGAAACGTGGCCAGCCATACTTGTGGCGGGAGGTTCATTTGCAATTACTCAATATTTCACGGCAAATTTTATCGGTCCGGAACTTCCGGACATCACTTCCGCTCTGGTGAGCCTTGTATCGCTTTCGCTGTTTTTAAAAGTATGGCAGCCCAAACGTGTTTTTCGTTTTGATAAAGCAGGCATAGCTGCTGACGAATTTGCGGCGACGAGTGTTGAAAAGGGGTACACATCCGGTCAAATATTTAAAGCGTGGTCCCCGTTCATTATTTTGACGATTATGGTAACCGTCTGGAGTTTAAAACCGTTTAAAGATTTATTCGGCAAAGGCGGCCCGTTGGAAGCTTTAGTATTCAAAATAAACGTACCTTATTTAGATAAGTTGGTCATTAAGGCTGAACCGATTGTAACGAAGTCGGTACCATATGAAGCGGTGTTCAAATTCGATATTTTGTCGGCAACCGGCACATCCATTTTATTTGCAGCCCTGATTACAATGTTTGTGCTGAGGATGAAGCCGAGCGAAGGATGGGCCACGTTTAAAGAAACACTGTCCGAGTTAAAGAAGCCGATTTTCTCTATTGGTATGGTGCTAGCATTTGCATTTGTTGCCAATTATTCCGGGCTCTCTTCCACGCTTGCCCTCGTATTGGCGACCACGGGCAGCGTGTTCCCGTTCTTCTCGCCATTTCTTGGCTGGCTTGGAGTATTCCTTACTGGTTCTGACACGTCCAGTAATGCGTTATTCTGTAGTTTGCAGAATGTAACCGCACAGCAAATCGGCGTGAATGAGACGCTTTTGGTGGCGGCGAATACAACGGGCGGTGTAACAGGAAAGATGATTTCACCGCAGTCGATCGCGGTCGCATGCGCCGCGGTAGGATTAGTTGGGAAAGAGTCTGATTTGTTCCGCTTTACGGTTAAACATAGTTTGTTGTTTGTCGTGATTATAGGAGTGATTACTTATGTCCAAGCCTACTATCTGACCTGGATGCTTCCGTAATCATCAGGTATGTCTTCTTTTGATGCGCATATATAGAGGGGACGAAGGAAATGCATTTGTCAATAGTCTAGGGTTAGACCGGGGCTCCCTCCCAGTCTAACCCGTTTTTTATGTTTTGTTTACACGTTTTCGACCTGTTCTTCCTGTTCAAACCGCTCCATTTTTTTGGCTTCGGTGTCGGTTAATTTTACGATGGTAAAGCCAGTTATTGCAAAAATTATAGAAATAATCGGAACTACATAGTTAATAATTGCATATGGAGCGTAAGCGAACGAGTGAACGCCTAATGTGGAAAGGATAAATACTCCACATGTATTCCATGGTACAAAGGGTGATGTCAGCGTACCACCGTCTTCGAGCGCGCGCGACAGGTTTTTCGGATGCAGCTTTTTCTCACGGTATACTTTCGCATACATACGGCCTGGCACGACAAGCGAAATATACTGTTCTGCCGCTACTATGTTCGTGAAGAAAGAAGAAAGAACGGTGGTTACGACCAATTGTTTTCCTGTTTTCGCGATAAGTAGAATTTTGTCGACAATTGATTTTAGCATGCCTGTTTTTTCGAGTACGCCACCAAACATCATGGCCACGATCGTAAGTGATACGGTGTACATCATCGCTTCGATGCCGCCGCGGTTGAACAGTTCGTTGATTAATTTATTTTCAGACTTAATGGTAAATCCTTTATACAGTGTGTTAACCGCTTCGTTAACGCTACCACCCTGCACGAAAATGTGGGCAAAGAAACCGAGAATGATGCCGACGATAAGGGCCGGAAGCGCCGGGACTCTGCGGGCGACGAGCAGAATAACGACCAGTGGGATGAAAAGCAGCCATGGGCTAATGACGAACTGGTTTTGTAGTTCAGACATGATGCTTATAATTTCCTGACTGTTCATAGAAGTGGAAGCAAACTGGCGCCCTAGAAACCAGTAAGCGATAAGTGCGATAAGTAAGCCAGGAATCGTCGAATAGAGCATATGGCGAATATGTTCGAACAAGTTGGAACCGGAAATACCGGATGCGAGGTTCGTAGTATCCGACAGTGGCGACATTTTATCGCCGAAATAAGAGCCTGAGATAATAGCACCCGCCACCATTGGGGCCGGAATCCCCATGCTAATACCAATTCCCATGCCTGCAACCCCGATCGTTCCCATCGTAGACCAGGAACTTCCGATAGCTAAAGAAACGATCGCCGTAATGAGTGTAATAGACACAAGGAAGAAGGACGGTGTAATTAATTTTAGTCCGTAATATACCATAGTTGCCACCACGCCACCGCCAATCCATGCGCCGATAATGACACCTACCATTATGATAATAACGATTGCAGGAAGTGCAAGACGAATACCGTGATAGATACCGCTTTCAATTTCTTCCCATTTATGTCCAAGACGCCATGCGATAAAAGCGGATACAACAGCACCCAAAATAAGCGGAATATGAGGACTGCCTTCAAACTTGATAATGGTTACAGCCATAGAGCCAATCATAACGAGCAGAGGAATAATAGCTAGTCCGAATGGAATGTCCCGTTGTTGAATATTGTTCAAATTGAAGCCCCCCTTTGTTTAACTTTTCATTTTGTTGTTTATTTATTCTATTGTTGCAAAATTAGTGCCATATTATAGATGCCCTTTTATATTTTTCTTTTTGTTTTGTCATCTTCTTTTTTCTTATCTCCGCTTCCTTTTTTCTTACCGCAAAATAAATCGTAAACCATCAAGTCAGATATATAGATAGTGCTAATTAATTTTGCAATTGCAAAAAATATCATATGAATTTGTTGAAAATTTTGCTTTTTGTTATTAAATGGAAAGGAAAGTTGGTTGTATGCATATTCGCAATAAGAAAAATCTAATTGGAGCATACTATGGGGTGTTTGATGAAAAACAGACGGATGGAGTGAAGCGAAATGAATCAGTGCTTGCAGGCGATTCGTGATTATAAGGAAAGCGTTGGCGTTTTTCAGCAGATGAGCCCGGAGTTTACGCAAGCTTATAATGAATTCACAGGGGTGTCGTTTGCGGAAGGAAGCCTTTCACAGAAGGAGAAGCAATTGATTGCGCTAGGGGTTAGCCTAGCTTCTCAAGATGAATATTGTATTTTGTATCATACAATGGAGGCACTGCATAAAGGCGCGACGGAACAGGAAATTTACGAGGCGCTTCAGGTAACCGCTGCGCTAAGGGGAGGGGCGGCGTTTTCCCAGCTTTCTCTTGTGCGACGTGCGCTCGCGGTGTTTAAAGATCAAATGCAGTAAGAAAACTTTTTTATGATCTGGAGATAGATGGTAAAGGAGAATCAGAGAAGCGATGAAGGAGGCACGGCATATGGCTCAGGATAATAAAGAGGAAGAAATAAAGAAAGAAGGAACGCTGGGGGATGTAAAAGCGTGGGATCCGCTTGATACTCCACAAATTGCTGAATCGTATGAAGCGCAGCGTCGCTTGGGTCGGGGCGCGGAAATGCCGGGATTGTACGAAGCGGATAAAGCGAAGACTCCGGATGGCGAAGAAGAAAGGACAAAGGACGAGCGTATAGCATCTCTTCAACAAAACATCGAATGGATGAAACGGTGTATTGCCGAGAGAGAGGAAAAATAAAAACAGCCGTCCGGGTTACATCCGGCGGCTATTTTTATTACAGATGTTCGCAAAGAATTCGAACAAACGCTTCGAGTCCTCGTTGATCGATTTCGTCAAAGCGGCTTTTCTCCGGACTGTCGATATCGAGAACGCCGATTAATTGGCCGTCCTTGATCATTGGTACAACAATTTCAGACTGGGAGGCGGCGTCGCAAGCGATGTGACCCGGAAATTTATTTACGTCTTCTACGCATAGCGTTTGGCGTTCGCTGGCGGCTGTGCCGCATACGCCTTTGCCGAGCGGGATGCGTACGCAGGCCGGCAGCCCTTGAAAAGGCCCTAACACAAGTTCATTTTCCTCATATAAATAAAAACCGACCCAGTTAATACGCTTGAGAAACTGATTCAATAGGGCGGCCGCGTTCGCCAGATTAGCGATACGGTTGGGTTCATTTTCGATGAGCGCTTTAAGTTGCTTGCCGACTAGCTCGTAATTTTGTTCGCGGGATGCTTCATACTTTCCTGCTTTAAACATCTCTTTCGCCCTTTCTTTACATTTATGATGGTTTTGTTTTTTCATGATACATGACAGGTAGTTTTTTGACAAATTCAAATTGATGAAGATAAATAAAATCGCAAAAATATTTTGCGTATATAGTGCTAATTTATTTTGCTGCAAAATATTTTTAATAATGGCTGATAGGATTTTATTACAAAATGAGTGGAACTACGCTTTCATGAATTTGGCATGTAAATTGCATAAATACGTAATTAATGATATAGAAAATGAATGTTAACAGGAGGTTGTTCCGATGATTCCATATCGTCCTGAACCGTTTACCAATTTCGCTGATGAACAGAATATGAAAGCGATTAACAAAGCGCTGGAG
>NZ_FNDE01000088.1 GCF_900099925.1 Aneurinibacillus thermoaerophilus | reverse complement strand
GATGGCGGGTAAAAAAAAGCCAAAGCTGGATTGAATTTGTCTATCAAGCAGCAAGAGCAGGAGAGTCGCTGGATTTTATTCCAAAACAGCTGCAAACTGCATAGGGAATCCTTCGTTTCTTTGTAGATGGTAAATTTTGTTTCTAATTTTGGCAAGTCTAGTAATAATCTATTATTCTTATATTTCCTCCCTCTACTTCTATTTTTCACCTTTCAAAGCCTCAACATTTCAAACCTTAGTTCCTTAGCGTACAGGGTTCCGGGGTTTTTGTGTCCGTTGATCCTCTTAGCGTACAATTTTCTTTTTTTGGTCCGGTGACCCTTAATAATCTTTATAAAATACCATAATTTACTATAAATATGACAAAAATGTTAGTTATATTCCATTTAAATGTAAATTAGTAATTATTTGTTATAATTAAGAGGTGTTAAACAATATACATAAAGGAGAGAGCGAAATGAAAAAACCTGTATCTTTATTGCTAGCTGCAACTTTAATGGCCGGTGCCGGAGTTTCGAGCTTTTCCGCTGTAGCAAGTGCTGCACCTACTACTCAAGATATTCAGATTCAACAAAATGAAAAATTAGACATTAGAAAATTTGATCAGTTTATCACTGTTGAAAACGATCGTTTTATTATCGCTGATGAAGCTGCCTTAGAAAAAGTGGCCACTAATGAAGAAGTAGTTTTAGTTAAGACTGCACTTGACCAAGCTAACGGAATTTTAGATGAATCTCCAGGTGCTGTTCTTGATGGAGAAAAAACTTTCACGGTACCTGCCAAGCAAGAAATAACACAAAATAAGACTGGAGAATTCGCTAGTTTAGCTGCTTCTGGAGAAGGAATACGGGACATTAAGTTTCATTGGTGGGGCGTTGAAATTTATTTAACAAAAACGGACGTAAATGCTATTGTTAAAGGAGGAATCTCAGGAGGTACAACATATCTGGGAGCTATATTTGGTGGCTTAAGTGGAGCAGTCGCAGGTGCTGTAGCAGGTGCTGTCCTTAGTGAATATGCAGGGGCCGTAATCGTTCCTCTCAAAATCACTTATACGTACTTATCTCCTATGCTGCCAAGTGTTTCCCCACAGTAAAGGAGGGAGTCTGTGAGTAACAGCGCGAAAAAGGCACTCATTTCAGCCGTTATCGTCGCTATCTTAGTTGGCTTGTTTAGCATAACTATTTCCGAGCAAACAGTAAGATTAGTCGTTACTATTCCTGCTGTGGTAATTGCGGTTCTGCTAGTTTATTTCTTTATGCGGGATAAAACAGGTGGAAAAAACAATAAATACTAAAAACAAAAGAGGCCGCCCCATATAGGGCGGCTCGATTTTTGGAGTCTACTGTTATAATAAAATAAACAACGATAGGTTTTTTGCTATGATTTAACTAATAAAATATGAACGGAATTTGACACTCCACATGGCTAAAGCCAGGGGATTCTTAAGTGATTAGCGTTCGCAGTCCATTTCTGTTTTGAACAATCCTTAAGATTACGGTGTGCCATCTCTTTAGCCCCCTAGAGAAGTTGGACACTAAGGGTGTATTTTGATTACACTTATAGTGACAGAGGGGGAAGACATCAATGACAAGAAGAAAG
>NZ_FNDE01000086.1 GCF_900099925.1 Aneurinibacillus thermoaerophilus | reverse complement strand
GGATTTGATAAAAAATCAGTTACAAGCTGCCTAGGAGAACCTTCGGTTCTTTCTACATGGTAAATTTTGTATCAAATTTTGGGCAAGTCTAGTTTTAATAAAGAAAAAAGCACTTTTCCTCTTTACTGAAGAGGAAAAGTGCTTTTTAACATAACACGCGAGAAGTCCCCTTCCTCCACGCCTCCGACGTAGGTGGGGGATGAATCGCTATTCATGTTAAATTTCACCTGTATTTCAAATTTCGGCATTCGTTAAAATGAAGTTTTCTCATCAGCTAATGGAACCATCAGCATTACAATAAAATTCTACGCTTTCTGTAACTGTATAAGTTACTCCAGCTATTGTAAAATATCCTGATACAATAATAACATATGTACGACCACCATCAATTAGCCGTACTTCATACCCTGTTTGTTTCCAGCTTCCACCAGTTGTTACTTTCGAAGTTATAGATTTAATTCCCGCAAACATTTGTCTCTCATAAATATCACTATATTGTGTTTCAAAAGTTCCTGTAATGCTTAACGTTTGATAAGTTCCTCCAGCCTTAAAAGTTACTGACTTCGTTTTTGAAACAATAGACTGAGGAGTAATGACACCTGCCTGTGGTTTAACAACATTCTCTTGGTTTTGAGGCGAAGCCGCCAATGACTCTTGCCTTACCCCAAACGCAACGGCTGTAGCAAGCGATGTTGCTAAGACTCCTTTTACCATCCTACTAATAGTTTTAGTTTTCATAAAATTTCACCTTTTAATTTTCTTCTTACAACTCATAATATAAAATATCAAAAAAATGGATGTCAATAGTTTTTTTGTAAAAAAATACAGAAAGTGATAAAAAAACCAAATAGTTTTAAAATAAGTCCTCGAAATACAAAACAAAACATGTAGATTCTATCGAACGCATGAATCCCAATATATTTCGATTCACTTTTTTATATAGCATAAGCCGTCTAAAACCATTGGTTAATCTACTCAACCCTTTTCTACACACTACATTGGTGCATATTACCATTGTAAAAGTAGACATTTTATGATTTAACGTCTACTTTTAATCAATCATTATTAAACAATTTTTTACAAGGCTACAGTGTGCAAACTATCTAATCAATTCGTCAATCCTTTTAATTCTTGTAAAACACTTCTTAAAGGAACATCTGTATTGTATTCTCTTGAAGGCATCTTAAAAGCGTTTATCTCTTGTGTTTTGAATGACAAGTAAATGTCGAACGGATTCGTTGCATACATATCCATTGAAACTTCATTTAAAAATTTAGGCTTTTCGGATTAAGTAGTGAAATATAGACATTTGAAATGCTTTTAAAATAACAATTGTTTCACAATAACACAAACTACTAAATAAGGAAGGGGAATGAAAATGCAAGATATGGAACAATATTTGAAGGACATGGAATTGATTAAAGAAAAAGAAAAATATTCACTTTACTTCAATAGAGAAGCTAATGAGGTCGCTATATATAATGGCGATGATATTTGGAGTATTAACATTGATGAATTAGGTGATTTAGCTTTTAATAAGTAATACACAGTACGAAGATTGTATGCAGTAAAAATAGTATGTCATAAAACTTTTATTAGTAGGCTTTCCACAAACCCAAAGTCTCCTTTTTGATGCCGATGGTGGGAGTCGAACCCACACGGGGGGTACCCCACACGATTTTGAGTCGTGCGCGTCTGCCAATTCCGCCACATCGGCATAAATGGCGTGCCCGGAGAGACTCGAAC
>NZ_FNDE01000085.1 GCF_900099925.1 Aneurinibacillus thermoaerophilus | reverse complement strand
TCTTCCAACCTTTACTATCTTACAGGGCGATGCCCTGACTTTTTGGCCCGATGGGACAAGCCTACAGTCGGTGCAAGTCCGACAGGGCCACCACAACAAGAACTACATAGGCGCAGCTAAAGGGCTGTACAGCCAGCGTAGGGGTAGGGGCGCTGGCACCAATAAAACGAAGTGAGGTGAAAGCATGGAGAAAGTGAAGTTAACAAAAGCGCAGGCTGATGCTTTAGAAATTGCCAAGAGTTTAAAAGCTTATCAAAACGATATCAGTTCTTTGTTAATCGCACACATAAGCCACAGCGGAGGAGAGTGTTGGGCTAAGGAAATGGGGCTGCACCCATTAAATCATCTTGATGTCGAAACGTTCGCTCGCGCTGTAATTGTCGGCTACGAAGTAGAGATGACACCGGAAGAGAAGGTGCGCGAGAAGTACGAAAGCGTAGACCCGTGGGAAACATACGGTAATGCATACCGACAAGCCATTCGGGATACTCTCAACATCCTTGGCATCAAAATCGAAGGAGTGAATGCCTGATGGATAGATTCTCACAAGGTCTTGCAGATCCGCAAGAAACCCATGTTGTTGGAGAATGCCTTTCTTGCGGCGGAGAGGTCTATGAAGGTGAAGAAGTCTGGGAAGTAGAGGGAGAGTATCTCCATGACGGATATGATTGTATCCGAGGATATATTGCTGATTTTGCAACTCAGAAGGTTGCCGGGTAAATAAAAAATGACCGGCAGCCACCGGTCATCAACAGCTTTGATAATTGGATACTCAAATCTTATCACGAACGTACTTTGAAAATCAAATATGGGGTGAAAAGTATGCAAAAACAGCTTGGTATACTGGCCTTCCTCCAATATGAGCTTCGCCTTGTTGAAGGCAGAATGGCTTTCGCCAAGGAAGCAAAAGAGGCAGCGCTTGCTACAGAAGAACATGACTTCGCGAAAGGGTTCGCAAGTGGCTTTGCTTCCGGTGAGTTGTTCGCGCTCAAGAAGGAGAAAGAAACGCTGCAACAACTACTGCGGATGGCAGAGGGAATAGACGACCTATTCGGCGGAGAAACGATAGAGGAGGATGCCATTTATGAAACTGTACGAGTTAGCTGATGCTTATCAAGCACTTATGGACACGATGCAGGATGAGGAACAGGCAGTAAGCTTAGCCGACACACTCGAATCCATTGAGGAAGCAATCGAGGCTAAGGTCGAGAATATCGCCAAGATGATTAAAACGATGGATGCTGAAGCCAAGGCGCTGAAAGAGGAAGAACAGCGCCTGGCAGCCCGAAGAAAGGCACTGGAAGCCCGGATGGATGGGCTGAAACAATACGCACTTTCTACACTGGAGCAGGCCGGGCTTACGAAAGTGAAAGGGGCAATCCTCACTGTTGGGATCCGGAATAACCGACCGAGTGTGGTGGTGGATGAAGCAGCGCTTCCAGCGGAGTTTCTGATTCCTCAACCTCCAAAAGCGGACAAGCAGCGCTTGTATGAACTGCTCAAAGACGGGCAGGTGATTCCGGGTGCAAGACTTGAAGCAAGCTGCTCTCTTAGCATTCGATAGATGCGTGATGTGCGGCGATCCGATTGAGCCGGGGGAGAAAACTTCCCCGGTGTATCACGGAAGGGAACTGGAACCATATGGGGTTGTGTGCGCATGCTGCCGCAAGGAATTTATTAACTAGAGGTGATAGAGATGGCATTTGTAAAAGCCACAAAGGCAAAATCACGCGCCAGAATTGCGCTGTGCGGTCCGTCCGGAGCCGGAAAGACGTACACATCTCTCCGGCTTGCCAGCGGACTTGGCGAGAAGGTTGCGGTGATTGATACGGAGCGCGGCTCTGCTTCCAAATATGCGGACGAATTTGA
>NZ_FNDE01000032.1 GCF_900099925.1 Aneurinibacillus thermoaerophilus | reverse complement strand
GGCAGGTTGCCTACGTGTTACTCACCCGTCCGCCGCTAACCTCAGGAATGCAAGCACTCCATCGGTTCGCTCGACTTGCATGTATTAGGCACGCCGCCAGCGTTCGTCCTGAGCCAGGATCAAACTCTCCAAAAAAGTTGAAGATTGATACGCAAGCTCGTAAGCTAGCTCATAAAGTAAAGAATGTTTTTCGGGCCCCATAAAAGTGCCTGAAATCAACTTTGAAGCTGACCTTCACTTTCATGGGATATTTACCTCGCACACAAACGAGTGTCACTGTTCAGTTTTCAAGGAACTTCTTTTTCATTTTCACCGCGTTTCAGCGGCGACTTCTTTATCTTATTACATTCTAAAATAAATAGCAAGCACTTTTTTATAAAAAATTTAAACTCACTTACCATTTATTGTTGAATGCTTTGTTTTTAAACAGCAGTATTGGATAATGTACCACGTTTTTGGTTTAAATAAAAATCTTTATCCCAGAAGAGAAGAAAACCTAATGCTTCTCTCAGCTTTTCAAACTTCGCTAAAAAAACAAAACCGACCGTATTAGTCAATCGTCTTGCACTTATTTAAAAAGGAAAAGCAGCGCTTATGCACGCTGCCCTCCTGTAAAACTTTTCGGCTTTTCTTCATAATCAAACTTACTATGAAGGTTCGACAACCTCACTCGTTATTTCCTGCACTTCCGCCGTCTCTTCTGTTACTTCTACTTTGGCCACAGTCGCTACTTCTTCCTGCTCGTCAAGACGAATTAATTTAACTCCTTGCGTATTGCGACCCATGGAAGAAATGTCTTTTACACTAAGCCGAATGATAATACCGGTAGATGTCACCAGCATTAAGTCATTCTTCTCATTCACAACTTTTAACCCCACGACTACCCCGTTACGTTCTGTCAAATGCAATGTCTTAATTCCTTTACCTCCGCGGGATTGAAAACGGTAAGAAGACAGTGGGGTACGCTTGCCGTAACCGCGCGAAGTAACGATAAGCACATCAGCGTTTTCTTCAGCAATGTCCATGTCAATTACGCAATCTTCTTCACTTAAATGAATACCTTTTACGCCGGTCGCAGAACGCCCCATCATTCGTACGTCCTTTTCCGAGAACAGAATGGACATCCCCTTTTTGGTTCCCATAATGATGTTCTGATCTCCGTCAGTTAACCGAACACCCACAAGTTCGTCATCTTCCCGCAAATTAATAGCAAACAAACCGATACGACGAATATTACTAAAAGAAGCCAAATCTGACCGCTTCACGATCCCTTGCTTCGTGGCAAAGAACAAGTAATGGTTATCAGTAAACTCCTTAATCGGGATAATGGTTTGGATGTGCTCACCCTGTTCAATCTGCAGCAAATTAATAATTGGAATGCCCTTTGCGGTACGGCTCAATTCGGGAATCTCGTATGCTTTTAAACGATATACCTTTCCTTTGTTTGTAAAAAACAAAAGATAGTTATGCGAATTCGTTGTAATCAAGTGTTGCGCAAAATCATCTTCACGCGTACTCATCCCCTGCACACCGCGACCACCGCGTTTCTGCGCCCGATACGTATCCACAGGTAACCGTTTAATATAACCGCGGTGCGTAAGAGAGATAACAACTTCTTCTTGCGGAATTAAATCCTCATCCTCAATATTGTTCATATCTACCGTAATTTCGGTCCGACGATCATCCCCGTATTTTTCCTTAATTTCGGTTAATTCCTCACTAATAATTTCTAAAATTTTACTTTCATCACCAAGGATCGCACGTAACTCGGCAATTAATGCAGACAATTCATTGTATTCTTCTGTCAGACGTTCAATCGAAAGACCAGTCAACGCTTGCAAACGCATATCCAGAATTGCGTTCGCCTGCTCCAGCGTAAAACCGAGTGGAACTTCCCGTCCCTTCATCGAGAAGGTCTCGGCCATCAAATAACCACGCGCTTCTTCACGGTCAGAAGCAGAGCGGATCGGCCCCTCACGATCCACTAAATCGTCCACAATGTCGATTGCTTTCAGCAAACCCTCAACAATGTGGAGTCTTGCCTCCGCTTTCCGTAAATCATATTCGGTACGACGGCGAATGACTTCTTTCTGATGTTCCAGATAATAATAAAGCATCTGCTTCAAATTCAAAATGCGTGGCTCATTATTTACGAGCGCTAACATATTAATTCCAAAACTCGTCTGCATGGCTGTGTGCTTATACAAATTATTTAATACAACCTGCGGGTTTACGTCACGTCTGAGTTCAATGACGATCCGCATGCCATTTCGATCCGACTCATCACGCAAATCAGTGATACCGTCCAGTTTCTTTTCACGAACCAGTTCTGCGATTTTTTCAATCAAACGTGCCTTATTTACCTGATACGGTATTTCCGTCACAATAATCTTTGGCTTATTTCCCTGATCTTCAATTTCCGCTTTTGCCCGGATAATAATGGAACCTCGTCCCGTTTCATACGCGCGACGGATTCCGCCTCGTCCCATAATATATGCTCCTGTTGGAAAATCAGGGCCGATGATATGCTCCATCAAGTCGCGGCTTGTACAATCGGGATTCTCAATAAGCAACAAAATTCCGTCAATCACTTCCCGCAAATTATGCGGAGGAATATTTGTTGCCATCCCTACCGCAATCCCAGATGTCCCATTTACAAGAAGATGTGGAAAACGGGCCGGCATTACAAGCGGCTCCTGTTCATTGCCATCGTAATTAGGGCCAAAATCAATCGTATCCTTGTTAATATCTCTCATAAGCTCCGTGGCGATTTTCGACATCCGCGCTTCCGTATAACGCATGGCAGCTGCGGAATCCCCATCAATGGAGCCAAAGTTCCCATGTCCGTCAACCAACGGATAACGGTAGGAAAAATCCTGCGCCATCCGCACCATTGTTTCATATACAGCCGAATCTCCGTGCGGATGGTATTTACCAATAACGTCCCCAACAATACGTGCCGACTTTTTGTATGGTTTATCAGGGGTAACTCCCATCTCGTTCATCGCATATAAAATCCGGCGGTGAACAGGCTTCAGACCATCGCGAACATCCGGAAGAGCGCGACTCACAATAACGCTCATCGCATATTCAAGGAATGATTCGCGCATCTCCTGGTTTATATTAATATCAATAACGTTAGATTGTTGTTCGGCCATTAAACTACCTCCGTCGTTCAACGTTTATTTGGCCCACTCACAGCAGGTCGCAATCATTTTGCCCATAAGTTTTATTATATCATTTATCTCCGTTTACGCACAAAAATAAGCCCTCTTAATTAAAGAAGAAGGCTTATTTTTTGTTAAATATCGAGGTTGCGAACTTTTCTTGCGTTTTCCTGGATAAAATCACGCCGCGGTTCGACTTTATCCCCCATCAACATCTCAAAAATTTCATCCGCCTGCATCGCGTCTTCCAACGTAACGCGTAATAGCGTACGGCTTTCAGGGTCCATGGTAGTTTCCCATAGCTGTTCTGGATTCATCTCACCAAGACCCTTATACCGTTGAATATTTGGTTCCGGACGTGGTGACGCTTCCGCTCTAATCTTCGCGAGCTGAGCATCATTATAAGCATAGCGAATGACTTTTCCCTGCTGGAATTTGTATAAAGGCGGCTGTGCAATATAAACGTAACCATTCTCTATCAACGGTCGCATATAGCGGAAGAAGAATGTGAGGAGAAGGGTACGAATATGCGCCCCGTCTACGTCAGCATCCGTCATAATAATAATCCGATGATAACGGGCTTTAGAAAGATCGAAATCTTCCCCGATTCCCGTTCCTAAGGCGGTAATAATCGCTCGTATTTCCATGTTGGAAAGAATCTTATCCAAGCGCGCTTTCTCCACGTTCAAAATCTTACCTTTCAGCGGTAAAATCGCTTGGAATTGACGGTCGCGCCCCTGCTTTGCTGAACCTCCGGCTGAATCTCCCTCGACAATGTACAACTCGCTGATGGAAGCGTCCCGACTAGAACAATCGGCCAGTTTTCCCGGTAATGAGCTAAATTCCAGCGCGTTCTTCCGCCGGGTAAGTTCCCTCGCTTTCCGGGCCGCTTCCCGAGCACGTGCCGCCATCATCGACTTTTCCACAATTTTCTTTGCTTCTTGCGGATGCTCCTCAAGGAAAGTGAAAAAATGCTCAGCAAACAACGATTCCGTTATACCACGCGCTTCACTATTTCCAAGCTTTGTTTTCGTCTGGCCTTCAAACTGCGGGTTTGGAATTTTTACACTAATAATCGCCGTCAATCCTTCACGCACATCATCGCCTGTCAGATTTCCGTCTTTGTCTTTCAGCAAGTTATGCTTGCGTGCGTAATCATTAATCACCCGCGTTAGTGCGCTCTTAAAGCCGGACTCGTGCGTTCCGCCTTCATGCGTGTGAATGTTGTTAGCATAAGAATAAATATTGCTGGCAAACGAATCGTTATATTGAAGAGCAATCTCAACCATGAGACCGTCTTTTTCGCCGTCGATATAAATCGGAGGCTCATGGAGTTTTTCCCGGTTTTTATTCAGATATTCTACAAAAGAGCTAATGCCACCGTCATAATGGAAAGTCTCTGTCTTGTTCTCCCGCTCATCATGCAAGGTAATACGTATGCCGCGGTTTAAAAACGCCAGCTCGCGCAAACGCTTCTGCAAAATTTCGTAGTCAAACACGGTTGTTTCTGTAAAAATCTCCGGATCAGGCAAGAAAGTTACCTCCGTTCCCGTGTCTTCCGCTTCCCCGACCACCTTCAGTTCATCAAGCGGTTCTCCGTACGAATAACTTTGCTTATAACGCTTGCCATTCCGTTTCACTTCTACAGTCAGTGATTTAGACAGCGCGTTTACGACAGACACGCCCACCCCGTGCAAACCGCCGGATACTTTATATCCTTCACCGCCGAATTTACCGCCGGCATGCAATACGGTTAAAACGGTCTCAACTGTGGATCTGCCGGTTTTTTCGTGAATTTCCGTCGGAATGCCTCGTCCGTTGTCTGTAACCGTTATACTGTTATCCGGATGAACATATACGTGGATATCATCACAATACCCGGCAAGCGCTTCGTCAATGCTGTTGTCTACAACTTCCCAAACGAGATGATGCAATCCCCGAGTACTCGTCGATCCAATATACATGCCGGGACGTTTCCGAACCGCTTCCAGACCTTCAAGAACCTGAATCTGACTTGCTCCATAATTGTTCTGCGCATTATCTGTCATATAAGTCTCACCTGCTTTCTAAAAAATGAGCGCGACGCTTCAACGTTAGAGATGAAATCGGAGAACAATAAATTTTATCTTTCGTCACAACATACGATTTCGCTTGTTCATCCCCAAGCGCGACAACGCGGCCAGACTCCTCTGCCTTCTGCAAAAATTGCCGGGTAATCTTAGAGGATTGCTTCATGTGGTAATCAAGAATCGCGATTACATCTTTGGCACGTACTACCATATCGCCACCCAAATGAATAAACATACGGTTCCTCCTTCATTATTCCCGCGTAATAGTTCCTTGTTTTACCCGGTAAAGCGCAGCCTGCTGCAATGTCTGATGATATAAGCCCTCTACGCCTGTCGTAGTCACAAACGTTTGCACGCGGTCTTTAATATTTTGCAAAAGGTGGGTCTGTCGATTAGCATCCAACTCGGACAGCACGTCATCAAGAAGAAGAAGCGGGTACTCTCCCACCTCCTGACGAATTAATTCAATCTCTGCCAGCTTTAATGAAAGCGCGGTTGTACGTTGCTGTCCTTGTGAACCATATCGATGAACGCTCGTTCCGTTAATAAAAAAATGGATATCATCACGGTGCGGTCCAGCCAGACTGGTGCCCCGGACGATTTCCCGCTCCTGAATAGAGGTAAGGTATTTGTAGACAACTTCTTCTGCTTCGTTTTCCGACATATCTTTTGTAACCGGGAACGTACTTTCATACGAAAGCGTCAATTTTTCTTTTCCCTGAGTGATTTGGGCATGGATTTCCCGCCCCCACTTTTCCAGTTTATCCATGAAAACGAAACGTTTTTGCAGCACTTTCACAGCGAGATTTGCCATCTGGATATTGTAAACGTCAAGCATATCGCGAAACGCCTTGCCCGTCTGTAGTTCTTTCATCGCTTGATTGCGCTGTTGCACAAGTTTTTGGTACTGCAGCATATTATACAAGTAAGACTTGGATACCTGCCCGATTTCCATATCGAGAAAACGGCGACGGACATTCGGGCTTCCTTTTACGATGCTTAAATCTTCGGGCGCGAACATCACGACGTTCATAGCGCCGATATAATCGCTCAAACGGCGCTGTTCTAATTGATTGACTTTGGCTTTTTTCCCTTTTGCGGTAAGCTGAATATCCAGCGTTACCGGGCTACCCCGACGATCTAACCGGCAAGACAGGCGGGAAAACGAAGCGTCCCACCCGATTAATTCTTTGTCTTTGTTTGTGCGGTGTGATTTCGCCATCGCCAGAACGTAAATTGATTCCAGCATGTTTGTCTTTCCCTGCGCGTTTGAACCGACAAATAAAACAATAGGAGCGTCAAAATGTACGTGGACATGCTCAAAATTCCTGTAATGTGTCAATTCCAATTCTCTCAATATCAAACCGTCTTCCCTCCCGGCTCGCACGCTTTTCTATGGATAAAGCATGCCGCTGGCTACTTCACGGTTTGACGTAACACTTCATATGTGCCGAACCCTTCTACGTAAACCGTATCTCCATTATACAACTTTTTGCCGCGTCGATTCTCTGGCTCTTCATTTACCTCAACATGTGTTTGGGCAAGAAATATTTTTGCCTGTCCGCCTGTATCAATAATCTCGGCCAATTTCAAAAATTGGCCGAGGGGGATATATTCCGTCGTAATAGTAACCTTTTTTTTCTCCATTATGATGTAACCGCTCCCTATTGATTCGTTCTCACAGGCAAAATAAGGTGTAAGATCCAATCATGCTCCGTTGGACGAATGATAAATGGACTCATCGCACCAGTAAAACCGATGCGGATATTTTCGCTATCTACGGCCCGAAGTGCATCAATCATGTATTTCGCATTAAATGAGATTTTTACGTCTTCACCATCTACGGAGGAAGGTGCAACCTCTTCGGTTACTTTCCCTACTTCCGGCGTATTAGAAGAAATCTCGACCATTCCATCCGGACGCGTAAACAGGCGAACAATGTTATTTTTCCCTTCTCTTGCTAATAAGCTTGCCCGTTCTATTGCCCCTAAAAACTCTTTTGTCGATAAAATTATCTCCGTTTTCGTATTTTGCGGAATAATACGGCTTGTATCCGGGTATGTTCCGTCCAAAATACGAGAGTAAAAAAGAATATAGTTAATCTTTACCAAAATTTGATTATCTGTAATAACAAGATCCACTAGTTGGTCATCGTCTGGGAGAACTTTACTAAGCTCAATCAAACTTTTTCCTGGAATAACTACATTATCGAAACTTAAACTTGCCGCTGATTCAACGGAGGCTTTTCTTGTAGTTAGACGATGACTGTCTGTGGCCACGAACGAAAGTTGTCCGTCTCTCAGTTCCCACATAACGCCTGTCAGAATCGGTCGGGTTTCTGTAGTAGCAACCGCAAAGACCGTTTGACGAATCATTGTTTTTAACAAATCAGAAGGTAAACTAAGTATCTTATCCTCTTCAATTTGCGGCAGACACGGATAATCTTCAGCATTCATACCATTCAGGTTAAATTCTGAACGTCCAGAAGAAATGGTAGTAATAAACCGTTCATTCACTGAAATAGTTACTTGTTCGCCCGGCAACTTCCGTACAATTTCCCCTAAAAATTTAGAGGGCAGAACAACACTGCCTGGCGTAATGTCTTCAATCCACTGATGTTCTCCCGATTCCATCGGGACGTATTGTTCAATTGAAATATCCGAGTCGCTTGCTGTCAATGTAATTCCATCCTCATGAGCTACAATCTTAATTCCTGTAAGAATCGGAATCGTTGTTCTGGACGACACAGCTTTGCTCACTATATTAATCGCATTCGTCAGTTGCTCTCTTTGAATTGTAAACTTCATTGTATCCCCCTTTTAGGAATCTTCTTGGTCATTTTATCATATACTTTTATTTTATTCTTTTTTTATATCCAGTAATAGTAATAGAGGAGGTGGATATGTGAATAAGTTTGGTGTAAAAAAGAAATAAAGCCTATACACATGTGGATAACTTTGTGTACAGGCTATGTTGGTTATTCACATTTGTGCACAGGCAGGCTAATCGAAATTTATCGGCCGTTTTTAATCTTATCGATTAATTCCTGAATGGTTCCTTGTAACTGGCGATCGTTTTGTAAAGCCTTCGTAATTTTTTCATGCGCGTGAATGACGGTGGTATGATCGCGTCCACCAAATTCTTCCCCGATTTTTGGCAGGGAATAATCGGTTAGCTCTCTGGATAGATACATGGCAATTTGCCGTGGGAACGCGACGGACTTTGTTCGTTTCTTCGCTTTAAAATCCTCCAATTTTAGATTGAAGTATTCACCTACAGCTTGCTGAATGGTTGCGATGTTGATGATACGTGGCTTGTTGGAAGGAATAATATCTTTTAGTGCCTCTATTGCCAGTTCTGTGTCGATGTCCCGATTAATAAGAGAGGAATAGGCAACGACACGAATAAGCGCTCCTTCCAACTCACGGATATTCGTATCGATTTGGTTGGCAATATACACCATAACCTCGTTTGGAATTTCTAGGTTTTCCGCTTTTGCTTTCTTGCGTAAAATGGCGATTCTTGTTTCCAAATCCGGAGGTTGAATATCGGTAATTAGCCCCCATTCGAAACGGGAGCGTAACCTGTCTTCTAGCGTCGGAATTTCTTTGGGGGGCCGATCGCTTGAAATTACGATTTGCTTGCTTTCTTCATGCAAGGTGTTGAATGTATGGAAGAATTCTTCCTGCGTCTGTTCTTTTCCGGCTAGGAATTGAATATCGTCAATAAGCAAAATGTCTACGTTCCGGTATTTGTTGCGGAAATTGACTGTTTGATTATCACGGATCGAATTAATAAATTCATTTGTAAATTTCTCGGACGACAGATAAACGACTCGGGCGTTTGGGTTTTGCTCAAGTACATAATGACCGATTCCGTGCATTAGATGCGTTTTTCCCAGCCCAACGCCTCCGTAGATAAAAAGTGGGTTGTAAGCCTTTGCAGGCGCTTCAGCGACTGCAAGAGAAGCCGCATGCGCAAAGCGATTCCCCGCTCCAATGACAAATGTATCAAATGTATACTTCGGGTTTAGCATCGTTTGGGGGGAGTCGTCTTGCGTCGAGCTACGTTTTTCTTTTGAAGCGGGAACCGTACCCATTTCCGGTTCGTTTTGTTGGGAGTTTGAGGTAGGGACAACAAATTTGATTGTAATAACTTTGCCGGTTACCTCATACAATGTTTCTAGAATTAATTCGGAATATCTTGATTCGAGCCAGTCCCGCGTAAATTCGTTAGGAGCAGTAATTAAGAGCGTATTGTCGTCGAGCGACGTGGCTTTTGTTGATTTTAGCCATGTTTCAAAACTGGGTTTGCTAATGCGGGTTTGTATATGTGATAAGATAGTATCCCAAAGTTCTTTAGCATTGGTAACCATGTGTCTCCTTCCTTCTCCTTCCCCTTCCCATATAACAGCTTTGCTGAACCGTGTTTTTTTAAGAAGAAGCATGTAATGCTTAATAGGCGGCGATAGCAAAAGACATTGTGGATAATTCGTTTATATTTTGAGCGAGCACCGCAAAGGCTTCTTACTGTCTTTTGACAAAATCCCCATACATGTGGATGGTATTTTCCACACTATGTTTAAAAATGTCCACAATTTTATCCACATATTGTGGATAAATACATTGGTAACGTCAAGTTATCCACCGATTAAAACAAAATCATGATAGCAGATAAAGCTAATCACCGCAACGTTTTTTTGATAGTTATCCACAAATTCTATACCTTGTGTATAAAAGATATTCACAACACTAGATTTTGTGAATATCTTTTGGAGAAATGTGTGGGTAATTTGATTTCGGGAAATAATTTACTCACAGGGGATTGGGAAATAAAAAATGTGGATAAAGAATGACAGCTTGACATCTCACTCCTGGGATAGATATAATAACTTAGACTGTCTATAATATTGTTATTTTGGATGGAACCTTCCCAAGGAGGTGGATATAATGAAACCGACTTTTAACCCAAACAATCGTAAGCGTAAAAAAGTTCACGGCTTCCGCGCTCGTATGAGCACAAAGAACGGTCGTAAAGTTCTTGCACGCCGTCGCAGAAAAGGAAGAAAAGTATTGTCAGCATAAGGCCACTCCCATAGTGGCCTTTTCTACCGTTTTATTGGAGGATAAAGCGGGGAAGACAGCAGCAGATAAGGAGTGTGTCCTTTGTATCGCAAGAACAGGTTGCGAAAAAATGAGGAATTCCAGATTGTTTTTAAACAGGGCACTTCTGTTGCGAACCGCCAATTCGTTATTTATTATCTGGAAAAAGAGGGACAGGACGCTTTTCGGGTAGGGGTTTCTGTCAGCAAAAAGATGGGAAAGGCGGTTACGCGCAATCGGCTGCGGCGAATCATCAAAGAGGCGATTCGCCTGCGCGCGGATGAGATTAAACCGAACGTTGACTTCATTGTGATTTGCCGTCTGCCTGCTGTGGAGCTGGGATTTCATCAATTTAAAGAAAGCCTCTACCATTGCATGAGGAAAGCCCGTTTATTCAAAGGAACGAAAAGAGGAAAAAATACATCTTGATAATAATATTTGATAATAATATTTGTGTCAGAAAGTTTTCATTTTTTTCTTTCGGCAAGTATAATAATTGAAAATACATAAGTTGCAAGGGGGAATTTTCTTGCTTCCCAAGCGATTAAAACTGGCACTGCTTTTTGCGCTAATCGCTGTATTTTCCGCAGGATGTACCGCCGCCAACCCGAATCATCCTTTGCCGATCGACCCGAACAGAGGAATTTGGGACAAGTTTTTTGTATATCCGCTTTCTTGGTTGTTACAAGAATCGGCGGCTTTGGCCAGTGGAAACTACGGAATTGCGATTTTAATCGTAACTATTATTGTTCGCGTAGCGATTTTGCCGCTCATGATAAAACAGATGAAAAGCAGCAAGAAGATGCAGGAATTGCAGCCTGAGATGATGAAGCTGCGCGATAGGTTCAAAAACGATCCGCAACGTTATCAGCAAGAAATGATGAAGCTGTACCAAACGCATCAAATCAACCCGCTTTCTGGATGTTTGCCGATTTTAATCCAGATGCCGATTTTGCTTGCTTTTTATCATGCGATTATTCGGACAGGAGAAATTCGCTCCCATAGTTTTCTATGGCTGCAGCTTGGCGCAAAAGACCCGTATTTCATCTTACCGATTATTGCAGCTATAACCACGTATTTGCAACAATGGATGATGATGCGAAACAATGCGGCTGCTGCTGAAAATCCGCAAATGAAAATGATGCTATATTTGATGCCGGTTATGATTCTTGTCATCTCTATGACCCTTCCGTCTGCCTTATCTTTGTACTGGGTATACGGAAACATCTTTACTATTGTTCAAACATATTTCCTTTATCGCGATACTGCTCCTAAAGGAGGAACGGCCAAGTGAAAAAGGTGACGGCAACGGGAAAAACAGTAGAAGACGCGATTCAATCAGCGTTGCGGGAGCTTCAGACCACGCGCGACATGGTTACATACCGTGTGCTGGAGGAGCCAAGTAAAGGCTTTTTTGGGTTAATTGGTGCTCGTGACGCAAAAGTGGAAGTAATTCTACAGGAAAAACTAGAAAAAAATGAAGTTTCTGGTGTTCTGGAAGAGTCGTCTGTAAATGAACCTGTGCCTGAACCTGAAAAAATAGCCATTTCTTCCCTAGAAGAAAATGTTGAAGAGGCGGAAGAAACACCGGAAATGCCCAGGGAGGCAGTGAGAGTAGATGCGATCCGCCGAGGGAAAGCGTTTTTGGAAGAAGTACTCGCTACAATGGGGCTTCATGTCCAAGTGGAACAGATCGAAGAAGATGGGAAAGTAATCTTTAACCTAAAAGGCCAAGGGCTTGGTCTCGTCATCGGTCGCCGCGGCCAAACGCTTGATTCACTTCAATATTTAGTAAATGTGGTGACAAACCGGCATATGGATAAGCGAGTGCGAATTGTGCTGGATGCGGGGGATTACCGTGAAAAACGGAAAGGGGCACTGGAGCAGCTAGCAGATCGGATGGCGCGCCAAGTAGCTAAAACCCGAAAACCAGTACGTCTGGAACCGATGAATCCAGCGGAACGGAAGATGATTCATAGCCGACTGCAAAATCACCCACAGGTAGAGACGTTTAGCGAAGGGACGGAGCCGTACCGACGTGTGGTTATCACTTTGAAAAAGTAATAATAAATATAGAAACCTCCCTGCTTTTTATTGTAGGGAGGTTTTTTGTGGATAAAGTAAAGATGATACTTTACTAATGAACTTTTGTTTTGTTCTCAAATATTGATGAAGTATGTTATCCTATAAATTTAGGGAAAGCTTTAAAAAACATGCCTTTTGCGTGGTGACATAAAATGGATTTTGATACAATAGCAGCCGTTGCAACGCCTCTGGGTGAGGGTGGTATCGCCATTATTCGCGTGAGCGGATCGGATGCGATTGCAGCTGTGGATAAAATATTTAAAGGACGTCAAAAATTATCCACTGTGGATAGTCATACCATCAATTACGGGCATCTAATAGATGAAAACGGTGAAACTTTAGAAGAAGTGATGGTTTCTGTTATGCGGGCACCGCGTACGTTTACGAGGGAAGATGTTGTCGAAGTGAATTGCCATGGAGGGATTGTGTCCGTAAAGCGCGTACTAGATCTTGTACTTGCGCAGGGGGTACGCATGGCCGAACCGGGCGAGTTTACGAAGCGGGCATTTCTTAATGGTCGAATCGATTTGTCGCAGGCGGAAGCGGTTATCGATTTGATTCGCGCTAAGACGGATCGTGCGATGAAAGTGGCGCTTAATCAGGTGCAAGGTAAGTTGTCAAAACTTATTGGTAAACTGCGTCAGCAGCTGCTCGAATTAATGGCACATATTGAAGTAACAATTGATTATCCTGAGCATG
This sequence comes from Aneurinibacillus thermoaerophilus, assembly GCF_900099925.1. Classification (GTDB taxonomy): domain Bacteria; phylum Bacillota; class Bacilli; order Aneurinibacillales; family Aneurinibacillaceae; genus Aneurinibacillus; species Aneurinibacillus thermoaerophilus. The sequence continues at coordinate 32,058 of NZ_FNDE01000032.1, read as the reverse complement.
ATGTGGACGAAGTGACACGAACTTTGTTGTCCGAGAAAAGCCGCTGGGTACAGGGAGAGATCGAAAAGCTTCTAAGCACAGCAAAGCAGGGAAAAATTCTGCGCGAAGGTTTGGCTACCGTTATTGTTGGTCGGCCAAACGTGGGAAAATCGTCGCTTTTAAACAGCTTGCTACAGGAGGTGAAAGCCATCGTTACAGATGTTCCTGGCACGACGCGTGATATTATCGAGGAATATGTCAATGTCCGGGGTGTTCCGTTACGCCTTGTTGACACTGCAGGGATTCGGGAGACCGAAGATATTGTCGAGCGTATTGGGGTCGAGAAATCGCGTGAGATGCTGGGAAAGGCTGATTTGGTTCTCTTGGTGCTGAACTTTGGGGAAGAGTTAGAGGATGAGGATCGTAATTTGCTTGCGGTCGTTAAACCGATGAACGCAATTGTTATTGTTAATAAGACTGATTTGCCGCAGAAAATCGACATGGAAGAAGTACGCAGACTGGCTGGAGATTTGCCGCTCGTTACCATCTCGGTGAAAGAAGAAGAGGGGATCGAACAACTTGAAGAAGTGATTGCTTCTTTATTCTTCTCCGGCTCGGTACAGAGCGATGATTTAACATATGTAAGCAATTCTCGACATATTCAGCTTTTACAGGAAGCGTATAGAACGATTGGAGAAGCGATTGAAGCAGTGGAAAACGGATTGCCTGTCGATATGGTGGCGTTTGATATTCGCCGCACATGGGAACTGCTTGGCGAGGTGGTCGGGGACGCAGTGAGCGATGATTTGATTGATCAGATTTTTTCTCAGTTCTGTCTTGGAAAGTAGTAAGAAAGCGCGGAGAATTGCGCGGAGGAGGAAATACGAAAATGGGATACCAGGCAGGTACATTTGATGTAATTGTTGTCGGCGCCGGACATGCGGGAGTGGAAGCGGCGCTTGCCGCGGCCCGCATGGGATGTTCGACGCTTCTGTTAACAATTAATCTGGATATGATAGCGTATATGCCATGTAACCCTTCGATTGGCGGGCCGGCCAAAGGTCACGTGGTTCGTGAAATCGACGCGCTCGGTGGCGAGATGGGCAAAAATATTGACAAAACGTATATTCAGATGCGGATGCTAAATACGGGGAAAGGCCCGGCTGTGCGTGCGTTGCGCGCGCAGGCGGATAAATTTCTATACCAGCATACAATGAAGCAAACGGTGGAAAATACAGAAAATCTGACGTTGCGCCAAGGGATGGTTGAGCGTTTGATTGTTGAGGATGGCGTATGTAAAGGTGTGATTACGAAAACTGGTGCCGAATATGCAGCTAAGGCAGTTGTATTGACAACCGGTACGTATTTACGTGGAAAAATTATTATCGGTGAGTTGCAATATGAAAGTGGTCCAAACAATATGCAGCCGTCCATCGGATTGTCCGATCATTTGAGAGAGCTTGGTTTTGAATTGGTTCGTTTTAAAACTGGTACGCCGCCGCGCGTTCACAACAGTTCAATTGACTATAGTAAAACAGAAATTCAGCCGGGAGATGATGTTTCGCGGGCATTTTCTTATGAAACAACGGAATTTCGTGTAGAGGATCAGCTACCATGCTGGCTTACGTATACGAATGAGAGAACACACGAAATTATCAACAATAATTTGTATCGTGCGCCGATGTTTTCCGGAGCGATCGAGGGAACGGGTCCTCGTTATTGTCCTTCTATCGAGGATAAAATTGTTCGCTTCAGCGATAAGCCGCGTCATCAAATTTTCTTAGAACCGGAAGGACGCAATACAGAAGAAGTATATGTACAAGGATTATCCACAAGCATGCCTGAAGAAGTGCAATTAGAAATTCTGAAAACAATCTCTGGTCTGGAAAACGTAAAAATGATGCGTCCTGGATATGCCATTGAATATGATGCGATTGTACCGAGTCAGCTGTGGCCAACCCTTGAAACAAAGCGGCTTAAAAACTTGTACACAGCGGGACAATTAAATGGCACATCCGGCTACGAAGAAGCGGCGGGCCAGGGAATTATGGCTGGCATTAACGCCGCGTTGAAAGTACAAGGTAAAGAGCCGCTCATTCTTGATCGTTCGCAAGCATATATTGGTGTGATGATCGATGATCTTGTCACGAAAGGAACGAGTGAACCGTATCGTTTGCTTACATCCCGGGCGGAATACCGGTTACTTCTACGTCATGACAACGCGGACATGCGTCTTACGGAAATCGGATATAAAATTGGCTTGATTAGCGAAGAGCGTTATCAGCGTTTTTTGAAGAAAAAAGAAGCGATCGAAGCAGAGAAGGAACGCTTGAGGACAACGAAAATAGGGCCGCAACCGGAAGTGCAGCAAATGCTGCGCGAGGTTGGTTCTAAAGAGCTTGACAATGCGATTGATCTGTATTCCTTGTTGAAACGTCCGGAAGTAACTTATAAGCATATTGCACAGATTGCGCCGGCGGAAATGGAGATCCCGGCGGACGTAGCGGAGCAGGTTGAAATCCAGATTAAGTACGAAGGATATATCCGCAAGCAATTACAGGATGTGGACCGTCTCAAGAAAATGGAGAAAAAACGTTTACCAGAAAATCTGGATTACATGAATATCCAAGGTCTTGCAATGGAGGCGCGCCAGAAACTTAACAAAGTCAAACCTCTTTCTATTGGCCAGGCATCGCGCATTTCCGGGGTAACGCCAGCGGATATCTCCGTTTTACTTGTATATCTCGAATCTTATAATCGAAAAGTCGCAAATTAGGAGAGATCCATGGACGCAGTGACATTGAGACAATTAACTGCTGAAAAAGGAATTGAACTTTCAGAAGAGCAGCTTCAGCAGTTTGAGAAGTATTATGAGCTACTTGTAGAATGGAACGAAAAAATGAATTTGACAGGGATTACGGAAAAGCAGCAGGTATATGAAAAACATTTTTATGATTCAATTACACCGGCGTTTTATTATACGTTTACTGGTGCGGAAAGTTTAATTGACGTTGGTTCAGGTGCGGGCTTTCCGGGGATTCCGCTCAAAATTTGTTTCCCGTCATTAAAATTGACGATACTTGATTCGTTGAATAAGCGGCTTGTCTTTTTGCAAGAAGTGGCAAGGCAGCTTGGCCTGGTGGATATCTCATTTGTCCATAGCCGGGCAGAAGATGCCGGAAAAGACAAGAAATACCGTGATCGCTTTGATCTTGTGACTGCCCGGGCGGTAGCGAGGATGAGCGTACTTGCGGAATTGTGTTTACCGTTTGTTAAACCGGGCGGCGCGTTCCTTGTCATGAAAGGTGCGGATATTGAAGCGGAGTTGAACGAAGGCAAAAAAGCGATTAAAGTTCTTGGTGGAAAAACCGAAAGAGTCGAGACGTTTGAACTTCCGGAAGAAAAAGCGGAACGCAACATCATCATTATTCGTAAACAGCAGAAGACCCCATCTGTTTATCCTCGAAAAGCCGGTACTCCCGCCAAGAAACCAATTGTATAACAAGGACAAGAAGGTAGCCAAAAGGCTGCCTTTTCTCATTGACAAATGCGAAAAACTTATGGGGCCTGTCCGTCTTTCCTTTTTTGCGGCAAATTTGTATGGGAGCAACAAAGGCTGTTGCCTGCGCTTGCGTTTGACAGCAGCTAAGTTTTTTATCGTGTTCTATAAGATTGCGCGCTTTCATAATGTTTCACGTGAAACATTGTGCAGGAAATAGGTGGGATGATGGCGAATATTGAAATTGGAAAGAAGGAGAAGTGGGTGATGTCTTATGAAGGATCAGTTTTCTCGATTATTTGGTCTAACAGAACGTACCGATCAGGAAGAGATTCGACAGATACCCGTAGCTCAAATTGTCCCTAATCCTTATCAACCTCGAACTGTGTTTGATGATGATAAAATTGATGAACTATGCGAGACAATAAAAGTCCACGGCATTATTCAACCAATTGTTGTACGGGAAAGAAGAGGCGTGTTTGAAATTATTGCTGGTGAGCGACGGTGGCGCGCAGTTACAAGGTTAGGTATGGAAACAATCCCGGCTATTGTAAAGGATTTTAATGATGAGCAGGCGGCTTCTATTGCTTTGATTGAAAACTTGCAGCGAGAAGGGCTTACTCCAATCGAGGAGGCTATAGCTTACCAGAAGCTTATTGATATTCATGGCTTAACACAGGAAAGCTTGGCGAACCGGCTGGGGAAAGGCCAGTCGACGATTGCTAATAAATTACGTCTGCTTCATCTGCCAGAACAGGTTCAAGAAGCATTGCTCGCTCGAAAAATTTCTGAACGGCACGCTAGGGCTCTATTAGTCTTAAAAGATGAGCGGGCCCAGTTAAAGCTTTTGAAAGAAATTATAGAAAAAGGGTGGAACGTAAAGCAAACAGAGCAACGCATCAAGTCGATAATGGAGCAGAAGAACGAAAAACCTGTGCCGAAGCGGCGTTCTTTTTCAAAAGATACACGTCTGGCCATTAATACTGTAAGACAATCTGTAGATATGGTGTTGCAAAGCGGCTTATATATTGAAACACAAGAAGAAGACCACGAAGAATTTTATCAATTCATCATTAAAATTCCGAAGAATAAAAAATAAGATTTTATCATTTAGCCAAGAATCTCGTGGCTTTAGCCATGAGAGATTTAAGAATGGCAAACTCATGCGGCATTCTAATGAATATTATTATCAAACCAAATGAAGGGAGGCAGCAGGATGAGGCGCATTCCTCCCGCTCTTAAACAGGCGGGCTTCCTGCGCCTTTTTCTGTGAAACGTATGGGTAAAATTATTGCGGTCACAAATCAAAAAGGCGGCGTAGGAAAAACAACTACCTCTGTTAATCTTAGTGCATGTATTGCCAAAGAAGGAAAGAAAGTACTGCTTGTTGATATTGATGCCCAGGGAAATGCTACGAGCGGTATTGGAATCGAAAAAGCGAATGTTCGTTATTGTGTGTACGATGTATTGATTAACGACATTAACACGCTTGACGCAATTTTACCAACCGACATTGAGGGATTGTTCGTGCTGCCGGCTACCATTCAACTGGCAGGCGCAGAGATTGAACTTGTGCCTGTATATTCGCGAGAAAAACGTCTAAAGAAAGCGCTTGATACAGTACGGGATAAGTATGATTATATTATTATTGATTGTCCGCCTTCGCTCGGCATTCTAACTGTTAATGCGCTGACCGCGGCTGATTCTGTCCTGATTCCGATTCAGTGTGAATATTACGCGCTGGAAGGGTTAAGTCAACTATTGAACACAATTCGGCTTGTACAAAAACAGTTAAATCGTAATTTATATATCGAAGGTGTACTGCTAACCATGCTGGACGCCCGTACTAATCTCGGCATTCAGGTTATTGATGAAGTGAAGAAGTATTTTCAAGAAAAAGTGTATGGTACGATTATCCCGCGCAATGTTCGCCTAAGTGAAGCACCCAGCCACGGCCAAGCGATTATCACCTACGATCGCCGTTCTAAGGGAGCGGAAGTGTATACTGATTTAGCCAGAGAGGTGATTGGCATTGACTAAACGACTGGGGCGGGGACTGGATGCGCTGATTTCTTCGCTTGATATTGATGAAGGAGATCATATTTTACAAGTAGAAATCAAAAAAATCCGGCCCAATCCATATCAACCCCGCAAATACTTTGAAGAAGAAGCGTTGAATGAGCTTGCTGATTCAATTAAAGAACACGGTATTATCCAACCGTTAATAGCAAGAAAAAGCATAAAAGGATATGAATTAGTAGCAGGCGAGCGGAGGCTTAGAGCCGCTAAATTGGCGAATGTCGAACATGTGCCCGTAGTTGTCCGTGAGTTTACCGATGAACAGGTCATGCAAATTGCTTTGATCGAGAATTTACAACGAGAAGATTTGAACGCGATTGAAATTGCACAGGCTTATCAGAAACTAATGACAGCTTTTTCATTAAAGCAGGAAGAATTGGCAAAGAAAGTAGGAAAAAGCAGGCCACATGTAGCAAACTTTTTGCGTCTTCTTCAATTACCGAAAGAAATTCAGGAGCGAGTTTCACGTGGAACGTTATCAATGGGACATGCCCGGACATTGCTCGGTGTAGAAAAAGACCAGATAAAAATTGAACTAGCAAAAGAAGTAGAAGAAAAGTCGCTCAGTGTTCGCCAGCTGGAAGAGATAGTAAAAAGAATGAGCGAAAAGAAAAAAGTTTCACGCGAAACAAAAGACACAGAAACTCAACGTTTTGTAAAGGACTGGGAAGAAAGGTTGCGCATGGCGTTCGGAACATTGGTACATGTTAAGCCTTCAAAAAGTAAAAATCGAGGCAAAATTGAAATTTCATATTTTTCTCAGGAAGATTTGGAACGGATTCTTGAACTTGTTGAAAATAGCAAAGCATAAGCAAGGCAACCTGCAGAAAATAGGTTGCCTTCGCTGTTAGAAACGGACAATATAAAGAATAAAGGAAGGGAGAGAAGAGCGTGATGATATATTTGGACAACGCAGCCTCCACTTGGCCGAAGCCAAAAGAAGTTAGCCAAGCAGTAGCCGAATGTATCGAAGAGTATGCTGCAAACCCGGGGCGCGGCGGCCATAAACTTTCAATGAAGGCAAGTAAAACGGTATATCAGGCAAGAGTAAAGCTAGCCAAGCTTTTTAATATTAAAAATCCAAATGATATCTTTTTTACATTAAATGCGACGCAAGCATTAAACCAAGCTATTAAAGGATTTATACGGCAGGGAGATCATGTGGTTACGACTTCGCTGGAGCATAATTCCGTCCGCCGTCCGCTGGAGTTTTTGCGGAAAGAAGTCGGCGTGGAGATTACATATATTAAACCGGAGAATTATATGTTTTCGCTTGAGACCATTCGTGCAGCTATTCGCGAGAATACGAAATTGATTGTTGTTAGCCATGCTTCGAATTTATTGGGGACAATTGCTCCTGTGAAAGAAATAGGTCGGATTGCCCGGGAAGCGGGAGTAAGATATCTGGTAGACGCGTCGCAGACGGCGGGCATTCTACCGATTGATGTAGAAGACATGTACATCGATATGCTTGCTTTTCCAGGGCATAAAGGGTTGTACGGCCCGCAAGGAACTGGAGGTTTATATGTTCATTCTTCTATTGCTCTTACGCCATTGCTGCATGGTGGAACAGGCAGTCATTCAGAGGATATTGACCAACCAATGACGCGGCCGGATCGTTATGAAAGCGGGACACTAAATACGCCGGGGATCGCCGGGTTGGCGGCGGGGGTGGAATTTGTGCTACAGACAGGAATAGAGTCTATTCGCAGAAAAGAATGGTGGCTTACGCGTCTTCTGCTTGAAAAGTTGGAAGACATGGAAGGGGTAACGGTGTTTGGACCTGATAAGGATACAGAACGGGTCGGGGTTGTACCGTTTATGCTAGAAGGGGTCGATGCTTCTGAACTCGCCTATATTTTAGATCAGGAGTATAATATTGCTGTCCGCGCCGGTTTTCATTGTACACCTTTGGCACACGAAACGGTAGGGACGTTGACAACAGGAGCTGTTCGCGCTAGTTTTGGTTATTTTAATAAACAAGAAGATGTAGAAGCGCTGGTTGTGGCTTTACGGGAGATTAGAGAGGCTTTTGCGTTCTAAAGGTTTTTCTCAATTAAATAATGGTCGAATGGTCGGCAAGAGAGCCGCAAGAGTAAAAAGAGCATATGATTCATAGTAGCAATGAATCATATGCTCTTTGCTTATTCGGAAGCGCTTTGATACAAGGAAGAGCGATTTCCTATGTTGGGCATATAGCGATATGGCGATTCTTTTATGTGGACGATTGCGCTATAAAGCGAAGTTGCGATAATTTCGCTCATTTTCATCACGACGCTTAGACGAGTGTTCTGTAGGACAAAATATTCCATAAATCCGCCTATATTCACAATGCCAGTAATGTGAAATGTTCCTACCTCGGGCAGTTGTTTTTTTACTCCTGCCCCTGGTTTAATGGGGCCGTGGGCGACTGTGATTTTACCAACGCTGTTGAGTTGTCCGAGACAGGCATCAATTGCGATAATAAGCGGATTGGTATGTTTTTTCTTTACATAGTCGATGGTTTCTTGAAGATTCACGGCATGGACGGGAGAATCAAGTGTTCCGTAAATCGAAACATTGCTTGGGTACATACGTTCAAGATGGGAACCGACAATTGGACCAAGCGCATCGCCGGTGGAACGGTCGGTTCCAATGCAGAATACGACGATATCCGAATATCCACGGTATACGCGAAGGCGTTGCTGCAGATGTTGGGTTAACAATTCAACGGCTTGTTCCTCTGAATGGTCAATGCGAAAGGGATTGGGCGGGTACATGTGTACCGTATTGCTGTCGTTTATCATTTGTACCTCCCGTATGAAAATAATATTATCAGTATACGCCGGAGTTGTTAAAAATATACTACTGTAATAACGTATTCAGAGATTGGGGAATAAGGGACAATGATGGGCGACACCAAAGAACATTTTATTAATGTTTACACGACTTGCTTTACAATATGACATGTGAAGGGATACATTTGGAATATGACTTAGTTTTGGAATTTTGCTATATTTTTGTACAGAGCATTATATTAAGAAAGTTTTTATGCTTATACTCGTTCGTTCTTTTTTCACGTATTAAAGAAGAATCATCATATTATGTGTAGACTGGCAAAGCATCGTTCACATCTTTTGTTTTTTTCATCTAAAATCGTAAATCCTCTACCCTTAAGCGAAGTATAGGAGGGGAGCGTTGACTGCTTATACGATTAATAAGGAAGAAAAAACGCAAAGGATGTTATGTTACAATAAGGAGAATGATATGAACAGCCGCATTTTAATTGCATTTGATTCGACCCAGCAAGCGCTGCGAGCAGAAGTGTTGCTTGAATATGCGGACATCGAGATTGACACAAGGCCGACACCGAAAGAAATTACGGCCGGATGCGCCCTATCGATCGATATTCCCGCCGCTGATTTTTTAGAAGTCGATCGCATTATTAAAGATGAAAATGTCGAAATAAAAGGGTATTATCATATGGTGAAGGGTATTTATGTACCTTATATTCATCGGGAAGAAATGGAACATGAATAGTTAGAACTAGATGGAGAATAGGAGGAATTGAATGCATGGATTTACATAAGTATTATGATGATTTTATAACTTATATAACCGATGTGGAAAAGTGGGTCGCTTTTGGTAAAATAACCCTTAAGATTGTTCTTATTCTCATCGTAGCGAAAATTCTTGTCGTTGTGGGAAACGCTGCGGTAAACCGTTTATTCAAAGAACGCGAAGCATCTGCAAATAAGTTTGATCGCCTTCGCATGGACCCACGCCGTAGCCAGACGATGCGAACCTTGATAAATAATGTTATTAAATATACGATTTATTTTATTGCGTTTTTAAACGTTTTTACGTTTCTTGGATATGATCCAAAACCGCTTTTGGCAAGTGCTGGTGTACTGGGATTGGCGATTGGCTTTGGCGCTCAGAATCTAGTGCGTGACGTGATTACTGGCTTTTTTATTATTTTTGAAGACCAATTTGCGGTTGGAGATGTAGTCACAATTAACAACATAACCGGAACGGTTCAAGAAATTGGTCTGCGCGTTACCCGAATCAAAATTTGGACAGGGGAAATTCATATTATTCCAAATGGGAGTATTACGGAAGTAACAAACTTGTCCATCGCAAATTCTATGGCTGTGGTTGATGTGAGCGTTTCGTATAAAGAAGATATTAATGAAGTCGTAAGAATACTTGAGGAAGCGGCGCCCAGATGGGAACAAGAATATGAAGAAATCGTTAAAACCCCGACCGTTCTTGGTGTGGAGCGTTTTGGCGCTTCTGATGTAGTTATCCGTCTCATTGCGGAATGCCAGCCGATGCAACATTATCCGGTTATGCGTAGATTACGGGCAGATATCAAAAAAATGTTTGATGAACGGGGCATTGAAATCCCTTACCCACATATGGTTATGATTCCTCAGCGTGGTGATAATAATCAGATGGCTGCTGAAGAAGTGTCCAAGCAGAAAGCTTCATCCTAATAACAAAAAGAGGGGAGACGTAAAGATGGAGCGGAAAGAATTTGGACTAGGAGACATCGTAGAAATGAAAAAGCCACATCCGTGTGGCACAAATCGTTGGAAAATTATTCGCATGGGAATGGATATTCGTTTAAAATGTCAGGGGTGTGATCACAGTGTTCTCATTCCGCGTCAAAAATTCGAGAAACGGTTAAAGAAAGTACTTGTCCGTGCCGGAGAAGAAAAATAAATTAAGAAAAGCTCGCGGGGCACACCTGCGAGCTTTTCTTATTTATTTTTCGCTCTTTTCATTTAAAAAAGCCATAAGTAGAATGCGAGAGTTGGTTTCTTGGCTTAATTGTTTTTCTAGCTCTTGAATTTTTGCTACTTCTCTTTCTGACAGATTGGCCGGGGGATATGTGTTAAGATACTCGTTAGCCATGATTTCACCTCCTCAACGTAGTATGCCCTGATTAAAGGGGGAGAGACGGGCTAATTGTTTTTTCCTGCGATATACTCGTGCTATAATGGTAAAAGTATTTTTGGAAATTAAGATTGAGGAGTGTTTACATATATGGGAAACTCTTGCGGTATTGTCGGCCTTCCTAACGTAGGAAAGTCCACTTTATTCAATGCGATTACACAGGCAGGCGCCGAATCGGCGAATTATCCGTTTTGTACGATTGAACCAAACGTAGGAATCGTGGAGGTGCCAGACCCGCGTCTGAAAAAGCTGACAGAAATTGTAGTGCCAAATCGTACGGTTCCAACGACGTTCCAGTTTGTTGACATCGCTGGTCTTGTGCGTGGCGCAAGCAAGGGAGAAGGGCTTGGTAACCAGTTTCTGTCCCATATTCGTGAAGTAGACGCGATTGCGCACGTAGTTCGCTGCTTCGAAGACGAGAATATTACTCATGTTGAGGGACGGGTAGACCCGGTTAGCGATATCACGACGATTAATCTTGAGTTGATACTGGCGGATCTTGAATCGGTTGAGCGTCGTATCGATCGTTTAGGAAGGAAAGTAAAAGCTGGAGATAAAGATGCAAAAATGGAATATGAAGTGCTTTTAAAAATTAAAGAAGCGCTGGAGAATGAGAAACCGGCTCGCAGTGTGGAGCTTACGGATGACGAGAAAAAACTTGTACGCCATTTCCATTTGTTAACGATGAAGCCAGTATTATACGTGGCCAACGTAAGCGAAGACGGTATCCAAGAAGCGGAAAACGGACAAAATGAGCATGTAGAGAAGGTGAAAGAATTCGCTGTAGCAGAAGGTTCACGCGTTGTTGTCATTTCCGCGAAAGTAGAGTCTGAAATTGCGGAGATGGATGAACAAGATAAGCAGATGTTTTTGGAAGAGCTTGGCCTGAAGGAATCTGGACTGGATCGTTTAATTCGCGAAGCATACGCGCTGCTTGGCTTGATTACGTATTTTACGGCCGGTGTGCAGGAAGTTCGCGCTTGGACGATTCGCCGTGGCACGAAGGCACCTCAAGCGGCTGGCGTTATTCATAACGACTTTGAACGCGGCTTTATTCGCGCGGAAGTAGTAGCTTACGATGATTTAATTGAAGCCGGTTCGATGACAAAGGCGAAAGAAAATGGAAAATTCCGTCTGGAAGGAAAAGACTATATCGTGAATGATGGAGATATTATGCATTTTCGTTTTAATGTATAAAAAATACAAAAAAATAAAGATAAAACAGTAGAAAATCATGTAAAATATTGGTAAAATATAAATACAAAAAGGTATCCATTTTTTTTTGACTGGAACGTGCTCTAGCAAATTGGAAGAAAAAATACTTGCAGCATTTTGAATAATTTATTATAATTTTTAAATGCGAGTTTAGAAATAGTCACGTCTAGAACGTGCTCGCTCCTTGTCCCATATATATGGGGCCGTTTAGTCCAAAAGGAGGTGAAGAATATGCGTAAATACGAAGTGATGTACATTCTGCGCCCGGATCTTCAAGAGGAAGCCATTAAGGCTAACATTGAGCGCTTCTCCGGAATTATTACGGAGAAAGGCGGTCAGATGGAGAAGATTACTGAAATGGGTAAGAAACGTCTGGCATACGAAATCAAGGATTACCGCGAGGGTTTCTATGTGCTCATGAATTTCCAAGCCGAGCCGCAAGCGGTTGCTGAGATGGAACGTCTGATGAAAATCAATGATGATATCATTCGTTACCTGGTTGTTCGTGAAGACGAAAAATAAGTCTTATGATTTGGAGGGATTATCGTGTTGAATCGTGTGGTATTGTTAGGGCGTTTAACCAAAGATCCCGAACTCCGCTATACGCCGAACGGAACTGCTGTAGTTACCTTTACGCTTGCGGTTGATCGTCGAATGACGAATCAACAGGGCGAAAGAGAAACCGACTTTCTTCCTATTGTTGTATGGAGCAAGTTGGCTGAATTATGCGCCCAATACCTGAAAAAAGGGCAGCAAGCCGCTGTGGAAGGACGCATTCAGGTGCGTAACTACGAAAATAAGGAAGGACGTCGCGTATATGTTACGGAAATCATTGCAGATAATGTGCAATTCTTAGGCGGTAGACAAGGCCAAAGCAGCGACGAATCATACTCCAGCGGATTTGAGAGGTCGGCGGGTTTTGATGGCGGACATTCTCGCGATTCGTTTGACGATAATCCCTTTGCTAACGATCAGAGACCGATCGATATTTCGGACGACGATTTACCATTTTAATAACGCTACGGTATGATTTAAACAAAAGGAGGGAATTTTCATGGCACAACGTCGTGGACGCGGTAAGCGCCGTAAAGTTTGTTACTTTACTGCGAACAAAATTACTCATATCGACTACAAAGATGTTGATTTGCTGAAGAAGTTCATCAGCGAACGCGGTAAAATTTTACCTCGCCGCGTAACTGGAACTTCCGCGAAATACCAACGTATGCTGACGGTTGCGATTAAGCGCGCTCGTCAAGTTGCTTTGTTGCCATACGTAACAGAGTAATATACATGGATAGAAAGAGGCAGAGAGGAATACTCCTGCCTCTTTTTTCACCTCCTTATTTGCCACTTGACCGTTCTTTATGATAAATTTAGTGAGGCTTATTTTTTTTGCAAAAAATGATAAAAAGGAGGGAACACCTGTGCAAAATAACGTAAGGGCGATCTTGGAAGGAGCATTCGTCAGCGCAATTTTTCTTGTGCTTTTTTTTATCGCGTTTTATACGCCGCTCAGCATTGTTGCCGTGTTTGCGTTGCCGCTTCCGCTTACCGTATATGGGTACCGTCATGAGGCAAAAGCAGGAGGACTGGCTGCTTTTGTGACTGTATTTTTGTCGTTTATATTCGCAGGCTTTCCAGGATTGCTACTATCTTTTCCGGCCGCTGTTATGGGACTGGTCATGGGTGTTGCCTATCGGAAGAAAAAGTCGGCTGGGCAGGTTCTAATGATCGGAACATTAGTGGAACTGACTTTTATGTTTGTCAGTATCGGTCTGGCGCTAGCCGTTATGAAAATAAATCCTTTGGATGATATGATAAAAGCTATGCGGGAAATTTCGGAGCAAGTTTTGACTGATATGCAGAAACAGATTGAGAATTCGGTTAGCCAATTGCCCGAAGACCAAAGAAATGAGGCACAGACAAAGCAACTCGCACAGCTTAAAGAATCTTTAGGGATGATGAAAGCGCAGGTTACATCTTTAATCACGGCTATCATTCCAGGGCTTTTAATTTCATCATCGCTTTTGTCCGCTTTAATCAACCATGCGTTTTTCCGGCGAATTTCGCAGCGAATGGGCGTACAGATTCAATCATTGCCAGCTTTACATAATTTGCGCTTTCCGCGCTCGATTTTGTATTATTATTTTATTGTACTCTTTCTGTTCATGATAAAAGGACTACAGGATTACCATTTTTTGTACATGGCGGTTCTTAATATTATGCTGGTGTTGCAGCTGCTCTTTTTCGTGCAGGGATTAGGATTTATTGCGTACTGGATTCATCAGCGTAACGCAAGCAAAGGGCTGTTATTTATTGCGGTGATCTTGTTCCTTATTCCGCCGTTTACTTATATACTACTGTTAATAGGGGTTCTGGATGTAGGTTTTAATCTGCGGAACCGATTTTTTCGATAATAGGAGCTGAGTATATGCTGAAGTTCCTGGCAAAGCGCTGGTTTGGCTCGCATATTATCCTCGCTCTCGGCTTTTGTGCATTAGCGGCTGGATTATTGGCTGTTTATGTAAATTGGGTGTTTGCGATCATTGGTTTTGTGGTGGTGGCGAGCAGTGGATATCTTGCGTTTCATAATCAGCTGCTTATTCGTGATGAGATGGAGACATATATTTCTACATTAAGCCATCGCATCAAAAAAGCGGGGGATGGAGTGGTCAATGAACTGCCGATCGGCATTGTGCTCTATAATGAAGATAAGGTGATCGAATGGCACAATCCATATTTGCAGCATATGACCGAAAAAGACAGCTTAATTGGCGAATCGCTGCTTGATGTATTCCCACCGCTTACTGAAATAAAGGAAGATCAGCAAAAAGCGGAGATAACATACCGCAAGCGAATTTACGAAATATTGCATCGCCCGGAGGAGCGTCTGCTTTATTTTACGGACATTACCGATTATAAGGAATTGCAGATGCATTATGAGGAGGAAAAGCTTGTACTTGCGATTGTTCATCTGGATAACTTGGATGAGGTAGCACAGGGCATGGATGAACAAAGCCGAAGCCTTCTTCTTACTAATGTTACGGGAGCGATCACAAAATGGGCGCATCAATATGGTATTTATCTACGGCGTTTTTCTTCTGACAAGTTCTTGGCGGTATTTGATCAAGGAACTTTGCATCAGTTGGAGGCCACTCGCTTTGATATTCTTGATGTGGTGCGTGAGATGACGAACAAGAATAAAATCCCGATTACGCTGAGTATCGGAGTAGGAGCCGGAAGCGACACGGTTATTGAACTGGGTGAAATGGCACAATCCAGTCTTGACGTGGCACTTGGCCGCGGCGGTGACCAGGCGGCTGTGAAATTCAGGGATAAAATTACGTTCTATGGTGGTAAGTCTAATGCTGTTGAAAAGCGGAACCGGGTACGCGCACGCGTTATTTCGCACGCGCTGCGCGATTTAATGCTGGAAAGTGATCTTGTGCTTATTATGGGACATAAAATGCCGGATATGGACGCGATTGGCGCCGCAATCGGCGTGCTGAAAGCAGTGCATGCGGCTGAAAAACAGGGGTATATTGTACTGGATGAAAGCAATCCTGCGATTGAGCGCTTGATGCAGGAAGTAGAAGAACATGAATACTTGGGTGACTATTTTGTTTCCAGCGATCAGGCGTTGCAAATGGCGACGAAGAGGACGCTTCTGGTCGTGGTCGATACGCATCGTCCGTCTATGGTTATCGAACCGCGTTTGTTGAACGTGACCCACAAGGTTGTTCTTATCGACCATCATCGGCGTTCGCAGGAGTTTATTTCCGACCCGGTTCTTATTTACCTTGAGCCTTATGCTTCATCGACTAGCGAGCTTGTTACCGAATTGCTTCAGTATCAAGGAGATAACCTGGCGCTTGATGTGTTGGAAGCGACCGCGTTGCTCGCTGGAATTGTGGTTGACACGAAGAGCTTTGCGTTTCGCACCGGTTCACGGACTTTTGAAGCCGCTTCGTTCTTGCGGCGTAAAGGGGCGGATACCGCTCTTGTACAAGTGCTTCTGAAAGAAGACTTACATCAATACATTCGCCGTGCGGAAATTGTCCAACATACGGAAGTGTTTTGCGGCTCTATCGCCATCGCGAGAGGGAAAGAGGACGAAACATACGGTCAATTGTTGATCGCGCAGGCGGCGGATACGTTGCTCACGATGGCTGGTATTGAAGCTTCGTTCGTTGTCTGCCGCAGACCGGATGGTTTGGTGTCTATCAGCGCTCGCTCGCTGGGTGATTTCAATGTTCAGCTTGTCATGGAACAGATGGGCGGCGGCGGACATTTAAATAATGCAGCTACCCAGTTGAAAGACGTGACCGTTTCCGAAGCGGTTGCTCAACTAAAAGAAATACTTAAGAATTATCAAGGGGGGAAACTAAAATGAAAGTAATCTTTTTGCAAGATGTGAAAGGGCAAGGAAAAAAAGGGGAAATTAAGGAGGTTTCCGAAGGTTACGCGCGTAACTTTTTGTTTAAAAAAGGATTGGCGCAGGAAGCGACTCCCGGCAATTTGAAAATGCTTGAAGCACATAAGAAAAGCGAGGCCAAACGCAAAGAACAGGAGCGTGAAGACGCGAAAGCACTGGCAAAAGAGCTTGAGAATTTCACGCTTACTGTTAAAGCGAAAGCCGGTGAAGGTGGTCGGCTGTTTGGCGGCGTGAGTACAAAGCAAATCGCCGAGGAATTGAAGAAAGCGAATTACAAGGTAGATAAGCGTAAGATAGAGCTTTCTGAACCGATTCGTACCCTTGGTTATACAAATGTGCCGATAAAGCTGCATCCAGAAGTAACAGCGACCGTAAAGGTACATGTTGTTGAAGAATAGAATTGAGGGATAGGCTATGAGTGATATTTTCCTCGATCGTATTCCACCCCAAAACATCGAGGCCGAACAGGCCGTTTTGGGGGCTATTTTTTTGGAGCAGGAAGCATTAATCACGGCGACGGATATTTTGACGGCAGAAGATTTCTACCGAACATCTCATCAACGCATTTTTCAGGTGATGGTGGATTTAGGGGAACGGAATGAGCCAGTCGATCTTGTAACCGTTACGGCGGAGCTGGAGAACCGCAAACAGTTGGATGAAGTAGGCGGGGTTTCGTACTTGACTGATCTGGCCACATCTGTTCCAACAGCCTCCAATGTGGAATACTACGCCCGGATCGTAGAGGAAAAATCAACTCTGCGCCGCTTAATTCGGGCTGCGACCAAGATTGTGACAGACAGCTATACGATGGGTGAAGATGTGCAGGCGCTCTTGAGCGAAGCTGAGCGTAGCATTATGCAGATTGCGCAGCGTCAGCGTACATCCAGCTTTCAGCACATTAAAGATGTGCTGATGGATACGTATGAGTACATTGAGACACTATCGAATAATAAGGGCGAGATTACCGGGTTGCCTACCGGGTATCCGGATCTTGATAAGATGACAGCTGGGCTGAAACCGTCCGAGCTTATCATCTTGGCTGCCCGGCCAGCAGTGGGAAAAACTGCGTTCGCGTTAAATGTGGCACAGAATGTGGCTGCTCGCGCCGGGGCTTCCGTGGCGATATTCAGTCTGGAGATGTCAGCGACCCAGCTTGTGCAGCGGATGATTTGTGCGGAAGGCAATATTGATGCACAGCGAATGCGTACAGGGTATTTCACGGAGGAAGACTGGCACAAGTTGACGATGGCAATTGGTACGCTGGCGAACGCTCCTATTTATATAGATGATACGCCAGGAATTACTATAAGCGAAATCCGTTCCAAGTGCCGCCGCCTGAAGGCGGAGGTGGGTCTGGGTTTGATTTTGATCGATTATTTACAGTTGATTACCGGGAGAAAGGGCGGCAGCGATAATCGCCAGCAGGAAATTTCCGAGATTTCCCGAACGCTTAAGTTGCTCGCCCGTGAGCTTGAATGCCCGGTCATTGCCTTATCGCAGCTAAGCCGTGCTGTGGAACAGCGTCAGGACAAGCGGCCGATGTTGTCCGATATTCGCGAGAGTGGAAGCATTGAACAGGATGCTGATATGGTTGCCTTCCTTTACCGCGATGACTATTACAACAAAGAGACGGAGCGGAAAAACATCATTGAAGTCATTATCGGTAAGCAACGGAGCGGGCCGACTGGGACGGTGGAACTTGCCTTTCTTAAAGAATACAATAAGTTTGTAAGTCTAAGTCAGCATGAGGAGCCGGTGCAGAAGTAGGAAGTACCATCCATGCATATATTTTCAAAAAAATCCCTATTCTACTTGATAGGGATTTTTTTGATATTTTGCAGATCCGATCGACAGGACGCAAAGCGGCCGTTTTCCTTTTTTAAGGAAAAAGGACAAATAGCAATGCCCGCGAATTTTTCTTATATTTATTCTAATTCTCGAACAAATTGCTTCAATAGAACCCGATCGTTCGGTTTTGATTGACATACAAGAGAGCGATTGCTAAACTTAGTATGTTAGAAAAGTAGGAGGTGCCCAGCCAATGTCAACCGTAGTAGTTGTAGGAACCCAATGGGGAGACGAAGGAAAAGGAAAAATCACTGACTTCTTAGCGGAAAAAGCGGAAGTCGTCGCGCGTTATCAAGGTGGAAACAATGCGGGTCATACCATTGTTTTTGGCGGGACAAAATATAAATTGCACTTAATTCCTTCAGGAATTTTTTACAAAGAAAAAATCTGCGTCATCGGAAATGGAATGGTTGTCAATCCGAAGGCGTTAGTAGAAGAACTAGATTATTTACATAACAATGGTGTAAACACGGATAATCTGCGCATTAGCGACCGTGCTCATGTTATCATGCCGTATCATATGAAACTCGACGCGGCAGAGGAAGCAAAGAAAGGCGACAATAAAATCGGCACAACCTTAAAAGGTATCGGACCGGCATATATGGATAAATCTGCCCGTATCGGTATTCGCATCGCCGATTTGATGGATAAGGAAGTATTCGAAACAAAACTTCGCCGCAATCTGGAGGAAAAAAACCGACTGTTCGAAAAGTACTATGAAACAGACGGTTTTACAGCGGAGGAAATTCTCGATGAATACTTGGCATATGCGGAACGCATTCGCCCATATGTAACGGATACGTCTGTTGTGCTGAATGATGCTATTGATGCTGGGAAGCGTGTATTGTTCGAAGGTGCGCAGGGCGTAATGCTGGATATTGACCAAGGAACATACCCATTTGTAACGTCTTCCAATCCGGTAGCTGGCGGCGTGTGCATCGGTTCCGGCGTAGGACCGACAAAAATTCATCATGTGGTAGGCGTGGCAAAGGCGTACACTAGCCGTGTGGGTGACGGGCCATTCCCAACTGAACTGCATGATGAGATCGGTAACCGTATTCGTGAAGTAGGCCGTGAATATGGTACGACAACAGGTCGTCCGCGCCGTGTAGGCTGGTTTGATAGCGTAGTTGTCCGCCATGCGCGTCGCGTAAGTGGGATCACAGCTCTTGCTCTGAACTCTCTGGATGTATTGACTGGGCTCGATACGGTGAAAATTTGCGCCGCTTACCGCTATAAGGGCCAAATTATCGAACATTACCCGGCAAACCTTAATATGTTGGCGGAATGCGAGCCGGTATACGAAGAACTATCAGGCTGGAAAGAAGACATTACAGGCGTTCGTTCGCTTGATGAACTTCCGGAAAATGCGCGCCACTATGTGGAGCGTATCACACAACTGACCGGCATTCCGCTTGCGACGTTTTCCGTAGGTCCTGATCGTGATCAAACCAATGTTGTTCGTAGCGTATATTCTTTGTAATGTGTCAGCGTAATGCTATATATAACGAGGTTAATCGCTTCCGGCTTTATTTAAAAAAGCCGGGAGCATTGCTTTTTCAGGGAGTTTAGATATTTATTCCTCTTCTTCCTGTTATTTTCTGTCGAAATGTGTCGTTTTTTCTTGCTATTATACTCTTTCGGTGCTACCATGAAGGGGTGTTTGGAAGAAGGAACATGAAGGCATTGTCGTGCTCTGCCTTGCGATATGTATAAAATTTCCCCGTTAACTAAAAAATAAGCAAGGACAAAGGGATACTTTTCTAAGGATCCCCTTTTTTGTTATTTATAGAAGAATCTTTGCGATTCGACGGAGAAAAACGGGAGGTTACGATGTTTATTGAAAGAATGTCGTCATGGACGAAAGGAACATGGTCTCATGGCGTAAGATTCGTTCAAAATAAAAAAAATACAGGGAAGCTGGCACTTGGTATTTTTGCAGTTTTTTTGTTGGTAAGTGGAACAATTGTAGGTGGTTATATATATCAGTCCAATCTTAGTACGTTGTATCGCGTCGCGATAGACGGAAAAGATATTGGTGTGGTTGATAATCCGCAAATGATTCAAAAATGGCTCGCGGATATGCTGGTAGCTGAAAAGAAAAAGTATCCTCATCTTGCCTTCGGATTTAACAAAAAGATTACAATAACCGAAGAAAAACATTACGCCGAGAAAAAGTTAGAGAATAAAGCCGTACTGGATCGTCTGGCCTCCGAAATCAAAGTAGAAGCGAATGCCGCACAACTTGTAGTGAACGGAAAAGCGATTGCTTATGCGCGGGATAAGAAAAGTATTGAGCAGGCGTTAACACGGTTAAAAGCGATGTATAGCGAGAAGAAGTCTACGCACGCGCTGATGGTAGCCGTTACTCCTGCCTTCGCACCGAAGGTACACGCGAAGGCGCAACCTGATTTATCGGATGTCAGCATTAAGGAACATATTGACATTACATATAAAACCATTTCTCCCACCCGTGTATTAAATGACGAACAACTGATGAATGTGCTGCTGAAAGGTGTACCGGAGCAAAAAAATCATGTGATCAAGGCCGGGGAGACGCTCTGGAATATCGCATCGCAATATGGGCTTAAAGAAAAAGAATTGCTTGCTTTAAATCCTCATCTTAAAGAAGATAGTGTATTGCAAATCGGTGACACGATAAATGTGCAGGCGTTCTCACCTCAGGTTACGGTAGTGTCCCGAAAGGAAATGGTCGAAACGGTTGCTATTCCTTACCCGGTAAAGCAGCAGAATGATCCGAAAAAGTACCGTGGTGATGACAAAGTTGTCATCCAGGGCAAAAATGGAAGCAAGCAGATTGTGTACGAACTGATAAAAGAGAACGGCAAACTTGTGAGGAAAAATCCTGTACACCAGAAAATATTGCAGAAACCGGTCGCCCAAGTTGTGATCCGCGGAACAAAAATCAAGCCTTCCCGCGGAGATGGACATTTTCGCATGCCTGCGGTCGGACTTTTGAGTTCGCGTTTTGGTATGCGCTGGGGCCGGATGCATGAAGGAATTGATATCGCAAATCCGGTTGGCACGCCAGTACATACAGCCGATCATGGCCGCGTTGTTTTTGCCGGAGAAAAAAGCGGCTACGGAAAATGTATGATTGTCGATCATGGAAATGGATACAGAACGTTATATGGCCATTTAAGCAGCTTTATAGCTAAGCCGGGCGATATTGTGGTAAAGGGAGAAGTGATCGCCAAATCCGGCAATACAGGGCGTTCCACAGGGCCCCACTTGCACTTTGAGATTCGCAAAAACGGGGAAGCTGTCGACCCGCTCCCCTATCTTCGTTAATATAGAATAGAGAAAAAACCGGTGTAAGAGGCTTCTTTCACCGGTTTTTTAATGGGGATATCCGGGGCAGGATTTTAGCCAGGAAAGTGGAAAGTAGTTAGAGAGGTGAAAACCGTGAGACATAAAGTAATGGTAGTAGACGATGAACGTCCGATCGCGGACATTTTGCAGTTTACGTTAGAGAAAGAGGGCTATGAGGTTGTATGTGCTTATGACGGAAACGAAGCGGTCACACTTGCGGAAAAAGAAAATCCGGATTTAATTTTGCTTGATATCATGCTTCCGGGAAAGGACGGTATGGAAGTGTGCCGTATTATCCGTCGCACATCTGATGTGCCGATTATTATGCTAACGGCTAAAGATAGCGAACTAGATAAGGTGCTCGGCCTAGAACTCGGCGCTGATGATTATGTTACGAAGCCGTTCAGCAGCCGTGAATTGCTTGCGCGGATTAAAGCCAATTTGCGTCGTCACGTAAAGGAGCGTGTGGTGGAAGAAAACAAGAAAGAAAGCGAGTCTCCTTCCAGGATTACGGTAGGTCAACTGACAATTGACATGAAGTCTTATACAGTTGAAAAGAACGGGCAAAACATTGATATTACGCACCGCGAGTTTGTGCTTTTACAATACATGGCGAAACACTGTGGCCAGGTGATGACGCGCGATCACTTGTTGCAGGCGGTATGGGGCTTTGATTACTTTGGCGATGCACGCACTGTTGATGTAACCATTCGACGCCTGCGGGAGAAAATTGAAGACGATCCGAGTTCTCCGCAGTACATTATTACCCGGCGTGGACTCGGATATATGATGCGCAACGGCGTGGAGGAATAACGAATGAAACGTATCCGTTTTTTTCAAACGGTTCAATGGAAGATCGTTATTCTTTATTTATTGTTAATTCTGATTGCAATGCAGGTGATCGGGGCGTATTTTATCCGCTCCGCAGAATCGTATTATTTAAATAATTTCAATGAAACGTTGAATACACAGGCGAATTTGCTAGCTGTTAATGTGGAGAAATACCTAGAAGAAGAGATGGTTCCGCGGGAGGATATAGATAATCTAATCCATAACTTGTTTGCCCTGCGCAATGCGGATGTCCAATTGTTAGATCAGAACGGGATTGTACTTACCACGACCGAAGAAAACAAAGCTTTTATCGGCCAGAAAAATACACGAGCCGAAGTAAATATGGCGTTGCTTGGCACAAGGAACGAATCGATCCAGTACAACCCGGAAACCCGGCAGCGGGTTAAGGTACTGGCCCTGCCGATTAAGAAGGGAACAAAAATTCTTGGCGTGCTTTACATGGTGGCTTCAATGGAAGAAGTTTATCACACAATGCGCCAGATTAATGGAATTTTCGCTACCGGTACGGGGATTGCCCTCCTGCTTACAGCCGCGCTGGGGATTGTACTGGCGCGCACGATTACGACGCCGGTCAAGGAAATTACCCGGCAAGCGACAGCAATGGCAAACGGGGATTTTAACAGGCAAGTTCGCATTTATTCCGAAGACGAAATCGGACAATTGGGGGAAACGTTTAACTTGCTTACCCGAAGACTAAAGCAAGCCCTTTCTCAGACTGAGGCAGAAAAAGAAAAACTTTCCTCGATTCTGGCAAATATGAGCGACGGTGTCATTGCCGCTGATGGCGATCGTAACATCATCCTTGTCAATAAACCTGCACAGCGTATTTTGGGTGTAAGTTATAAAACCGTGCTTGGTAAGAATTTGTATGAGGTGCTCTCTATTCCTGGCGATAGTGATGAACGGGACTCTTTATTTGAAGAAAACGGATCGTTGTTAATGGATATGAATGTAGAAGGGGAAGAGAGGCTGATCCGCTTTTCGTTTACGGTGCTAAAAAACCGGGCAGAGCAAAAACATGCTGGTATTATCGCCGTTTTGCAGGATGTGACTGAGCAGAAAGCGCTTGAGCGCGAACGACAGGAATTCGTAGCCAACGTGTCGCATGAATTGCGTACGCCGCTGACGACGCTGAAAAGCTATCTTGAAGCGCTGGAAGAAGGCGTAGTCGATGATCCGGAGCTTTCCCGGAGGTTTCTTCGCGTATTGTTGAACGAAACGGATCGGATGACGCGGCTGGTAACTGACTTATTGCAGCTTTCCCGGTACGATGCCGGGCAATACAACTTTGATTTTCAGCCAGTGAATGTCCCGGAATTGTTGCAAGACGTAGTAGAAAGATTTGCGTTACAGAGCCGGCAGGAAAACATTGAGCTTCAATTGGATTTTCCGGCGCATGATCTTCCGCCTGTAAAAGCAGATCGGGATAATATCATTCAGGTGCTGGACAATTTGATTTCAAACGCTATGAAGTATTCCAATGAGAATACAAAGGTGATGATTCAAGCGTGTGAAGTGGGAGAAAAATATGTACGGATTGATATTATGGATGAAGGGATGGGAATACGGAAACGCGATCTGACAAGAATTTTTGAACGCTTTTACCGGGTAGACAAAGCGCGTAGCCGCAGTATGGGAGGCACGGGCTTGGGTCTGTCTATTGCCCGGCAGATTGTGCTGGCGCACGGCGGAACGATTGAGATTGACAGCGAGTGGCAGAAAGGAACGAGGGTCAGCTTCACGCTGCCGGTATACGAGGAGATGAAGAATGAATCTTGAAAAAATCAAAACAATACTCCTAACTTTTTTGATTATCATAAGCCTTGTGCTTTCCGGGTTGCTTTGGAATAGCACCCCTCAGTTGGAAAACCTTGCTCCTTCCGATTATGTTGCGCCGCCGCCGGCAGGCCATAAATATGAAGTAACTGATGTAATCCGTCCCACGGCCTTTATCCTCCATACAGGAAATGGAAGACATATGAAAGCCGCCGTTGAATCAGGGACATACAAAAAAATCCAATACGAAATGGATACGTGGTACTTTTATGATTTTGCACGTACTCGGCTTACGAAAGAAGAATGGGAAAATATTATCAACAAGAAAAAGGCTGTGGAAATTGTGTATAGCCACGAAATCCCAGCCGATATTATGCCCGAACTTTTTACAGTTCGTGGAAGGGGAGCGGAAGAGTTTCGCTCGGCGAGCCGGATTTTGCTGTATGAGAGTCGGGAGAAAAATATCGTCAACGCTTTATTTATTTCAGATCGTGATCAACAGGTTGTTCGGGCTCACACTTCGGTGACAGTTGGACAAATGGACAGCATTCTTTCACCTAATTATCTGACTCATCTACCTGAGCAAATGATGTACCGAGCATTTGTCCATCATCGTGAAGAGGCTATTCACTCTAATCGGTATGCATTCTATCAACCGATTTATCTGCCGAAAGAACGGGAGAAGATGTCGCGCTACCGATATTTCTACCAGCCTTTGACTGTTAGGCAAGTACTGGAGGCGATGTTTGTCGACGTAAGTTTGACCCGGCAGGTGACGGAGCGCGATGGCACTACGATCTATACAAATGGCAGTCAATCCGTTTCCATTCCGGCTGCACGAAATTATTTATTGTATCGATATCCTGTGCATGAGTGGGAACAGGCGGAAACAAAGCAGGCGAACTATGAAGCGTTGAATTCCGCACTTTCTTTTGTCAATCGTCATGGTGGATGGACCGGACGTTATTACTTGGAGAGTGTTGATATGGTAGAGCCGGAGCGCGAAAGAACAGTAACCTATCGTTTTCGCCAGTATATTGGAGCTTATCCTTTGTTTAGCGATGGGCCGGATGAGAACACGATTTCTGTCCGGGTATCGGGCGGTACGGTTTCTGAACTGTATTATCCAATGCGGCAACTTGATGTATACTTCGAGCGTGTACCAGTTACAGTTGTATCAGGTGAAGAATTGATAAAGCGCCTTGAAGAGCTTGGAATTTCCAGACAACAGGTCGTCTCCATTGAACTGGGATTGTGTACCCGTCCGGTTTATGATTTTATTGAGATGAAACCTTGCTGGACAGTAAGAATGACGGAGCGTCCGCCAATCTATATCGAAGCCGATGCCACCGCGTTTGATAAGCGGGCGGAGGGAAAGTAAAATGGACTGGAGCAAAGCGAAAACCATTTTAATTATTACATTTTTATTGCTGGATTTGTTTCTTGGCTATCAGGTGATGATGAGCCAGAACCGGGACATGGAAATTGCGCCTCAAGGAGAGCTGATTCCATCAAGTCTTGAGGAGCTTTTAAAAACTCGCAATATCAAACTGGAAACGGAGATTCCAACCGAAATGCCGCCAGAGATGAACTATGTGAATGTTCGGTTTACCAGTTTTGCCAGTCACCTGCAGAAGTTAACCGGACAGATTGTCGGACAGCAAGGTGTAGGGGTGACGGTAAAGTTTAATAAGCCATTGCTACTGACGAACCTTATAAATAAGGAGGAATTGTTGAAAAAGGTGGAACGGTATATCGCGTATAGCCAGGATTACACATATGACAAGAAGAGAAGTTCCAAGACGCTGCAATGTTATGTCCAGCAATACGGCAAGTATCCGATATTCAGTGCCCCGCTGGAAATTATGAATGATCGCAACCGGATGCTGGGGTATCGACAGATACATGTTCAAATTGTTAATCAGGGGACGGGACGTAAAATCATCCCGGCTTTCACTGCCATCCGCACGTTGTTGGATAATGGGTACATCCGTTACGGTGAAGCTATCTCTGATGTAACGGTCGGTTATTTCGGTCATATGTATGATGCGGACATTCAAGTGCTGGCTCCTGTCTGGCGGGTGGTTCATACCGGAGGCATACAGTATGTGAACGGTATCACCGGGGCGATCGAACAGGCCCCTCCTCTTGAAAAAAATGAGGCAATCTCCAATAATAATACTAGTGGTATTCCCCCGTCATAAAAATGACGGGGTTCCTTCTAGAGTATGAATAGGAAAAACTTACGAATTGCGCTCCGCTCTAAAGCGATGCTAGGAGGCTGTTTTTACATAAGCAGCACAAGGATAAATGCGGGTAGCATGCGAGTTTTCCTTAAATTTGCAAAGAAGGGCTTAGCAAGGAGCGAAGAACGTGTTATGAAATTTAGCGTGCTCGCCAGTGGAAGTACTGGCAATTCTTTTTTTATCGAATCAAAAAATAGTAAATTATTAGTAGATGCCGGATTAAGTGGTAAGCAAATAGAGAGGTTATTGGAAGAGGTAGGCGTGAATGCTGCTGATTTGGACGCTATCCTTATTACCCATGAGCACTCCGATCATATTAAGGGGGTGGGAGTGCTGGCCCGCCGTTATCAGCTTCCCATTTACGCCAATTCAAAAACATGGGAACAGCTGGAGCGCCAACTTGGGCAAATCGCCGAAGATCAGCGTCTTATTATGGAAGTAGGCGAAACAGTAGAATTTGGGAACATAAAAGTAGAATCGTATGGCTTATCACATGATGCCGCTGAACCGATGGGCTTTTGTTTTTATGAGGGTGAAGCCAAGGTGAGCTTGACAACCGACTTAGGATATGTAAGTCAACGAATTAAGGATACAGTTCGCGATTCAGATGCATATATCTTTGAATCCAATCATGATGTGGAAATGCTTCGCATGGGTAGCTACCCATGGAATACAAAACGGCGTATTCTAAGCGACGTTGGTCACCTCTCCAATGATGCGGCCGGTGAAGCGCTGGGAGATATTCTTGCAGGTAAGGGAGAGACCGTGTATTTGGCCCATTTAAGCAAAGAGAACAACATGACTGAATTGGCACGGCTAACGGTGAAGAATATTCTTGAGGAATACGGATTTTATGAAGGAGAAGATATACATTTGATGGATACTTCGCCTGTTCATCCTACAGCTGTTCAGGAAATTGTTCGTAAGGGAAGCGGCATGACAGGTAACAATGGAAAGTAGGAAGTGATCAGGGAAAGAAAGGAGCAACGCCATGGGTTATTACGATGATGAACTTTATAACGGCCACAAGAAAGGAAAGCGGGGCGGCGCCTCTACGTTCTTTATTGCGCTTGTGTCAGCGATCATCGGCGGCCTTGTGGTACTGATGATGGTGCCGACATTGCTGAAATCAGGTTATTTTCCCGGATGGACGGCTCTGCCCGAGCAGCCGGGACAGCGGGAACCTGTAATCGGGGGCAATACGGCCAACTATTCGGTCAATGTTAATACTGCTATTGTAGATGCGGTGGAAAAAGTAGAAAATGCGGTGGTTGGTGTCGTCAATATTCAGCAGAGACGCGATTTCTTCGGATTTGTGGAAGAGGGAACAGCAGGGACAGGTTCTGGTATTGTGTTTCGCAAAGCCGGGGGAAAAGCATATATCGTAACGAACTATCATGTGATTGAAAGAGCTGAACAAGTACAAGTTGCATTGGCCAATGGTGAAAAGAATGTAGAGGCGAAAGTAGTAGGTGCAGACGAGTATACCGACCTTGCAGTACTAGAAATTGATGGTTCAAAAGTAGAGCAAGTCGCGGAATTTGGCGATTCTTCCAAAGTCAAAGTTGGAGAGCCGGCGATCGCGATCGGCAATCCGCTTGGTCTTGCATTTTCCCGCACTGTAACGCAGGGCATCATCAGTTCTACGGAACGGACGATGCCGGTGGATATCGACGGGGACAATGAGACGGATTTAGAAGTAAACGTTTTACAGACAGATGCGGCGATTAATCCAGGAAACAGTGGCGGACCGCTTGTGAATATTGCCGGACAGGTTATTGGAATCAACAGCATGAAAATCGCGAAAACAGGCGTAGAAGGCCTTGGTTTTGCGATTCCGATCGATGATGCAAACAAGATTATTGACGATTTAATTCGCTACAAGTCTGTGCAGCGCCCGATGCTTGGTCTTGAGAGACCGGTAGACTTGGGACAGGTTCCGGAAGACGCTCGCCGAGACCCGCTGCAGTTGCCGGGTGATGTGGAAAGTGGCGTTGTGATTACGAGTGTAACGCCGATGAGCCCGGCCGACAAAGCTGGACTGAAGCGGTACGATGTAATTGTGCAGCTTGATGATCAGAAGATTGAAAGCCTGGCGCAGCTGCGTAAGTATTTATTCCAGAAGCGGGTTGGCGATACGGTTCAAATAACGTTCTACCGCGGATCGATTAAGAAAAGTGTAAATGTGACGCTTGTGAAGCAGCTCATGCAATAAATAATGAAACAGAGGCCGGGGAATTTTCCCCGGTTTTCTTATGTGTAAGAAATATGGTTGTTTATCGGGAGTTTAGATAAAAATATGTCTCTTCTTCTTTCTGGTAAGTATTGAATCATCAACATCCGTGTGTAAAAATGCGAGTGGGAGTTTTTCTGTATGTCTGTCAAGTAAATACGGTATCATAGGGTAGCAAATAAAATATGTAACGGAGGAAAAAAGAATGCTCGATCCGGTTAAAAAGGAATATTTGGAGAACGGTGGTGAGCGCTTTATCGTGTGTGCGGCTGATCAGCTTGAGCTGGCGCTTGATGAATTTGTAGATGAGTACGGAGAGGCACCAGACGTGTATGTATTGTCGGAAGTGGAGAAAGAAGTCGTGGGCTGGAAAGCGCCGAAGACGTGTCGGTATAGCGCCGAAAAGCCTGCATATATTTTACTATAAATAAAATTCCACAGGTGAACAAAGAGAGGGAAGGTTATCCAATAGCTGTGAATAACTTGTGGGTAATCTTGTGTGTATGTAGTTATTCACATTTGAAAAAACAAGGTTTTAGATGGCACAATTATTGATTTTACTGGGTTTTTTGAATGTTATTTCGTAGTATATATTCACAGTCATGTTATCAACATAATGTGGATAACTCTGTTTATACAGGGGATAACTGTGCAAAAAGTGTGAAAAAAGAGAGAGGCGGAAAAAGTTATGCACATAACAGTTGTCGCAGTTGGCAAATTGAAAGAGAAATATTTGAAGTTGGGGATTGAGGAATATTCGAAACGTTTGTCGGCGTACGCGAAAGTGGAAATCGTAGAAGTGACGGATGAGAAGGCACCGGAGAATTTGAGTGAGGCTGAGATGCTGCGGGTGAAGGAGAAGGAAGGAGAACGGATTCTGGCCGTGTTGAAGCCGGATCAGCATGTGATCGCGCTTGCGATCGAAGGCGAGATGTGGTCATCAGAGAAGTTGGCACAGAAACTAGATTACTGGGCGACGTATGGTCAGAGTTCAGTGGCATTTGTGATTGGCGGTTCGCTGGGGCTGTCGGCTGCGGTGATGAAGCGTGCGAACGAGTCGTTGTCATTTTCAAGGATGACATTTCCACATCAGTTGATGCGGCTGATTTTGCTTGAGCAAGTGTACCGCGGGTTTAAGATTAATCGCGGCGAACCGTACCATAAATAGAGGCAAAAATTGTTGAAGATAAGGTGGAATTTTATTGTCGGAAGCGGGTATTGGCTGTGGATAATCAGTTTCATTATCCGCTTCACGATACAACATGTGGATAAGTATAAAGGTTTTAGATATGTTGACTTCTGTAAAATCGAATTCAAGTTCAATGTTTTTAATGGTTCTTGATTTTCCTGTTTGTTTAATTGTAATTTTATCGATCAATAACTGAAGTAGCTGTTTTTGATTTTCTCTTGATGTCAGTTTATAAACGAATAGAAATTTTTCAAGCAGCATTTCAATAAGCTCCGGTTGAATAACTTTTGAATCAGAAGAAATCAAATGTACTGCAATCTCATTTTTCTTCTGTTCTAATTCTCTTTTTTCATTGGAAACCTTTTGTAATCTTTCTTGTAGGATATCTATCGGGAGTGTATTCTTTTCAAAAGCTTCCATATATTTGTCTTGCAATTGCTGGATTTCCAACAAGCGGTTTTCAATCTGTTCTAGTTCTTTATTCAGTTTGTTTAGAGAACTAGCAGAACTTGAATTTATTTCTTTTAATGTTTTATATAGCTTTTGCTTATTGGTAACGAGTTTTTCAATTCTATTAATAACCTCGTCCTCTGCTTCATCTGCTTTTATGGAATTCGCTTTACATGCTGCAGATCCTTTATTATGGAAATTACTACACACATAATATCGATGTTTTCGTTTCGTCCCATCCTTTCGTGTAGATGTTGTAATGGAAGGGACCATTCCTTGACCGCAATCAGGGCAACGCAAAAGACTGCTAAGTAAAAAAGGTTCATTCGATTGGCGCTGTTTAAATGATTTGCTTTTTCTTCTTGCTTGAACTAAACTCCATAATTCATCTGAAATGATGGCTTCATGCTGCCCCTCAACAATGATAGGGTCAGGATTCTTTCCTTTTCTTCTCTTAGTGTCCCAATTTTCAACCTTTAACCAGCTGATTTTACCATTATAGATGACATTGTCTAAGATTGTTGCAATCCCATTTATAGAAAAATAACGGCCTTTTTTCGTTCGATATCCTAATTTATTTAAGTAGTTTGCAATTGCCTTTAACCCCTTTCCGCTTGCATACATTTCAAAGATCATTTTTACGATCTCTGCTTCTTTATGATTGATGACAAGTTGTTTTTCAACAGTATCGTAACCAAATACAGAACCACCATTCCATTGTCCCTCTAATGCCCTTTGTTTCATACCAAGTTTTACATTTTCCGATAACGTATTTCTTTCCATTTCCGCAATAGAAGCCATTATTTGCAGTACTAAACGGCCAATAGGGCTTCCGGTATCAAAGTTTTCCGAGTAAGATATAAATTTTACATCGTATTTTTCAAACTTATCCAAAATGACTAGAGTATCCAACATATTTCTTGAAAGCCGGGATATTTTCCATACTAGAACGGCATCAAATTTGTTGATTTCCACATCATCAATAAGCCTTTTCATTGCTGGCCTGCCTTTTATCGATTTTCCACTAATCCCCTCGTCTACATATTCTTCAACAACTTCCCAGTTGTAAAGTTGAGCATATTGTCGAAGTGTTTGAAGTTGAGCGGTTATACTGTACCCTTCTTTAGCCTGCTCTTCTGTACTAACACGGGCATATATGGCTACTTTTTTAATTTCCATCTCTTAACCTCCCTCTATGAATTAAAGTTTTTCTTACGAATACTCACGTATTCTCATGATATCTTGATTTTTATAAACGAAGTCTCAGTTAGACATTTGAAACTTTTAAAAATGTTGGAAGTGGAGGACGTAGCCTATCAGAGATCTATCGCCTTTTTGAAAAATATGGTTGCACATTGGATCTCCACAAGACTCATGGTGGTGTACCCTCCCATGTCTCTCAGGATCTGCTGTCCCTACTTTCCTTCGTTCAACCTGTCCATGAGGTGGAGGCCAGAGATGCTCCTTTTCAGGGTCAGTGCCCGCATGGTGAAAATCATTCCGGCTTCTCCGTGCTTCGTTTTTAATCAAGGTATCGAATAAGAACGTATGCCAAAAAGAAACAACTAAAAGATTTATGCAGTGAGAGGCAAGATCTGACTACATAAAGGCGTAGCTTTCATCATCTTGTTCATGTCAAAATCGACTTCTTTACGTGCCAGCACAAACATAATCCGAAGCAGACGACAGCACAGGGCAATCAACGACTGCTGCTTGCGGAGCGGATTCTGCTGTCGGGTCGTATCATACATATGCAGCGCCTTGAATGCCTGGTTTTTGGCGACCAAGGGTCGGATCACTTTGTAGAGAAGTGCGCGAAGCTGTGGTCGTCCTCGTTTGGTAATTCGGGTTTTCCCTCGGTGCTTTCCTGAGCGGTTTTCTTTAAGGTTCAGACCAGCCAGCTTTTGAAGTTGACGAGGGTGCTGGTATCTGGACAAGTCGCCAACCTCTGCGAAAAAGCCGGCAACCGTGGCGATTCCCATA
>NZ_FNDE01000026.1 GCF_900099925.1 Aneurinibacillus thermoaerophilus | reverse complement strand
GGAAAATATATCTTGGTTTTTTGGTTAATAGTCTCTCGAATTCAACTGGAAATTCGTGATTTTGAGGGGCTTAAACATACTATACGAGGAGGAATCGTAGATGAAAGCGATCATGCTGCAGGGAACTTCATCTGATGTTGGCAAAAGCGTGTTATGCACCGCGCTTTGCCGCATCTTTTATGAGGACGGCTGGAAAGTGGCGCCTTTTAAATCACAAAATATGGCTTTAAATTCTTACATTACGCGCGATGGCAAAGAGATTGGACGGGCGCAGGGCGTGCAGGCGGAAGCGTGCCGGATCGAAGCGACGGCTGACATGAATCCGATTCTTCTGAAGCCCAAGAAAGACATGATTGCTGAAGTGATCGTGCGGGGCGAGCACTACGCGGACATGGGCGCAGCTGCGTATCGGGAAGATTATGTGCCCACGGCGCTGCCTATTCTGCGCGAATCGCTTGACCGGCTTGCAGCGGAATATGAGGTGCTTGTTATCGAAGGTGCAGGCAGCCCGGCGGAAATTAATTTGAAAGATCGAGATATTGCCAATATGAAAGTAGCGGAACTGGCCGATGCGCCGGTTTTGTTGGTGGCGGATATCGATCGGGGCGGTGTGTTCGCTTCGCTGGTCGGCACGCTTTCGCTACTGGATGAATCGGAACGGGCGCGGGTAAAAGGGTTTATCATCAATAAATTTCGCGGAAAATTCTCTCTATTGAAACCTGGATTGGATTGGCTGGAGGAATATACGGGTATTCCGGTGCTTGGCGTGATTCCGTACGCCGATACAGGTATTGAAGCGGAAGATTCGCTTGCGCTGTCGAATTTAAAGCTGAAAAAGCGGGATGAAACCGGCGAATCGCTTGATGTGGCATTTATCCGTTTGCCGCGCATTTCTAATTTCACAGATCTTGATCCGCTATATGATGAACCGGGAGTGAGAGTGCGTTTGATTGGTTCAGCGGCGGAATGGAATCACCCGGACATTGTGATTTTGCCAGGAACAAAAAATACGACGGATGACTTGCTCTGGCTTAAGCAAACAGGACTTGCTGATTTAATCTGCGAAGCAGCACAAAGCGGAACCCATGTAGTCGGAATTTGCGGCGGGTATCAAATGCTTGGCAAAAAGCTGTTTGATCCGGACCGAGTGGAGTCGAACCATCTGGAAAGCGAAGGGCTTGGGCTTTTGCCGATTCATACGACATTCCGCGCGGGAAAACGAACGGTACGTGTTCATGGAAACGTTGCAGGCGCATCTTTCGCCTCCGGTCAGACGGTAGAAGGATATGAAATCCATCTCGGTCGGACAGAAAGGGAAGCGGGAGGACGGCCTTTGTTGCAAATTGCGGACGGGCATATGGATGGTGCGATTAGCGATGACGAAAGGGTGTGGGGGACATATTTACACGGTGTGTTTCACAACCGCGCGTTTACAAGGGCATGGCTTAACGACATTCGGATGCGCAAAGGCATGAAGCTGGTCGACACCGAAGTGCAAACCGAATCGGAGCGAAGGGAGGGGAGCTATGCGGCGCTGGCTGCGCTTGTGCGTCAACATCTGGATATGAAAAAATTGTACGAAATCATGAATCTTTCGCTTCCGGTCAAATAAGTGGAACAAGGAGGTGTGGCGGATGGCCGACCGTTCATATCCTGTATTATTGAAACTAAAGGACAAACCGTGCGTTATTGTGGGCGGCGGCAACGTAGCGGAGCGCAAAGTGCTGGCTCTGCTTGAGGCGGCCGCTGCCGTAACGGTGGTAAGTCCTACAGTAACTTGGACCCTAAAAGAGCTGGCGGAATCCGGGCGCATTGTCTGGTGTGCGAAAACATTTGAGCCTTCTGATATTGCGGGTGCATTCCTTGTATTCGCCGCGACAAACCAGCCGGAGATTAATCTGGCTGTATATAGGGCGCTGGGGCCGGGACAGCTGATTACGATCGCAGACAGACCTGATTTGAGCATGTTTACTGTACCGGCGCAGCTAAGGCGTGGACGTTTACTTCTGGCCGCAGCTACAGAAGGGGCAAGTCCAGGGCTCGCGTCCAAAATCATTGGGGAGTTGACGGAAACATACGATGAAGCGTATGAACTGTATACCGATTTTCTTGCTGAGAGCCGTGCGGTTATTTTGCAACAAGTGGAGCAACCGTCCGTGCGTCAGCGATTGTTCAAACGGCTTTTGGATGAACAATTCCTGCGCGATGCAAGGGAAGGAGATGCGGCTGCTCTCTGGCGTAGATTTAAAGAAATTATGGCAATAGAAAGTCGGAAGGTTTGAAGAAAGGGAAGGGGAGAGAGTATGTTTACAGAGCAGGAGAAAAAGGCCGTATATAAAGTGATCGAAACACGCCGTGACGTTCGCTCGTTTCTACCGGATCCTTTACCGGAAGACGCGGTGCGACGAATTTTGGAGGCGGCGCACCACGGGCCGTCCGTTGGCTTTATGCAGCCGTGGAATTATATCCTGATTACGTCTCCCACAGTGAAAGCGCGTCTGGCTTGGGCGGTGGAAAAAGAACGGAAAGCCCTTGCTATTCATTATGAAGGGGAGCGGGCTGAGAAATTTCTTAAGCTGAAAGTGGAGGGGTTACAGGAAGCGCCGCTTACCATCTGTGTTACGTGTGATCCGACGCGAGGTGGCTCCCATGTACTTGGTCGCAATTCCATTCCGGAGACGGACATCATGTCCACGGCGTGTGCCATTCAGAACATGTGGCTTGCTTCATGCGCCGAAGGGATCGCAATGGGCTGGGTAAGCTTCTACAAAAAAAATGATGTTCGTGATATTCTTGGCATTCCACCGCACATAGAACCGGTGGCACTTCTATCGCTGGGCTATACAGAACAGTATCCGGAAGCTCCCATTTTGGAAACAGAGAAATGGGAGAAAAGACTAGATCTTGATACGTTAATCTATCACAATCAATGGGGGAATACGTAATGGCTCAACCGGATAAAAAACGCGGACTTGTGCTTGTTTATACGGGAGATGGGAAAGGGAAGACAACAGCGGCGCTCGGCTTGGCGGTTCGGGCGGCGGGACGCGGCAAACGGGTACTGGTGATTCAGTTTATCAAATCGCCGGAGCGAACATATGGCGAGAAAATTATATTTGACAAGCTCGGTATTGAGATGTATCAGAAAGGCGTTGGCTTTACGTGGCTAAAGACACCTGAAGAACACCGGGAAGCGTTAAAATCAGCCTGGGCGTTCACGAAAGAAAAAGTGATGAACGGCAAATATGATGTCGTGATCTTGGACGAGTTAAATAACGCGCTCGCTATTCATACGTTTCCTATTGATGATGTATTGCCGCTTGCAGAAGTTCTGGAACTTATGGAGAAGCGGCCGTACGGCATGCACATGGTGATTACCGGCCGGAACGCGAAACCAGAAGTGCTAGACAAAGCCGATTTAGTCACTGAAATGAAGCCGATCAAGCATTACTATGATGAAGGGATTCCGGCCGTACAGGGGATTGAGTTTTGATGGCGTACCTTGAACAGTTTGGGCACGGCGGCGATTTGCTGACAGCCTCCGCTTTGTTTGGAGTAACTCCGGAGAAGTTGCTGGACTTTAGTGCCAATATTAACCCGCTTGGCCCCCCGCCCGTCGTATTGGAAGCAGTGGAGCGTGAGATGCAAAATATTGTTCATTATCCTGATCCGGCGCATCGCTTGTTCATGCGAGCGCTTGCGGAAAAGTATCAAGTGACGGAAGAAATGTTGCTCGCAGGCAATGGGGCAGCCGAATGCATGGCGCTTCTGCTGCTTTCGCTTGCACCGAAGACGGTCGGTGTGATTTATCCTTCGTTTGTTGAGTATGAGCAGTTGGCCCGCCGGTTTGGCGCTTCGGTTATCGGTTGCACTGGCAGGGAGGAACAGGGTTTTTTGCCTTCACTGGAGGATTTACGTTCGTTGCTGAAGGCGGTGGATGTGCTATTTATCGGGCATCCAAACAATCCGACAGGACTGATGTATGGAAAAGAAGAGCTGCATCAGTTAGCGATCTGGGCAGAAGAAAGTGGAACCTATCTGGCGCTCGATGAAGCGTTTATTGACTTCTTGCCTGAAGGGGCCCAACCCACGCTTCTCCCGGAACTACAGGCGTATCCGCATGTCATCTTGCTGCGGTCGCTGACCAAGTTTTACGCGATTCCTGGTTTGCGCCTGGGATTTGCAGTTGCCCATCCTGCGGTTATTCAGCGGATGCGGGAGAAGCAAGTTCCTTGGAGCGTGAACCGTTTGGCGCTAGCTGCGGGTGAAGCGTGCTGTCGGACAGGCGCATATGAAAGTGAAACGCGCGCGCTTATTGCTAGAGAGCGCCAGTATCTAAGCGAAAATCTTGCGAAGCGGTTTGGTTTTTATGTGTGGCCAGGGCAAGCAAATTTTCTGTTGGTTCGTTTGCCTGAAACGATGACGGCGCAGGTATTGCAGCAAAAGTTGGGCCAGCGCGGCATCCTCATTCGCAGCTGTGCGATGTATCCGGGACTGACGCCGCATGATTTCCGAGTTGCCGTGCGTGATCGCAAAGACAATGCTCGGTTGCTTGCGGCACTTACAGAAGTTCTGGATAAAAGGGGGAGAGGATTTTGAGCATCGTGTTTGTTACCGGAGGCGTTCGCTCTGGCAAAAGTGCGTTCGCGGAGCAGCTGGCTAAAGAGAAGGATGTGTCCGTACTATACGTTGCGACAGGCGTTGCCACCGACAAAGAAATGGAACAGCGGATTGCCTTGCACCGTGAACGTCGACCTGCTTCATGGGAAGTGGCCGAACATCCGTATGACGCCGATGCTTTTGTTTCTGAGTATAGCGGTTATGAGGTCGTGCTTTTCGATTGTGTATCCACATGGCTCAGCAATTTGCTGCTTACGTTTCCGGAGGGGCGCTGGCGTGATGGGGCTGCGACAGAAGAAATCAAAGGGAAGATTGAGCGCTGGCTTTCTGGTGTGCGTCAATACCAGGGAACGATGATCGTTGTCTCGAGTGAAGCCGGTCTGGGAGGTGTGGCAATGTCGCGGTTAGGCCGGTGGTTTCAAGATATGCTGGGTTGGGCCAATCAGCGGATTGCTGCGGAAGCGGACGAGGTATACGCTGTTATATCCGGTATTCCGTGCAAGATTAAGGGGGAGCGGATATGAACGCTTTTTTTCATGCAGTCGCTTTTTTGACGCGCATTCCGGTTCCGAGACTGACGGATGATATGAAAGATTGGCAGCGTAGCGTCGCGTTTTATCCGGCGGTTGGCTTGCTTTTGGGAATATTGTTGTGCGGAGCGGCGTTTGTTGCTTTCTGGCTATTGCCCGTCCCGGTGGCCGCTGTCATCGTATTGGTCGGCTGGGTCTATAGCACAGGCGCTTTGCATTTGGACGGATGGATGGATCTGGCGGACGGGTTAGGTAGTTACCGTGACAGAGAAAGGGTTTTTGCTATTATGAAAGACAGCCGCGTCGGTGCGATGGGAGTGACAGCCGCGATTCTTTTATTTATGGTGAAGGTGGCGGCGCTTTATGAGATTATCGCTTCGGGGTTACTTGTCTGGTTGATTCTTCCGCCGTTGTTGGCGCGTACTGGGCTTACGGCCGCCATTTGGTTCTGGCCGTACATAACTGAAAAAGGATTGGGTACAGGCCTGCGCGGTGGGCTTACCGAATGGCGGGTCGCCTCTGGTTTTCTACTGGCTGTCGGTTTTGCTTTCGCGTTGTATGGCATAGCCGGATTGCTCGTGTCTTTTGTTGTGGCAGTATGTGACTGGCTGTTTTTGCGCATGGTGGCGCGAAGGCTTGGAGGTCTTACGGGCGATTGCTACGGAGCCCAGGTGGAATGGGCGGAAGCGGTGACTCTCGTATGCATTGTCATCGCCGGGAGGTTTTGCGCATGAGATGGATTTGGGTACGGCATGGCGAAACGCAGGAAAATCGGGAGCGTCGTTATCTTGGCCATTACGATGCTCCGCTGACCGCGCGCGGACGAAGGCAGGCGGAAGTTGTGGCCGAGAGGCTCAGCGGGGAACGAATTGATTTTATTTATACGAGCGATTTGCTACGGTGCCGGGAAACGGCCGAGGTTATCGCGCGCGTTCACGGTCTCTATCCATTTGTTGCTAAAGAATTGCGCGAATTAGATTTTGGAAAGTGGGATCGGAAGACGTACGAAGAGATTATGCAAAGGGATAAACAATTGGCTAAAGAATGGTATAATGATCCGTATACTATTACACCTCCTGAAGGTGAAAGTTTACAGGAGCTCGGAAAACGGGTAGATCGCTGGCTGTTAGCCTTACAAGAGCGGATGCATCCGAGGGAAATCGCGGTGCTGGTAAGCCATGGTGGTCCGATTCGCTGGTTTCTTGCCACTTGGATCATGGAAACCCCGGCTTGTTTCTGGTCTGTGAAAAATCTCGGCCCCGGCGAATTTTTTATCGCTGAGAAGTGTGGACAAACCTGGATTGCACGATCATTATAGAAAGAAAACAGAAAAGATAGACGGATGGGAAAAGAGGAGAAAATCATGAAAGCTATTACAGGCACAGCATGTCACACATTTGGCGAGTTGCTGCAGGGACAGAGAGAAGGCGTCCCTTTTCTCGTTTCCTTGCCGATTGAAAGCTATGTAAACGCAACATTTTATCCGGCTACTTCAGGTGAGTTGATGACTTCGCCGCAAAAAGTCAAAGTATATCGCGTTTTGCGGCGCTTGATGAATGAATGCAAGATTTCGCTTCATGGAACATTGTTATTGGAGAAAACGCTGCCTGAGAGCAAAGGATTCGCCACAAGTACGGCTGATATGGTAGCGGCTTGTCGGGCGGTATCCAAAGCATATAAGCTGTGTCTTTTGCCTCAGCATATTTCTTCATTACTTGTGCAAATTGAACCGACTGATGGGATTATGTACGACGAAGTGGTTGCCTATCAACATCATCATGGCCGGGTGATTACGAGCTTGGGATATCTTCCTCCGCTGCGGATTATTGGCGTGGACCGCGGTGGGAAGGTGGATACTGTATCGTTTAACAAGCGCTTGGCTGTATATACGTGCCAGGAAGAAAAAGAATATGATAGGCTTTTGCAGAAACTTCAGGAAGCTTTTCGTGAGGGGGATAGCGAGCTTATCGGATATGTGGCGACGCGCAGCGCAGAAATGCACCAAAAACGTCTCGCGCATCCGGACTTTGAAGAATTGAAAGCGCTTTGCCGTGAAGCGGGCGGCCTTGGCGTAGTGGTGGCACACAGCGGAACACTTGCTGGAATTCTGCTGGATGCGAGTTCTTCCTCGTGCGAAAGAAAGGTAGATATGTTGCAGAAGAAAATGAAAGGCTGGCCCCGTACCGTTTATACGTTTTCCGTCGCAAGAAGCCAGAAGGGGATTGTGGTATGAGCCAGCCGTTTCGTTCTTCCGTATCGTACGTATCTTCCATATGGACTGATATTTCGCTTGAATATAAGGAAGATCATATTCTTTTGCGATCTTTTGAACCGCTCACTGTGCTGAGCAGTGCGCTCTGGGGGGGAGGGCTGTCAAAGGCCACCCATTTTGTAAACTGGAAAGTACCGCTTACATACCGCTGTGAAGATCCGGCGCAGATGACGCAGAACCAATTGGTGGCGTGGGGGTATCCCCCGGAATCGACAATCGGCTTGCAGACCGCAGCCAAGTTGACCCATGCCGCGGTGACGGAAGAAGAAGGAGACCGTTTCCGGATGATTTGCTGTGCTACGGCAGGAACAAGTAACGGTGCGCGTGCGGGGAAAGCACGCCGCACGTTTTCCGCCTATCAGTGCGGCACGATTAATATTTTTTTACTGTTGGACGCGCATTTGACGTCTGCCGCCATGGTAAACAGCATTATTACGGCTACGGAAGCCAAAGCAGCCGCTTTGCAGGATTTGGGTATAATCGATGAGCAAGGGAATATTGCGACCGGAACAACGACCGATTCGGTCGTGTTTGCTGTAAGTCAGAATATACGGTACGGGGCGCCGCATCAGTTTGCCGGTACGGCGACAACGATAGGTAATACCGTGGGTCGGCTTGTGTATCAGGCTGTATACGAAGCGATTGCAACACAGGAGGAACCTTGATGCTGGCGCGTGCGTTAGTTCTGCTTGCCGCCTATATTATCGACCGCATTGTTGGCGATCCGCGTTGGTTGACTCATCCGGTCGTATATATGGGCCGCGTAATTGTTTGGCTGGAAAATTATATCCGTCGTCTGTTTCCACGGGAAGAACAGTTGAAGCAGGCGGGTGTTTTGTTTCCGGTTGTGCTTGTCGGCGGTAGCTTTTTGCTCATCTGGATGCTGCTTGAATTGCTACGCTTGGTTCATCCATGGCTGGCGTGGGCGGTGGAGGCATGGTTGATTTCGACGACGATCGCCACCAAAGGGCTGGCGGAAGCAGGAATGGGAATTTATCGCTTGCTGAAAGAAGATAAAATCAAGGAAGCGCGAAAGGCGCTTGCAATGGTGGTAGGACGGGACACACATTCCTTAAACGAGCGGGAGATTTCGCGAGGAGCGGTGGAAACAGTGGCTGAAAATATTGTGGACGCCATTTTGTCCCCGTTATTTTACGCTGCTATTGGAGGAGCACCGCTCGCCATGGCGTACCGTGCGGCCAATACACTTGATTCGATGGTTGGATATAAAAACGAAAAATACTACAATCTCGGGTGGGCGTCGGCTCGTTTCGACGATATCGCCAATTATATCCCGGCCCGGCTCGCAGCTCTTACGCTTATATTGGTTAGTTGGGTGCTGCGCCTGAACTGGCGGAAGTGCGCGGTCGTCATTTTGCGTGATGCGAGGCTCCACCCGAGTTTGAATAGCGGTTTTACGGAAGCGGGTGTTGCCGGTGCGCTCGGCATTCAGCTCGGAGGAACAAACTATTACCAGAGTGTTCCTTCGCATCGGGCGAAAATGGGTGATCCTGAACGTCCGATTGCTCCGGAAGATATAAAAGAAACGGTCGCCATCATGCATTGGACAGCGTTTTTCTTTTTGCTTGCTTGTCTGGGTAGCATACTGTTCGTCGCGTTGTTGTATAGTATATAGCAGCCCCTTCTTTTTTCGACGATGTATAGTATTATAGAAACCATATGACAATTTATTCGTACTATGATCATACACAAAAAGTCGCCTGTTTTATTCAGCGACTTTTTCGTTGTTTTGACGTCCAATTATTTATAGAAGAGGTTTTATATACATCGCTTTTGGCATTCAGCCCAACACTAAAACATATCCTTGACAAGATTGATTATATTGTGCGCATGGGGGAATCAAGATGCGGATACTCTTGTTTTACTTTTCAAGTTAAGCATTGAGTTTGGTGTAGACTCTATCATAAGTTGTATCTATATTGGGAGGAAGAAGCGGTGAACAACAAGGACGAAATTTTACAGCGGACGCGCGATTCAGTCAATGAGCGTGGGGGGGCAACTGTCTATCGGTTGCCATATGCGGAGAAAGAGCCTGAGCAAAAGGGGCGCTTCCGTCTGAAGTTCCCTTTGTTGCAGTGGCTGAATAAGTGGAAGAAGATCGTAGCTTTTTTTGTTCTCGGTTGTATAATTATCGGAAGCGGCATTTGGGCGGGAAGCGGGATGTTTGGCGCTTCGCGGGTTACTAGCCAAACGGTAGTGCAGGAAATTCAGGAGCTATCATATTTAACTACGGCGGAAGTGGTGATGATGACGACCCTGGAAGGAGAGGACGCTTATCGGTTTTATAACATAGAACTTCCGGGTACAAAGCGCTTTTTCCACATTGACGTCCCGGCTAAGATATTGGTTGGCATCGATTTGAAAAAGGTTACACCGTCCGACATCAGAATTGACGAGACGAACAAACAGATTACGATCACTTTGCCGCGGGCGGATTTTCTACAGGCTCCAAATATTGACATCAATAAGGTGAAAGTATTTACGGATGAAGGGATTTTCCGGGAAAAGATGACGCCCGAAGAGCAGCGGGAATTCTTGATTCGGGCACAGGATAAACTTCGTCAGGAGGCGGTAGGTAGCGGCGTGCTGCGAACGGCAGAAGACAGAGCGGTGCGCGTGTTGCAGCAGATTTACAAGCCGGTGGGCTATCAGGTGAATGTAGCGTTTAAATAAAGGTATGTTTCATAAATCATAGATTGTTGAAGAATACGTCTCTCTGGCACTTTATATATAAATATAGCCTGATATATTGCTATCTTTCGTGGTTTGAGGGAAGAGTGAAGAAGCAAGAAAATGTATATAGAAATATTAAAAAACTTGAAATCACGAATACAAATCAGAAATAATAAAGATAGCAAATGCGGGTAAAGAGAGGTGGAACGATGGATATAATAAATGAGATGTTTCATTCGCCAAATGATTTATTCTCGTTGGGCCTTGATCCGTTTGAGTTTATGATTTATGTGTTCCTGTTGCAAATCGTACAGCGAAGTGAAGGCAAATGGATGCCGTCCATCCGTAAAATTGCCGCGATGTGCAATATGAACAAGAACACGGTAGAAAGAAAAATTAAGAGTTTAGAAGAAAAGAAGCTTATTAAAATTCATAAATACCAGAATAAGAATCGGTACGAAATTTTGCCAATAGAAAATATACAGCAGGATAAGATGGGCGACTATTCGCTTGCACGATAAAAAGCGCAAAAAAGAGCGGGCAAATCACCCGCTCTTTTCCGTGTTTATAAAAGTGGCGACAGAAGCCGCGCCACCGATTCAAGCACACGGTGGTGCCAGGGGCGTTGGTTGTATTCTGCGAGCGTAAGCTCTTTGCTGTCCACCAGATCTCTAAGGAAGTCTTCCTCCAGCTTATAGACGGAATTGCTATTATAAATGATAGCATTAACTTCAAAATTATGCTGAAAACTGCGAATATCCATATTTGCCGTTCCGATGGAAGCGACTACGCCATCGACGAGCAGGATTTTGGCATGTACAAACCCGGGCTGGTACAAGTAGAAACGCACTCCCGCTTCCAAAAGTTCCTGGAAATACGAGCGTGAAGCCCAAAATACCGTATGATGATCCGGTCGACTCGGCAGGAGAATGCGAACATCAAGACCGCTTAACGCTGCTGTTTTAAGCGCCATACTAATAGAATCGTCCGGGATAAAATAGGGCGATGTAATGTAGATTTTTTCTTGTGCTGTTGCGATAATGGAAAAATACATCTGCCAGATTGACTCCCAGTCTGAATCGGGGCCACTCGCGGCGATCTGGATCAACTCTTCGCCCGGTGATTCCGTAAGCGGTGGAAAATAGCGGTCGTCGTTAATATTTTCATTCGTGACAAAGAACCAATCTTTCAGGAAGATGTTTTGTAGCAGATACACCGATTCTCCTTCAAGGCGTACGTGAGAATCGCGCCAGAAGCCAAAACGGGTATCTTTACCGAGATATTCGTCCCCGATGTTCAGGCCGCCTACAAATCCAATTTTTCCGTCGATCACGATAATTTTACGGTGGTTACGGTAGTTGAGCTTGTTGCTGAGAAAGGGCAGGATAACCGGGAAGAACGTGACGACTTCCACGCCTGCTTCCCTGAGTTCGGCGATATATTTTTTATCCAAGTGCACGCTGCCGACCCCGTCATAAATGACTCTTACCTTGACCCCTTCACGCGCCTTGTCTATAAGTACTTGTTTGAATTGCTGACCTGTTGTATCATGCCGGATAATATAAAATTGGAAATGAATATGGTCTTTCGCCTCAGACATATCCTGAATCATCTGGCGGAACGTCTCATCGCCATTGGTAAGAATCTTGCTTCGGTTATTTAATGTAAATGGTGATTCGGCGACATTCATCATTAAATTAAGGAGCCGACGTTTGGAAGCAAGGTGCGGATAGTCCCAGAAATCGTTTTCATCCAGCATACCTGCTGGGACGGTTTCCAGTTTTTTGAGGACTTCCGCGTTGCTAATGAACTTATTACGGAATAATTTGCGCTTGCGTACGTTCCTGCCCAGTAAAATATAAAAAATAAAACCGACAACTGGAAGAAAGTTCAAAACAATAAGCCAAGCCACGGTGCGGGAAGGATTGCGGTTTTCCAGCACGATTACGCATGCAATTAAGAATACGGACAATGAAAATAAAAAGGTAAGATAAGGCTCAATCGTCCGCCAGAAAGAAACTCCCGCTTCTTCTGGGGCAGCGACAAGCAGAAGAGGTGCCGGTATTACGGCGCTAAACAAAATCCACGTCATCGTACACCAACCTTATCTGTGATATTATGTATTTATCTTATTATATCCT
Organism: Aneurinibacillus thermoaerophilus; assembly: GCF_900099925.1. GTDB lineage: Bacteria > Bacillota > Bacilli > Aneurinibacillales > Aneurinibacillaceae > Aneurinibacillus > Aneurinibacillus thermoaerophilus. Next base: position 37,472 of record NZ_FNDE01000026.1, on the reverse strand, counting down.
CTAAAATCAAAATGGGTCTATGTTTGACCCGATTCTTCTTTACCAAAAATATACCGTCCTACGGATAGAAAATGGATAAACCGGAAAGGAAGTTGTAGTTGGATGTTGCAGCGGTATTTAACGGTAAAGCCGGAAGGCGGCCAGACTGAGATTGAGATAAACCGTTCCCGCTTTATTAGCTACGTACGGCGGGTAGAGACGCAGGAAGAAGCGATTGCTTTTATTCAGGAAATCAAGAAAAAACACTGGGATGCTACGCATAATTGCTCGGCATATATTGTGGGTGAGCATGACCAGCATCAGAAAATGGATGATGATGGGGAACCAAGCGGCACGGCAGGCAAACCGATTTTGGAAGTGATTAAGAAAAAAGGGCTGAAGGATACAGCTATTGTTGTGACTCGATACTTCGGCGGCATTAAGCTCGGTGCTGGAGGACTTATCCGCGCATATGGTAAATCGGCAAGCGCTGGCGTGCATGCGGCTGGTGTCGTGGAGCGTATTTTAACGCGTGAGCATCACTTTTCATTTGATTATACGTTTCTTGGCAAAGTGGAAAATGAATTGAATGCGCGCGGTTTTCAAATCGTCGGCATTCAGTATCTTGATAAAGTGATAGTGACGGTAGGTGAAGAGGAAGGGGAAGAAGAACCGCTCAAACAATTGATCACAAACCTTACAAACGGCCAGGCGGAATGGAAGCCAGGCGATCTTGTGTATATTGAAATCGATCAGGAAACAGAACCTGAAGAAGACGACGAATAGCGGCGCTTCTTGCCCGCTTTCTCCGGAAGAATTGAGTGAAAATACGAAAACTTTATTTGCCAGTCATTGTTTAACTTTGGTAAAATAAAAAGTGTTTGGGGAATAATAACTTCAGCTTTATATGGGAGGAGTTGAGGGGCATGTTGATGAACATTCTTATGTTCATCTTTACATTTTTTGTTGCGTGGGGTCTTCGGAACGTAACGAAGCAGAAAAATAAGTTTGGGATGGTATTTACGGCGATCGCGTTGGCAGTTTGCATTTTTGCCGACGTTTTAATTGTGGCGACTGGATTTGCGGTGCCTTAAGATGTAAGCTTAAAGACAAGCTTGAAAAAGGGGTTGGACGAGCGGACGCCCCTTTTTTGCATGGAATTTTATGAGGAAAAGGGGATAATCAAAATGAAATATGTCGCATTTTTGCCCATTATCGATCAGGAAAAGAATGCTCAATACCGTCCGGCCCACCTCGCGTATATCAATAAATTGTACCATGAAGGGAAAATAATGGCCGCAGGCCCGTTTACTGATGGGAAGGGCGGCATGGTGATTTATATTGCGGATACATACGAAGAAGCGATGGAACTTGCGAAGAATGATCCGGTTGTCGTCGAAGGTGCTCGCTCGCTGGAATTGCGGGAATGGGGTGCGCTGGCGCTGCCGCTTGAGTTATAATAAAAGACGGCAGCTATTATAGGAAGCTACCTGAATCGAGAGTGGGGAGGCAACACAACATGGAAGTTATCAAAATCTCGCCCCGCGGCTATTGCTACGGCGTCGTGGATGCCATGGTACTGGCGCAGAAAACGGCGCAAAACTTTGATTTTCCAAGACCGATTTATATTCTTGGCATGATCGTGCATAACAGCCATGTGGTGAAGGCGTTTGAAGAGCAAGGCATCATCACTTTGGACGGTCCAAACCGGATGGAGATGCTTGAGAGAATAGATAAAGGTACGGTAATTTTCACCGCACACGGTGTATCGCCTCAAGTGAAGGAGCGCGCCCGAGAAAAAGGGTTAACCGTGGTGGACGCGACCTGCCCGGATGTGACGAAGACGCACGATTTAATCCGGGAAAAAGTCGCACAAGGTTACCATGTTATTTATATCGGTAAGAAAGGACACCCAGAGCCGGAAGGAGCATTGGGTGTTGCGCCTGGCCGTGTTCATCTAATCGAGAGAGAAGAAGATATCGACAAGCTTGACGTGCCGTCTGAGAAGTTAATTGTTACCAATCAGACGACGATGAGTCAGTGGGATATTAAGCATATCATGAACAAAGTCATTCAAAAGTATCCGCACTGTGAAGTTCATAACGAGATTTGCTTGGCGACACAGGTACGTCAGGAAGCGGTAGCTGAACAGGCGGGTGAAGCTGATTTGCTTATTGTTGTTGGTGATCCGCGCAGCAATAATTCGAATCGGCTGGCGCAGGTAGCAGAAGAGATTGCGGGTGTGCCCGCATACCGTATCGCTGATTTGGGCGAACTTAACCTTGAATGGCTCAAAGGCAAGAAGAAGGTAGCAGTGACGTCAGGTGCTTCTACACCGACGCCGCTAACCAAGGAAGTCATCGCGTTTTTGGAGCAGTATGATGAAACAAAGCCGGAAACATGGGAGAAAAAGCGGACGGTTAATATGAAGAAAATCCTGCCGGCGTACAAACGATAATGAAGAGGCAAATCTGTGAGGCAAACCTGTGTAGGTTTGCCTTCTCTATTTTTTATGAAATTCGCGGAAAGGAATTGGAACGGATGAAGAGAGCTTTATTGAAGCGGGAACCGATGTGCATCAGCGGCTTGTTTTAGTTGTAAAGTGAAAATCCGGACCCGGTTTGGAAATGGAGCGTGATACACACTCTGCCGCTTTTTCCGCATACACTGGTCAAAAAAGGTGATGTAGGAATGAGAAAGATACGTTTGTTTGGAAGGCGGCAACAGCAGCAGGATCCGTGTATGGGAGTGAAGCAAGGGCAGGTATCAATTTCAGAAGACCTTCTTATGATTCAACAGTTAGCCGATAACGGAGAGAACCCTTGGCGCTTGAACCCGGTACAAACGGCGCGCCAGATAGGAATTGAGAAGCTAGGGTTTGCTCCCACAGATGTTTTTCGTTTCCAGAGATATTATATGGATTACAGTTTAGGATTGAATTATGCACTTGTACAGGCACAGCACGGGCCTTGTCTGTTTCTGATTGAATTGTACCAGCCTGTGCGCCAGGGATCGACCGGTATCTGGGCTGTGGAAAGAGTTGCAATAGTAAATGATTGAGGAGAAGATATCGCTTTTCACTTTATTATTGAAGTGAACCATCCTAAATTTTCGTTCATCAACAGCTCTGCGAGGTTTCTTCATTTGACTTCCAGTATGCCTCTATATCCTATTTCCGGATAACCGGGCACGTTTGAGATGAAAGCAAACGTGCCTTTTTTGACGGCAGTAAACTCGATTTTGGCTGTCTCCCCTTTGCGTAAATCAGGAGAGAAGATATGATAATTTGCCAACACAATATTATGCGTTTTATCATCTAGGTTATAGATGATAAAAGAAACAGTATCGCCTTGCTTACATACAATCCGGTTAGGTACAAAGCCATTTTTACTAATAATGATCGTTTGCGTCCCACGCGGATTTATCTTACCGTCTGGATGCTTTTTATGACCGGTTGTTGCGGGAAGATTGGCAGGTGTCAGCATTTGTTCGATTATTGATCGGCTTTGTGTTTTTACGTTCGGGATGGAAAGAAATGCATGAATGATGAACGTCAGCGTTAGAAGTGTGCAAATCATATGAAACATATATCGATGCATAATATTTTCTCCTTATAAAGGAAGATGGACAGCTAACAATAGTATGGGGAGAATGGTAACATTTCCTTCATGAAACCATTGGAAAAATAGGATATACTTGCTTTAAAATAAAGGGGAGGTAGATGGATGATGGAACTAAAGGTGAATGAGCGTATTACACTGAGGGAAATTGAACATAAGGACGCGGCCGAATTATACGCGCTGGTAGATGCCAATCGGGAACATTTGCGAAGGTTTCTCGGCTGGGTAGACGCAAATCAAAGCGTGTCTGACACAGAGGCTTTTATTGCGGCAAGCAGGCAACTCCAGCAAATGAAAAATGGTGTGACTTATATGATTCGATACGAGGGCAGAATTATCGGTGTCATCAATCTGCACCACATTGATTGGATGAATCATCATACAAGCATCGGGTACTGGCTTGCGGAAGGGATGGAAGGTCAGGGCATTATGACCGCTGCTGTGAAAAGATTAATTACATACGCATTTGACGAATTGGGATTAAATCGGGTGGAAATTCGTTGTGCGGTGGAAAATCGGAAGAGCCGCGCCATACCGGAGCGGCTCGGCTTTATAAGAGAAGGCAGAATCCGCCAGGGAGAGTGGCTGTATAACCGTTATGTTGATCACTATATTTATAGCCTGTTAAAAAACGAATGGCGACGGGATTAACAACCGCAGCTTCCGCTTCCGCAGAACGGTGTTAATTCTTCGAGACGGCCGATTGGGAACGCACGCTCTTCGGTGGATGAGCGGAAATGCCCCCATGCCATTACACCGTTTAAGTAGCGTACAAAAAACGGTTCATCGTATCCGATAACCCCATACTCCTGTCCGCTCATAAAATGATCCGGGTTAAGCAGATAAGAGCGGGCCATGAAAAATTTAGATTCGAGCACCGATGCTTCAGAAATGTATCCGGCCTGGTATTTTCGCATACTTTCCGCGCGCAGGCGCTGCATTTCCGCCTGCAATTCCTCTCTTGTCATTTCGCTGTAACGTTTCATGCGTTTATAACCTCTTTCTACCTATGGTTCACCTGTTTTTTATACTTGATTAGTAGTATATCACAAGTCCCTTAATAAAAAGTTTGAAACCTGTATTGGCAGGTAAGACTCGGATCGTTAACCGCTTATCTGGAAAAGAAAAGCTCGCGGGGATAAGCCCGCGAGCTTTTTCTCATTGAGTTTGTCCTGTGTACGGGAATTGGGAGGTATAACCGTTAAACTGTTGGTATGTCTGATCCAGTTTCTGTTGCTCTTCCGCTTCAAGCTTATACCAACCTTGCTGGAACATCAGGTTGAAAATATCACGCGCGCACTGGTGCGTTTCAGTCAGGCAAGTCAGTATATCGCGGTGCAGTGCATCATGGCTTGCTTCGCGCACCGCAATGTTAAAATTGTCGGTCAGATATTTTTGAGTTGCAAGGATATCGTTTAGACGGTCGCGGTCAGTCATTTGCGGGCTTTGCTGTATTTGGCCGCCTTGCAATGGTGCGGTCGGATTTGCGATTTGGTTATTTTGCATAATATCCCTCCTTAATCATTGTGCAGACATATTGGTCGGTATATTGCCCATAGCGCTATTATTGTTGTTCTGGCAGTGCTGAAGCAGCGTATTGTAATGGCGTTGATGCATTTGGCCTGCGCGGTCAATGATTTGCTTGATTTGTGGATCGGCACATTCTTGCGCATAGTGACTACACTTTTTCATAGCGACAAGCAGCCAGCTCATTTGATCTTTGACATAGAGTACGTCTTTTGTCGTCATGACTGCTGGCGGTGTCATCATTATTGCCTGCTGCATTTGTCCGGGTGTTTGTTGCTGTTGTTGCACGGAATAAACTCCTTTCATTATATGGATTTATACATGCATATTTTGCACAAAAAAAACCGACGCATTCACGCGTCGGGCATTGTAAGTTTGCCAATCGTGATATTGATGGTGTCAAGTTCGAGGTTCAGATGCCGGACGTAAGCATCATAGATGCGGTGGTGTATTTCCTGCGCCACCTGTCTTAAGGGAGTTCCGCGCGGCACGTTTAGGTGAACTTCCAGTGAGACGAAAGGCAGATCGTTTAGCATGACATGAATTTTGGTCATGTTTGTTACTTCCTGCATATCGCGGCAACTTAATGTGATCAGCTTACGCAAAACATGTTCCGTGACATGGACGCGTCCACCACCGAAATCCGGCTGTACGATTGTCGTTTCTCCTATTACTTCTTTTTTGGCGGAAAAAAATTTTTTACCGCGCGCGATCAGGCGGCGGAAGAAATCTTGTTCCACCTGAATGTAAGGAATTGGGATGACGTGTTTGCCGGCGGTGCGCCGGGTATAAAGCGCTGCCTTAATTTCGCTGGAAGAGCGGATATCTTCAATGGCGATATATTTGGAAATTGGCCCTAGTTCAAGCGCGTCCGCGATTCGGTTTACCATTTTGCGTGAGGTGCCGAGCAAGAGAATCCGCTCGATTTCGTATTCATGGATCGCTTTTCGCACTTCCTGCGCGTGGTCTTTATAGAAAAAAATCGCTCGTTTGACGGCCTGCACCGTTGTGCGCTCGTATTTGGCAGATGTGCCTGCAACTTTGCGCCCTTTATAAATAAGCAGGCCATCATCAATAATGGCACTGATTTTATGTTTATGCGCCAGCTCGAGGGCGCTTGAGCTTTTTCCTGTTCCGCTTGGGCCGTACAATGCGTAAACATCCATACTACGTGTCTCCTTTGCCGAATTCGAAGCAACTGTTAGGAGGCAGACACTGATTGTTTTCCCATTTCAGCTGATCGTTCGGCCGCGCGTTTGATGCAGGCAAGCATCGCTTCCTGGAAGCCGCGTTCTTCGAGCACGGCAATCCCTGCTGCGGTCGTACCATTCGGACTGGTCACTTGTTTGCGTAACAGTGCCGGTTCTTCTTGGCGGTCGCGGAGCATATGCGCTGCGCCGATGATCGTCTGCAGAATCAGGCGGCGGGCTACTTCCGGTGCAAGGCCGATTTCACGTCCGGCCGCTTCCATTGCTTCTACCAAATAGTATACATAAGCTGGACCGCTTCCGGAAAGACCGGTTACGGCGTGCAGGTCTTTTTCTTTTACTGTTTCTACAATACCGATCGCTTGAAAAATTTGCATGGCAAGTTCCATATCCTTTTCCGTAGCGAACGCGCCGGAAGCGATCGCTGTAGCGGACAAACCGACCGCCGCTGAAGTATTTGGCATTGTTCGGATAACCGGGGCTTGGTGGCCAAGCAGGTGCGAAATATAATCCGTGGAGATGCCGGCCAGTACAGAAATAAAAAGTTGTTTCGGCCGGGTGAATGATTGAATCTCTGCGATCGCTGCGTCAATATCTTTCGGTTTGACAGCGAGGATGATAATATCCGCTGTTCTAATCGCTTCTTCTTTTCTTAATATAGAAATTCCATAGCGCGTCGCTAATTCCCGGATGCGGGTGCTATTGCTGCGGTTTAGTGCACAGATCTGCTTGGAAGGAAGGAGATTTTTGTTTACCAATCCTGAAATCATTGCTTCCGCCATAGATCCAGCGCCGAGAAAGCAAATGGTTTTATCCTTAAGGCTAGACATTGCATTCTCCCCTTTATCGAATTTGTCCCGTGCCATAGATGACATACTTGGAAGAAGTAAGAGCCGGCAGGCCCATTGGTCCGCGTGCATGCAGTTTCTGTGTGCTGATGCCGATTTCCGCCCCGAAGCCGAACTCAAATCCATCTGTAAAACGGGTGGAGGCATTATGGTAAACCGCGGCGGAATCCACACGAGTGAGGAACTTACGCGCGCTTGCTTCCGATTCGGTTATAATTGCTTCCGAGTGCTTTGTGCTGTATCGGTTAATATGTTCAATGGCGCTGTCGACCGATTCAACCACGGTGATTGCCATCGTGTAATCCAGATATTCCGTGCGCCAATCTTCTTCCGTTGCTGGAATGATCTCCACATTCTTTGCCAATTCGCGTACGCGTTCGCAGCCGCGGAGCTCGACGTTTTTCTCTTTTAGTGCGCTCAACAAAGCCGGGAGGTGTTTCTTGGCCCAAGCTTCGTGAACAAGCAGCGTTTCGGCGGCGTTGCATACGGCCGGGCGCTGCGTTTTTGCATTTATTACGATGGCATGCGTCATATCGGGTTTTGCCGATTCGTCAACGTATATATGACAGTTGCCTGCGCCTGTTTCCAGCACCGGAACCGAGGCGTTTTCTACGACCGAGCGGATAAGGCCCGCGCCACCGCGCGGAATGAGAACATCGAGATAATCGTTCATTTTCAGCATCTGATTCACTTCTTCGCGTGTGCCTTCTTCAAGCAATTGTACCGCCTCTTGCGGAACGCGAGTGCTCAGGAGTGCTTCACGCAGGATGGTGACGAGTATCCGATTAGAATGAAGTGCGGAAGAACTGCCCCGCAGAATGACCGCATTGCCGGATTTCAGGCAAAGTCCGGTTGCGTCCACGGTTACATTCGGACGTGCTTCATAAATCATGCCAATGACACCGAGCGGCACGCGCACTTTAGTAATACGCAAACCATTCGGCCTTTCCCACGAATCCATCACTTCGCCGATAGGATCTGGCAACTCGACAACTTGACGCAGTCCTTCTGCCATGTCGTGGACGCGGATTTCCGTCAACATTAGGCGATCGATAAGTGCGCCTGTTACGCCTGCTTCTTTGGCGGACGCTATATCTTTTTCATTCGCTGCAAGAATGCGCGCCATGTTGTTTTCAAGCGCGTCTGCCATTGCGAGCAACGCCTGATTTTTTTCTTCGGTGGTCAGCGTAACCATTTGCGCTGCCGCCTGTTTTGCCAGTTTTGCCTTGTCGAGCAGTGTCATTGCATAATCTCCTCCTTATGTTCCTCTTTATTCTCATTGATATATAACGTCACCCAGTTATCCCGGTGTACTGCTTCTACGCGGAGAACGCCCAGTTGTTCGCGACAAACAGCAGTGGATTCACCTTTTACCTGTTCAAGTTGTGCCGCAGAGTAGTTGACTTCCCCTTTCCCGAGCAAGCGGCCGGATAAATCGGTTACTTCCACGACTTGGCCGGCTGAAAAATCCCCGCATACCCTAACAATTCCGGAAGGTAGCAGGCTTTTTCCTTCGTAGAGCAACGCCCGGGCTGCTCCCTTATCAATTACGATGCGTCCGTCGCTTTCTGCGTGAAAAGCGATCCATTGTTTACGCGCTTTAAGAGGCGCTCTCATGTCGTTGCGAAAATATGTGCCTTCCCCTTTTCCTGCCAAGATGTCAAGCAGTTTGCCTGCGCCTTTGCCTGTACCGATAAAAACATGGATACCTAGCGAAAGCGCAAATTTCGCAGCGTTAATTTTCGAACGCATGCCTCCGGTGCCGACGCGGCTGCCGGCTCCTCCGGCAATGGCCTCAATCTCGGGAGTAATCTCTTCAATGAGCGTAAATTTTTTCGCCTGCGGATTTGTGCGCGGGTCAGCGTCATACAATCCGTCCGTATCAGTCAAAATGATTAAATCATCCGCTCGCAAAAAGCCGGCCACAAGCGCGGAAAGCATATCATTGTCCCCGAATGTAAGCTCATCGACGGCTACGCAGTCATTTTCATTAATAATCGGGAGAATCCCTCGTTTCAGTAACTCGTTCAATGCATTATGGGCGTTTTGGTAGCGATGACGTTTGGAAAAATCGTCGCGCGTAAGCAAAATTTGCGCCCCTGAAAGCCCGTATGTCCGCAATGAATCATTATATGCCTGGATTAATAGTCCCTGGCCGACCGCTGCAGCCGCCTGTTTGCCTTCCAGCGTAACAGGTCGTGATGGATACCCAAGCTGCGTAAATCCGGTCGCAACAGCTCCGGACGATACGAGAATGACCTCGTGACCCGCCCGGCGCAGCGCCGCTAGTGCGGAGACATGCTCTTCCAGCTTTTGACGGGACAATCCGCCTGTCGGGTTTGTCAGTGAGCTGCTTCCGATTTTCACAACAACACGATGTTTTCTTTTGGCATCCATCCTTGTACTCCACCTTTATTCTCAGAAATACTTCATTACAAGAAAAACACGCAGACATTGCATGACCATCTAACAAAAAAATGCCTTTCGTTCCTTTGCAAAAGGACGAAAGGCAAATTGCTTCCGCGGTACCACCTTTATTGGCGATGCGGCATTGGCCGCATGCCCGCTTACCTCTTTGGTAACAGGGAGAGGACCCTGGCCAGGTTCATTCCCTGGCGCTCCGGGGTGGGTTCAGGCAGGCCGTACGGCAAATCTTGCAGCGGTATGATTTGCTCTCTGAACGCAGGCGTATGCCCTACTAATCCCCATCAACACGTTCGTATCTTTATACCATTGGATTTGAAATTTATTATCGCAGACCCTTTACACAATTGTCAAGTGATATGAAAAAAAATGCAGACTGTATATTTTCCCTGTTTCTACACAACCTACCTAAAGATTCTGCAAAGAAACGGGTGACAAAAATGGGGAAATTTAAAAAGCCGAAAAAAGCAAAAACGTTAGAAGAAATTGTGCAGGGACAGGCAAAAGAAGATGTGAAAGAACAGAAGAGGCTCGAAGAGATTGGCATTGATCCGATGACAGCGGTGAATGCCGCGCGGCTGCAAGCGATATTTAAAGATGTGGACGTGTTTGTCACGCATCTATTAACATTTCCAAACGCAAAAAATGACGCAAGAATGCCGGAAGGGGCAGTATTTTTTCTGGATGACTTGGTCAATGAAATGATTCTTGACCAGCATGTGATCCGGCCATTGTTAGAAATGGGCCCGGAGTCGTTTCTCGGTCATGTGGAAGATCAGGTGATTACGGCAAAAAAATTGATGCCGGTTGATAATTTAAAAACGATGATTGAGATGATTACCGCCGGCTGTGCTGTCGTTCATGTCGATTATATGCCGTATGCGGTCGCGGTGGTTACGCCGAACCTCCCAACCCGTTCTGTTTCCGAACCAGAGGCTGAACAGCTGGTGCGGGGCCCGCGCGAAGGTTTTACCGAGAAGCTACAGGATAATACAGGGTTGATTCGCAAGCGGTTACGCACGCCGGATTTGAAGTCGGAAGTGATTAAAATCGGCCATCGTAGCCGAACAGTGGTCTGCTTTATGTATATTTGCGATCTTGTAGAAGAAGATGTCCTTAATACGTTGCGGAAACGATTGAAAGAAATCGATCTGGATGTTCTTCTGGAGAGCGCCGAGCTCGAAGAGTTAATTCAGGATAGTGTCTACTCGCCGTTTCCACAAATTCTTTCCACTGAACGACCGGATAAAGTAGTATCGGGACTGGCGGAAGGACGGGTAGCCGTCATTGTTGATGGTACGCCATTTGTGCTGCTGATACCGGCTGTTTTCTATGATTTCTTGCAGGCTAGCGAGGATTACTATCAGCGTTTTTACTTTCCCAGCGCGGTTCGTCTATTGCGGATCATTACGTTTCTTACCGCGCTACTAGGCCCGTCCCTTTATGTTGCTATTACTACATTTCATCAGGAGCTTATCCCCACCCCGCTTTTATTAACGGTTATTTCAGCTAGAGTCGGTGTGCCGTTTCCGGCGTTAATTGAAGCGTTAATTATGGAGATTTCGTTCGAGATACTGCGGGAAGCGGGTGTGCGCCTGCCGCGTCCGGTCGGTTCGGCGGTCAGTATAGTAGGCGCGCTTGTTGTAGGGCAGGCGGCCGTAGAAGCGGGGATCATTTCACAGGCAATGGTCATTGTCGTAGCTTTTACAGGGATTGCTTCTTTTACTATTCCTGCTTTTAATCTGGCTATGGTTACCCGCCTGCTGCGTTTCCCGATGATGATTGTTGCAGCGAGCCTGGGGATATACGGCATTTCGATTGCGCTTGTCGCGCTCGGTATTCACATGTGTTCGCTGCGTACGTTTGGCGTACCGTATATGTCCCCGGTTGCCCCGGCGCATCCTAGGTCATGGATAAGCGAACTGTTCGTTTTGCCATTTTCACTACGAAAATCGCGGCCAAATTATTTGCAGAAAAAGGACCTGAAGAGAATGGATGTAGCTTCTAATCCTCCGGAGCAGGAAGGGGGAACGCATGAATGAAGAAAAAACTGCTTTCATTTGCTTTCTTTTTCCTTTTGTTCGTCCCCTTTCTTCAGGGATGTGGCACAGTAGCGGGCGGCATTGCTGTCCGGGAATTAAACCAGTTAAATGTCGTAATGATCACGGGGGTAGATTATGATCCGAAGCATAAAAAATTTATTCTGTCTATCCAGTCTCTTAAACCGGCGAAGGAAAAAAATGTCGCCATTTCGCCAGAGAGCGCATATACGGCAAGAGCAACAGGAGACACCATTATGGAAGCTTCAAAAAACTTGCGTGCTCAAACATCCGGAAAGCTTGTCTGGTTTCACAGTAAGGTCATCATATTAGGGGAGACGTTAGTAAAACAGAAAGTACTGAAAGAAGTGGTGGATTTCTTTGCGCGAAATCGGGAAATTCGTTATTCCAGCTGGATTCTTGTCGCCAATGGAACGGCGGAGGATATCGTAACAGCAGAGCCAAATGGCGAGAGTACAATGGGAGAGGAACTGGTCGGAATTATTAACAATCAGGCGGAATGGGGCCGAACGGCAGTTGTGATGCTACGTGAACTCATTAACAGCTATGCGAGTCCGTACGAAGGATTTGTCACCGGTCGTGTTCACAAGTATCTTTCCAAAGATAAGGAAAAACAAATTATAGCGATTACCGGCGCTTCCGTAATTCGTAATCAAACACTGGTAACGGATTTATCCAGAGAGGAGGTTCGGACGCTTCATTTTCTTAACAAAACGATACAGCAGGAGCCGGAAATAGTCTTTTCTGTTCCGCTAAACGAAGCGGGGAGCAACAGACGAAGTACCGCGGTACAGATTAAGATAAAAGACAGGAAAAAAAGCAGCATAACAAATGGAGTTCCCAAAATTGATGTGCAATTAAGCTTGGATGCTACCGTTTTAGAGTCGGGCGCTTCACCCGATTTTAACAAGGAGGTGACGGTGGCCAAGCTGAAAAAACGATTGGAAGAAAGAATACAACGTGACATTCGCACTCTGCTTCATAAAATGCAGAAAGAGAAAAAGGTCGACATTTTTGAATTTAATAGTTTGATTCACCGTCAGCATAAACGGTACTGGCATGAGCATCGAAAGGAGTGGGATACTATTTATCCGAATATTCCTGTTCATGTATCCATTACATGGAATACGTTCCGTACCGGGCTAATTAATCAGGTAAAAAAAGGTGAACAGTCATGATCTTGATTCTGGCTTGTCTTTTGTTTGTCGTATATTTCGTGGTTAAAGTAAGGCAGTTCAGCAAAGATAAAGAATGGAAAGATTTGTTTGTTTTTGTGGTGCTCAGCGTTATAGCTAGTTATTTTGTGTTAGTCTTTATGTTCAACTGGGGCGTTGGCTATCCTATCCGCTATTTACACAGTATCACTGGACCGATTGCTCACAGAGTGTTCCCTGCAATTTTTGGCATTGAGATGTAAAAGGCGGTGAAAAATATGTATGAAAAAGGTCGAATTTCTTCCAGTCAATTGTTTATCCTGATTGTCATTTATATGACAAGCTCGGAGAACCCCATAATGGCGGGCCAGGATGGGGCAATTGCCAGTTTGTTTGCCATTTTGCCCAGCATCCTTACCTTTTATTTGCTTGCACAACTGCAAAAGCGGCATCCTGGAAAGATACTGTTTGAATACGCGGAAGACATCCTCGGGAAATGGCCGGGAAAATTGGTAAGTTTGTTGTATATCTGTTTTGCAGTGGAGGTTTGCTCCATTCTGTCTCGAAGTGTCGCCGAATTCGTCGTATCGACATTAACTCCTGAATTGCCGGTTGGTGTATACATTATTAGCATGGTTATCGTAGCAGCGTATGCGGTATACCAAGGAATAGAAGGAATTGGCCGATTCGTAGAGATGGCGTTTCCTTTTTATTTCATCTTGCTTGTTTTTATCAATATGCTGCTGATCGGTCAGTTTAGGCTGGAGAATGTGCTACCGTTTTTGGATCATCCACCGGGCGAGATTTTGTATGCATCGTATCTGCATTACGTTCTTCCGCTTGGAGAGATTATTTTTTTCATGAGTATTCTTCCTTACACGAAAAGATCGAATAAGCGATTTTTTTCTCCGGTCATTGCGCTTGTGCTGGGCGGTCTCTACATTGCCTATAAGATCATTATCACCGTTGGGGTGCTTGGACCGGGAACAGCGCAGGCTAACACATATCCGTACATTACAGCGATTCGCTTTGTTAAGATTGGGGAGTTTATCGAGCGGATTGATATTTTGCTCCTTGGAATCTTTATCATGATGATATTGATGAGATTTATCGTTATTTTCTATACGCTCGTCCATGGAGTGGCACATCTTACCGGAGCGAAAAGTGTCAATCCGCTTGTGTTGCCACTCTGTTTTCTGATTATTGGCCTATCACAAATTTTTATTAATGATGTAAATGATGTTACTTTGTATCATAATGATATTCGCGTGGTGACTGCCCCTATTTTTATGTTGCTTTTGCCTGCATTGCTCCTTGTCGTTAGCTGGTTGCGTCGACGAAAGCAGGGGCCTGCTAATCATGTGGATAGTTTGGAAGAAGGAAAGGCGTCGAATTAATTCGTCGCCTTTTTTCTTTTTGTACAGTACAATAGATGTTGGATTGTAAGCTTGTTGGTACAAATGCGCATGGAGCCGTTTGCCGACAAGCATTATTATTTTTAGGAAGGGGAGTGAAGAAAGTGCGAACCGCTTCGTCATCATACCGTTTTTTGCTTTTAATCTTTGTAGTGCTCATTGCTGGCTTGAGCCAAGGGTTACTGCTTCCACTCCTAACGATTCTTTTGGAAAAATCAGGAGTATCATCCGGCATGAACGGTTTGAATGCCGTTGCCTTGTATATCGGGATGTTCCTTATCATGCTGGTTATTGAAAAGCCAGTGCGTAAATTCGGCTATAAAAGGGTCATCATACTGGGAATTATGCTTGTTATGGCGGCGACGCTATTATTTCCCCTCTGGAAAAATCTTGTCTTTTGGTTTGCGTTGCGTATGTTGGTCGGAATGGGAGACAGTGCGCTGCATTATTCGTCACAGCTGTGGATTACATCTACAAGCCCGGCTGAGAAACGAGGGCGCAATATTTCTATTTACGGAATGGCGTATGCGATTGGATTTAGTATCGGACCTTTGGGCATCAATCTGATGTCATTCGGTGTGTGGGTGCCTTTCGCTGTGATCGGCGGCTGTTTTGGTCTTGCGCTTTTGCTTTTGCTCAAGATGCCGCACGAATATCCGGTACGGGAAGAAAAGAATGCACCTGCCAAAAGCCGTTATATCGGGGCAATACGAATCGCTTGGTTCGCGCTTTTTCCGGCTCTTCTTTATGGGTATATGGAATCGTCCATGAACAGCAACTTTCCGGTGTATGGGCTGCGGATGGGGCTCAGCGAAAGCTGGGTGTCAGTGCTTTTGCCTGCTTTCGGTATTGGAAGCTTGATTTTGCAGATTCCGCTCGGATTATGGAGCGACCGCAAAGGGCGAAAGCAAGTGCTTATGCTGGCCGGATTCGCAGGTGGGCTGGCCTTTTTGTCTGTTCCGCTATTCGGCAATAATGTATGGGGCATATTGTTTGCGTTTATTGCGGCAGGAGGTCTGGTCGGTTCATTTTATTCCCTCGGCCTTGCTTATGTGGCTGACCTTGTGCCGAAAGCGTATCTGCCAGCAGCCAACGTCATCGCTTCCATTAATTTTAGCGTAGGAAGCATTATTGGCCCGAATCTGGGCGGGCTCGGCATTCAATATGTGTCTCCGGGCAGCATGTTTTATTTTCTTGGTAGTATGTTTTTGCTTTTCATAGGTTTAGGATTCTTTTTCCAGAGAACCAAACAGGAAGAAAAAACATCGTTAATCCGTTTTACAAATTAGCCTTTTTTTCTTAAAATAAAAAGGATGGAGGGCAGTTGGAAAGGGGACGGGAGCATGATTATTCAAGTTAAAGATTTGCATAAATATTATGGTTCATTGGAAGTATTGAAAGGCGTCGACTGCGTCATTAATGAGAAGGAAGTCGTCAGCGTGATTGGCCCGTCCGGTTCGGGGAAAAGTACGTTTTTGCGCTGCTTGAACGGATTGGAAGAATTAACGAGCGGCCAGATTATCGTTAACGGGCATGATTTGTCCGATCCGAAAGTTGATATGAACCGGGTGCGCATAGAAGTGGGCATGGTATTCCAACGCTTTAACCTGTTTCCGCATAAAACTGTACTGGAAAATGTGATGCTTGCCCCGTTGAAAGTGTTGAAAGAAAATCCTGACAAAGCGCGTGAAAAAGCGTTGCATCTTCTTGAAAAAGTCGGCCTGCGTGACAAAGCAGAGGTTTATCCGGAGAAATTGTCAGGGGGGCAAATGCAGCGTGTAGCGATTGCAAGGGCACTGGCGATGAATCCAAAAGTGATGTTGTTTGATGAGCCGACTTCGGCACTTGACCCTGAATTGGTAGGCGAGGTGCTGGCGGTTATGAAAGAGCTGGCCCAAGAAGGGATGACGATGGTAGTGGTTACCCATGAAATGGGGTTTGCACGCGATGTGTGCGATCGTGTCATCTTTATGGATCAGGGTGTTATTATAGAAGAGGGCAAGCCGGAAGACGTATTTACGAATCCGAAGAATGAACGCACGCGTGCGTTTCTGCGCAAAGTCATCGATATTTCCGAGGAGGCACATTAATATCGAACAGACAAATATTGTGAAACATACAGGTTTTTTGCAAGGATTTGTTCACAAATATGAAAATCCAGTACAGTATATATTGAAGCTTAATGAAGCGAAAGTGCTGATGAACGGATGGATCGGCAGAAGCATCCGTGTTGAGTTTCTGGACAATATAAAGTGTGTACATTGCGGACGAAGCATAAAGAAGACGTACAATAACGGATATTGCTATCCCTGCTTTGTCAAGTTGCCGGAAAATGATTTGTGTATCGTAAAACCGCATGAGTGCCATTACCACTTGGGAACGTGCCGAGATTCTGAGTGGGGAGTGGCGCACTGCATGGTTCCCCATTACGTCTATCTGGCTGTGAGCAGCGGCGTTAAAGTAGGATTGACCAGAAAAAATAATGAAAAGAAACGTTGGGTAGATCAGGGAGCGGTGCAGGCGATCGCAATCGCTGAGGTGCCTACGCGGAAAATCGCAGGCGAATTGGAAGCATATCTTACACAGTATCTGGCAGATAAAACCGATTGGCGCAAAATGCTGAAAGGTGAAGTGGAGCCGGTTGATCTGATTGGGTTGCGCGAGAAAATATATGAATATTTTCCGGAAGAGTACAAACAGTACATGATTGAAGAAGATGAATGGATGAACTTTATATATCCAATTTTGGAACAGGTCCAGAAGGTAAAACCATATAACCTAGACAAGCAACCTGTAATCGAAGATCGGCTAATTGGAATGAAAGGACAGTATTTGCTTTTTGAGAATGGTGTGTTAAATATACGTAAATACTATGGATATCAGGTGGAAATAAGCGGATAGTCTTGAGATAAGAAGGAGGAGCAGGAGGCAGATAGAAAAGCCGTCTGCTTCTTTCTTTGTTTGTCTGGCATGCTTAATCTAGGAGATAGTGGGGAGAGAACCATGGAAGAAGAAAAGCAGCGTGCGCTTTTGTTTCATGTGTGGATGCTTGATGATTACGCCGAACTTTTACAATGGTTGCAGGAAGAAACAGTGACTCATGCAGATTTTTCTAGAATGAAGGGAAAGGTTGAAGACGCGAATGTGCCGGAAGAGGTGAAAGAGTTACACTACAGGATGATTGAGCGGTTGGCCAGGGTACAGGGAAAGCTTGAAAATTTAAGCTGGATGTCAGAGCATCTAAAAATTCTACATGATTTGCAACAGACATTTACCCAGACGTTTGACAAAGAGAGAATTTATCAAAAAGCGTTTGAGCTGGTATCTCGCGTAATGGATGTGGACGCATTCTTCATCGCTTTTTACCGCAAGGGGGAAGAAAATATTTACATTCCGTTTGCTATCGATAACGGTATTCGCTATGAAAGTTGGACGATTCCGTTCGGTCAGGGGATTGTTTCCGAAGTGCTGAAAACGGGCCGTTCTATTCATATTCATGCAGGGGCAAAACAGGAGAGAAAGGAGGAAATTTGTTGGGGAAATCCCGCTCAGGATACAAAAACCCTCATTTTTGTGCCGATGGTTTTGCGAGGAAAGATGAAAGGGGTCATTACGGCGCAAAGCTATCGCGAGTTCGCTTATAAAAAAGAGCATGAGGAGCTTTTGCGTATTATTGGTACACAGGTGGCCAGTGCGATTGAAAATACAGAATTATATGAACGAATGATGGAGCTTGCTATTAAGGATGAACTTACCGGCTTAAAAAACCGTCGCGCGTTTCAGGTTGATTTGCATGATAAAATTCGTCAGGCGAATCTGCGCGGTGAGCCGCTTTCCCTGCTAATGATTGATTCAGATAATTTGAAAGAAATAAATGATACGTACGGTCACCATGCTGGGGATTTGCTGTTGCATCGTGTAGCTGAATCCATCAACTATTGTCTTGGTCCACGCGAAGAAGCATATCGGTATGCAGGAGATGAATTTATTGTGCTGGCGTTAGGCGCAGACGGAGAAACAGCGCGGAAAAAAGCGAAGGCCATGCAGCAGCATTTACGGCTGTATCCTCCTGTTATTAACAAGATGAAGATACCTGCTTCGCTTAGTATTGGTATTGATACATACCCTGTGTCTGCCAAAAATGCGGAAGAATTGAAGAAACACGCCGATCAGGCATTATATGTATCCAAGAAGCTGCGAAATGCGGTTACGCTATATGAGCGGTAATCCGGAGAGAATATCGACCACCTTGTAAAAAGGGATACAACCGCCTATAATCACCTATGGTAAGGAACAAATAAATAGGGATAGATGTACAGAAAGGGGTGCGGAGAAGCAGATGAAAAAATGTGTATCGATCATGATAGCTATTATGTTGCTGGTTGTGCTGGCCGCATGTGGTAACAATGCGTCCGACAGTTCAGGCAATGATTCTGCCGGACAGAAGAAACAGCAAGCGCAGGCGGGAGCGTTTCCACTGAGTATTACAGACAAAACAGGGACGGAAGTCAAACTAGAAAAGAAACCGGAACGGATTGTGTCCGTTATGCCGAGCGCTACCGAAATCGCTTATGCCGTAGGCGCGGGCGATAAAGTGGTAGGTGTATCTAATTATGATAATTATCCGGAAGAAGTAAAGACAAAAGAAAAAGTTGGAGACCTGAAAGTCAACATTGAGAAAGTCGTATCGCTGGAGCCAGATCTTATCCTGGCAGATACAGGAAATGGGGAAGCGATTGAGGCGCTTCGCAAAACCGGTCTTCCAGTCGTAGTAATGGGGGCGAAAACATTTGACGAGATTTATGATTCCATTGAAATGATAGGAAAAGTCACCGGCAATGAGGTGAAAGCAGCTGAGGTCATTAAGCGCATGAAAGATGATGTGCGGGAAGTTCAGGAAAAAGTAAAAAACATTCCCGTAGACAAGCGCCCGAATGTCTGGATTGAGGTTGATCCTTCTTTATTTACGGCAGGAAAAGGCACATTTATGCACGATATGGTGACGATGGCCGGGGGCAACAATATTGCGGCTGATTTGGATGGCTGGAAGCAACTATCGGAGGAGAAAGTGCTACAGCGTAACCCGGATGTAATTCTAAACACATACGGTTACTATAACAAGGACGCGTCCGTTAAAATCAAGCAACGGCCGAAATGGCAGCAAGTAAAAGCGGTACGAAACGGCCAGGTGTATTCGCTTGATTCGGACGTAGTAAATCGACCGGCACCACGTATTACGCAAGGGCTAAAAGAGATTGCGCAATATTTGCACCCGGAACTATTTCATAAATAAGGAATGATGCAATTGAAAGAAGGTCAATTGGGCTGGGGGAAGAAGCTAGGATTGTGGCTGCTTCCCCTTCTTCTTGTGCTTCTTGTTGTGATGGTGGCCAGCGTTTCGCTAGGCAGCGCTAGATTATCTTTCAGCACGGTTTGGAAAATTATTCTTTCGCACGTACCGTTTATGCCGGAATTTACAAAAGAGTGGTCAAATTCGGCGGAGATTATCGTATGGAATATTCGGATGCCCCGCATTTTGGTGGGCGTTTTGGTCGGGGCGGCGCTTGCAGTATCCGGTGTTGCTTACCAAGGTGTTTTGCGCAATCCGCTTGCCGATCCTTATGTGCTGGGAGTGTCTTCCGGCGCTTCGCTCGGAGCAGCTTCTTTTATTTTATTCGGGCAGGAGCTTTTGTTTGCCGGCCGGTGGACACTGCCGCTTATTGCCTTTATTTGCGGTGTGGGTACATTGTTGGTAGTGTATCGTCTTGCTTATATCGGTGGAAAAGTCCAACCGGAAACACTTCTGCTAGCGGGCGTGGTGGTGCAGGCGTTTCTTGGCGCAGGTCTATCTCTAGTTATGTCGATGTCTGGAGAAAAGATGCAAACAATTTTGTACTGGTTAATGGGAAGCTTGACATTAAGCGATTGGTCTTCTGGCATGGTGATTGTTCCGTATGTCCTAGGCGGGGCGCTCGTAATTTTCCTTTTTGCGAGAGAGTTGAATTTACTGACGCTCGGTGAACAAAAAGCGCACCATTTGGGGATGAATGTAGAGCGAACACGTCTTATCGTATTGCTTGCGGCCTCCCTTACCGCAGGAGCGGCGGTAGCGGTTTCCGGCGTTATTGGTTTTGTTGGATTGGTAGTGCCGCACATTATGCGATCGCTCGTTGGTTCGGATCATCGGGTGCTTTTGCCGGTATCAGCGATTGCGGGCGCGATTTTATTAATGATTGCCGATACGGCGGCGCGGACGATTATGGAGCCGCAAGAGCTTCCGATCGGTGTTATTACCGCATTTTTGGGCGCGCCTTTCTTCGGGTATTTATTGCGTAAGCGACGGCGTGGTTTGTGGTATCATGAATGAAGCACAAGGAGGCAAGCATAGGTGAACATGATCGAAGTGTGCGATATAAGCCTGCGGATCGGACAGCACGAAATTTTGCACGATATTCATTTCTGCGTTGAGAAAGGTAAAATATTGGGCATTATCGGGCCGAACGGCTCGGGCAAATCGACGTTGATAAAAGTAATATCGCGCCTGCTTGTCCCCTCTTCAGGAATGGTAACAGTGGATGGCAGGGAGATCTCCGCCTACTCTCCTAAGATGCTGGCACGCAAAATGGCGGTCGTAAGCCAGGAAGGATTTGCCCCGCTGCCGATTACCGTCAGGGAAGCGGTCGCGATGGGAAGATACCCGTATCATCGCTTGTTCCGGAGCAATGTAGCACGAGATGCGGAAGCTATACAGCGTGCGCTCATGCGAACAGGACTTACGGGGCTGGCTGATCAGCCGCTTGAAAAGTTGAGCGGCGGAGAACGCCAGCGCGCCGCTATTGCCTGCGCGCTGGCGCAAGAGCCAGAAGTTTTGCTTTTGGATGAGCCGACGACGTATCTTGATATTGGCCATCAGATTGGAATTTTGGATGTGGTACGCGAATGGCGGCAAGAAACGGGAGGCACCGCGGTGCTTGTGCTGCACGATTTAAATTTGGCCGCCCAGTACTGTGACTGCCTGCTGCTTATGGAGAACGGAAAAATTACGCAATATGGCGGTGTGGAAGAGATAATAGAAGCCAATTTGCTGGCAGGTGTATATGGCGTGAAACCATTGGTTATTACTCACCCGAATTTGCACCTTCCTCAGATTTTGCTGGAAAGATCCAGTTGACCTGCAATTTGTTTCTAGCACCTTCCGCACATGGTTTTTCTTATGCTATGCTATAGAAAAAGGAGGATCAGGATGACGGAAGTTACAGCTTACTTATATAATAAATGTGGCACATGCCGTAAAGCGAAAAAATGGATGGACGAAAACGGGATCACATACCGCGAAATTCCGATTGTGGATGAGCCACCGACCAAGGAGCAGCTTCGTACATATTGGCAGCAGAGCGGACTCGATCTCAGGAAATTCTTTAATACAAGCGGGCAATCTTATCGTGAACGGGGCCTAAAAGACCGATTAAAGGATATGTCAGAAGAAGAAATGCTGGATTTGCTCGCCTCTGATGGGAAGCTTATCAAGCGTCCGCTTATCATTGGAAATGGTAAAGTGACGGTCGGATTTAAAGAAGACGAAATGGAGCAAGCGTGGAAATAAGGGAGGCGCGTATGGAAAGGTTGCTTACTATTCGGCCTTCGCGCCGTCTTCAGGGGCTGACGTCGGCTATCTTCACGGAAATGAACCGGCGCAAAAAAGAGGTAGAGGCGCGCGGTGTTCGGGTTATTGACCTTGGTATTGGCAGTCCCGATCAGCCGCCACCTCCCTTTGTTATCGAAGCGTTAACCCACGCGGTACAGAATGTGGGGAATTATGGTTATCCGACTTCGGAGGGCTCACCTGCATTTCGGAAAACGGTTGTGCGTTGGTATCAGCATCGTTTCAGCGTAGAATTGGACCCTGAACATGAAGTGCTATCGCTTATGGGCTCACAGGATGGGCTGGCTCATTTGGCTCAGGCATGGGTCGACCCAGGAGATATCGTATTGGTTCCGGACCCAGGCTATCCGATTTATTTTGCAAGTGTAGCGCTTGCGGGCGGCGAGATTTATCCGATGCCATTGCGTGAAGAGAACGATTTTCTACCTGATTTTTCGAAAATTCCGGATGATGTGAAAAAGCGCGCTAAACTGATGGTGCTCAATTATCCGAACAATCCGGTGACCGCTATCGCAAAAGATGGATTTTTTGCAGAAGTCGTTTCGTTTGCTAAGGAAAACCAGTTAATCGTTGCGCACGATTTGGCGTATTCGGAGCTTGCGTTTGACGGATACCGTCCACCGAGCTTCCTAATGACGCCGGGAGCGAAAGAGGTGGGAGTCGAATTTAACTCCCTGTCCAAAAGCTTTAATATGGCTGGTTGCCGTGTTGGTTATCTTGTAGGTAACAGGGATATTATTCGCCCGCTTGCCATCATTAAGTCCAATATTGATTATGGGGTGTTTCTCGCCGTACAGGAAGCGGCAGTAGCGGCGATGGAGTACGATATTGCAAATCCAGGAAAAAACTACAATGCTGCCATTTATAAGAAACGGCGTGATGTGCTGCTGGACGGACTTCGGGACAACGGATGGACAATACCGAAGCCGCAGGCGACCATGTTTGTCTGGGCGCGTGTTCCTGACGGGTGGACTTCCGAGACGTTTGCTTTTGCCTTGTTGGAAAAGGCGGGGGTCGTGGTGATTCCTGGCAATGCGTTCGGTGCTGAAGGGGAAGGGTATGTTCGCATTGCGCTGGTAAAACCTGTTGACGTTTTAAAGGAAGTGATTCTGCGTATTAAGAAATCAGGAATACTTTCTTCCTAAACGGTGTATGTTATATGATGTGTGCTGACCATCATAAGGCTCATTTTGAAAAAAGTTGAACTATCTTAATTAGAATAATTACAATCTTGTATTGACTATTATCATTTGGCTTGCTATTATGTAAAGAGATAAGGTAACATTTACTATTCCGGGCTTGCCCGGATTAGAATAAATATTAGGAGGTAGTTACATATGGCAGAACGCTTAGTAGGTTTACCAGCTCCAGATTTTGAAATGGAAACAGCTCTGGGTGACGGTGAGAACTTCGGGACTGCAAAGCTGTCTGACTACAAAGGCAAATGGCTGGTAATGTTCTTCTATCCGCTGGACTTTACTTTTGTATGCCCGACGGAAATCACTGCAATGAGCGACGCATATGAGCAATTCAAAGAACTGGATACGGAACTGCTGGCAGTCAGCACAGACAGCAAGTTCTCTCACCGTGCATGGATTAACACGCCGCGTGAAGAAAACGGTCTGGGCAAACTGAACTTCCCGATCGCTTCCGATATTACTCATAAAGTATCCCGTGACTATGGTGTGCTTATTGAAGAGAAGGGTGTTGCGTTGCGCGGTCTATTCATCATCGATCCGGAAGGCACATTGATGTATTCCGCAATTCATAACTTGGATGTTGGACGCAGCGTAGACGAAACACTCCGCGTGCTGCAAGCTTTCCAATCTGGTGGTTTGTGCCCTGCAAACTGGCGTCCGGGTCAAGCTCACTTGGAAGCGAAGTAATCGTTGTTCGCTTGTACGGAAAAGGACCTAACTTTTGCAAAAGTGTTAGGTCCTTTTTTTACAATTTTCTCCGTTTCGCGCATATTGACCGGACGGGGGGTAGAAGTGGAAGAAATTATTATATTAAGGAGGCGCGTTGCATGAAACTGCGTGAGGAAATGCCTGAATTTGAAGGGATTACCGAATGGGTTAATGGCGAAGTGAAAAAGGAAGACCTGAAAGGAGCGCCAGTGCTTGTTCATTATTGGTCGATTAGCTGCCATACATGCAAGGAAGCATTACCACAATTGAACGAATGGCGCGATCGCTACGCAGAACAGGGCTTGCGCGTCGTTAGTATCCACATGCCACGTTCGGAAAAGGATATGGAAATTGAGCCTGTGAAGGAAGCGATTAAGAAGTACCAGCTAACACATCCTGTCGCGATTGATAACAGCTATAAGCTGGTTGACGCCTACAAAAATCAGTATGTGCCGGCGTACTATTTGTTTGATGCAGATTTGAAGTTGCGCCATTATCAGGCGGGCGAAAAAGGGCTAAAAATGCTTGAAAAGCGCTTGGACCGTGTGCTCACTCCAGAAGAAACGGAGAAATAGTCCGGAAAGAATAACAGGGAGGATTCGATCGAGATGAATTTGCCGATGAATTTAAAGTATAGCGAAGAGCATGAATGGGTACGCGTCGAGGGAAATAAGGCGTACGTAGGAATTACTGATTTTGCGCAATCCGAACTGGGAGATATCGTGTTTGTCGAACTTCCGTCTGTAGGCGATGAAGTGAAACAGGATGAGCCGTTCGGCAGCGTAGAGTCCGTAAAAACTGTATCTGAACTGTATGCGCCAGTAAGCGGAAAAGTGGTAGAAGTGAATGGTGAACTGGAAGATTCTCCGGAACTCGTGAATGAATCACCGTATGAAAAAGCGTGGATGATTGTTGTTGAGATGTCCGATACAAGCGAGTTGAATAAGCTGATGGATGCGGCGGCTTATGAAGAAATGGTGAAGGAATAAAGAATTGCCGAGTCGAAAGTCAAAGGTGTAAAGAAACAATACAGTCATTTCATCTTCATCTTTAAAATACAGGAGCCTTCCAGCATCAAATGTTCGGAAGGCTTTTAAAGTTATTTAAAAGTGAAGTTTTGGAAGAATGATTGCTTCAAAAATGAACGAATAAAGTTGTTTAAGTTTGAAAGTGGAAAAATGAATAATAGCTTCCCAATTATAATGTTAATTTTCCACCATGATAGCAATAATAATCTTTAGCCTTAAGGTTTTTTAAACGATTCAAAGACTGATTTGCTTTCTCAATATCTAAACAAAAATGTGGATTCGCTATCACTAATTCATTCCCCTCTCTAACTGCTGCATCTCCTGTAATGACACTGCTTAATTCAGGAAAATATAATGAAATATGGCCTGATGTATGCCCTGGTGTTGCAACAATTTTGCATTTATTATGTAAAATCCATTGGCCATCATGGACTGTTTCATCAACTGAAACATGTCTTAAAATTTTTAATTGCTGTATAAACCAATTTCCAAACTCTTTTTCTTCCTCAGGCATATTATTTAGCATTTCCTCAGCTTGAACTAATCTCTCAGATTTCGCTTCACCACTAATGAATTTCGCTTCCACTTCACTAGCTATAATAGTAACTGAAGGATATTTTTCCTTGAAATCGTATAAAGAACCGATGTGATCATCATCACAGTGTGTAATAATGATATTCTTTAAATTCTTCATGTCATATCCAATTTTTAAAATCTCCTTTTCAATTAAAGGCAAAAAATTGGTATAGCCTGTATCAACTAAGGTTAATTCATTCATGCTACTTTTACTTCAGTTCGTTTGACTACACTGTCCGAATTTTAAATAAACGAATATCGAAATTTCCTGTTTATTATACATGAAATGGAAACTAGAGGGATATATAACTTGAATCGTTCAATTTTTAAACGACATTGTCACTGTACAAAAGGAGCACAAGAAGAAGGATGTTTTTGTATAAAATTAGAGGGCTTTGAAAAAGCAAACCATTCATTGCGAAAACTTGTGGAGCGTATGGAACGGAGAACGAGCGGTTAACGCCCACAAGTTTTTCTTATGTTTGAGAAACGAGTAAAAAATATCTTCCTTAGGCATACTATAAGTATTCTTGTGTAAATCGGGAGGGATTGTGATGTCACAGCAGCCAGATGTAAATCGTATTGATGTTACGAAGCAAGTGCGTGGCGAAGTGACGGAGGATTGCATTGTCCTGACACTGAATGGCCGAGAAATCGGACACATTCCGTTTGACGCGGCCTCCTGTACGATGAATGCCGGATACATGGTAGAGCAGCAAAGAATTTTTCGCATTGACTCGGCGGACACTGTCCATCCTTCCAGCTATGTTGATAATTGTGACATGGGATGGTGTTAAGCGAAAGCGTTTAAGCTCGGAGCGGAAATTTCCGCTCCCCTTTTTTTATAGTCTTTCAGACATATCTACTTTTTATGAGGAATCTTTTCATTTGTAAACGAGGAAACACTGGCAAGGCGTGTGCCAAACGTTGCCCGTCTCATGTAGAGCATGTGGCATGGGGAGAGAGAAGGATCGATAACGCCTACAAGTTTTTCTCATGTAAGGTTAGAGGGTTTTGTGGTAGAATAATAGAAAAAAGGTGAGAAAATTCAGCCATTGCAATGCAGGCAGTTTTTTCAGGGAAGTTCCATTATTTTACGCATGGGAAAACAAAATATACACCATTACAATAGAAGTTGTACGTTGTTGCGTAGCTGCTATAGATGATAAAGGAGGAGTCCGGATGAGCTTTTGTTGTGGAGCCAGTATGATTGGAGCACTTGGTAGTTTGCGTCATGTTAAGACGCAAATTCATAACGTCCCGATTTTGTACTGCCCTGTATGCAATCGTATTGATGTTCACCCTGAGATCGAGGAAGAGTATGATATATTGTCTGAATACGCCCAGGCCGATTTAGCTCCCGAAGTCGACTTTCGCGAATATGTGACCGGAGAGCATGTAGAGAGAATTTTTGAGAATTGCGTTTCGATCGACGACGGCAACATCTCTTATATTCTTCGCAGTCAGATTGATAATGCGCTTGATTTGATGTCTGTTGCCAAACAATTGGATGATGAAGAATGGAGCAATGAATTGAAGCGTCGTTTAAATAAACTAAGCAAACGCCTGATCCGTTGGGAAGCACAAAGCAACAAAACGCTGCCTTAGCTCAAGCTAGAGATTGAAAAAAAGAGTATTTTATGTTCGGTCGCCGGAGAATCTCTGCTGTAATAGAGAAACAGGCGGCTTTTCTTTTGTTTATATATGTCATAAGTTTATAAATACGGGTGCGTCCCCCCTGAAAATAGCAAGAAGGCGCGAATACATATGAAGCGAGGTGAATGTCTTTGTTACTTACACTTTTCCTAGGAAAGTGGCGCCGAAGAGAAAAGTTGTTGCAGGTGCAAGAGACTGAACACCTTCATCAAATGATTGAAAGAATACACCAGGGCGAAGATGCGTTGCGCAATGAATTGCTTCAGCAGTACCGTCCTTTTATCGGAACGACGGTATCAAAAGTGTGCAAGCGATATATTCACCAAACCCATGATGAAGAATTCAGCGTTGGACTTGAAGCGTTTAACGAAGCGATATCACAGTATTCAAGCGATAAAGGAAGCAGCTTTCTCTCGTTTGCTGATCTTGTGATACGCAGGCGTGTCATAGATTTTATTCGTAAAAACAAGCAACGGGCTTTATTTGTTTCGTTAGATGAGACAGCAGACCCCGAATCACCCGAGTATAATGTCTGGGATGTGCAGGCGGCGATTGAACAGCATCAAGCAAAGCAGGACGCGGAGATGCGGCGAGAAGAAATTTTGCATTATCGCGAACGTTTGCGTGAATTCGACATTGAGCTGGAAGAGCTTCCTGAATACACTCCAAGGCATGCAGATGCCCGAAAAAATATGATTCACATCGCCCGGATGATCGCGGATAACAAGAAGCTGCGCGAAGCATTTTTGGAGAAAAAGAAAATTCCTGTCAAATATCTTCTGCAGTTTATTTCTTTCTCACGCAAGACGGTAGAAAGAAATCGAAATTATATTGTGGCGATTACACTCATTTTTATTGAGAACTATCAATATTTGCGCTCCTACATTCAGGTGGATGATACAGAGGGAAAGGAGAAGCTTGCGCGTGAAAAGGAAGGGCATCGTACTGGAGATACAGAATCAGTATCTTATTGTCATGACGTCCGACGGGGAGTTTTGTAAAATCCCTCCTGTGGACAAACCTCTTACAGAAGGGGATGAGGTGGAATTTACACGCACGGTCAAAGCAGAAAAAGCATCGCAACGGGCCAAGCGCAGCTGGAAGGGCTGGACATATGTAGCGGCGGCTTGTTTGCTTTTATTCATTACTGCACTGCCGTTATGGAATATGGTTTTTGCTTCTGCTTACGCGGCCGTTTCCATTGATATTAATCCAAGCTTTGAACTTGAAATTGATAAAAACTATGTAGTAACGAGCGTCACAGCACTTAATCAGGATGCGGAAAGCATATTGAAGAATATTAAATGGGAAAAGCGTCCTTTATTGGAAGTAACGAAAGATATTCTCACGGACGCGCGCGTACACGGGTTTTTAAAAAATAACCACGATGTGCTTATTGTACCTGTAGGGTTGAAAAATCCGGAGGCTTCGCGGGAATTATTGCAGCTTATGAAAAAAGAAATACCGCATCTTGTCAGCAACAGCGCGGGAGAGCTTACCATCACTTTAATGGAAAGTACGAAAGAAATGCGCAAGCAGGCGCAAAAGCTGGGTATTTCCCCGGGAAAATACACGCTCTATGATTCCATGAAGCGAGTAAATAAAAAGATTAGTGAAAAGGAAATTCAGACGTTGAGCATTAGCGAAGTATCTTCCGCTATCGGAGGCTTTGAAAATATTCCAAACATCATTCAGTATTCGAAGGAAAAAATGGCGGCAAAACCGGAAGCGCGGCGACCAGCTCAAGTAACCAAACCCGTTGCTTCAAATGTAAAACAACGGATGGCGACGAACCATAAAGCTAACGCCACCAAAGAAGAAAAGAAAAAACATGAGACGACAGTCGTTCAGCGGGAAGAAGAATCGTCTGCTGGAAAACGCCAGCATATATTGACTGAAGAAGAAAAAAGGGATAAGACAAAAGGCGTGCCAAAAATCATTGCGGCCGAAACGAAGCGGAAAGCCGAACAGCAAACGAAAAGAGAAGCAAATCGGACGAAAGAAGATGAACGCTACTATTCTGAATACGGTCAACTACAACAGCAATATCAGCAGGGAGGACGCGCAATTAAAGAGGAAGAAAAAGAACGAAACGAAAAATATAAAGAAGAACGCGAAAAGCAAAAGAACAAGCAAAACTTTGCGCGTCCTCCAATTAACGAATCGGAAGAAAATAAGAAGCCGTCGTCCGGAAAAAAAGCGGAGGAAAATGATTAGCGTTAAACAACAAAAAATTTGGGCAAAGAACCGGTGTCGCATGGCACCGGTTCTTTTTTAACGCTATGCATTTTAGTCATTCAATCAAAAATAGAGGTACGTTCGCCGCGTGAATCGATTCCCGTATAAGAACTGCAATCAAAGTCCTCCCAACTTCGTGCCTCAGAAAGAATGATTGGCCTCTCGGCGCATAGACGACTATATTCTTCATCTGTCACGTACTGATACGCGTATTCATTTAACCGGCGAATGCGCCACAATCTTTTGCCGCTCGCTTCGTAAAACCATGCTTGTGCCTGATCGCAAAGGGGATGGGAATCATCGATAACTTTCCGACATGGAGGGCAGAAAAACTCCATTATATCACCCCGTTTTCACGATTTTAGTTACTAATATTATACAAAAAATTTTGATGAATAACACTGGATTTTCAGGAGATGGCTATAGGGAGCAAAAGGAAAGTTTCAAAATCATGTTCGCGTATGGTGGAAAGCAAGAAAAGTGATAAGATTGGAAATATATCACTTGTAGGCGAAGGCTCTTAGGTTCTTTTATGAAGGGAAGAAATGGGTATGAAAGAGATTCTATTCTATATTAGCGCCGCGATGTCAATTTCTTTTTTGCTGTTTATCCTAGCGTTTTATGCGCTAATAGGCAAAAAGGAAAATAAAAGTGATCTGGCTGTCATTGGTCCGGAATATTTTGATGTACCTATCTGGCGAGGAAAAGTAAAGGAAGTTATCCATAATGATAACGTGCACGCCACAGAAATGGATATCATTGTGTACAGCAAAAGCATTTTTATAGGGTTTGCTTCGCAAGGATTTCCGTTTGTTAGCATTCATGCAGGCGATATTATCAAGGTGCATTATCAGCGTCACAGTGTGTCCATTCAGGTAAAAGAGGGAAATGGGCAGTCTGCTTATGTAACGATAAAAGGAGCTGGAGAAAAACCGTTACTTCAATTCGCGCGTAAAGCGGAATTTATTGCCTCACGCGCTAGGAAAGCCGGCCTTTTCTCCTGAGAATTGTAAAAAATGAAAAAAGAACGATACAGCAAATCGTGGGGTTGCTTTCTTTTTTCCAATAAATTCTTTGGAAATTGGATACTCTAATGGAATAGAGATAAAGGTACTTTTTAAACAAATTTGTTTAAAAAGTATGTATATAGGTCTTTCCTTGATTTCCAACTATGATATACTATATTATATAAGAAGATTGAAGACAAATCGTTTATTATACGCGACTATTTTACGTCATGTTTGAAGTCGATAAGAGCTAATTGGAGGGAAAAATTCATGGCAGGAACACCGCATTTGCAAATAAAAGATCTATCTGTTGCAATCGAAGATAAACAGATTCTAAAGGGCTTAAACCTGGAAATTAAGGGCGGTGAAGTGCACGCGATTATGGGCCCGAACGGTACGGGTAAATCGACGCTAGCTTCCGCGATTATGGGACATCCCAAGTACGAAGTTACTGGTGGTTCCATTACATTGAATGGCGAAGACGTGCTGGAGATGGAGGTTGATGAGCGTGCACGTAAAGGGCTGTTCCTCGCGATGCAGTATCCGAGTGAAATCAGCGGTGTAACAAACGCTGACTTCTTGCGTAGCGCTTTAAATGCGCGCCAGGAAGAAGGTAAAGAAATTTCGCTCATTAAATTCATTCGTCAAATGGAAAAGCAAATGGAAATTTTAGAGATGGATCAGTCCTTCTCCCATCGTTATGTAAATGAAGGCTTTTCTGGCGGTGAGAAGAAGCGTAACGAGATCCTTCAGATGATGATGCTGAAGCCGAGCATTGCTATTCTTGACGAAATCGACTCCGGCCTTGATATTGACGCGCTGAAAATTGTTGCTCGCGGTGTGAATGAACTGCGTGGATCGGAAATGGGCGTATTGATGATTACGCACTACCAGCGTTTGCTGAATTACATTAAACCGGATTTCGTTCACGTAATGATGCAGGGACGGATTGTGAAGTCCGGTGGACCGGAATTGGCTCTCAAGCTTGAAGAAAAAGGATATGATTGGATTAAAGAGGAGCTTGGCATTAAGGACGAAACAGTAGGCGCAGAAGCGTAGGTTAGGAGGAAGCATAGTAATGAGCGTACAAACGAATGTGCGATTCGACCAGGAAGCGATTGCTCGTTTTCAGGGCGAGCCAGAATGGCTGACGCGGCTTCGCCAGGAAGGGATTAATGGTTATCAGCAATTGCCTCTGCCCAAGCTAGAGAAAACGAAAATTGACAAATGGAATATGGATGAGTTCGTTCCTTATAAAGAAGAAGCGGCACTTGCTTCGCTAGATGAATTGCCGCAGGAAGCAAAAGACGCACTGGCGCCAGACAACGGGAATGTCATGGTGCAGAAGCACTCCAGCGTCGTATATGTGGAGCTGAGCGCTGCGTTAAAAGAGCAGGGCGTGTTGTTCATGCCACTGGAGCAAGCTGCTCGTCAACATGGTGAGCTCGTGAAAAAATACTTATTCCAGAGCGGCATTGAGAGGCACAAAGTAACCGCGCTGCATCAGGCGCTGTGGGGTGGCGGATTTTTTGTATACGTGCCGAAAAATGTGGAAGTTAACGAACCGCTACAGCTTATTGTGTGGGGTACGGATGAAGATGTAGCCCTTTTACCACATACATTGATCGTGGCTGACGTAAATAGCAAGGTTACGGTTGTTGAAAACGTAATAGGGGCAAACTATACCCGCCCGGTTGTTGTCAATGGCATGGTGGAAATCTTCGCGGAAGGTGGCGCAAAAGTACAGTATGCTTCTCTGCGTTCTTTGGCAGAGCAGGTAACAGATTATACACACCGCCGCGGAATTACGGCGAACGATGCGCGGATCGAATGGTTGCTGGGAGATATGAATCACGGAAATACCGTGGCCAACACGACAACGATTTTGAAAGGCAACGGTTCTTCTACAGACATAAAATCCGTGGCGATGGCGAGCGGCGGTCAGAAAGAAAACTTTGTATCCCGCGTAGTGCATGTCGGTACTCATACGGAAAGCAATATTCTTGCGCGTGGAGTTATGTTGGATGAAGCGACAGCGATTTTCAACGGCATTACGGAAATAAAGAAAGGCGCACAGAAGGCAAACGGTGAACAGGCGGAAAATATCCTGATGGTCGGTGAACGTGCGCGCGGAGACGCAAATCCGATTTTGTTGATCGATGAAGATGATGTCATGGCGGGACACGCTGCATCTGTTGGGCCGGTAAGCCCGCTTCAGGTATATTATATGATGTCGCGCGGGGTGAAGCGCCAGGAAGCAGAACGCTTAATTATTAACGGGTTCCTAGCTCCGGTACTGGATCATTTGCCAATCGAGGGTATGCAAAAACGCTTAAGTGCAATGATTGAAGGGAAGCTGTCATCATGAACGCGAAAGAAATTCGCAAGCTCTTTCCAATCCTCAACCAAAAGGTAAACGGCCATCGACTTGTGTACCTTGATAGTGCAGCGACTTCACAGAAGCCAATTCAAGTTATTGAGGCGATTGACCGCTATTACCGCGAATACAACTCCAACGTTCACCGCGGCGTTCATACCCTCGGAACGCTTGCAACGGACAAATACGAAGGAGCGCGCGAGAAAGTACGCAAATTTATTAATGCTAAAGAAACAGCAGAAGTTATTTTCACACGCGGCACCACCACATCTTTAAACTTTGTTGCTCAGGGATACGCCCGCAATTTTATCGGTGAAGGCGATGAAATTGTGATTACGCAAGCAGAGCATCACAGTAATTTTATCCCGTGGCAGCAAATAGCTAAGAAGACCGGTGCGACCTTGAAGTTTATTCCATTGGCGGAAGATGGCTCCATTACCGTGGAGGCCGCAGAACAAACGATTACGCCAAAGACGAAGCTTGTAGCGATGGGATATGTGTCCAATGTGCTTGGTTCTATTAATCCAATAAAAGAAGTCGCTAAAATCGTGCATCGTTACGGCGGGGTTATGGTAGTAGACGGCGCACAGGCGGCACCACACTTGAAAGTTGACGTACAGGATTTGGATTGTGACTTCTTTGCTTTCTCCGGTCATAAGATGGCGGGTGCGACAGGCATTGGCGTTCTGTACGGTAAGCGTTATCTCTTAGAAAAAATGGAGCCGATAGAATACGGCGGCGAAATGATCGACTTTGTAGAATTATATGATTCTACATGGAAAGAACTTCCTTGGAAATTCGAAGGCGGCACACCGATTATTGCAGGCGCCATTGGTCTTGGCGCGGCGATTGACTTCATTGAGTCGATTGGAATAGACGAAATTCGTGAGCACGAGAAAAAACTGGTGGACTATGCGATGGAGCGGTTAAGCGAAATTAAAGGGTTGAAGATTTATGGTCCGAAACAGCGGAGCGGCCTTGTTACGTTTACGATGGAAGAGGCTCATCCGCACGATATCGCTACTGTATTGGATGCGGAAGGTATCGCGATTCGCGCGGGGCACCATTG
Source organism: Aneurinibacillus thermoaerophilus (assembly GCF_900099925.1). GTDB lineage: Bacteria > Bacillota > Bacilli > Aneurinibacillales > Aneurinibacillaceae > Aneurinibacillus > Aneurinibacillus thermoaerophilus. The sequence goes on along the minus strand of NZ_FNDE01000026.1, from coordinate 3,716 downwards.
CTGTCAGCCGCTTATGAAATGGTTGAATGTTTCGTCCACGGCGCGTGCTAGCTTTTACCTTTACAACACGGAAGAGGATATAGACGCATTGGTACAAGGACTTATTAAAACAAAGGAGTATTTCGGCAATGTCTTCTCTGGATGATTTGTACCGTAGAGTCATCATGGATCATTACCAAAAACCGCGTAACCGTGGTGAGTTTGAAGATGGTGCATTGACGGTTAATATGAACAATCCGACCTGCGGCGACCGCATTCAATTGCAGATGAAAATAGAAGATGGAAAAGTGACTGACGCCCGGTTTACCGGGGAAGGTTGTTCGATTAGTATGTCTTCCGCTTCGATGATGACGGAAGCCATCAAAGGTTTGACAGTCGAAGAAGCGTTAAAAATGGCCGACCTTTTCTCCCGTATGATGAAAGGTGAGGCTACAGAAGAAGAGATCGAAGACGCGGATTTAGGCGATATTGAAGCGTTGCAAGGCGTAAGCAAGTTTCCAGCCCGTATTAAGTGTGCGACTCTTGCATGGAAAGCGATGGAAAAAGGACTCCGTGAGCAACCAAATTAAAAGCAGGCGTAACACGTCTTAGCAAGGAGGAGATGGAAATGAGTAAAAAAGCACCTGAGCTGTCCTCAGAATATAAATATGGGTTTCATGATAAAGATATTTCAGTTTTCCGTGCAAAAAAAGGTTTGACAAGAGAAATCGTTGAGGAGATTTCTCGTATTAAAGGTGAAGAGAAATGGATGCTGGATTTCCGTTTGAAAGCTCTGGAAATCTTCGAAAGTATGCCGATGCCGATGTGGGGCGGAGATTTGACGGAACTCGACTTTAACAGTATCACCTATTACGTCAAGCCGTCCGAGAAAAAAGGGCGTGACTGGAGCGAAGTGCCGGAAGAAATCAAGAATACATTCGATCGCCTTGGTATCCCGGAAGCTGAACAGAAATTTTTGGCTGGCGTATCCGCACAATACGAATCTGAAGTGGTATACCATAATATGCAGAAAGAGCTCGAAGAAATGGGTGTTATTTTCTGTGATATGGATACAGCTGTGCGGGAATATCCGGAAATTGTCAAAGAATACTTTAGCACGGTGATTCCACCGACGGACAATAAATTTGCGGCACTGAACAGCGCGGTATGGTCAGGCGGAAGCTTCATTTATGTTCCAAAAGGCGTAAAATGTGAAACACCGCTGCAAGCGTACTTCCGCATTAACTCCGAAAACATGGGTCAGTTTGAGCGTACGTTAATTATTGCGGATGAAGGTAGCTTTGTTCACTATGTGGAAGGCTGTACGGCACCGATTTACAGCACCGACTCGTTGCATAGCGCAGTTGTTGAAATCATTGTTAAGAAAGGTGCACGTTGCCGTTATACAACGATTCAGAACTGGTCCAATAACGTATACAATCTCGTTACGAAGCGCGCGGTTGCGGAAGAAGATGCAACAATGGAGTGGATTGATGGCAATATTGGAAGCAAGCTGACAATGAAATACCCGGCTGTTGTGATGAAAGGGCCGCGTGCCAAAGGCGTTGTGATTTCTATTGCGGTAGCGGGTAAAGGGCAGCATCAGGATGCAGGCGCAAAGATGATTCACTTGGCGCCAGAGTGCAGTTCGACAATTGTATCGAAGAGTATCAGCAAGCAGGGAGGTAAAGTCACATATCGTGGTCTTGCAAGCTTTGGACGCAAATCCGAAGGTTCTAAATCAAACGTAAAGTGTGACACGATCATTCTCGATAAACTTTCCACTTCTGATACGATTCCGTACAACGAAATTTTAAATAATAATATTACGTTAGAGCATGAAGCGACCGTTTCCAAAGTGAGCGAAGAGCAACTCTTCTATCTGATGAGCCGTGGTTTGAAAGAAGACGAAGCAACCCAGATGATCATCATGGGCTTCATTGAACCGTTCACAAAAGAGCTGCCGATGGAATATGCGGTAGAAATGAACCGTCTTATCCAGTTTGAAATGGAAGGTAGTATCGGGTAACCATTATTTGTTTGCGGTATTAACAGGTGATTGTGGTACAGGCAAAACAACCACGATTCGTCGATTTGTGGATCGCCTTCGTTTACAGTATTTTACCGCAATTCGGCAGAGGATCGATATCCAATGCAGGCTGGGCCACTTTGATCGTGCGCAGGTAGGCGAGTATGTAACAAAGCATCTTCAATATGCCGGAGTTAGTCAGCAAATATTCTCTGATGGAGCGATCGATGAAATACATCGTTTTTCTGGAGGAGCCGCAAGGCTGATTAACAAGCTGTGCACGCACTGTTTACTTTATGGAGCACAGAACGGGCATCGCATCATAGATGAACATATGGTCAAACGGGTGGTTGAGGGAGAATTGTCATGATTCTCCCTTTCTTTCAAATAAGATTTGGACAAGATTTCCGTCAAAGCTCGGACAACAAACGCCGTCAAGTTATGGACAATATAGTATGTCATTAACAGTGAAGATGCAAAAATAAAAGAGAAATCATCAATGGAAAATAAAAAAGAAGGAGTATATTTTCGTTACATGGACTACATGGGAGATGAAGAGAAGAACGGACAACTTTTCGATGAATTCAATGATTATATTTCAACGGATCGTAAGAAAGAGATTGCGAAGTTGTATAGTGAAGCCGAACAAAAAGGTTCTCCAATGTGGCAAGATGTAGTTAGCTTTGACAATGATTGGTTAGAAGAACAAGGGCTATATGATTCAAAAACGCATTGGTTAAATGAAGTGAAAATGAAAGATGTGGTACGTAAAGCGATGGCTGCAATGATTGAAAAAGAGGAGATGCGTTCTCCAGTGTGGACTGCATCTTTTACAATATCGTGGAAAGCGTAAAAAAAGCAGTTTAAAAGCGATGCGTTCAACTGTTGCGAATCAAATTTTAGATCGTACACCTCCCTCTATGAATTAAAGTTTTTCTTACGAATACTCACGTATTCTCATGATATCTTGATTTTTATAAACGAAGTCTCAGTTAGACATTTGAAACTTTTAAAAATGTTGGAAGTGGAGGACGTAGCCTATCAGAGATCTATCGCCTTTTTGAAAAATATGGTTGCACATTGGATCTCCACAAGACTCATGGTGGTGTACCCTCCCATGTCTCTCAGGATCTGCTGTCCCTACTTTCCTTCGTTCAACCTGTCCATGAGGTGGAGGCCAGAGATGCTCCTTTTCAGGGTCAGTGCCCGCATGGTGAAAATCATTCCGGCTTCTCCGTGCTTCGTTTTTAATCAAGGTATCGAATAAGAACGTATGCCAAAAAGAAACAACTAAAAGATTTATGCAGTGAGAGGCAAGATCTGACTACATAAAGGCGTAGCTTTCATCATCTTGTTCATGTCAAAATCGACTTCTTTACGTGCCAGCACAAACATAATCCGAAGCAGACGACAGCACAGGGCAATCAACGACTGCTGCTTGCGGAGCGGATTCTGCTGTCGGGTCGTATCATACATATGCAGCGCCTTGAATGCCTGGTTTTTGGCGACCAAGGGTCGGATCACTTTGTAGAGAAGTGCGCGAAGCTGTGGTCGTCCTCGTTTGGTAATTCGGGTTTTCCCTCGGTGCTTTCCTGAGCGGTTTTCTTTAAGGTTCAGACCAGCCAGCTTTTGAAGTTGACGAGGGTGCTGGTATCTGGACAAGTCGCCAACCTCTGCGAAAAAGCCGGCAACCGTGGCGATTCCCATA
>NZ_FNDE01000084.1 GCF_900099925.1 Aneurinibacillus thermoaerophilus | reverse complement strand
ACGCTAGGCTAGGAACTAGCCTTCGTGGAGAGTGCGACAATAGTCGGCTCGATGAAGCGAGAAGCTCTCCAATTTATTGGAGAGAGGTTCACCTACATGAATAGGGTTAATGATCAACGCAGTGTGGTATGAAGAATAGATTTCAAAGAACGCTATCCAGGGTACTTTCTTTAATATTTTTGATTCATATTCACTTTTTTTATAAAATCTAAAATATTGATATATGTTACGTGTCACGTGTTATGTGCTATAATAAGCAAAAAGAAATATCTCTTTTGGAAAAGAGACATAAATCACTAAAAACTGCGTAAACTAAAAAAAGACCGTCTGGTGCGCCAACACCAGAGCGGTCCATGTACAATAGACGTTCCCACAAGGGGATCGGCTCAACAGACGTTTCGATTAGAAATAGACATCCTTTCGTCGTCCACAACTCAAGGGTGTCTATTTCTTTTTGTTAAGTGTCATGATAGCAACCATCACACCTATAAACGTTAGTAGCAATACACCGAAGTTTATTGCTAGGTTAAGTGCTTCGTATGACACCATAATTCTCACCCCCTTTCGTTAGGGGATGAGCCGACCACCCTTGAGGAGCCGATTCTATTGTACAGGAAGATTATAGCATACCCAGTTATCAATATATAAGTTTCTATTTCTTCTCATAGTTACCTCCTGCATATATATCTCATAATTCCCCCTTTCTATATAAATAAGTGAAGGTATCCACAAAAAAAGTTGCAAAAAAATTAAAAACATCTAGCAATTGCTAGGCACTTCATTTTTCTCCCAATGCAACAAGTAGCTCGTCCCGTCGCTTTATCTTTTCTTCGTATGACTCTTCCTGTAAAGTTTCTTCATGATTGTCTAATTCCTTTTGTTTCTCTTTCTGTTCAAGAATGTGATCCGGAACCCCGTTGTTATGTTTTTTATCTTTTTGCTCATATTTCTTCTCTATAGGTGCTTTATCTTTGCGGAAATCTTGTTCTAATGCCGTATAAGTATACCCGGTAAGATTCTTAACCTTTCCAGCTTTATAATCTTTCTCTACTATTTCCAGATTTTCTAATATGTATGATTCATCATAGTTTTTAACGATATGGTCGATCTGAATCTCAGTCAATCCGAATTCACGCAGACGAGCGATTAATCCTGGCTCATCTTCAATAAAGGAAGTTTCCAATGAATCGCTCTTTCCATTCTTACGAATAATGAAATTAAGTTTAGCCACTTTTCGGCCATTTTTTATCTCTTCGAAGTCAAAAGCGATATCCGTTTTCTCCTGTAACTCTTTTTGAGCTACCTTTAAAACTTTAGCTTTGAAATGGCCATACTTCTGATATTCATTCTTTTCAATCCCTAAAACAAACTTGAGATCATCTAGTTCAAAAAGCCGTGAACCGATTTGTGCATACTGTTTCAATAATTCATAAATGCGGATAGAATAGACGCTACGGAGTTGCATAACATTATGTAACCGGTATGTAGTGAATCTCTCCTTCAATTGAAGAAGATAAGGTTTTAACTTGGGCGAAAACTCCAGCTCCATATATCCTTGTCCAACAAAATATTCTGCTGAAGCCAACCAAGGAAGATACAAAATAGATTTTTCTTTCCTAATGCCAAATGTTTTTTTCATCAATCCCTTAATAATCTCTTGGATATCATTATGTACGCCTTTACTTTTCAAATCTAGTATTTTTACGAACTCACTGACTTGAATACGATACCTTTTGAATTCTTGATCTTCTGGCTGTACTTTTGCGGCAAGCATCAAGATAATTCGCTGCTCGTTTGTTGTTAGCTTGTACGAGGCTTCAATAAGTTCATTTGACTTTGTTACAAGCATCTTATTATTTGTTTTATCTAGAGACACACACAGCCACTCCTCTTAAATAACCTGATTGATCCAATTATACTACTTGAAAACAAAAAAATCACTTGTTTTTTACGGGTGATCTTTAACCCTGTTTTGGTGATATTTC
>NZ_FNDE01000067.1 GCF_900099925.1 Aneurinibacillus thermoaerophilus | reverse complement strand
CCATGAAAAGCAACTTTTCCTTTAACGGTTATCAAATACGTAGTACCGTTGCAATTAAGCGGTTTTGGACATTGCTTTCTTTTACAGCCATGTTCTGCAGTGTAACAGGACACGGTGATATCTTAACAGGACTACGAAGTTGGCAAAACAAAAAGACAGAGAGTTGGATCGAATTTGTTTACTATGAAGCAAAGGCAGGAACGCAGCTGGATTTGATAAAAAATCAGTTACAAGCTGCCTAGGAGAACCTTCGGTTCTTTCTACATGGTAAATTTTGTATCAAATTTTGGGCAAGTCTAGTTGTAATATATGCTATCATGTAAGTGTCTACTGCTGATGTTGAATGATTGTACGTGAGCGTCCCCGATCTGATCGCCCTTTTGGTTTTAGACCGTGAAATCCTTCTCTACGATAGAGCAATACCCATAAGGCAATGGTTTTGGCTGTGAACTGCCTTGGGCCATAACGGGGAACCTCATGTATTTTGGCACTAATTTCAGCCAAAGAGGACACGTTCGTATACAATAGGCTGTATCCCCATACAATTCATTGCATAAACGAGGTGTCCTCCGTGTCACAAACTAACACATTACTAAAAGCATTACAACAAATCATTTCAGACATAAATTGATTACTGTCGAATGCATTTTTTAACGCAATTCCGTCTTCAATACGGTCAAAGCGAAACGCTCTTATAATCGCTAATAAATCATCAAAAACAGCTAGTTCGCTTGCTTCAAAAGGTCGTTGTGTTTGATAGGCTGATATAAAGGCATGAAATCGCTCAACTGGCGATAATGTACCTTCATATGCAACATGCCGAGCATGATAAACGCCTTGTATTGGCCCAATCGTCCGCCAAGCGCCCCCGATTCCACTGGAGGTAACGTATGAGAATTAAGCTAAGCCCAAGCACATAATAACATAATATAAGACCCCGAACAGAATCAATGAGATGGAACAGTAAGGCGGATGAGGTTACCAAGAACACTCGGCGTATCAGACAGACCTCCCCGGGTAACAGTGCCATCTTTCTCTCCATCTACTTGCCTCATTTACCTTTACTTGTCTTCGGCAGTTAGGACTTTGTCTTGTGTATTGCAGACTCATCCAGCGAGCACTGGCCTCATATGAGGTTCGTGTTCCTCAGGTCGTAGGTTTGCCGCCGACTTCCTTCAGATTCGACCTCGCGGTCGACACCCCTGTCTTAAGCTAATGACTACAACTGCCTTCATCATTCGGGACTTGAACCCTATAGATGACACCCATGCCGGGCACACAACGAGCAAAGGAACGGTTTGAGCCGTTCCTTTCAAAGAGATTCAATCGTTGTATAAAATCACTTTCATCGCTTTTTCTCTGGCAGCATTTCTAAACACCTCGTACGCCTGCATGATCTGGTCCAGCGGAAAGCGGTGAGTGATCAATTGTTTTGGTTTGATCTTTCCAGACTGCACTGTCTTTAACAACATCGGTGTCATGCTCGTGCTAACCAGCCCAGTCGTGATCTTGACATTGCGAAGCCACAATTGTTCCAAGCGTAGATCGACAGGCTTGCCGTGTACACCAACGTTGGCCAGCCGTCCGCCAGGCTTCAGGATTTGCTGACAGATGTCAAAGGTCACCGGGAACCCGACGGCCTCAATCGCTACATCAACGCCCTTTCCATCCGTTAATTCCATCACCTGCTCAACCGCATTTCCCTCTGAGCTGTTAACTGTCTTGGTGGCCCCGAACTTTTTGGACTGCTCCAAGCGATTATCGTCAAGGTCGACCATGATGATCTCCGCCGGCGAATAAAGTTGCGCTGTCATGAGTGCTGACATCCCGACCGGCCCGGCCCCGACAATAGCGACCACATCCCCCGGCTGAACGCCGCCGTAAATCACCCCAATTTCTAAACTCGTCGGCAAAATATCGCTCAACATGACAAGTGCTTCCTCATCGCTTCCCGGGGGAATATGATACATACTCGTATCAGCATAAGGGATACGAACGTATTCCGCCTGAGTACCATCGATCAGGTGCCCTAAAATCCAACCACCGTCTTCACAGTGAGCGTACATCGCTTTTTTGCAATAATCGCATCTTCCACAGGAAGTGACACAAGAAATCAGCACTCTATCTCCGGGCCTGAAATTGTTTACACCCGTGCCTACTTCTTCTACGATTCCGACACCTTCGTGTCCCAGGGTTCGACCGTCGGTTACCGCCGGTACATCACCGCCTAATATATGCAAATCCGTGCCGCAAATCGTCGTTTTGGTGATTTTTACGATTGCATCCGTCGGTTTCTGAATCGTCGGCTTGTCCTTCTCTACCCACTCGAACTTTCCTGGTTCACGGAATATAAGCGCTTTCATAAACATATACCTCCTAAGTTTATGCACTATTGAAGTAGATTGTCGTCCTGGATTTTGATACGCCGAGGCGATGTGGTGGTACCCCAGTAAGAAGGAAAAAGCCCCCTTCCTCTTTCCCTAATCCTCATCCAATGTACTCAACTGTAGTGGCGAATATGTGTATATTTTTCGCCTAGTATTTTTGCCTTTAAGGTTAAGGATTGCCCAGGTTGAAATTGAGCGATTGCTTTTCCGTCCGCAGGATTTAAAGAATGAAGTGAGCACGTCAATTTCTTTTACCTTTTTAACCACTACAAATTCCCGAAAACCTTCCCAACCGCCTTCTTGTGCCCTAGCTTGTTCATACTTCATAATGTGAGTTCAATAATCAGCTTTCCCAATGTTTTTCACACTATACTTCATGCTCATCATTTCCATAAGCATTTGATGTTACACCGTGTTCTTCCAATACATCCTCCACCCTCCTGGCGGAGAACCGACTTCCCGGGGCTCACCAGTTATACGGTCTCCGTTTCCTGTTGGTCAAGGTTAGGTATCTTCCCCAGTTCCGATGATGGCCTTCACCGTGACACTCTCGATTCGGCCCTCGCTTGTTCCCTATTTGGGGCTGCCATCACGCGGCGGCAGGATTCGCTTGATGCTACAGACCGACCGGTTGCTCCCCCAAAGGGGCTTTTGACACGGCGCTTCGATACCCGTCGTTTCCCCTGAGTACCGGCCGTCTGCTACCAGGCTCCCTGGCGATTATCCGGACCGGACTTTCACCGGCTAGTCCTCATCAGCTTGCACGAGTCCAACATGGACCCGCTCTGGGCACACAATGAGTTTGGCAACGCTGCCACGTATATCTGGTTGTGATTTATATCACTGTCCGGATGATTCCCCTGCTCTATAATGAATTTGCAAGGATTCTATTGGAAAACAAGTCAACTAAGTGACTAAGAGGAGGAGCCAAAATGTTGAGTCCAAAAACGATCGAGATTATCAAATCTACCGTACCTGTTTTAGAAGATCACGGTAAAGCGATCACAACCCGTTTTTACGAGTCGATGCTCACAAATCACCCAGAGTTGCTGAATATTTTTAACCATGCAAACCAAAAACAAGGAAGACAGCAAACAGCGCTTGCAAATGCGGTTTATGCGGCTGCGGCGAATATCGACAATCTTGAGGCGATCTTGCCAGCCGTTATACAAATTGCTCACAAACACATAAGCTTAGGCGTTAAGCCTGAGCATTATCCAATTGTGGGTAAGTACTTACTGATAGCCATTAAAGATGTGCTTGGAAATGCCGCAACTGATGAAATTATCCAAGCATGGAAGGAAGCTTATCAAGCCATTGCCGATGTATTCATCAGCGTGGAAGCGGAAATGTACCGGCAGGCAGAACGACAAGAAGGGGGTTGGGCAGGCTTCAGAAAATTCATTGTGGTTAAAAAAGTAAAGGAGAGCGATGTGATCACATCTTTCTATTTAAAACCGGAAGATGGCCAGGCGATCGCTTCCTTTCTACCCGGGCAGTATATCAGCGTGAAAATAGGTATCCCAGGAGAAAAATACACGCATATCCGTCAATATAGTTTATCGGATTCACCGGGTAAAGATTATTACCGAATAAGTGTTAAACGTGAGGATGAAAGTGCAGACAAGCCGGCAGGGATTGTCTCCACTTACCTGCACAAACATGTGCAAGAAGGGGACGTTTTGCAAATCAGTGTACCTGCTGGTGATTTTGTACTGGATATGGAAAAAGAGCTGCCTATTGTGCTAATCAGCGGCGGTGTTGGTTTAACACCTATGATCAGTATGTTGAATACGCTTGCCGAAGTACAGCCTGAACGTGAAGTCACGTTCATTCACGCTGCGATCAACAGTACAGTTCACGCGATGAGAGAGCATGTTACTCGCTTGGCGACTGAACGGGGAAATGTACGCTCTTTTGTATGTTATGAAAAACCAACGGAAGAAGACAGGGCGGCCCGCAATTACGATAAAGAAGGCTATATTGATTTGGAATGGCTTCAAACCATCGTGCCGAGCCCTCGCGCAGACTTTTATTTCTGTGGTCCCATACCTTTTATGAAGACGATTTATGGTGCTTTAAAACAATGGGGAGTAGCTGAGGAAGCGATCCACTTCGAATTCTTCGGTCCGAAAGGGGAATTGTCGGATCGATCTGTTCTGAAGTAATAATACTTCAGAGGGGCTGTCCCAAAAGTAATCGGGATGCCCCGTTTTTTTTTCGTAAAAAAAAGACGCCTTTTTAGTAAAATGCAAGTACCACCCAACAATTACCAAGAAAGGAATGTCTCTTATGTATGAACCTCCCCCACTTACCATAGGTTGAAGTGGGGGTTTCTGAACTGTCCACCTCGATAGAACAGGCGATCAGCGGGTTGTCGCTGATCTCACAGACACGTGCCGTCTGCGAGGGGAATCATTCAGCAACACACCCTTACGGGCGTGGGGCGGAACAAACCATCTACTACTTCTCGCTTAGGCGATCCGTAGATACGTGGGTTTCTGTATTTCAAACGGCAAGGACTGAATCCGGTTTTCATACAACACTTTGGACAGTAGATTCGCCGCACCGTGAATGTCCCGATGTTGGGTATAGCCGCACCACGCACGTTCTTTTTCGCCCCGCAAACCGGACAGGTTTGCGAT
>NZ_FNDE01000003.1 GCF_900099925.1 Aneurinibacillus thermoaerophilus | reverse complement strand
TGAAAAAATGGCTCAGTGTCGTTCGATGGTTGGGATGAAAGCTCTCATGATGCAGATCGGTCAAGGTTCCCACAAATCCTTTCGTTGTCAGCGCATCGATAATATGAACGAGATGCTTCATGACCGGCTTAGAGAAATAAAGGGCCAGCCCCAACATTGCGAAAAACTTGTCGATTCCTTGGTGATGTGGTAGTCTATTCATGAGACATGAACCTCCTTGAGAATGGTTTGGTGACACATCTATTCTAATCAAGGAATCGGGTTCATGTCTCCTTTTTTGTTCGGATGTAAATTTATGTTAGTGAATTTGCTCATCTACAGTAATATAGAAGAATTGGTCAATGAGTTAATTGATATTCAAGATTACATTCACAGATATACCATGACGCCTTTAGGTGAAGGTGAAAAAATATATAAAGATTTGCACAGGAAAATGGCTAAATTGGCAAAGACAGAATATGTATTGCAAGTTGATACGAAATTAAATTTAAAAGAAAAGAAGCTTAACAAACAAGTTATAAAAGATTTAAATCAATTGATGCGTATACTTTTGCCTTTTTCGATGACCTATCAACAAACAGATTCTCCGTTTTCAAGATATAAGCAAGAATTTATCGAAAAATATGGTGTGGACAGAGAGGTACCTTTACTGGAAATGCTTGATAATGATTTTGGTATAGGTGCTCCTTTGGATTATGAAAATCCCAAAAACTCAAAACTAGAAGTTGGAGTTATAAATCATTTGACCGATGAGAAATTAAAAGAATATTTTTTTAATAAATATGTACAGGCGGTTAAAGATAATAAAAGTATAACGATAATTGATGAAGAGATAAAAGAATTAGGGTTGGATGATTATGATTACAACAGTATCCCTGACTCATTAGACATAAACGTAATAATGAAATGTGATTCTAAGGAAGATTTTGATAACAATAATTTTAAATATTATCTTGGTCCTAATTTAGGATCTACACATGCAGGGAAAAGTTTTGGAAGATTTTCTTATATGATGGAAGGTGAGCAGAAACTATTCGAGACATTAAACGAGGAAATTCTGGAACTGAATAATGATTTTGATGATTATGTAACTTGTGAAATCGTTTATTTGCCAAATGAAACAAGAAATGCAAATGTAACCAGAAATATTCACAACAGTGAATATGAACTCGCTTTATTTACAAACAGCAGCAGAGATGAATCTCATAGGTTAAGTTTAAATGATATTCTGATCGGTATAGAAAATGATATTTTTTATGCAAAAAGCAAATCGCTAGATAAAAAATTAATTATTACTATGAATAATATGCTGAATACGCGAACAGCCCCTAATGCTATTCGATTCCTGTATGATGTAAGTTTAGACGGTAAAAAGATTTGGTATAATTTTCCTTGGGATACGATCTTTTCTGACTATCCTTACATCCCCAAAATTGAATATAAGAATTTCATTATATCACCGCAAAAATGGGTGATAAATAAGATTATCAATACAAAGAACAAAATAGATTTTGCGGAATTTAAAGAACTTTTCGAGAAGTTTTGTTTAGATTATAATGTACCGAAATATGTTTATTTAACTTTTGCAGATAATCGGGTTCTTTTAAATACTGAGGACGAAAATTGTTTGAGAATTCTTCATCACCAATTTAATAACAGATTTGGAAATATCATATTAAGTTCTTATGAAGATGCTGGTTATAATCTTGTTAAAGATCATGCTGAGGAAGAATATATTTGTGAATTGGTTATTCCGTTAGTTAAAGTTAAACAAAAAAATAACGATATGTATTCAAAACCCAAAAAATCAAATAATATCTCCAGTTTATCAAATATAAGAGTAAAATTACCTTTTGAAGATTGGATTTATCTAAAATTGTATGGAGTCAATTCCAGCGCGGATGATTTAATTGCCTTTCATATTTCGGAATACTGTCGCGATAAGTTGGCTAAAGGCGAAATTGAAAAATACTTTTTTATGCGATATGCCGACCCGGAACAACATATAAGATTAAGGTTCAATGCAAGTGAAGAGAAACTGTTAAGCATGTATCCCGACATCAAACAATGGCTCCGAACTTTAATCGAAAAAGGGTTGCTAAATCGTTTTTCCATTGATTCTTATGAAAAAGAAATTGAACGTTATGGCGGAACTGAATTGATAAATTTTGCAGAAACCTTATTTTGTTTTGATAGCATAGTAGTAGAAGACATGTTAAGACTAAAACGTTTAAAAAATATTAATTTTAGCGATGAAGTTATCGGAATGATTTCTATCATTCATTATATGGAACAGTTCGGTTTAGATTATGAAAGTCAATTGGATTTCTTACAACAGCAAATAAATAAACAGGACTATCGGGAAGATTTCAAACGCAATCGCTCTTTTTATATGAAAGCATGTAATACCGACAATAATTGGAAGGGGTTAAGAGAAAGTGAAGAGGGGATGTTATTATTAAATATTTTGAATCAGAGAAACAGAAGCATAAAAGAGTATGCAAGCAAGATCAAGGAAGGTCTGGAAGCTTCATCGGAATTATCCATCTTAGACAGCGTGATTCATTTACACTGTAACAGGTTATTCGGGATCGATCGGGAATTTGAAAAGAAAATCCGAACATTGGTTGCGCATACTTTATACGCATTAAAATACATTAAACTAAATGAAGTGGTATTGGAAAAATAAAGATTGCGGAAAAATTAAAAATGCAGGTTTGACCCTTCATTTGTGCAAGCTCTTGGAGTTTGCACAAATGAAGGTTTCACATGTTAAAGCTTTTTTAAAAACGAAATCCAGCGGCAAAAGTTCGGCAAGTTATCTCCTGTTAACTCAGGTTACACTTCTGAAAGCGAAAAAAGCCTTTATGGCTGGAATAAGGTTTAATTCTAGCATGTGAGGATTGAAAATACTATGAATATAAAAGAGTATGATGATCACGTTACCGTAAAAGATATAATTAATTCAATAAAGATGGTTCCCAAGACGCTTGTTCTCATAAAGAAAGTAGACAGCAAAAGTTTTTTTATCATTATTTTCCTGAGTTTATTAATGGGGATCGCGCCTATTATTACATTATTCGGTTCGCAAAATTTACTTAATGCAATCGGGTTCCAAAATATTCGCATTATCGTATCCGCATTAATTTTTTATATTTTTGCCAACTTATTCAGTGAGATTATCAGCAGTTTTACGGAATATTACCAAAATAAATTTCAAACTTTACTCAATTACAAACTTAATTTAAAAGTAATGGACAAGTGTACAAAACTGCCCTTAAGACATTTTGAGGATGCTGAAGTTTATGACAAGTTGCAAAGAGTTCAAAATGAAACACCGTACAAACCATTTGAAGTGTTTTTGTCAATATTAAGTACAATATCTGCTATTGTAACACTTTTCTCATCAGTAATGATCCTAATAAATTGGAAACCTTGGGTATTGATTATATTAATCATAATACCGGTAATTTTTTCTTTTTATTTTTTTAAAATCGGTCAAAGAGAGTTTAATGTCAGTTGGCTGCGTGCTCCGGAAAAAAGAAAATCATGGTATTTATCCTACTTAATGACAAGAGATAACACTTTCAAGGAAGTAAAATTATATAACCTTGCTGGATATATATTAAAACAATTTAAAGAAATTAATAAAAAGTTTGTTAAACAGGATATTAAGCTTTTTAAAAGAAGAACAGTTTTTACATTTATATTTGAGGTCGTAGAACAAATATGTATAAATACAGTATTGGTTATTATCATCATCTCAGCGTTGGCAGGTGAAATACTTGTTGGTAATGTCGTTGGGCTTATTCAGGCGTTAAACTTAATTTCAAATAATTCCAGAAAGATACTAAATACTATTCATTCTTTGTATAAAAATAATTTATATATTAATCAACTATTCGAATTTTTGGATTTAGAAGAGGAAGTATTGAATAAAGATGATAGATTAGCATTAGGAATAGACAAAATCGAAAATATAAAGATAAAAAATTTAACGTTTAGTTATCCAACCAATCCTAAAGTTGTATTAAAAAATATTAACCTTGAGATCAATAAAGGTGAAAGAATAGCAATCGTCGGTGCTAATGGTTCGGGGAAAAGTACTCTTATAAAACTTTTATTGAAACTATACGATCATGACGAAGACAGTATTTATTATAACGATGTATCTATAAATGATTTGGATACAGCACAATTAAGAAAATGCATCGCGGTGTTATTCCAAGATTTTGTCAAGTATGAATTGAAATTAAGGGAAAATGTGGGGTTCGGCGATATCACACGAATTGATAATGATAAGGAAATAAAACAAGCCATGGAAAGAGCGCAGGTAGATTTTATCGAGGATTTGAATACTCAGATGGGTTTATGGTTTGTAGACGGCGTGCAGCTTTCGGGAGGACAGTGGCAAAAGGTGGCTATTGCCAGAGCGTTCTTTAGGGATGCGTCTGTATATATATTAGATGAACCAAGCTCAGCGCTGGATCCCATTTCAGAAAAAGAAGTCATTGATATGTTTATCAATATGACAAAAGATAGAATCGGTATATTTATATCACATCGACTATCTACGGCAAAGCTTGCTGATAAAATTGTGGTAATGAACGATGGTGAAATAATCGGGATAGGTACTCATCATGAACTTTTAAATAATAATGATTTATACAGAAGAATGTATGAATTAGAAACTTTGCAAAACGAGGTGGAATATGAACGTCTCAGTGAAAGAGCTAGTTTGTAATATCGCAAAAAAATTATCGGATTATGAGAATATGAAGTGTATTGTTAATCATCCAAATAATTATATTAAAATAGGAAATAGGAGTATAAATCCATTTAATGAATTGAGTTTAAGCCATGGTTTACCGGCTTTATGCGCGCTATACGGTGAATTGAGCGAGCAATATCCCGATGAAGATTGGGATGTATTAGGGCATCAATATATGAAAAGGATTGGTGAACAAATAAATCAAAATGGTTTCTCCTCTTTATCCATGTTTAGCGGATTGGCCGGTATCGGTCTGGCTGCAGTATGCTTATCTAAAGAAGGGAAAAGATATCAAAACTTTATCTCTAATATTAACCAGATAATAGATGAAAGAATAGAATCGATCATAGATTATTTAAAACAGAAACAGTATCCGAATATGGATGATTATGATGCGATTTCTGGAGTCGCGGGTATAGCAAGTTACTGTATGTTATTCCCGCAAGAAATGGAAAAAAGTATATCTTTAATCTTAAAATATATTGTAGACTTATGCCAAGACAAACAGATTGAAGATATAAAAGCTCCGGGATGGTATATTCCTCCTGAAAATTATTTTTCGGAAAGGGATAAAAGAAATTGGCCCGACGGTTTCTTTAACATTGGTTTGTCTCATGGCATACCTGCTTTATTAATCGTTTTATGCAATGCAAAAAAACTTAATATTTATGTAGATGGACAAGATGAATGTATAAAAAAAATAGCCGACTTTCTTATCAAATTTCGTATTAAGGAAGAAAATGAGGCTTATTGGGGCACACACGTTTCTCTGGAAGAATACAAAAAAGGATCTATCCTAAACAAAAATACAAGAGATGCATGGTGCTACGGAACTCCCGGTGTTGCTTATTCATTACTTATAGCGGGAAAAACGCTAAATAATCAATCATATATTGACTGCGCCGTCAGTGGAATGGAAATAGCAAGCAAACGACTTTACGATATTTATTCTCCTTCGTTTTGTCATGGTTTATCAGGTGTTGCGTATATCTGCAATAGATTTTATGAAGAAACGAATTTAAGCTATTTTAGAGAAACAGCCCTCAAATTAGCGAATGATATAATGGAATTTTATAATGATGAATTTCCTTTTGGTTTTAAAAATATTGAGGGGAGCGAAGAAAACAGGGTTTATTATGATTACGTTGGATTAATAGATGGAACAGCAGGAATTTTATTGACGATATTAGCTATACAAAACGGTAAAAAAACGCCTTGGGACTGTGCATTTCTATTATCTGAAGTTTAAAATTAAATCATACAGTACTGTTATTGTTTAATCAGACTAAGAAAAAGGCAGGGTATTCTCTGATTACGTTAAGAGGGTACCCTATCTGCATAGATATTGAACACGTTAAAAAATGTGTTCTAATTCCAATGATCTGTAAGGTGGGATATGGAAGAATGAATAAAAAGAAAATTTTAGTCGTTGATGATAATGAAGATATTTGTCTCACGATAAAACAATATTTGGAACTTTATAATTACATTGTTGAAATTGTACATAGCGGCACCGAGGCATTACAAATCATCAATAATAATTTTGATTTGATTATTTTGGACATTATGATGGAAGGCATTGACGGTATGGAATTGTGTGGCATTATCCGTGACAGAGTGGATTGTCCTATCATATTTGTTAGCGCAAAAACGCTGGAGGAAGATAAGGTTCAAGCCCTTTCTATAGGCGGAGACGATTACATGACTAAACCCTTTAGTTTAAAGGAGTTAAAGGCAAGAATAGATTCCCATTTAAGACGAGAAGAGCGGATCAGATCGAATGATAGGCATCTTCTAAGTTCTAAAAATATTACGATAGATCTTTTAGCTAACGAAGTCTTTTGTAAAGGTGTTAAATTACAGTTAACAAAAAAAGAGTATGAAATCATTAAATTGTTAATGTTGAATAAAAATATGGTTTTCTCTAAAGAAAGAATATTTGAACGTGTATGGGGATTGGATTCGGAAAGTCAGTTAGAAACGGTTACAGAGAGCATTAAAAATATCAGGAAGAAAATAAGATCTTTAGATAAAGAAACTTCCTATATTAAAACATTATATGGATTAGGCTATAAATGGGATGTTACATATGAAAAAAGATAAAACAATAAAAAGGGATTTTTATTTATTAGTTGTTAAGGTCTTCTTGTCAACCATTATATCCTCACTTATTACTTATTTATGTTTATTATTATTCATATTTATGTTTACAAATAATAATACGATCAAACCGACGGATTATTTTGTTAAATATCTGGATTTAATTGAAGAAAAGATTGAAGAAAACTCAGCATCCATTTTAATGGGGCGATTAATTGATATAAAGTCCTATAGCGAGAAAATTCAGGGGGAAGTTTTGGACATCAACGGTAATCATATGTATGGCGATAAGGGAGTTGCTGGGGACAAAATAGATATCGGTGAAGTTATAAATCATGAGATTGTAAAAGGAAGTTATGTTTACAAATTTATACCTATTAAACATGATAACTCTATTCAAGCGGTGTATGTGCTGAAAGCTCCTTTCGGGTTCATAATTAATAATAAGGATCGCCTCGGAGTGGTATTCATTTATATTGTGCTGCTGATTTCTCCGTTAATATTTTTTATTATTTATTTAATTTTATTTACATCTAAGCTGTATAAATCATTGTTTAATAATATTAAAGTATTGCTTCAGGCCGCAGATAAAATTTCGAACGGTGATTTTGACTTTAAGGTCCATGGACTTAAAAGGCAAGAGTTTATAAGGATACAAGATTCTTTTAATACAATGATTAGCGCCCTTAAAGATATGATTGAAAGTTTATCAAAGATTGATGATGAACGTAAAATAATGGTGTCATCGATTGCCCACGATATAAGAACTCCTTTAACCGTAATCCAAGGACAAATGGATTTAATTGCTGCTCTGAAAAACCTTGATAATTTTGATATTACTCCCCATTTAGATATTATCCGCAAGAATTGCAGTAAAATGAGCATGCTTACAGACAATTTGTCGTTACTATATAAAGTAGAAAAAGCAGACTTCTTGTTGAATATTAAAAGAATTGATTTAAACAAAATGCTTGAAGAGAAAAAGCAAGAGATATCAACAATGGCCTATAATAAAAAATCCGTAAAAATTAATTTTGATGTCAATTTAAGCAAACAATTTTATTTTCTTGACGAAGCAATGTTAATGAGGGTCTTAGATAATATTTTATATAATAGCCTAAGATTTACAACAAGTGGAGAAATTAAACTTGAGGTCCATGATGAAGCCGATGGACATAGTAATAAAATTTATTTTAAATGCATGGACACGGGAATCGGATTTAAGCAAAAAGATACATCCGTTTTGTTCAAGGCTTTTTATCAAGATGATCAATATAAAAATCATGTTGGTTTAGGTCTTTATATTTCTAAAAAAATTGTAAACAATTATGATGGAGAGATTTGGGCATACAACAACGAAAAAGGCGGAGCGACAGTTGAGTTTTATATAAAGGTGCTTTCAAATTATTTATTATAAATTGGGACAAATTTTGGGGGTAGACCAAAATTGTTGTGCGAATTTGCTTAACTTTAAAAAGTTCTTCCTAATTGAGTCCTTTATTTTAAAAATATGTTCTGCCGCAACTGGCCTTGTGCTTCGGATGCATCATGTTAAAACATAAAGAAGGATTTAGTCGCAAAAAAGGCGTATAAGAAGGTCCCCTCCTCTCTGTTAAAAAACTTTGATTTTCTGTTATACCCCCCTTTTTTGAAAAAAGTAACATAAGGTATATCTTTTTATGTAAGCAGATGCAATTTTTATGATAATAAGATCTAAGAAGGGGAAAATAGATGAAAAAGAAAAAATTGTAAAATGGCTATTTTTAGCTTTATTTGTTATCATTTTAGGATTTTTAGCCTATTTATTTTATCAAAAAACTGTTATTGTTGGACAATTGGAGGAAAGAGAACAGTTATTAACTGCTGTATCAATGGAATTGTAAGAAAATAGATATAAATATAGTGATTTTCAAGATATAGGTGTAGTATATAATTATTTTAAAGGTGGAGAGTTCTCTTACCAAGTATATGTTGTATGTAAGGAAGATCCATCTCGTAAATATTATTTTGGATGGAAAGACCATAAAAAAAATGAAGTTACGCTTGAAGAAGAAAGTGCCAATTAAATATCAAATTTAAAGGGACAGTTCAGTTTGGAGATGCCCCTTTTTGAAAGAGCATTGCCAGCAACTCTACTTATTTTTTGCCTCCGTATTTACCTAATCTGCATCTCTTTTTTATAGTGATAAGGGAAAGATGGCTATTGAATGGATAGTTATTAATAAATGCTAAAGGCTCTTTTCACAAAGATTGTTGTTTGTAACGTAAAATTTTTACTGAGCTAACGGGCACAATTGGATTGCTTTTTTGGCGCAGTCAATAATTAAAGAAACTTTGGATTGTATTATGAAAAAAAGAATAAGAAGTTGTGGTGTATTATATGGAGGAAGATTGTGTAATACATTGCTGATTTTTTGTTGATATGCTAACCTATACGTACGAGGCATGCAACATTCTCCTTTGCGTAAAAATCGTTGGTGGTACATTTATTTTTACACAGGATGAATGTTGAGGCCTCTTTTTGTTTGCTGGAAATAGCAAGGGGGTAGCTGCATGATTACAGGGGAATTAAAGAACAAAGTCGATAAAATATGGGAAACATTTTGGACAGGCGGGATCACAAATCCGCTGACGGTCATTGAGCAGTTTACATATCTTTTATTTATTAAAGGGCTTGACGAAGTGGAAGCAAAAAATGAACAGGAAGCCGGTCTGTTAGGTATTGATTTTGAACCAATCTTTCCTGAAGATAAACAACACTTGCGTTGGAGCAAGTTTAAAAACTTAGAAGCTACGCAAATGTACGAAATCGTATCAAAAGAAGTATTCTCGTTTATTAAAAATCTGCATGGTAATAAAGATTCTGCGTACGCCAAATACATGAACGATGCGATTTTTATGATTCCTACACCGCAAATGCTTTCAAAAATTGTGGATGGTATCGACAATATCCCGATGAAAGATCGCGATACACAAGGAGATTTATACGAATATTTGTTGTCAAAAATTGCGACAGCGGGAACGAACGGTCAATTCCGTACACCGCGTCATATTATCAAAATGATAGTAGAGTTAGTAAAACCAACACCGGAAGATATTATTGTTGACCCGGCGGCTGGTTCTGCGGGCTTCCTGGTAGCGGCAGGTGAATATCTGCGTGATAAGCGAAGTGACTTATTTTTAGTCCAAAGTTTAAAAGAACATTTTAATAACCATATGTTTCACGGCTTTGATATGGATCGTACGATGCTGCGCATCGGTGCGATGAACATGATGCTTCACGGTATTGAAAATCCGAATATCGAATATCGTGATTCATTATCTGAGCAAAACAAAGATAAAGACAAATATACGCTTGTTCTTGCCAATCCGCCTTTTAAAGGTTCGTTAGATTATGATGCGGTTTCAAGTGATTTATTAAAGATTTCCAAGACAAAGAAAACCGAGCTTTTATTCTTGGCCTTATTCTTGCGCATTTTAAAAACGGGCGGACGTTGTGCGTGCATCGTGCCGGACGGAGTGTTATTTGGAAGCTCGAAAGCGCATAAAGATATTCGCAAAGAAATCGTGGAAAATCATAAATTAGAAGCGATTATTTCGATGCCAAGCGGCGTATTTAAACCATATGCGGGCGTTTCGACGGCGATTATGATTTTCACGAAGACAGGTGCTGGCGGTACGGATCAAGTATGGTTTTACGACATGAAAGCGGATGGCTATTCGTTAGACGATAAACGCAACCCGATTGAAGAAAACGACATTCCGGATATTCTTGCGAGATTCAATAATCTTGAAGTAGAAAAAGAACGGAAACGCACGGAGCAGTCGTTTTTTGTGCCGGTGGAAGAAATTCGTGAAAACGACTATGATCTTTCGATTAACAAATATAAAGAGATTGAGTATGAAGAAATACAGTATGAAGCACCGGGTGCGATTCTTGAAAAAGTAGAAGCGTTGGAAAAAGAGATTATGCAAGGACTACAAGAATTGAAAGAAATGATTAGAGGGTAAAGCATTATGACTGCAATTAAGTATAAAAGAGTTTCAGAAGTATGTGAAATAATCATGGGACAATCTCCTTCTTCTGATACATATAATAATAGGAAAGAAGGATTGCCTTTTTTTCAGGGGAAAGCTGATTTTGGAAAACTGTATCCAACTCCCAAGATTTATTGTTCTGCACCTTTAAAAATTGCAAATAAAAACGATATATTAATGTCAGTACGAGCACCTGTAGGAGATGTTAATATTGCGAATACAAAGTGCTGTATTGGTAGGGGATTGGCTGCTATCAGAGCGAATAATGATATGATTAACTATAAATATTTATTTTATGCACTAAACTATAAGAAAAATGAAATAGAAAATATGGGGACAGGAAGTACTTTTAAAGCTATAAGTAAAAAAGATATAGAGAATATTAAGATACCGGTTTCCGATATAGAAAATCAAATAAAGATTTTAAAAGCATTAGACAAAGCCCAAGAACTCATCGACAAACGAAAAGCCCAAATTGAAGCGTTAGACCAGTTAACGCAAAGTGTGTTTTTGGAGATGTTTGGCGATCCAGTGCAAAATTCTTTAGGGTTTAAAACAGAACCACTTCATGAATTATGTGTTCACATTTTTGGAGGGGGTACACCATCAAAAAGTAATCCGGAATACTATATAGGAAATATACCTTGGGTAACCCCAAAGGATATGAAGGATATTGTTATAAATGATAGTATTGATCATATTAATGAGGATGCAATAGCAAATAGTTCAGCTAAGTTAATCCCACCTAATTCACTTTTGATGGTTATCAGAAGTGGGATTCTAAAGAAAAAGCTTCCTATAGCGATAAATACTAGAGAAGTGACAGTAAATCAAGATATGAAGGCTTTTGTAGTGGATAAAAATAAGATAACTGTTGAATATTTACTTTATTTCTTTGAATTTTACCAGAAAGTTTTATTAAACCGAGTTAGATCAGTTACAGCTGATAATCTCGATTTTCAACAAATTAAAGAAATATTAGTACCAGTTCCCGCAATAAATAAGCAAAAGGAGTTTAGCAACATCTTTTATAAAGTTCTAGCAGAGAAAAATAAATGCTTACAACAATTAAATGAATTAGAGAATAACTTCAACTCCCTTATGCAACGTGCATTTAAGGGAGAATTGTTTAGTGATTAACAAATATAGAGAGAAATGGTTTCGATTACGGGAGGGGTGTTTGTTGCTATCCAATTTTCATTTTTTAGTAGAGAAGCCACATTATGAGAGCTTTACGAATGCCTGTCTAGAAGCCGAAAAAGCTTTGATTGTCAGCCCGGCGACGTGTGCGATTTTGACGCGCCGCGCGCTGGAACTTGCGGTAAAGTGGGTATACAGCTTTGACAGCGCCTTGAAAGCTCCTTATCAGGACAACCTTTCAAGCTTGATTCATCATCATGGATTTTTGTCGATCATTGACGAAGATTTATTACCGTTATTGCGTTACATTGTCAAACTTGGAAATGTCGCAGTTCACACGAACTCGATGATTACGAGAGAAGAAGCAATTCTTTCCCTTCACAATCTTCATCAGTTCGTCTCTTGGATTGATTATTGTTATTCCGATGAATATACTGCTGCTGACTTTGATGAATCATTGCTGCAAATCGGCGAGGAAAAGCGTGAGCGTCCGGAAGAATTAAAGGATTTATACGAACGGCTAAGCTCGAAAGACAAGCGTCTTGAAGAGATGATGAAAGAAAACGAACAGCTGCGCGCTCTTCTCACAGCCAAACGGGAAGCGAACACGAAAGAGTACGATTTCCAAGTCGATGAATCAAGCGAATTTGAAACAAGAAAGAAATATATTGACTTGGACTTGAAGCTTGCAGGCTGGGAATTTAAAAAGGATGTTGTCATTGAATACCCTGTTGTTGGCATGCCGAATCAGGAAGGAATCGGCTATGTCGATTACGTCCTTTTTGGCGACAACGGCAAACCGCTTGCGGTCATCGAAGCGAAACGAACAACCGCTGACCCGAACAAAGGAAAGCAACAGGCGAAACTATATGCCGACTGCATCGAAAAAATGTACGGCCAACGCCCGATTATTTTCTATACAAACGGTTTTGAAACGAACATTTGGGATGATCTGAACTATCCGGCGCGGAAAATTTCCGGTTTTTATAATAAAGAAGAGTTACGCTTACTGATCGATCGCCGCACAATGAATTTGCCGTTAAAAAATGTAAAAATCAATGACAATATTACAAACCGCTATTACCAAAAAGAAGCGGTTTTAGCCGTATGTGACGCCCTTGAGAAAAAACGGCGCAAAGCATTGCTTGTCATGGCGACAGGGAGCGGCAAAACACGGACGGCGATTTCGATTGTTGATGTGCTCACCCGCCACAATTGGGTGAAAAATATTTTGTTTTTAGCTGACCGCAAAACGCTTGTAACGCAAGCAAAAAATAATTTTAGTCATTTGCTGCCGAATTTAACGCTTTGTAATTTACTTGATAATAAAGATAATCCGGAAGAAAGCCGGATGGTGTTTTCGACTTATCCGACGATGATGAACGCGATTGACGAAGCGAAACGAAAAGACGGAAAACGTCTCTTTACGGTTGGGCATTTTGATTTAATTATCGTCGATGAATCTCATCGAAGCATTTATAAAAAATATCGGGCGATTTTTCACTATTTTGATGCGATGTTACTCGGGCTTACCGCAACACCGAAGGACGAAATTGACCGCAATACATATGAAGTGTTCGATTTAGAAAACGGTGTACCGACCTATGCCTATGAATTAGATCAAGCGGTTCAAGATGGATATTTAGTTGATTATCGTACGATTGAGACAAAACTAAAGTTTCTTGAAGAAGGTATTCATTATGATGACTTATCTGAGGAAGAAAAAGAACGATACGAAGAAACGTTTGATGATGAAGTAGGCGAGGATATTGACAGCGCGGCATTAAATGAATGGCTGTTTAATGACGATACGATCGATACCGTGCTTAAAAATTTGATGGAAAAAGGAATTCGCGTTGAAGGTGGAGACAAACTTGGAAAAACGATTATTTTTGCGAAAAACCATCGTCACGCGGAAAGAATTGTACAGCGCTTTGATCAATTGTTTCCTGAGTACAAAGGTGGCTTCGCACGGGTTATTGATTACAGTGTGAACTATTACCAAACGTTAATCGATGATTTTTCTGACCGCAACAAACTGCTGCAAATTGCCGTATCGGTCGATATGCTTGATACTGGAGTGGATATTCCAGAAGTTGTGAACCTTGTGTTCTTCAAGAAAGTACGCTCCAAATCAAAGTTTTGGCAAATGATTGGGCGCGGAACCCGCTTATGTAAAGACTTATTAGGAATCGATCAAGATAAAACCCACTTCCTCATTTTCGACTATTGCGGCAACTTCGAGTTTTTCCGAGAAAACCCAAAAGGGATCGAAGGAAAAGCGGTGGAAAGCTTAACGGAGCGTTTGTTTAACTCTAAAGTTGAAATCATTAAAGAACTGCAACATTTACAATATCAAGAAGAAGAGTATATTGCCCATCGCAATGAATTCATTGATGAGGTACTAGCCGAAATCAATAAGCTAAACGAAGAAAACTTCCGTGTACGCCAACATATTCAATATGTGCACAAGTTTAAAAATAGAGCCAAGTGGGACTCTTTAGCAGCGATGGATGTAAATGAGATCAAAAAATACATCTCGCCGCTCATTGTTCCGCTGAACGATGACGAATTTGCGAAACGTTTTGATTTACTTATGTACACGATTGAGTTGGCAAAACTGCAAACAAAAAATGCGACAAAGCCGATTAAAAGCGTCATCCGAACCGCCGAAGCGTTATCCAGGCTTGGTTCAATTCCTCAAGTGGTAGAACAAAAATATATCATTGAAAAAGTACAAACAGAAGAGTTTTGGAGCGAAGCTGATATTTTTGAATTAGAAACTGTTCGCGAAGCGTTACGTGATTTAGTCAAATTCCTTGAAAAAGAGACGCAAAAAATTTATTACACGAACTTTAAAGACGAAATCTTAGAAGTGAAAGAAAACGGCCCGATGTTTGATGTCAATGACCTGCAAAGCTATCGAAAAAAAGTTCACCATTACCTTCATGAACACCGTGACCAAATCGCAATTTACAAATTAAGAAACAACAAAAAGTTAACAGCCCAAGATTTAAAAGCATTAGAAGAGATTCTATGGAACGAGCTTGGCACAAAGGAAGATTATCAAAAAGAGTTTGGGGAAACACCAGTGACGAAACTTGTTCGTCAAATTGTTGGTCTTGACCCGCAAGCGGCTAATGAGGCCTTTTCCGAGTTTTTATCTAGTGAACGACTTAACATCAACCAAAGCCGCTTCGTCAAACTGATTATTGATTACTTCGTTAGAAACGGAGTCATGGATAAAAAAGTATTGCAGGAAGAACCATTTAAAACCGCAGGCGGCATTGTCGAACTTTTTAAAGATAACATGGACGATGCGCGGAAAATTATTCGCATTATCGACGAGATTAACAAGAATTCGGAAGATATTGTCGGGGCTTAGCAAAAGCGTGCTTGTAGTATCTAATATTAAGTCGGTTGGGTTTTACTAACACCTAAAAAGGCAAAATACATTTGACAATTAACAATAAATACGATTATTCCCTCAGTACAGGAGCTTACAAATTTTCTTAAAGCGCTTAAAAGTGAATCACCTTATGTATTATTGTCCGAAACACACATTGGAAATTTACAAGGTTTCACGAAAAAATGTCACGAAATGAATATATTTCTACGAATGAAATGATAACAGAATTGTTTGATTGTGGAATAAAAAGGGTTACAACGAGTCATCCTGCTCTTTGGAAAACAAAATAGCTTATACGGGTTATGTGAATAAGCGAAACCCTACAGAGCTCTAGTCGTTGTTAAGCTAGGTTTTTGTAGGGTTTTTTGTTTTTTTAGGAGGTGAGTGTTATTTATGTAGTCGTTTAATTACGAATGTTTACGACAAATAAGGAGGAGGGGCTCAAATGACAATGATCGAATCGTTAATACAATTAGGACCTTCTGTGATGATGCCGATCATTTTCTTTATTCTTGAATTGTTTTTCAAGTAAAGATTGGTCAAGCTTTTAAAGCAGCGATGTTAATTGAGATTGGGTTTGTAGGAATTAATTTAGTCATTGGCTTATTACTAGATATTCTTGATCTTGCCGCAGAATCAATGGTTAACCGTTTTGAGCTAAAGTTAACCGTTGCTGATCCCGGATGGCCAGTCGGTGCTACGATCGGTTGGGGAACTCCGATTGTTCCGTTTGTTGTTTTTGGAGCGATTATTTTAAATGTAATTCTATTATTGTTAAAGCTTACGAAAACTGTAAACATTGATATTTTTAATTATTGGCATTTCATGCTGACAGGCGGCGTTGTGCACACTGTGACAAATAGCATCACGATATCTGTAATCGCTTCTTTGCTTCCCTTCTATATTGGACTGGACACCACCTGACTAGTTGGAAATCCAGCTGTATTAGCAACAGGATTACTACTGATTCCAGGAACGCTTGTTTTAGCTGTGTTTCTCCCAGGAAACAAAGTCCTTCCATTTGTCGACTTAGCGTCGCTTATCTTTCTCGTACCAATGGCGGTTCCTTATTTAAAGAAAAAATTAATTCGTTTGTTTTTATCCGGTATAGTGATTATATTATATGCAGGAAGTTCAATTGCCCCTTTTTATACAAAAACAGCTGAAATGGTGAACGTAACTTTGCCAGAAAATCTTCAATCTGCAACTGATACTGATCATATCCCTTTTTTGAAAATGATGGATAATTATTACATATCCCCTGATCTTATATTATAATACATATGATAGTTTTTGCGATATAGAAAGGAATGATAAAACAATGATAGAAAATCTAAAGAAAATAATAGATGATTTGCCAGAAAAAGAAGCGAAAACATTGTTGTACCATATATTCTTGAGAATGAATCTGGTGGAAGAAACGCAATACAGCCAAGAACAATTTTTTACTGATATGAGCAAGACATATAAGCAAATTCTGAATTACAAAGTCAATCAGATGCATAACAAAGAAAACAAGCCATACAAAAAAGTACATATTATTTTTGGTGTTTCTGCTTCTGGATCTCTACGAATGGTACTTAAGGAGTCAGGGGTAAGTGGAGAAGAGAAAGTGATTACGTTTTCTGACCTGTTTTCTATTGGTCCTGTATGGCAATTGCACACTGAAGAAGGCAGGGAGGCGAGAAAAGAGTGGTTTACAGAGCATTTTCGCTACAGCGAAGGAGACAGCACGCATTATATGCAGCACTTTCAAACCGCCCTCAATGAAATTTACTCGATTCCTTCGGATGTGCCCGTCACAATTTGGACAGGAGAAAACGCCCATGAGCAAACTGGACTCCGATTCGTTTTGTATCTGTTAAGAGAGAAAATAAATACGATTACTATTATTAATACTGCAGAAGCCTATAAACAGCATTTCAATCGACAGGATACTAGGTCTTTATATACAGGGGAAATTAGCACGGAACGATTGCAGACTATATATGATGAAATAGATAGGCTCATTCAGCCACTAACAATTCAGAACCGGGACAGGCTTGTTGAAGAATGGCTTCGTCTTGCTGATACGCGGGAAGTATTGCGTATTTGGAAAAATGGATGCGTGGAGAGTGTTACAGAAGAGTGGTGTGACTCATATATTATCCAGGCGGCTCAGAAGTTTCATAACAAGCAGAAGCAAAAAAATTTCATGAAAGCAGCGAGAGTGATTGGAGAAGCTTTAGGGAGCCTGGAACAATATGTCGGTGATGAATTTCTGGAATATCGACTTAGAATGCTGATAAGTCAAAATGTTTTTGAAGCAATAGGCAGTTTGGAAGCTATGAGGTATTATAGCGTCCGACTGCAATAAAGAGGAAATTGGAAAATATATAAGAATTCCTTTGCTTGTAATTGTAGAAGGATTCTTTCCAAAACACCATTTATCACCAAAAAAGAGCTATGAGTATTTCACAGCTCTTTTTGTGTACATGAGGGTTTTATTTCCGTTTTCACTTAATTGATTTCTTATTCTAAAATTCTGTGATAATTTTTCAGCTACGTTTATGCAGAAACCCTACCAAAAGACCAGAATCCAGCCATGTTTTCCAAGCTTCTTACCTTCACCACAAATGGATGGCGATTTTTCAAGTAAGACTTATATAAAACATTTTTTTAAGATGAAACAGTTTAAATATTACCAAAATTACCATTATAATTATAATAAAAAGTATAGAAAACTTCCCATATAGCACTAGTGGATACCTACTACATTTTACGGAGGATTATAGCTATGGATCATCTAATTGCTTTAGATGCGTGTGCTAGTCCTAAATTAGAACGAGCAAAGCTTGAATATGAATGGGAACAATTTATTTCTGGAAACAATACAAGCCCATCCATTCGTCCCCTAATATACGATTCATGGAAACGATGTCTGGAACAAAACGTAAATCCTTTTCAAAGCAAAACATTCATCAGACTTAGTAAGGAGCAGATCGAGGAATATTTATCAACCAATCTACTATATCGTATTCTAAAACCTCTTTAGCCCCCTAGAGAAGTTGGACACTAAGGGTGTATTTTGATTACACTTATAGTGACAGAGGGGGAAGACATCAATGACAAGAAGAAAGTATTCCATTGATTTCAAAAAACAAGTGGTGAAAGAAGCGAAAGAGACCGGTAATTTAGCAGCCGTTGCCCGCCGTTATGAGTTATCTGCTAACATGGTGGGGTGCTGGAAGCGAGAGTTCGAGAGCGGAAAACATGGAGAAATTGATTTCTCTATGGTTCCGGTCCTTGATGCCGAAGAAGTTGTGAAAGAAAACGAACAACTTAAACGGTTACTTGGCGAACAAGCATTAGAACTTGCGATTTTACGTGATTTGATAAAAAAGAAAAACCCTCACTTGCTGAAAAACTTGAAGTAGCGGAACGCTATATTCAGCAGGGCTATCCAAAACGGCTAGTCTTGCGTTTTGCCCGGATTCCACGCTCCACGTATTACTACCATCGAAAACGAAAAGGGCAGAACGTGGAACCAGTGAAAAGTGAGGGACGAGCCATACCGGGCTATTCCCTAAAGCAGGACGGCACAAAAGTGTCCGATGAACAGATCAAAGAATGGTTGATGGAAGGCATGGAAGGCGAAGCCTATGCCTATGGGTACCGTAAACTGACCGTCTTTTTACGTCGGACATACGGGCTTTGTATCAACAAGAAAAAAGTGTACCGATTATGCAAGGAGATGGATATTCTACGGCCACAGCGCCAAAAACGGGATTCGTACCCGAAAAAGCTGGCACGAAACCGCATTATTACCGGCTCGAATCAATTGTTTGAAACGGACATTAAATACGGGTATATCGAGAAGACCGCTTCTTTTTCATCCAGTCCGTTCTGGACGTATATGACCGTTCGGTCATTGCGTATCATATGGGTCTGTCCTGTGAGGCAAAGGATGCGAGTCGTACGATACAACAGGCATTATTTAAACGGCAATTATTTGGAACAGATACGCTTCCCGTTCTTCGTTCCGATAACCGAAGAAATAATTTTTCGCGGCTTGATTTACAAGTATCTTTGCAGAAAGTATGGGTTTGGAATAGCAACGATAGGTTCAGCTCTTATTTTTACAATGGCTCATTTTTTTGTACCGATGCTCTGGGCGGCGTTATTTATAATGGGCTGTTGTCTAGCTTATCTTTTTAAAACGTATCAAAGTATATTCGCTCCATTGTCACTTCATATACTTACAAATAGCATCAATATCATTGCTTTATCCTGGATATTATTTTAAAAGCCGTTCCGGGTTATGGAACGGCTTCTTTCGTTTACATTTTGATTATTATCGGACATTCAAATAAAAACAGGGGAATAGTGGAAAACTTTACTTTAGTTTTTCGTTAATGATTCAAGTGCATTGATAATAGCTGACTGCTTTTGTTTTTGTAGATTCATTCAATCGTTCAGTAAAGAAATTCTTTCCTCCCTTGCGGATGTCAAACGAGCCGGAGCGTTTCCGAAACCTCATGCGCACATCCTTATAGCTTGATAGATAACCCGAGAAGAAAAGTCCCAAACTAAGCCAGAACGCTAGTGTATCAGTTTGCTTTCCTTTGCCTTTTCGACAAACCTCGCGGAGGAACGGTTGAGGAAGTCTTTCAAAGCGACCCCTATGACAAGCGCGATAGCGACATAAACCGCCATCATCAGTAAGTCCTTCCCGATAATATCCCAGAGGATTCCACCTACAGCCTCCCTCATCATGCTGATCGCGTATGTAAACGGCAGATAAGGATGGATCGCCTGGAAAAACGGCGGGGTTACCTGAATCGGGAACGTACCGCCAGAGCCAGCAAGCTGAAGGACCAAAAGCACGATTGCCATTGCTTTGCCGACGTTGCCAAATACGGATACAAGCGTATACACGATCAACATGAAAACAGAGCTGAGCAGCATACCGAACAGGACAAACCAAAGCTTATCCACCACATAGGTTCCAAGCAGAAAGATATCTCCCAGTGTGACCATGAGAGATTGCAAGACAGCCAACGTCATAAATGTAAGATAGCGACCAAAATAGATCTGGTAGCTTTTGTAATTGGCATCATGGTGATGCACTTCCACCGTTAGCAGGGAGACTAACAGTAGCGCACCGACCCAGAGCGATAGGGTTGTAAAAAACGGTGACATGGCCGAACCATAGTTGGGAATCGGGAATAGCTTGTTTTCCTTCAGCACGACCGGTTCGGCAAAAAACTCACTCGTTTTTTTCGTATTATTTATGAGTAGGTTAATAAGTTGGTCCAGTGTGCCTTCCTTTTCCATGGTGCGTATCCAATCTGCCAGGCCTTTGATCCTGGCCTCGATTGCAGGGAGATTTTTTTGTATCGCTGACAGCTCCTGGTTGCCGATGGTCAAGCCTTGTGCCGCGTCATGCAGGAGTCGCTGCACATCCGGAATGCTTTTGTTTGCCTCCACCAGCACAGCATAAGCACGCTGGGTGGCTTTTTTCGTGTTTTCCACCGCCTGAAGGATACGTGATTGTATTTCGTTGTCGTACCGCTGTAGAATATCATCAAGGATGACGGAGGTCTTCCTGGAAAGCTGATCCAAATGGTTGATTAGCTGGGCCGCAGGTTTTTCTCCCTGGTCAATGGCTGATGTGATTGTGTTTACCGTTGCCAATTGCTGCTGGAGGTGGTTACGAATCTGCTTCAGCTTTCCGGTAAAGATGGAAAGGCGATTTCCGCCCGCAAGGTTATTCAGCCGGTCGAATAGCGCGATGATATGCTCCGTGACAGCGATGCCGGTCGACAGGCGTCGGGAAGCTTGATTCAGGGCTGCTTTCACCACGGCAGGCTCGATCTTGGTATCTTGTAGAATATCGGTCAACTGTTCCATAGCCATGGCCGTTTGCTGGAGTAGGAAGAGATCTTGCTTGATCGTCGGGGAGAGCGCATCGAGAGCCTCTGTTGTCCGGTCGAGAAGTTTCTTAAATTTTTGGGTGACATCCATGCCGTCCTGAGTCAACTCTGCCACAATAGGCAGATTGGTTTGGGCTTTTCGGACGATACCGTTCGCCTTGTTAATGTCTTCCAGAGCGATATTCACCGTTTGATTGATTGTGGGAAACATGGCCTCCATCTTGAAGATCAGATTTCTCATTTTTTCGATCATGGGCCGCTGTACTTCCAATTCGAGGCCAATTTCATTAAAGATTCGGAAGATGGTACCGTTTGCCGTTTTGATAAAATTGCGGCTGATTTCATCGACGATTCCGCTGGCGCCTTTGGCGGTAATCTTCGGGGCGATCGCATTGATTTTCTCGTTGACACTGTAGACCAGCTCCGCCTTTTGCGGGTTGTCTGTCAAGACGGTGCCAATCTTCGCAGAGAAGTCGGCGGGAATGACGATGCTGGCATAATAATCGCCGTGTAGAACTCCCCGCATGGCCTCCTGTTCGTTTACAAATGTCCAGCCGATTTTGTGGTTTTCCTTCAACGAGGCGATGACTTCATTCCCGATGTTGATGGGGGTGCCGCGCAGGATTGTTCCTTTGTCATTATTGGTGACGGCTACCGTGAGACCGCCTGTCTGCGAATAGGGATCCCAGGAAGCCTTAATATTGAACCAGGCGTACAGGGAGGGTAAAAAAACGAGCCCAAGTATGATGATGGTGGCGACCCAATTGCTCACGATATTTTTGATGTCGCGGAAATAAAGCAATCCGATCTGTTTCATAGCCAGCTCCTGTTGTTTTTTTTAGTATTGCATCGTTTCGCTTTGGCATACGGAAGCTATTTATCCTGAAATTCTTTAGTTCCCCTTATTCAATGAAAGCAATAGCTTGATTTAGCTTTTCCAAAGCGTTCGGGCTAATTTTCAATGTTGAATGCGGTTCTCCCGTTCCTCCGTAAATAAATGGATAACGAAAAAGCTTACTATCTACTATACAGGGTAAAGACAGGCCTACTAACGGAAGGCTGCCAACAGTGTATCCAGTGATCTGTTGGACTTCTTTTGGGTGTGCCAGTTTTAGTTGATTACATTCCAGAATTTCTGACACTTTTTCCAAGTTTACATGCCCGCGATCTCCTGAGATTATCATCGCAAAATACCCTTTTTCTGACTTGAGAACCAATGTAGGTGCAGTCTGACCTATTTCAATTCTGAAATAATCAGCACCTTCTTGTGCTGTATGAATGGGGTTTTCATGATGAATGATTTCAAATTGAACGCCATTTTCTTGTAAAATCGTTTTTAAATGCTCCATGCTTCCTCTAAACTCCTTACGTTTACTTATATGGATATATTTGGATTACAAAAAATATAATGGAACCTGTACGGATAAATCCTTTTTTTAGCCTGCCTGCCCTTCTGAATATCATGAAGCTTGATGATTCATAGTTTATTGGATAGGGGAGACCCTAAACATCCTTAGAAGCTTGTCTTAGCATATAGCAAAAATTATAAAATTAAGAAAGAAATTTTGCAAAAAAATGAATAAGGTTGTTTGTGTCCAGGCAATAAGGGGGAATCCGGTCGCAACTTTATTATAAGAGAGACTATCTTACTTGGCGTGTTTTAAAACAACGGTAAATTGCACCAACGAAGATGATGGTAAGTGCCAAAATATAGGCATAAAAAATTGGATAAGGGAGTGGAATGGTAATTTCGCTCCAATTCACTGTTCGTTGACTATCAAATATGTTTTCAACTCTCATGAATTCGGTCATGGATGCATTTTTTATGATCCAGATAATGGAAAAATGTGAGATGTTCCGGATGAAAAAGGGGGTAGCAAAAACTACACCCGCAACAAAAAATACAACCAAATATGATCGATTGATTACAGAAAGCCAGAGAACAAAGAGGCCAAATGCCACACATCCCAGCCAGTTTGTCGCAATCTGAATCATGCAGTATTGCCAGATACTTATAGCGTACGGTGACGATGAGTATTTCTGCAGACTCTGAATGGGCAAATTCCATCCTATGTCTCCGACCATGAGGATGTTAAAGGTTATGTTCAAAATCCAAAATCCAAGTACCAATACCGTGATGAATGATAGGGAGGCGAGGATTTTGGCTGTTACCAATTTGTTCCTTCCATATTTGGAACTCAGGATGATGGAATCAGTTTTCAATTGGTACTCTTGCGAAAAGGAAGTGGATAACGCAAGTAAAATGAGTATTCCCTCAAAGATCGACCCTGAAGAGTAAGAGAAATCAGCAATTCGATCCCACGCCATCATCGAGTGCCATGTATAATAAGTATGAGTGGTGAACAGATATATGCTGGCGAATAATCCGATCATCAGCCATACGATTTTATTGTTCCATATCTTGTATAATTCTTGCCAGATCAGTATACCCAATTTATATCACCTGCCGCTTTTTGATGCTGAACATAAGGAGAAGTAAAGAAATAAATCCATAAGTCAGCATGATGATTAAGAGGTACCAACCATACTGTAAAGGAAATCCGAAAAAGTTAAGAAAATGATAGTTGTCGAGATGGTTAAGCTTGATGAAGTCCGTGAAACGGAGAATGTCAAGCAAGAGTTTTACCGGCATAACCAGTGGAATGTTTGCCATTTCGATGACGACGGGAAATATCAGCACAACACCGCCAATAAAAGCCGGTACAATTGATAATTTTGTCCGTGAAGATAATAGTAAGACAAATATTCCTAAAATAATACAACCTAACGTTGCATAAAGCTGTTGCTTGAGATAAAATGCCCAAATTGGCCCATCAAAACCGGTTGAACTAAATAAATCTAACAATGTAACCAAAGGTTGATTCCAGCCACTTAACCCGTAACAATACCCGTTAAGGGAGAAAACCACACATGCTAACAAGGCATTGATTACAGTACAAAACACTGCCGCCGCCGCA
This sequence comes from Aneurinibacillus thermoaerophilus, assembly GCF_900099925.1. Taxonomy (GTDB): domain Bacteria; phylum Bacillota; class Bacilli; order Aneurinibacillales; family Aneurinibacillaceae; genus Aneurinibacillus; species Aneurinibacillus thermoaerophilus. The sequence goes on along the minus strand of NZ_FNDE01000003.1, from coordinate 159,585 downwards.
ATTTTGGCCAACACAATTTTCCTGCGGCCATATCGACTGCTGAAAATCAGGCTGTCCATTCTGGTGGAATACTCATGACTAAATACATTGGACAATCCTAAAATCGTGAGCGCCCCGACAAAAAAGTAGCCGACCTCATTCATATATTGAATGATGTTTTTCCAGCCATTAAGGTAATAGACGGATTTAGGGTATTCTACTTTTTTCCACACTTCGATTTCTTTAAGCTCCGCCTTTTGTAAGGCACTTACGTTCTCTTTTCCCTTCAGCCTTTCTACTTTTTTCGCTGATTCTTTTAGGAACTGTTCATATTGCTCTTTCAGATTCACAGCGTTAACAATATCCGTAGCAACAGAATTTTGAGCGATCAAATCTTCATTCATGGGCTGCTTCCTTGGCGGGGCCTCCAGAACCTGACGGGCCCAGGCTATTTTTTCTTCAGTTATGTTTCCACCGAATTGTTCATAAAACAGTTTCTTTTTCTTCTCGAGCGCAACATTAAGAGCGCCGAAAAAGTGCAAGCAGTAAAATAATATGAACACGCTCAAAGCAATATAGACTACTTTTTGAGAAAAGATTTTGTATAGTTCATATTTGATCAATTGCATAGATTAGTCCTCCGTGTCGCCTGATATTTCCCCGAAATAGCACAGATAGATATCTTCGAGTCTGGGTGTTTGCAAAACAGCAGTGGGCGCAGGTGCTGTATCGGAGATGACCCTGGCCTCTATCTCCTGCCCTTTTCGTAGGACATTCCCCACGGTGTAATGTTGCTCAAGTTTATGGAGCTCGATTGCAGGTACGGTGACATGCCAAACTTTCCCATTTAGTTCATTTAGAATACTCTGCGGGCTTTCCTGTTTTAGCAACTGCCCGTTTTTTAAAATCAGCACTTCTTTCGCGATGTACTCGATGTCAGAAATAATGTGTGTGGAAAGAAGGACAATACGGTCGCCGGATATTTCCGATAAAAGGTTACGGAATCGCACTCGTTCCTTTGGATCAAGCCCTGCGGTAGGTTCGTCCAAAATTAAGAATTTTGGATCGTTGAGCAGAGCCTGAGCGATTCCTAGCCTTCTTTTCATGCCACCTGAAAACGTACCGATTTTTTTGTGCTTCTCCTTGGTGAGATTGACCAAATGCAGGAGTTCGTCGATTTTTCGATCCGCATCATGACGGTTCAATCCTTTGAGTGCAGCGACATACTGCAAGAGGCGATAGGCTGTGAAATAGCTGTAAAACCCGCAATCTTGAGGAAGATAGCCGATTAACGCTCGGTATAAGTCATCCAACTGTTTAATATCTTCACCATCAGCCATTATGCGCCCGCTCGAAGGTTTCAACACATCAGCCAGCATCCGCATCAGTGTGGTTTTGCCGGCTCCGTTAGGGCCGATTAGACCGTAAACGCCTGAGGTTAATTCGGCAGAAACGTCGTTGATCGCGACTTTATCTTTGTACATTTTACTTACGTGGTCAATTGTGACTTTCAAGCAAAACATTCCTTTCAAAATACATATTGGTCGTTGTAAGCAGTTTTTTGATTTGAATCGCAGTACATGCTGTGCCGATGACAATCAGCATAAGATAAAAAAACGTATCAAGCACCAGCAATTTGTCAATGAGAGCAGGTGACAAGAGAAAAACCATACACAGGCTCACCCAAATTGACACCATTGCCATAACGGAGGTGCCCCCTCTCAAACGGATCGCGATCATCAGCGAAAGCCCGCAAACGAGGGTAAAGGGAGTAAGCCAAAAAAGGGTAATTTTATACATCTGAACCGAATCTGACATCAAGGAAAACAAGATCGAGCATACAAAGTTGATAAAAATGTTATAGACACCGATAACAAAAAGCTTGGATAGAATGACGCTAATCGCGTTATACCGACAAGACATTTCCAACTCCAGCATTCGCTCATCCCGTCCTCTAAAGACTTCGATTAGTCCGAGCATGAAAGGTGTAGGTGAGAGGGCAAGTAGCATCATGTAGGGATTCGACATCGCACTCAACCATGTGAATAATGCCCCCGCTACATATAAGGCAATGCTAGTGAGCCAATAAATCGGACGGATAACCGAGATTTCAGAGAAAGCGAACCAAATGATTCGGCTGAATCGGCACAAGAACCCCGACTTTTTCCGCGCCCGAATACGCATCTGGGTTCTGACTGTCTCTATTGTTGAATTGATTTCGTTTTGATCTGGGAATTTAACTTCAAATTTGTTGAAATTAGCTATGATTTGCTGCAGATCAGCATGTGACACATCCTCAGGAAATTCAGTATTGGCTTTGCTTTTTTTCATCGTTTTTGTCCCTTTCCAAAATCGATTTTAGTTTGGATAATCCCTGCATGATCCGGGATTTTACGGTAGATTCACTGCTGGACGTAATGCTCGCAATATCTTTGATTTTTAGATCATGATAAAATCTGAGCACAATCGCTTCTCGCTGATAGGCAGGAAGTTTCATTACGGCGTTACGGATATATTCACTTTCCACTTTGTGCTGGATCAAATCGATAACGTGTTCATTTTTCTCGGAGATCTTATCTGTCCAGGTGAATGAAGCTTGTCCCAGTTTATACCCCTGGCTTTTGTAATGGTCCCGGCACGTGTTTAGAGCGATTTTAATCAGCCAGTGTTTAAAACTTCCCTCCGTAGAAAAGGTGTCTATGTTTTTGATCATTTTAATAAATGTTTCTTGCGTTAAATCATAGCAGAGATGATATTCGCCTACATTTCGATAGATATAAGCAAAGACCATTTTGTAATATCGATTTATAAGCACTTCCATCGAGCTCTCGATGCCCTTGCGTATTTCCATGATGAGTTGCTCATCGCTTTGCAATCGTCTCACCTCACTTCATTTAATATAACGAAAGAAATAGAAAAAAAGATTTAAAGACATAATTTTTTGAGCTTGGACTTGGAGGCCGTAATGAGAATAGCGACGTTATGAATCAGTAACTTCCGGGGGATGAGGCTGCGGCAAAAATCGCTCTTTTTCCCTATATATCGACAGAATACCCATCATGACCGCTCGTATGTTCTTGTGTTATAATGACCATACGAACGCAAGGGCAGGCAAAAAGGCAACCGCAGCCAGGGGTTGGTTCGGCTGCCTTTTTGCCTGTGTGGCTGATACATAATTCCGAGGTGGTGAAGCCGGTGGCGAAGAAAAAGAAAAGCGCGAAAGAAGCTGGAGGTAGGAAGCGAGATACGCGGACGTTTCTCCGCTACGAATTATATGGGCTTGTTATAATTGCCTTCTCGCTTTTGGCGCTGCTTACATTCTCCAACACGAGCTGGTTTGGACGTTATTTTGCTTGGATTTTTCGCATTGTGGCCGGTTCCTGGGATTTTATGCTGCCGCTTATGGGCATCGGTATCGGCGTGTATGTAATGGCGAAGCAAAAATGGCCCTATTTGCTGGCTCAACGTTGGATTGGCGTATTTCTTCTGTTTTTTTCCCTTCTTGTCTGGAATCATATGCTTTTATTTGACGAGTTGACCGCCGGAGGAAAATTTGCGGGACAGTCCGTTTTATCGGTGACGTGGGAACAGCTGCTGCAGGAAAAAAGACAGGTGGAAGCAGGGAAACCGTCCACAACTGATGTAGGTGGAGGATTGCTTGGCGCTATTGGCTATGCCTTCTTTTCAGCGGCGGCTGGTTCGGCAGGTACTTCTCTTATTGTTGTTTTCATGGTGCTTATCGGCATGATGCTGGCTTTTCAAATTTCGTATGTGCGTTTATTTCAGGCGGTGCGTCGTATGCTTGTCGCGGGAGGAGCGCGGATGAAAGCTGCGGGCCAGGATGCTCTTGTGCTGTTGAGCGAGCGGAAGGAGCAGCGGCTGCGGGAGCAGGCGGAGCGTAAGGCATATGAAGAAAGTCTAACGGAAGAAGACATGCAGACCGAGGAAAAGGCGGAAAGGAAACCGAGTTTTATCGCTCGTTGGTTCGGAAACCGGAACATTGCTTTAACGTCGGATGAGACGGGTGGCGAAGAGTTGCGGCACCATATGGCGGAAAGAGCAGCGGCGGTTCCAAAGGCGGGTGTTTTTTTGAGTGATGCGCCGGAGCCGAAGCAGGCAGAAGAAATCGTCGTTCATGATTTTGCTGAAAACGTGTATCGGCAGGAAGAACATGCGCTGGAGCCTGAATCTGAAGTGAAAACAGAGGGCGCACAAATCAAAGTAAAATTGCACGGGCGCCAAAAAAGAGAGAGCAAGGAGCCGCTGGAAGCTCCTTCGGATTTGCCGCTCGCTTTTGAAGGGGAAGACGATCACCCATCATACCGGTTGCCGACGCCCGAGTTGCTGGATCGTCCGAAAGGGGCAAAGCCCGGCGGAGTGACAAAGAACGTGCAGAGCAATGTACACAAGCTCATCACAACGCTTGAAAGCTTTGGCGTTCAGGCGAAAGTGCTGGAAGTTCAGCGTGGGCCGACAGTTACGCGTTACGAAATCCAGCCAGCCATTGGGGTTAAAGTAAGTAAAATTGTCGGGTTGGCAGACGACATTGCCCTAGCGCTTGCTGCGCGCGGAATCCGGATGGAAGCGCCTATTCCCGGAAAGTCTGCCATCGGTATCGAGGTGCCGAATGATGAAGTGGCACTTGTTACGTTGCGTGAAGTGCTGGAGAGCCGTGAGTACCAAGAATCTCTAGATAAGCTAAGCATTGCGCTCGGGCGTGATATTTCCGGACAGCCGATCATTGCCAATTTGGCGCGCATGCCGCACTTGCTTGTGGCCGGCGCGACAGGCAGCGGGAAATCGGTTTGCATTAACGGAATCATTATGAGTATTTTATGCAAAGCAAAACCGAGCGAAGTGAAATTAATGATGATTGACCCAAAAATGGTAGAATTAAATGTATACAATGGAATTCCGCATTTATTATCACCGGTTGTCACCGATCCGCGTCGCGCTTCGATGGCGCTGAAAAAAGTTGTACAGGAGATGGAGCGGCGGTATGAATTGTTTGCTAAGTCAGGCACACGTGATTTGGAGCGGTACAACGAGTTAGCGCGGCAGGAAGGGGTGGCACCGCTTCCGCTTATCGTAGTTATCGTGGACGAGCTGGCGGACTTGATGATGGTGGCGCCGGGAGACGTGGAAGACGCGATTTGTCGCCTGGCGCAAATGGCCCGTGCGGCCGGTATTCACTTGATTATTGCTACTCAACGGCCGTCCGTTGATGTGATTACTGGAGTCATTAAAGCAAATATTCCGTCGCGCATCGCGTTCGGTGTGTCTTCAATGGCCGATTCCCGAACGATTTTGGATATGGGAGGAGCAGAAAAGCTGCTTGGACGCGGTGATATGCTGTATTTGCCGATGGGCGCATCCAAGCCGGTGCGTATTCAAGGAGCATTTGTTAGCGATCATGAAGTAGAGAAAGTCGTCACGTTTGTCAAAAGTCAACAGGAGGCGCGCTATCATCCGGAGATGATGCCAGGTGAAGAGGAAACAGCAGCCGTGGGGAAACCGGAAGATGAACTGTATGAGCAGGCGGTAGAACTTGTGCGCGAAGCGCAGACGGCTTCCGTCTCGCTTTTACAGCGCAGGCTTCGCATCGGTTATACGCGTGCAGCGCGGCTTGTCGATATGATGGAAGCGCGCGGCATTGTTGGTCCTTATGAGGGTAGCAAACCGCGCGAAGTGTTAATTTCGCGGAACGATTCCCAAATTTCCTGAGAAAAAGGTCAAAAACGGTAGGAAGAAACGGATAGGATAGTGGCCCGAGCGGTTTGCGCCGCTCGGCGCGCACGTCCCGTGTGGAATGGGCGGCGCAGACATATGGGAACTATATGTATAGAAAACGTTTTCATGATAGAATTAGAATATAAAGTAATTTTCATGATAAGAAAGCGGTGGATGTATGGGGAAAATGGTAAAAAGCGTATCGTTGGATATCGCGATTAAAGATTTGATGATTCCAGGTAATAAAGTAGCGATTGTACAGGAAGGCAACACGTTGGAGCACGCCCTGCTCGTTTTGACAAAATCGGGTTATTCTGCCATTCCAGTATTGGATCGGGAGTATAAGCTTAAAGGACTTATCAGCATGTCACTTATTCTGGATTCCATTCTTGGGATTGAAAAGATTGAATATGATAAACTGGGCGAGCGGAAAGTGGAAGAAGTCATGAACAAAAAAGTGGCGTGGATGAAGGAGGATGGCAGCTTTTTCCGCGGCTTGGAACTCTCTATTAATCATCCGTTCTTGTGCATTGTTGATGAGGACGGGGTGTTTGTTGGAATTTTAACCCGCAAATCAATTTTGGCCCATGTTCATAAGTATTTAAAATACGGTATAAAATGAGACAGGCTACGTAAATGCCTGTCTTTTTAAGTGGATAAGAAACATAATGATTGACTATTCAATTTGGTTTCGTTCGCTGAAAAGTAACATAAGTACAGGGAGAGGTGGTTACAAATGCCGAAACGTCAAAAATGATATTAGTTAAGTATGTATGATAATTTGATGGAAAGTTGCCCGTTTTCGATCCCAATATATTCGAGTTTTTCAAATGTAGCGTTAGGGTAAGAGTGTTGCAAGGTTTTCATCGTTTGGCACATTTCATCCGCAGAATTAACCAAAATTTCAATACGGTTCATGAATCGTCACCTCGTTCTTTTTCTTTGTCATATGTATTCGTGCAATATTTGCGGTTTTAAGGGGGGGACTAAAATTTTTTTGCTAAAACAAAAAAGCTTCCGCCGTACAGCGAAAGCTTTCTTTGTGTTTTATTGTTTATATAAAACTGAATGGCTCCATATTACTCGCCGCTTTGTATCACCGGACGAAGACGGCTGTAAATTGGATACGCGATGACCGCTTCTGCTATCCCTTTAATCAGGTTAAACGGTAAGATCGCGTAAACGATAAGCGTCCAGAGGCTGGTAATGCTGCTGTTCGCCTGTTGTGACCAGCCGATAATGTCGGAAACTGACATGCCCATCACGTAGGCAAAGGCCGGAATAAAAATAAAATAGTTGGCAACCGACATAATAAACGCCATCGCCATCGTACCCGCGGTCATCCCCAACCAGAAATTTACTTTGCTCTGCCGTAGCATGCGCATTAGCCACACAGAAACAACAACGAATGTGCTACCGGCAATGAAGTTGGACAATTCGCCGACTGCCATGCCGCCTTGAGTTGTCAAGAGAAAATGCAACACATTCTTAATAAATTCGACCGCCATTCCGGCGAGTGGGCCAAATAGAATGGCACCGATAAGCGCGGGAATTTCGCTTACACCGATCTTGAGAAAAGCTGGAAACATCGGCAGCGGGACTTCCACAAACATTAGTAGAAATCCGATGGTGGACAGCAATGACAAAAACGCTGTCTTTCGTACTTTTCTTTTCATTATTCAATTCTCCCTTCTCCCATCCAGACTATACTGTCGGTCACGGAATTTCACCGGGTCAGCCGGATGCTCGCCATTTTGCATCCGGGTCGCGGACTGAGGAGAATTGGCTCCATCACCGCCGGTCGGGAATTTCACCCTGTCCTGAAGGTTTGTTTGTGTTACAAACTTCACAATCTATTTAGAAATATGTCACGAAAATATATGGAAGTCAATATCCATTGTTTTTCATGAGGAGAAATAATAAATAACAAACAATTGTGACTGCTTATAACGTCCTGCCTTTCATCTTTTACTTCGAAACCATGTCATAAAATTAAAGCGCTTTTATATAGCGCAATTTGCTGTACAATATAGGCAAGAAGAATTCAACTTAAGCGAATGAAAGAAGAAGTGAGGAAAAGGGGAGAAAAAGATGATTTTTGGGATTTCATATGCGGAATGGATCGGCTATATTGTTGTGGTTGTGCTTGTAATTGTATTCGGTTTGCCAAATGCGTGGGTAAAACGCTTGGAAAAATACTATTCCAGTGACCATTTGCATCGTGCTGTTTCGCCCGATGAGGTAAATGCTGTCATTTTGCGCGATTCGGATGGGAATGAAAGAGCGCTAGAAAGTGGAGAACGGGAGCGGATTATTGATTTATTTAATGCTGCTAAACCGGTACAAAAAATAGAGTCGCTGGCGAATACCCAACAAGGGCCTTTGCTGCGCATGGTGCGGACGGATGGAAATTCGCTTGTCATTGCGCCGTATCGCAATGATTTTGTTGTTAGCTGTTTTGACGCAAAAAAAAATGACCGACCGATTACATATTGGGCAAAGCAGGATGCGCTTACGGAATTCTTACATAGGGGGGCGGGAAATGATTGAAAATACAAATGAACAAGCGTTTGCTGAAGGAGTAAAGCGTCTGGCGGAAAAAGACCCGATTATCGGCCGTTTAATCGATGCATATGGCCGGTACCCATGGAAAACGCGGACTGACTATTTTGCGATACTGTGTGAATCTATTGTATCACAGCAGCTTTCCGTCAAAGCGGCGGCGGCTATTGCAGCGAAAGTTCGCGCGTATTTTAGCGGGGAGTGGGCGCCGCAACCCATCCTTGCTGCGGGTGAAGAAGAGTTACGCGCCTGCGGTCTATCTTATTTAAAAATTAGATATTTAAAGGATTTAGCTGCGTTTTTTGCTGACGGAAGATTGAAAGAAGAAGAATTCCCCACTTTGTCGAACGAGGAAGTTGTTCGTCGTCTTGTCCAAGTGAAAGGGATTGGTGTGTGGACGGCGCAAATGTTTTTGCTTTTTGGGCTCGGGCGTCTTAATGTGTTTCCGGTAGATGACTTGGGAATTAAAAAAGCCATCCAGTTCAACTACGACCTTCCCGCGCTGCCTGATAAAAAACAAATGATTGAAATCGGAGCCAAGTGGACGCCGTATGAATCGATCGCTTGCCTTTATTTGTGGCGCAGCCTGAATAACAAGCCGGAATTATAGCCAGACAACGAATAATTCAGCATTTCACTACTCTATAGTAGTAATGGCGTTGTCCCTAAACGTTAACCTTTATGTTTTGATGCTTGCAAGCGGAAAGTACGCACCCTCCTTTTTGCTATCTCATATTTTATAGAGGAAGGCAGACAAGGAGGCTCATGATGAAAGTTTCGTATGTAGGCATATTGCTTAATCAAACGATATACAGAGGTATTCTGAGCGGGCGGACGCAAACTGAAGTGCTCGCCTTTTATGAAGAGGGCGCTCGCATGCATGGCCTGAAACCTTGCTATATTCACCTTGGAGATTTGTACCCGGATCGGTCGACCGTTCCTGCGTACATAGAGCGAGAAGGAAAATATCAGCGTGTCGTTGTGCCTGTACCGCGCGTCATTCACAACCGGGCGCTTTTGTTTTCGGCATATGCCAGACGTAAATTGAGCCGGTTGATGGAAAACGGGATATTTGTATTTAATCGTTGGAATCGCTATAGCAAATTGTATATCCATTCGTTGCTATGGACCGATCCTTCCATACGCCCACATTTGGCGCATACGATCAGCGGAACGCCGAAAAATTTACGCCATATGATGCAGAGGTACGATGCGCTGTTTGTTAAGCCAAACAGCGGCAGCATTGGAGCGGGCATTATGCAGATTGTGCGAAAAAAGAATAGATTCTGCTTATCGTATGTCATGCGGAAAGATGGCCGAAAGGTATGGCGTCATACATTTTTTTCTAAGAAGTTGCCGACCGTACTGATACGACGGATTCAAGCACGCGGATTTCATATTCAGGAACAGTTGCCGTTGGCTACGTTTCAGGGCCGGCCGTTTGATTTGCGCGTTTCTGTCCAAAAAGATGTGTCTGGGGACTGGCAGGTCACGGGAATGGTTGGTAAAGTAGCGCCGCCTGGCCATTTTTTAAGCAATGTAGGGCAAGGAGGTAAGGTATATCGGCTCCCGGTTTTGCTTTCGGCATATCCAGCGCTGGATACACAAATAATAGAGCAGGAAGTATCGGAGTTTGCGCTTCGCGTGGTACGCCGGCTGGAAGAAGCGATTCCGGGCCTTGCCGATGTGGGGCTTGATATTGGCATTACGAAGGAAGGAAAGCCTCTGTTTATTGAATGCAATGGTCGGGATCAGCGCTATGCGTTTCGCAATGCGCGAATGATAAAAGAATGGAAGGCGACGTATGCCAATCCGATGGGATACGCGAAGTATGTGCTTGAAAAAATAAAAAACGAAAAATGAAAAAGGCAGCACCATATGGTACTGCCTTTTCCTGTGAAGCAAAAGCCAGAAGTTGCCTTACTTCATTTCTTTTAGTTGGTCAAGGTTCAATGGCTCAATCGGTGTTGTCGTATCCATATGACCAAGTATGGTTTCCACTTCTTTACCGTCGATGAGCACTTTCATGTTTTTATAGCCGAACTGGCTGAGGATGGTAGCCATCTCTTCCAGCAAGAATTGTTCGCCGCTGGAACCAAGATTAGCCTGTTTAATTTCCTGGGAAAGACTAACGACTGCTGTATCTCCTTCCTTTTTCAGGGACTGGATTTTTACGTTTTTAGGCATGAGCGTTACAAGATTTTTATTTTGCGGACCATTTTGCCACGCTTTTAGGGCAATGGTCGGCAAGTTTGTTTCTTTTTTATATTTGATGACGCGAGGTTCTTTGTATTGCTCCATTAGATTGGCGTCGCTAAACACCAACATCACTTCTTTTTCTTTAATCTCTTCGTCATTTTTTTTATCCATATCATTGTTTTGCGAAGCAGATTGCTCGTTTGACTGCCCAACGGATGGAGATGGCTGGTTGTCGCTGTTATTCTTATGTTGTTGTCCAGCTGGAGAATTTGGGTTGTTTGGATTCTGGGAAGCCCCGTTGCTTGGTGCAGAAGAGGTACATCCCGTAAGGCCTAGTATAACAATAAATATGATGAAAAAAAGTGTGCGAGGTAGACGCATATATATCCTTCCCTTCTGTCTAAAAATAATTTAGTTTTTATTCTTACATAAATAGGTTACCATATAAAACCTGCGTAAGTCCTAATCTCTCTTTTTTATAGCTAAACTTTCCTTTGTTTCTATGAAGAAATATACACCCAAAGTGTTGACAAAGGCATTAGTTTTTAACAGGGTTTGCCTTATATAAGTTAGACGTATGACAGGTGAAAACGATGCGTTTCTTTATTCATTTTTATGCTAAAATAAGCATCGAATGAGAGTGTGGGAGATGACAGAATGGAAACCTCAGCGATGCTTTCGATTGTCAAGGCAATCAGCGACGTGTTTCCGAAGGAAGCGTCCATTGCAATTGCTGACACATCTAAATTTATTTATTATCAGCCCAGCAGGGCGATCGATTTGAAAATTAAACCAGGTGATGAAGTGAAGGAAGGAACGCTGACGCGCAAAGCGCTGATGCGGAAGAAAAAAATCGAGCAGTATCTTGAAAACAGCGTGTTTGGTGTTCCGTATTACGCGATGAGCACCCCGATTTTGAAAGAAGGGGATGCGGAAGGATGTATCACGGCGATTTTCCCGCCGGGAGCCGGGCTGGTGCAAGCGAAGTGGCCGCGTTATCACTTTCTTATCGGTAAAGGAGAAGATCGTTGGGTGCCGATTCCTCTCTATGATATTCATTTTATCGAATCTGAAAAAGGCAAGACGTATTTATATACGGAACGTGGCATGTATCTTAATAAGCATAGTCTGGTCGAGCTAGAGCATATGTTGCCGCAGGATCGTTTTGTGCGTTGCCATCGCGCGTATATGGTTAACGTATATTCGATCGATGAAATTCATCCAGATTTTCACTCTACATTCATGCTTATTATGAATGATCCGGCACGTACTCGCGTTCCGGTTAGCCAGAAATACGCAAGTTCGTTCCGGCGCTTGCTCGGATTTTAGAGAAGAGACCGTCTCTTCTCTTTTTTTTTTGCGCAAAATATAAAACGTTTTCAAAAAGCAAGATTATGAAAGGGTTTTATCCTTTTATTTTCTGTTTTATCGTTAAAATTTCTTCTTTATCACCTTTATAAGGTGAGGAAAGACAATACGTGCTATTGTTTAAATTATAAATTGTTAAAATAATAACGTTTTCATAAAGGGGCGGTAATCATGCTGGAAAAACGTTTACGCAATAAAACACTGCAACAACGCTTGGTCACCCCACAGGAAGCGGCAACCTGGATTCAAAACGGAATGACCGTAGGACTTAGCGGATTTACGCAGGCGGGCGATGCGAAAGCCGTCCCGCGCGCGCTTGTAGAACGGGTAAAGAAAAGTGGCGAATCCTTTAAAATTAATGTATATACCGGCGCTTCCATCGGTTCGGAAGTAGATGGTGTTATGGCTGAGGCTGGTATTATTCATCGCCGTCTTCCGTTTCAGGCTGAGAAGCGAATGAGAAGCAAAATCAATAGTGGAGAGTTGCTATATATTGATCAGCACTTATCCCATACGGCGGAACAGGTGCGCGCGGGCGCGCTGGGCGCTATCGATATCGCAATTGTGGAAGCGGTTGCGGTGACAGAGGAAGGGTATATTGTGCCTACGACTTCTGTCGGCAATTCCTGTATTTTTGTGGAGAAGGCGAAGGAAGTGATTGTTGAATTGAATCTGGCGCAGCCACTGGCCCTTGAGGGTGTTCATGATTTGTATGATGTCGGGCCGCAGGGCAAGCGCCAGCCGATTCCGCTGACCGGTGTTGACCAGCGCCTTGGCACGCAGGCAATACCGGTGCCGCTGGAAAAAATCAGGGGAATTGTTATTACAGACGAGCTGGATACAACTTCGCCTATTGTGCAGCCGGATGAAGAGACTGCCGTTATGGCGGAACACCTTATCGCATTTTTGCGGGGTGAAGTGAAAGCAGGCCGTCTTCCAAAGACACTGGCGCCGTTGCAATCTGGTATTGGTTCCGTGGCAAATGCGGTATTTCATGGATTCCTTACTTCCGAATTTACGGATTTGGAGGTATATTCGGAAGTATTGCAGGATGCGGTATTTGATCTGCTGGACGCAGGAAAAATTCGCTTTGCGTCTGGCTGTTCGATTACGCTTTCGCCGCAGAAAACGAAGCAGGTGTTGCCTAATTTTGAAAAATACAAAGAGCGTCTAGTGCTGCGTCCGCAGGAAATTTCCAACCATCCGGAGATTATTCGCCGTCTCGGTCTGATTGCGATTAATACGGCACTGGAAGTGGATATCTATGGAAATGTGAATTCAACTCATGTGATGGGGACGAATATGATGAACGGTATCGGTGGTTCAGGAGATTTTGCGCGCAATGCCCGCCTTGGCATTTTTGTCACAAAATCGGTGGCAAAAGGTGGCACTATTTCAAGTATCGTGCCGTTTGTATCTCACGTTGACCACACGGAGCACGATGTCGATATTATCGTAACCGAGCAGGGGATCGCCGATCTGCGCGGACTTTCCCCGCGCGAACGCGCACGTCTCATTATTGAAAACTGTGCGCATCCTGATTATCGTCCCCAGCTTCGTGCCTATTTTGAAGAAGCGTGCCAGCGTGGGGGACAAACGCCGCATGTACTGGAAAAAGCCTTCTCTTGGCATATCCGCTATCAGAAAGAAGGCACGATGCTGGAGAAGAAAAGTGAAGAAACAGCGGTGGAAGTTGGCATAAAATAAAAAAAAAATGTTAAAAACGGAGTGGAGAGTTTACGATATAAAGAAGAGCAACCTTGGGCTGAAATGACCCCTGTCAAGCAGACAGGGGTCATTTCAGCCCAAGGTTGCTCTTTATTTAGTATTTGTACGTCTGAATAGCTGTCTCATGTATACGTAGATGTGGGAACAGAGTGTCCAAAGCGTCGAACAACGCACAGGAACCATTATGTGAGGTTTTTCTTTTTTCTCGATGTCCATCTCTCCTTTATCTAAAATTTGCGAAATCTTTATTGCTTGTTTCTTTGACATTTCCTCCTATTCCATTCCCTTATGCGGTAAGTATGTCACATGAAGGAAGCGCTTTCTTTATTATTTTATAAAGATATAGAAGCTACTTGGTATTTATCGCCTTTTTACAGTTTCATTATTTTTGGGTTTTTTCTTTTCTTTTTGCTTTGATTTCCTGTATAGTGGAAAAGGAGTTACGCATAATGGGAGTTTGATTTATATTATGAATCAACAAGATGAGATGTGTGAGATGGGGAACCTGCCCCGTGGGATAAGTGCGGCCTGCACCATCCCGCAGGCAGAGACGACAGATGGACTGACCTCTGAACAAGTGGTTGCGGACGGGGAGCCAGATGCGTTTTTTTTTCGTGCGCTTGAAAGAATCGGCATCCGGCTCAATGAACCACAGATTCAGGCAGTTCGCGCCGTAGATGGGCCAGTGCTGATTAATGCGGGTGCCGGAAGCGGAAAAACGACCGTGCTGACATGTCGTACCGCCTATTTGTTGCTTGTCAAGCGAGTTCCACCGCAAAACATTGTGCTTGTCACGTTTACCCGCCATGCTGCCCGGCAGATGAAGGAACGGCTTGCGACGATTCCGGGCGTAACCCTGGCAATGGTGAAGCAGATGATTACCGGCACTTTCCACTCGCTGGCACGAACAATTTACTTCCATAAACTGGATGTTTCACCCCGCATCATGAGTGAGAAACAGAAAGAATTTCTCATCGAACAGATTACGAAAGAGTTGGCTACGGGCGAGCAGTATGAACCGGAGACGTTGCTTGCTTTATTGGCGTATTTAAAAAACAATTTGTTGTTGGTAGGCGGTACATGGGCGGTGGAAGAAGTGGAAGGACTTAAGGATGACGCACGTCGCGTGCTTGAGCGTTATGAAGCATACAAGCGTGATAACCATCTGATTGATTATGAAGATTTAATCACTGGCTGCATTGAAACGTTGCGTGCCCATCCGAATTATTTAATCGCATTGCGCCGCCGCATGGCGTATATCATGGTAGATGAATATCAGGATACGAATATTGCACAATATGAAATGATTCGCATGTTGGCGAAGCAGTCCAATTTGTGCGTTGTCGGCGACCCGGATCAGGCCATTTATGGTTTTCGCGGCGCTGAGCCATCCATTATTTTGCGTTTCCCGGACGAATATCCGGATTGTACGCGTATCACGCTTGATATTAATTATCGTTCTCCCGCAGGCGTGGTTGGCCTTGGCAATGAAATTATTCGTCACAACAGGCGCCGCTTTGAGAAACAATTGAAAGTGTTGCCTACCGGGACAGGCCTGCCGATTTATTTTGCCGCGCGTTCGGTGGAAAAGGAAGCGGAGCAGGTGCTTATGCTGATTGAAAAGCTTGTTTCGTCTGGGGAGTATGAATACAGTGATATTGCCGTGCTATATCGTACGCATAGCACAGCGCGTACACTGTATGAAAAGTTGCTTTTAAGCAACATTCCATTTACGACGTATCGGGACGATCCAACGTTTTATGAGTTGTCTACCATTCGGCCTGTGCTTGATTTTATGCGCCTTTCGCTTGATCCGTACAATGAGACAGCACTTGAGGGCATTTTGCCTTGTCTTTATATTAGCAAGGCACGTTATATGAAAGAGATTCAGGTCATTGCAATCCAGCGCGGCGTGTCTTATCTTGAAGCGTTGCGGTACCTTGAAGCGCTTCCTTTGTTCCAGCGCAGGCGGTTAAATGAACAGGTGGACTGGTTGAAAAGTATCGCCAAGTTGAATCCATTGCAAGCAGTGCGGGAAGTTCGCAGCGAAGCCGGAGGAGGATACGACAAATTTCTTGGGAGTGAGCAGAACGGCGCGATTACATATCATAAAGAACTGTTGCGCGACGATCTGTATGAATTGGAGGAAGCAGTTAAACCGTTTGCGACGGTAGCAGATTTTCTCGCCTATGTGGATACGGTGATCGCGCGTAAGGAAACGCGGCGCCAACAAAGTGAATCCGGGTTGGGGCTTACGCTGCAAACGATTCATGCCGCCAAGGGGCTGGAATATCCGGTTGTGATTTTGCTTGGAGCCATCGACGGAGTGCTTCCACACAGCATTGCGGTCGATCCGGATGAGAAGCCGGATTTTTGGCTGCATAAGAAAAACGGGGAAAGAACAGAAGAAGCGATGGAAGAAGAAAGGCGGCTGATGTATGTGGCTGTGACGCGAGCAAAGCGAGAACTGTATATTAGTTCACCACGGTATTTTCGCGGCAAACCTGCCACGCTTTCGCCTTTTCTGCTGGAGGCGTTTCGAGCGGCGTCAAAGGCTGTGGTCACATACGTAACAGATGAAGGAGGAAACAAACAGTGAAAGTGGAAGCGGGAACGATTGTTACAGCAAGAGTGGAACGACGGGCATCGTTCGGCTATTTTTTATCAGTGGATGGACAAGATGTGCTGCTTCACGAGAGGGAAGCGGAGAAGGAATGGGAAGTTGGAGCCGAGGTGGAGGTGTTCTTGTACCATGACCATCAAGATCGGTTAGCGGCAACCCGGTGCAAACCGTATATAGTGCTTGGCGAATTTGGTTGGCTGGAAGTAAAAGATGCTTCCCGGATCGGCGTATTTTTGGATAACGGGATACAGAAAGAATTGCTTTTGCCGGCGGATCAACTTCCGGTGGCAAAAAGCAGATGGCCTCGCCCTGGCGACCGGGTGTATGTTCAATTAGAACATGACAGACAGGGGAGGATGTTGGCCGTACTGGGCCGGGAAGAAGACCTAGCGCAAGTTGCCGAACCGGCGACCAGAGACTTAGCAAATAAAGATATTACCGGTTACATATATAAAACGATTGCGATTGGCGCATTTTTGTTGACGGAAGGTCAGCATCTAGCATTTATCCATAAGGATGAAGCAGATGAACCGCTGCGCCTTGGCCAGCGGGTGAGCGGACGCGTTGCAAAAGTGCGGGATGATGGCCGCCTGAACATAACGACGAGGCGACGCAAGGAAGTAAGCTATAGCCAAGATGCGGAGATGATTTACGGCTATTTAAAAGAACGAGGAGGACGGATGCCGTATACGGATAAAACCGCCCCGGATGTTATTAAGATGAAATTCGGCATTAGCAAAGCCGCTTTTAAACGTGCGCTTGGTAAGCTCATGAAGGAAAGGCGTGCGTACCAGGAGGACGGGTGGACAATTTTAACGGAGCAAAAGTAAGAGATAGCACCGGACGCGAAAAGGGTCCGGTGTATTTTTTCTTATTTTTACGCACATTTTTACAAAATTGGTTTTAAAATTGGGTGTTCAGGGTATAATATATAAATTATTACTATTTATTTGTAAATGTAAAACATAAAGGAGAGTGGGTTTATGTACTACGTGGTATATGAGACGATTTCTTTGTTTGGTTCCGCGAATGTCAAGCATGCGGAAGCATTTAAAACGCTAGAAGAAGCGCGTATATTTGCAAAAGAAATCGCCCAAAAAGGCTCTCCGGGAGTGCGCATTGCGCAAGAAATGAATACAGAGGAAAAGTGGGCAAACTAGCGGACTTGTGTGCCGGGCGAAACGGGCGAAACGATCTCGCTCAGATCTTCGTAAGCAGAATAAAGCATGTTGTTGTTTGCTGTTAATTGCAAGAGTCGGGATAAGGCAGAGAAAAAAATGGGCGAAAAATCCCCACCACGCAGGCGGGGGTTTTTATTTTTGTGGTTAAAAATAAATAATTTAGATAATTTATAATTGTTTTTCTTTGTTTTATTTTCTTTTCCTTTAGGATAAGAGTTAGTAAAATAATAAGATATGGTCAGTATTTGAAGTAGAGTAGGGGTGATTCTTATTCGTACATACAAAGAGATGACCAGCGGAGAAAAGCGCAGCCTCACGCTCTCGATGAAAAAGTACGCCGACGTTTTCCTTGATAAACATAAAGGTGATTTTTCTGGCTTTACGAGCGAAGCAGACGTGATTGATACATTTTATAGTGAATGGCTGAAAGATTCATTGGAATCGCACTATGCGTGGTGCTCGGAAAAGAACGAGAACGCCGCTGGGTATACATCAAAAGGATATCATGAACAAGAAGGATTTGCTGATGAAGCGAAAGCGAAAATTCGCGACATTCTGGCGGAAAAAGTCGATGTAGCAAACATGGATAAAAACTTGCAGGCAGTGAAGATGAAGCCGGAACCGCCAGCCACAGCACAAGCGCAGAGGGGAAAGGCGGAGTTTGCCACAGAGCAAAAAGCGGCACCGCGCAAAAGCAAGCGCAAAAAAACGACGAAGTTAGGGCGCAATGATTTGTGTCCATGCGGTAGCGGCAAGAAATACAAGAAATGCTGTCTTGAAAAAGGAATTGAATATACGTATATCAAAGGAAAATTCGTTACAGTTTCGTAAGGCTACGGAGCGTAAAATAGAAAAACTCGCCCAAACGCGCAGGGCGAGTTTTTCTTATTTCTAGAACAATAGGCTGAATTTCTTGTTATTGTCTTAGATTTTGTGAATTAGGTACGCTCTTTTTGTCTTTGTTTCAAAAAGGCGTTTCCTATAAGCAACACAATCGTCCAGACGAACGTGGCAAGTAAGGAAGTAGCGATCCAGCTTGGCGTACCGAGCGCATAATACATTGCCAGATGAGCTGCAAAAATTACGACGATCCAAACAAACAGATTCACAGGCCGCACCTCTCTTTCCAAAGTTTCAGTCCTATTGTTTCCAGAAGGGTACAAAAAAAAACTCTTTTCCGTTCGCACATATACAAATTTGGAACGAGCATATGAGCCGAAAGTATTTCGCCATGTTTTGTGCCGTTTGCGTCCTGTCTGTGGGTTTGCATGAATACACAAAAGAGTCTCCATAGCCATCAAGGTAAGAACATAATGGCTATGGAGACAGCCCTTTTTTTATTATTTCTTGCTTTGTTTATGCCGGCAACAGGGTCGGTTCAAGATAATAGAGCACAACGGTAACAACGGCGAGCACAAGTCCCCACACGGTCAGGCTGAATTGGCGCTGGTTGCCTTTTTCCGGTTGAGGCAGAAGGCCGAGAATAATAAGAATAAAGGACATAAGAGCCGCGATCGACAAAAATAGGATAAGAACATGTCCGGTCATGCTTGAACTCCTTTCACGCTTTTTATAGTAGCTACTATATTAACTATACCGGGAGCGCGGCTTATCTGTCAAAAATATACTATCGAAAAAGAATGTATTTTTTGAAAAAAATAGGGTGGAATTTTTTTGAATCGTATACTACAATAATAATCAGAAGATTTATTATTAATATAATCTTTTTATTTCTGGATATATGAATGAATATTCATTCAATACATAACGAAAAGGGAGGCTATACGATGGAAAGGAGCATTCAAAAAGCCGCAGTGCTTGGAGCAGGTGTCATGGGTGCTGCGATCGCCGCACACTTGGCGAATGCAGGTATTCAAACCTATCTGTTGGATATTGTGCCAACCAAGCTTACAGATCAGGAAGAGAAGAAAGGGCTTACGCTGGAACATCCTGCGGTGCGTAATCGGATTGCGATTGAAGCCAAAGAACGATTGCTGAAAGCGAAGCCTGCTCCGTTGTTTGTTAAGCGGAATGGCGAATGGATAATTCCAGGCAATTTGGAAGATGACCTGTTCCGCCTAAAAGAGATGGATTGGATTGTCGAAGCGGTTGTAGAGAATCTTGATATTAAGCAAAAGCTGTGGGAAAAGGTCGAGCAAAACTGGACAGAGGGGACAATTGTCAGTTCGAATACATCAGGCGTATCCATTAATAAGATGATCGAAGGACGGAGCGAAGCGTTCCGCCGTCATTTTCTAGGTACGCATTTCTTTAACCCGCCGCGCTATATGAAGCTCTTGGAAATCATTCCGGGCAACGATACGGATGAGAATGTGCTCTCTTTCATGAAACGTTTCGGGGAGCGTGTGCTCGGCAAGGGCGTTGTGGTGGCGAAAGACACGCCGAACTTTATTGCCAATCGCATCGGTACGTATGGCCTTTTGATCACGTTTGAAGAGATGAAAAAGGAAGGTTTTAGTGTGGAAGAGGTGGACGCGATGACCGGTACGGTAATTGGACGTCCGAAGAGCGCTACCTTTCGCACGCTTGATATGGTCGGGATTGACACATTTGTTCATGTAGCGGCCAACGTGCATAAGAATGTAGCGGATGAACAGGAAAAAGCGGCATTTGTCGTGCCGGAGACCATGAGCAAAATGGTGGAAAAACGCTGGCTGGGCGACAAGACAGGTCAGGGCTTCTACCAGAAGAAAAAAACGGAGTCTGGTCGTGAAATATTGTCTCTTAATTACCGTGAGTTTACTTATACGCCGATGAAGAAGGTCAAGCTTGCCGCCATTGAGCAGGCGAAAGCGGCGGGCGGGCTGGAGAAGCGTTTGAAAACGCTTGTATATAGCCCTTCCAAAGAAGGTCGGTTTGTCTGGAACGTGCTGAAAAAAGTGCTGCTTTATTCCGCAGCGAAACTTCCGGAAATCGCGGACGATATCGTCAGCGTGGATCGCGCGATGAGGTGGGGATTTAACTGGGAACTTGGCCCGTTTGAGACATGGGACGCCATCGGAGTTCAAGAATCGGTGGCGCGGATGAAGCAAGAAGGTGAAATCATCCCGCACTGGGTAGAAGAGATGCTCGCCAAAGGAAAGACTTCGTTCTATGAGAAAGAAAATGGTGTGGCGTATTACCATACGCTGACTGGTGAGTTGAAAGAAGAAGAACGGGCGCGCGAATGGCTGAGGCTTGTTGAATACAAGAAAAAAGCGAAACCGATTCTGTCGAATCCGGGAGCGAGTCTCATCGATATTGGAGATGAAGTAGCCTGCCTCGAATTTCATTCGCCGAACAACGCCATCGGTTTTGACATCATCGAGATGTTGTATAAATCGTTGGCTGAGGTTGAAAAAAATTACCGCGGGATGGTCATCGGTAATGAAGCGAAAAATTTTTGCGTCGGCGCGAACCTGATGATGGTGTTGATGGAAGCGCAGGATGATAACTGGGATGACATTAATTATCTTATTCACCGCTTTCAGCAGGCATCGCTGGCGATCAAGTATTCCAGGAAGCCGATCGTGGCGGCTCCGTTCGGCATGACGCTGGGCGGTGGTGTCGAAGTGTGCTTGCCGGCTGACAAAATTCAGGCAGCAGCGGAAGTTTATATGGGGCTCGTCGAAGTCGGAGTTGGCCTTATTCCGGGCGGCGGAGGCACAAAGGAAACGCTGATACGTGCTACGAAAGCGGCGGAGGAGGTTGATCCGAAAGCCGATTTGCAGCCGTTTGTCAACAAAGCGTTTGAAACGATCGCGCTGGCGAAGGTGTCTACCAGCGCGGAAGAAGCGCGTGAGCTCGGTTTCCTGCGCCGTGGCGATGCCGTTTCCATGAATCGCGATCATCTGTTGTATGATGCCAAACAAGCCGTGCTGGCGCTTGATATGGCAGGATACACGCCACCGCGCCAGGAAAAGATTCGCGTCGTCGGTGCCGATGGAAAGGCGGTGCTTGAGCTTGCCGCTTACACGATGCGCCAGGGTGGCTATATCAGCGACCACGATATGAAAATTGCGAGTAAACTGGCGCATGTGCTAGCGGGTGGCGACGTGAATCGGAATACGTACGTGACGGAGCAATATTTGCTCGATCTTGAGCGCGAAGCATTTTTAAGCCTGTGCGGTGAGCCGAAAAGCCAGGAAAGAATGCACCATATGCTTGTAAAGGGAAAACCACTGCGCAATTAGGGAGGGGGAAAGAAAAAATGAGAGAAGCGGTCATTGTATCAGCTGTGCGGACGGCCGTCGGCAAAGCGCCGAAGGGAACGCTTAAAAACACGCGTCCGGAAGACTTAGGTGCGGCGGTGATAAAAGAGGCGGTACGTCGCGCCCCCGGTCTCGAACCGGGGATGATTGACGACGTAGTTATTGGTTGCGCGATGCCGGAAGGGGAGCAGGGCTTAAATATCGCTCGCATTATTTCCGTGTATGCTGGTTTGCCGACCACGGTTCCGGCGTTCACGATTAATCGTTTTTGCTCTTCCGGTCTGCAATCGATTGCTATCGCGGCAGAGAAAATTATGTGTGGCTTTGCCGATGTGGTGATTGCAGGCGGGGTGGAAAGCATGAGTCACGTTCCGATGACAGGCTACAAGTTGGCGCCGCACCCGGAAATCGTGGAGAAATATCCGGAGATTTACATCAGCATGGGCCATACGGCGGAAAATGTGGCCGAGCGGTTCGGCATTAGCCGTGAAGAGCAGGATCGGTTCGCAGTAGCAAGCCACGCCAAGGCCGCAGCTGCGATTAGAGAAGGTAAGTTTAAAGATGAAATCATTCCTTTAACGGTAAGGGAAAAGCAATTGGATGCCAAAGGTAAACTTCAATTGCGCGAGTTCATTTTTGACACGGACGAGGGCGTGCGGCCGGATACGAATATGGAAGCGCTAGCCCGCTTGCGCTCCCCGTTCCGCATCGGTGGCAGCGTCACGGCAGGGAACGCATCTCAGACGAGCGACGGTGCGGCGGCGGTGATCGTCATGTCGAGGGAGAAAGCGGAAGAACTTGAGCTTAAGCCGATGGCGGTTTTCCGTTCTTTTGCTGTTGGTGGTGTAGATCCGGAAATTATGGGCGTCGGTCCGATCACCGCGATTCCGAAAGCATTGAAGCTGGCTGGTATTACGCAGGATCAGGTTGATTTGTTTGAAATCAACGAAGCGTTTGCGTCCCAAGCAATCCAGGTCATCCGCCATTTAAACATTGATGAGAGCAAAGTGAATGTGAACGGTGGCGCTATCGCGCTCGGTCATCCGCTGGGATGCTCGGGCACGAAATTAACTGTGACTATGCTTTATGAAGCTGCGCGTAGAAATGCGAAGTATGGCGTTGTTTCGATGTGCATCGGCGGAGGTATGGGTGCGGCTGGCGTTTTTGAATTTGTGAAGCAATAGAAGTTGAATAGATCAAATCAGATTTATATAGATTTATATTGGGAGGTTTTAGATATGAGCATACAGGAAACGATGCCGAAAGGCGGGCAGTTTATTCTGGAAGAAGCAGATTTTCAAACGATATTTACGCCGGAGGATTTCAATGAAGAACAGCGAATGATTGCGCGCATGACGCGCGATTTTATCGAGGGTGAAGTGGTGCCAAAAGCGGAAGAAATCGAAAAGTTGAATTATGAGCTAACGGTAAAGTTGCTGCGTCAGGCTGGAGAGCTTGGCTTGCTCGGCGCGGACATTCCGGAAGTGTATGGCGGGGCCGCGCTTGATAAAATCAGCTCTAGCCTGATTGGCGAAAACATGGTGCGCGGCGGCTCGTTCTCGCTGAGTCACGGCGCTCATGTCGGCATCGGTACGTTGCCGATCGTATTCTTCGGTACGCCCGAGCAAAAAGCGAAATATTTGCCATCGCTCGCGACAGGAGAAAAAATCGCGGCCTATTGCTTGACTGAGCCGTCCTCTGGTTCCGATGCGCTTTCCGCCAAGACAACGGCGGTGCTTAATCAAGCGGGCACTCATTACATTTTGAACGGAACGAAGCAGTTTATTACGAATGCTGGTTTTGCGGATATTTTTATCGTTTATGCGAAAGTGGACGGCGAGAAATTTACCGCATTTATTGTGGAAAAAGATTTTCTCGGCGTCAGCACCGGTCCGGAAGAGAAAAAAATGGGCATCAAAGGCTCATCTACTCGTCCCCTTATTCTTGATAATGTAGAAGTGCCGATAGAGAACGTGCTTGGCGAAATCGGTAAGGGACACAAAATTGCGTTTAATATTCTCAATATTGGCCGCTATAAGCTCGGCATTGGTGCGGTTGGCGCATCCAAATGGGCGATTGAGCTTGCGGCTCAGTATGCGAAGGAACGCAAGCAGTTTAAAACGGAGCTTGCGAACTTCCCGCTTATTCAAAACAAGCTGGCCGATATGGCCATTCGCACATATGTAAATGAAAGCATCACGTACCGAACCGGCGGCTATCTGGAGGCAGCCACTCAGTATTTGAATCTTGAAAACTATATTTTTGACGAAGCGGCCAAAGCGATTGAGGAACACGCCATCGAATACTCTATCGTTAAAGTATTCGGTTCTGAAGCGCTCGATTTCGTGGCGGACGAAGGTGTGCAAATTCACGGCGGATATGGTTATATTTCTGAATACAAAATTGAGCAAATTTACCGTGATTCCCGCATTAATCGCATTTTTGAAGGAACGAACGAAGTCAATCGCCTGCTTATTCCGGGAACTCTCTTAAAACGTGCGATGCAGGGCCGTTTACCGCTTATGGAAAAATTGCAGACGCTGCAAAAAGAACTGACTGGATACATTCCATCGATGGATCTTTCCGAGTCAACGGAACTTTTAGAAACAGAAAGCAAAATGCTGGAGTCCGTAAAAAAGCTGTTTTTGATGGTGGGTGGCGCCGCCGTGCAAAAATATATGCAAAAAATCGAACAGGAACAAGAAATTCTTGAAAACTTGTCCAACATGATGATTACGATTTATGCGCTCGAGTCAGCGCTCTTGCGCGCGAAGAAGACGGCCGCACGTAAAGGAGAAGCTGCTGCGCAAATGCAGATTGACATGACACGTGCCTATTTTCAGGAAGTGTGGGGCGATCTTGATAAATGGGCCAAAGAAGCGCTGGCGGCGATAAGCGAAGGCGATACGCTCCGCACGCAGCTTTCCATTGTCAAAAAGTTAATGCGTATGCAACCGATGAATACCTTCGCATTAAAACGTAGCATTGCTAAACGCATTCTGGAAGCAGGTCAATATACCACAGGTGTAAAGTAAGAAACAGGGCTGGTTGATAGATTCCATTATTCCCCATAAAAAGTAGGGGGAAAGCTGGAGGCTGGAAACGGAAAGAAAAAGGTGTACACCTTTTTCTTTCTCCTGCTCCTGCTTTTTCTCTCTTATTTTTCTATTTGGTCTTGCGGTTGGAAGGACGTGTTGGTTCTTGGTAGAAATTAAGGGATAAGGGGTGTACAGAAATGACGTTGGTGGACAATATTGAACGCAGCGCGCGGGAACATGCAAACCGGACGGCATATATGTTTCAGGGAATGCAGGCAACTTACGACGAACTGTATCGGCAAGCTAGGAACGTGGCAGGTTATCTTTCAAAAAAAGGAGTGGGGAAAGGCGATCATGTGGCATTGCTTTTAGGAAATTCTCCTCACTTTTTAATTTCTTATTACGGTATATTGCTGACGGGTGCAGCGGTTGTGCCGATCAATCCGATTTATACCTGGAAAGAAATTTTGTATATTTTGCATGACAGTCGGGCCAAGGTAGCGATAGCGATTGCGTCTTTATTGCCCACGTTTGAGAAGGTGAAACAGACGCTACCGAATTTGCAGGAAGTTGTGTTAGTAGGCGGCGAATCGGAGCACGAGTGGACGTCTGCATTTGAAAAAATGATAGCGCATTCAAGTGAAGGATGGCGACGGCCGGACATTACGGAAGACGATCTTGCGGTTATTCTTTATACGTCAGGCACGACCGGCCAACCGAAGGGAGCCATGCTTACGCAGCGCAACATGGCATCCAATGCTGATGCGCTCGCCAAGTATCTTGGTGTGACGGCGAATGACCGATTTGTAACGGTGCTGCCGATGTTTCACGTGTTTTGCATGACGGTGTGCATGAATGGGCCGGTGGCGCTTGGCGCGACAATGATAATTTTGCCGAAATTCAGTCCGGTAGAGGTCGCCGCAACCATCCGGGAACAGCAGGCTACTGTTTTTGCTGGCGTTCCAACGATGTATAATTTTATTATGCAGACGCCTTCCATTGTTCCAGACGATCTAGCGTCGCTCCGCTTCTGCATTTCCGGAGGCGCGTCGCTGCCTGTGGCGTTGCTGCACAGTTTTGAGAAGAAATTCAGCAAGGTAATTTCTGAAGGATACGGGTTATCGGAAGCGGCGCCAGCGACGGCGTTTAATCCGGTACACGGCGTGCGTAAGCCCGGTTCTATTGGCGTGAATATTCCAGGCGTAGAAAACAAAATCGTCGATGCGGAAGGTGTAGAAGTGGAGCGTGGCCAGGTGGGTGAATTGATTGTTCGTGGACCGAATGTAATGAAGGGGTATTTGAATATGCCGGAAGAAACAGCGCGTACCATTAGAGACGGTTGGCTGTACACCGGAGATATAGCATATATGGATGAAGACGGCTACATTTTTATTGTCGATCGGAAAAAAGACATGATT
This sequence comes from Aneurinibacillus thermoaerophilus, assembly GCF_900099925.1. Classification (GTDB taxonomy): domain Bacteria; phylum Bacillota; class Bacilli; order Aneurinibacillales; family Aneurinibacillaceae; genus Aneurinibacillus; species Aneurinibacillus thermoaerophilus. The sequence continues at coordinate 133,548 of NZ_FNDE01000003.1, read as the reverse complement.
ATTGTGGGCGGCTACAATGTATATCCACGGGAAGTGGAAGAAGTGCTGTACGAACATCCGAAAGTGGTGGAAGCTGCGGTCATTGGCGTGCCGGACGAAAAGCTCGGTGAAACGCCACAAGCCTATGTAGTGGTAAGAGATGGTTCGCTAACTGAAGAAGAGCTTAAGACACATTGTCGCAAGTTCCTTGCCAAATACAAAATACCGGACAAAATCATCTTCATTGACGAACTTCCAAAGAATACAACAGGTAAAATTTTGCGCCGCGCATTGCGCGACAAAGTATTGAACCAATAAAGCTCAACACTAAAGCATGTTCTTAACAGGATGCATCACATCGTACGTGTTGATAAATCAAAATGCAGGATAAAACATCCGTCTTTTCTTCCAGTGCTTACGTTATTTTTCTGCCAAAGAGGGTCTTCTATCTGCACCTTTTCACCGAAAGCGGGATTTGCAAAGCATTTGAGTAAAGTCAATGGTAGAGACAGTCTAAGGTCGCTGTTTCGCTTTTGTGCGTTTCAGTATCGGGCAGAAAGATAAAAAAGGTGCGATGGAAGAAATGGCGGATGCTTCCCCTCCTTTTTCCCTGGCAAGCACAGAGCTTGGTGTAGACCCAGCAAACAAGGTCGTCTGTATTATATGTCTTTGAGTTTGGCGATAATGTCTGCGGCGTTTTTGTATTTATCGGGTGTAAAGTGCTTTTCAGCCCAGTCGATAAGTTCAGGACGGCCATTAAGCACGTATGTATCTTCGCCCCATTCTGTGGAAATTTCCCGCACAACAATTCGTGCGCCCTCCACTTCCGCTGTAATCATATTCCACTTGTCCTCTTTATAAACCACGTGCTTTTTTGTCATTTCCGTCTCATACCTTTCTTCATTTTACGTATACTCATTTCAGTGTATCCATTGACTGGACAAATTGCAACTGCTACCCTAGTGTCGTACAAATTTTATGTAAAAGGTGAATGCTGTTGATTACGAAAACTCAAATGCGTCGCATTCTTGACACATTTGCTGAGATGTTTCCAGACGCTCATTGCGAATTAAACCACACAAATCCGTTTGAATTGACGATTGCCGTCGTTTTGTCGGCACAGTGCACAGATGCGCTTGTTAATAAAGTCACGCCTCACTTGTTCGCGAAATACAAAACGCCGGAAGACTATTTGTCTGTGCCGCTTGAAGAGTTGGAACAGGACATTCGCAGCATCGGATTATACCGCAACAAAGCGAAAAACATTCAAAAGCTGTGTCGCATGCTGATAGAAGAGTATGATTGTGAAGTGCCGCAAGATCGTGACGAACTGATGAAATTGCCGGGAGTTGGCCGGAAAACCGCGAACGTGGTTGCTTCCACCGCGTTCGGTGTGCCGGCGATTGCGGTCGATACGCATGTGGAGCGTGTTTCAAAGCGGCTTGGCATTGCGCGCTGGAAAGATACTCCGTTGCAGGTGGAAGAAGCGCTAATGAAAAAAGTACCGCGCGAGGAATGGTCTATCACCCATCACCGGATGATTTTCTTTGGAAGATATCATTGCAAGGCTGTTAATCCGCAGTGTGAAATTTGTCCGCTGCTGGATATATGCAGGGAAGGAAAGAAAAGGATGAAAACAAAATTGTGAAATTAATTAAAAAATATTGATAATTGAGTGGCAGTGGGATATAATTTAAATATAATTAACCCGGTGTCGCTCAGTGAAAGTTTGCCCTTTCACCTACAGTGATGCTATACTCTTACACATTTTTTAAAAACTGAGGGATCGACTGAACCCTGGGCATGAACCAGGGAGGACAAAGCGAGACCGGCCAGTTATATCGCAGCTGATTTTACGCTTACGATATGACTGGCCTTTTTGTTATCTGCCTTGTTTTCTCATTAAATAATGATTCAAATAACACTATGTAAGAAAGGGGAATGTCTGATGCATTTCATGGATGTATGTATTTCTTGCGGTAGAGAGCTGGCTTCCTGGGAGAAAAATCGTGTCGAATGTTTGGATTGCCGGGAAATTGCTTGTGAGACATATAGCGATGATCATAGCATAGACGGAAACATCGAAGATTACACTGCCTGATTTTCCGTAAGGAAGAGCGGCCGGTTGCGACAGACCGGCCGCTTCGTCGTTTAGGCGCGGTGAATAACTCCGAAGACTAACATATATACAAATATGGTAAAGTATAATAAGAAGCAGGAATTCTTTTCCCACCATACGAAATGATAAAAAGAAGAAGGAATATAAGCCAACGAAAGGGGGAAGCGGTTGTTGCCGCACCAGACAATGGAACAAACTTCACAAAAAACGATCCCGAAGCGTTCAGAAATAAAGCCTGAATTTAAGTGGAAATTGGAAAGCATTTTTCCGACAGATGAGGCTTGGGAACAAGAGTATAAAAAAGTCCAGGAACTGATTGAAAAAATTGAAACGTACCAGGGAAAGCTCTCCGAAGCTCCCAGTGTAATCGCTGAATGCATGAAAACGTACGAAGAGCTTGGACTTGCCATGGAACGGGTCTATGTATATGCGCGCATGCGCCGTGATGAAGACAATACGAACACGAAATATCAGGCCCTGACCGATCGCGCATCTTCACTCAGCATTCGTGTTTCAAGCGCTGTGTCATTCCTCGTGCCAGAAATTTTAAGCATGCCGGACGAAAAATTGGACAGCTACATAGCAGATGAGCGGCTTTCAAAATACCGTTTTTATCTGAATGAAATCAAACGGCAAAAGGAGCATGTTTTAAGCGCGCAGGAAGAACAAGTCATCGCCCAAGTTGGCGAGCTTGCGCAGGCGCCGCAAACGATTTTCGGCATGATTAACAATGCTGACATGGTGTTTCCAAACATTAAGAATGAGAACGGGGAAGAGGTGCAACTTACGCATGGGCGCTATATTCATTTTATGGAGAGTTACGATCGCCGCGTGCGGCAAGATGCCTTCAAAGCGATGTACGATACGTACCGTAAGCAGAAAAACACGCTCGCCGCAACATTGAATGCTAGCGTCAAAAAAGACGTGTTTTATGCGCGCATTCGCAAATATCCATCAGCGCTGGCGGCTGCGCTTGATAGCGATAACATCCCGGTAGAAGTGTATACCAATCTGATTCAGGCGGTGCGCGACAATCTGCCGGCCATGCATCGATACGTTTCGTTGCGCAAGAAATTGCTTGGTGTTGACGAACTGCATATGTATGACTTGTATGTGCCGATGGTGAAAGAAGTGAAGATGAACATTCCGTATGAAGAAGCGGTTCGCCTTGTCAAAGAAGGGTTGGCGCCGCTCGGCGACGATTACCGTCGTGTGCTGGACGAAGCGTTCTCCTCTGGGTGGATTGATGTATACGAAAACGAAGGAAAAACGAGTGGCGCATATTCGTGGGGCGCGTATGGCACGCACCCGTTTGTGCTTATGAATTATCAGAACAACGTCAACAATTTGTTTACGTTGGCGCATGAAATGGGTCATGCTCTTCATAGTTATTACAGTGATAAACATCAGCCCTATCTGGATGCGCAGTACAAAATTTTTGTGGCGGAAGTCGCATCTACGCTTAATGAATCGTTGCTTATGGATTATATGTTGAAAACTACGGAAGACCCACGCCAAAAAATGTATCTTGTAAATTATTATCTTGAACAGTTTCGTGGAACCGTGTATCGCCAGACAATGTTTGCTGAATTCGAGAAAACGATTCACGAAAGGGTGGAAGCAGGAGAGCCGCTAACGCCGGACACGTTGTGTGGCCTCTATTACGACTTGAACGTTGATTACTATGGCCCGGATATGGTTGTAGATGAGGACATTAATATGGAATGGGCACGTATTCCGCATTTCTACAACGAGTTCTATGTATACCAGTACGCGACCGGATTTTCGGCGGCCACGGCGCTGTCACAGCAAATTTTGCATGAAGGAGCGCCGGCGGTAGAAAGGTATCTTACATTCTTGAAGAGCGGCGGCTCCGATTATCCGATTGAATTGCTGCGTAAGGCGGGAGTCGATATGGCGTCGCCGAAACCTGTTGTTGAGGCGCTTAAAGTATTTGCGCGCCTGCTAGACGAGATGGAAGAATTAGCTACATACGTGTAAGCCTGCATCCCCGCAGATTGCGGGGATATTTTTTTGAAAAGCGCAGGATACAAGATAACGCCTCGTTCCCTTGTAATAATTGGTTAGCTATGAAAAATGGTCCTATTGTAGGAAAACCATTCATGTTTTTTTGCGTCTAAACTATTGGCTGAGCTTGTTCCAAGAAAAGTGCGGACGTTCCATCGGAAAGGAGATGTGTCACTGGCAACTTAGAGAAGGTAAGGGAGCGAGAAAGAATGAGAAAAATAAGATGGCTGCTTTGGATATTTTTATTGTTGGCTGGCTGGGTGGTGCCCGCGGCAGTGCAGGCAGCTTCGGCGATGACGCTTGTCGTCAATGGAAAAGAGGTCAAGCCTGACGTTCCTCCGCAAATCATCAACAAACGTACGATGGTTCCGATTTATTTTGCGGGGGAGGCGTACGGTGCCAAGGTAGAGTGGGACAGACAAACAGGTACGGTAACGATTGATAATCGGGCTGGAAAAGTAATTAGGATGCAACCTGGCAAAAAAACCGCCTACGTAAATGGGAAGGCAATGACACTTGAAGTAGCGCCTATGATTGTCAAAGACCGCGCCTTTTTGCCGCTGCGCCAGATCGGTGAGTGGCTAGGAGCGACCGTTGGGTGGGACGCCGCGTCCAATACGGTGATTATCAATAACAAGAAAACGATCGCCGTAAACGGCAATCCCTTGACGCAGGCGCCTGTTTACCAACTGCCTTACGGTCACTTTGTCAAGGTAAATGATGTGGCGAAGCCGCTTGGTTACGAGGTAAAAACAGAGGCAAAGAAAGTGATTCTTGAGCAAGGAGCAGAGGAGTACACGATCGGGCAGGCTTCGGCTGCACAGTCGAACGGATACCGCCTGATTGACGGTACCTTTGCTGTTACTCCAGAATTTCTTTCACAAGTAATTGGAGCAAAAGCCGATTGGAACGAAGAAAAAACCGCATGCACATTGGACAAGCTACAATACATTACGGGTATTTCCCGGACGGATGATGGCATCAGCATCGAATCAGAAGGGAAGATGACGTACAGCCATTTTACGTTGTCCAATCCGTACCGTATTGTCATCGACTTTAATCATGCGCGGCTAAAGGAAGGGTTTGATGCGTTTGTAACTTCAGCGAAAGTGGAAAGCGTACGCTATAGCCAGTATAGCCTGTCTCCGGACAGGGTGCGCGTTGTTGTACAGTTGTTCGAGCCGCATAACTATGAGATTATCGCAAGCGAAGGCGTAACGAAAGTTGTGCTGAAAGAAGCCAAGCCGACGCCGCCTCCTACGCCTGCTCCGCAGCCGGACAAACCGGACGCAGCGAAACCGTTTGTCATTGTGCTGGATCCGGGACATGGTGGGAAAGATTCCGGTGCCATAGGAACAGCGGGAAATCCGGAAAAGTCGCTCGTACTGTCAATCGCCAAGGCAACGGAAGCGAGCTTGAAGCAGCACAAAAATTTTAAAGTTGTGATGACACGTTCTGGCGATACGTATCCAACGTTGCAGGAGCGCGTTCAGCTAGCAAATAACCTGAAAGCGGATGTATTTCTATCGTTCCACGCGAATTCGGCTACCTCGAGCGCAAATGGAACAGAAACGTATTACAGAACGCCGCAGAGCAAAGAATTTGCTTCGATTGTTCACAAGCATTTGATCGAAGCAACGGAATTTTATAATCGCGGGTTGCGTACGGCGAACTTTTATGTTATCAAGAATACAAACATGCCGTCCGCGCTCGTTGAAGTTGGGTTTTTGACCAATGCCGCGGAAAACAAAAAAATGCTTGAGCCCGAGTTTCAGAAGCGCGTAGGGGAAGCATTGGCAGCCGCTATTATCGAGTATTACAACAAGCATCATTAAAATATTATAAAAAGAAAGGCTTTTTTCAAGATAAAGAAGGGCCTTTCTTTTTTTTGTCTAATTTTCTAAGATGAGAAAAAACACATGTGGAAGGAGCAATGGACATAGATGGTATGGCAGCGTATTCGCTCTTTTTTATTTATCGCGTTAGGAAGCTTTTTATATTCCATTGCAGTAAATTTGTTTTTTGTTACTAACAAGCTGGCGCAGGGCGGTGTAACGGGGATTTCCCTGTTATTACACTACACAGTTCATACGCCTGTTGGTTTGTTGATCATTTTAATCAATATTCCTATCTTCATTCTTGGGTACATTGTGCTTGGCAAAGGTTTTTTGCTGCGGAGTGCATATGGGATGCTTATGACCTCCATTTTAATTGATGTGACATCGTCGTGGCAGGTGCCGCCGCTACAGAATGTGATTTTGGCACCGTTGTACGGGGGAATTATTGCGGGCACTGGGCTTGGGTTGATTTTCCGCGTGGGCGGTACGTCCGGCGGAGGCGATATTATTGCGCGCGTCCTACAGCATAAATTCAAGCGAATTGATTTAGGGAAATTTTTGTTTGGCATTGATTTTACGATTATTGCTATTTCCGGAGTCGTTGTTGGTGTTGAGCGGGCGATGTTGACCGTTGTGGCTGTATACGTCAGCGCGCGTGTGGTCGATCTGCTTTTGTCCGGCTTTCAGAAACAGCGCAGTGTCATTATTATTTCGAATAAGCCGGAAGAGATTACGCAAGAAATTCATAAACAGTTGGTGCGCGGGGTGACCATGTTGCATTCCATGGGCGGATACTCGCGCCGTGAAGGAGAAGTATTGCTGGTGGTTGTGCAGTTGTATGAGATGGACAAATTGCGCCAGATCATTGAAAAGATAGACAATCGCGCGTTTATCCTTGCGTTTGAGGCGAAAGAAGTACAGGGAGAAGGATTTAGCTTTCCCTCCCCTGCACGCAGGCATATCCAGACGCCAAACCAGTAGGCATAGAAAGCAGAAAGACAGACAAAAAAGAGCGGACGCGACGGTTTCACTCTTTTTTGTTTTTTATAATTGTTTTTCTCTTGGTTCCAGGGTGGAAGGTGTTTCGGTCGGAATATTTTTGGGTATTATTTCATCAGCTGACAAAATGTATCGACGGGCGCCAGGGATCCGGGATAAAAGCTTATGGGCGATAGCCATAATCGGCAGTTTCATTGTAAGCTTGCCAACAGCGATGCCGATAATGGCACCTACAATAATGTCGAGTGGATAATGCACTCCAACATATATCCGCGAATAGGACATAATGACTGCGCACGGTAGCGTCCAGACGATGGATTTCGGAAATAACCGGTACAGGATATACATCGAAACAAAAGAGGACACTGCGTGACCGGACGGAAACGAAGACGAAACCGGCAAATGGATGAGATGATTGATATGTTCCTCTGCCATCGGTGGCCTGGGCCGTGCGACTATAAATTTTATAATGTTTTCCACTACGCCGCCAATTCCAATTCCGGTAAATAGTGTGGCTGCCGGACGAATTCCGCCGACACGGCGGCGATTGAGCAACAGAATGAGAACAATAAGAAACCAGAAGAGCCCTTTGTCACTGATGCGGGTGGCGAAAATCATGAACCAGTCAAGCGAAGGAATATTCAACCGGACATTAATCCAGTAGAACAACTGCTGGTCAAGGGAAAGAATAGATTCCATATATACCACCTGTATTTTGGTAATAAGGTTTATGAAACATAACACATATCTAAAACGTTGTTGTTAATGGTAGTTATTTTATATGATGCTTGAATGCGATGCAAGCTTTTGCTTCTAGAACAGAGCGTATCCGCTTTAAAAAATAGAATTCAGTCAAAATTATATAGCCTAGGGCGCTTGTTTTTGCGTGAAAATGAGATAAGATATAGATTGGCAGACAGTATAATCATGGCAGAATATAAAGAGAGAAAGGGAGACGAAGCGTGTTATTTCCTACTCCAAAAAGGATGGAGCAAATGAACCAGAACGAAATGTCTGCGACCACAGTAGCACCACTATCTTTGAATGAGAAGCCGACGCGGCACTGGCTTCGTGCGGTGGCATGGGTGTTATGGATATTCTTTGCGATTCTCTCTCTCGCGCTTGGATGGTTTTACTTTACGCCGCAAGGCACAAAAGTACGGGAGATTGTCGCAGAAGCGGTATATACATCGAAACAGACAAAGTATACATGGCTGCTTGTAGGATCAAGCGGTGTGGAGAAGATTAAGGAAAATTTTCGTAGGCAGGCGGCAGCGAACCATCTTGTGAAGCAGGACATGAGTTTGGTAAAGGTAGCTTCCCCAAATCCTTCCCACCGGATCACGCCTGCTTCGCTTATCCATGTGGAAGATATCCGGGGGGAGACGTATGTTGGAAAAATTATGTATATTAAAGATCCGCGCTATATTCATGTTGTAGCCAGCCATAGTCCGGGAGGAGAGAAAGTCAGCAACATGGCGACGCGCGAGAACGCGCTGGCCGCGATCAATGGCGGCGGATTCTTTTTGACGGATCGGATGGAAGATATGACAGGGCCGGAGTTTGAAGGTGTAGAGAGAATTATGCACCCGCTTGGCATCGTGGTGAGCAAAGGTAAGAAAGTGATTGGTGATGAAAAAGCAAAACACGACATTGTTGGATTTACAAAAGATGGCGTGCTGATTAGCGGTCGTTACACGTATGATGAGATGAAAAAGCTGGGCGTGCAGGAAGCGGTGAGTTTTCTGCCGCGCCTGATTGTAAACGGAAAACCGATGATTACGGAAGGCGATGGTGGCTGGGGAGTGGCGCCCCGCACAGCAATCGCGCAGAAAGCGGACGGCACTGTCATGTTCCTCGTCATTGATGGGCGGGCGATTCACAGCTTTGGTGCAACATTGAAGGATGTGCAAGAAGAACTCCTGAAACGCGGTGCCGTTAACGCGGTGAATTTGGATGGCGGTTCCTCGTCCAGTATGTATTATCGGGGGAAAATTATTACTAACCCTTCCGGCATGGTTGGAGAAAAGCCGATGCCGAACGCGTTTATTGTATCTAACCCCGTGCTTGAGAATGGCGGAAGCGTGGCTTATCAAGCGCGAAAAGAAAAGTATTCGTAAGATAAAAGGTTGGAAAGCAATTATGATATAGGCACTGAAAAACTCGCGAGGGATTGGCCCGCGAGTTTTTCTTATGAAGGTCTTTACAACTTTCTAATCACAAACATATCTTCGAGCACCAGCCAGTTTTGCGGGAATTCGTTGCCGAGCACCCAATAGCTGACGCCGCGCAGGCCGAAGCGGCTTACAAGTTTATAGCGTGCTTGTATGCTGCGCGCGTCTTCGAACCAGACGATATGGTTTCTGCCGCGGGTATCACGGTAACGGAAGAATGGAGCTTGCGCTTTTTGGTCATACTGAATGGCGGCGTTGTTCGCGAGTGCGATTTCTAGCGCTTGTTGCGGGCTAACACTGCGCGCCCAGCCCCCTCCTGGCATATACGGTAGCGTCCAGTCGTAGCCATATAAATTCACGCCCATCATAATTTTTTTCGGTGGAATTTGCGATACGGCAAACCGGAGTACTTTTTCAACTTCGCCAATCGGTGAAACGGGAAGTGGCGGGCCTCTGCTCCATAACATAGGCATTTCTAGCTCTGTGTTAGGTGAACTATCCACCACTTAGTTATCGCTTGAAGTGGGGGCTTCTTGACTGTTCAGTTAAATTCCAGTTGCACAATCTGTACTTTCTTATTCTTGCGGTTTTTGCGCTGTTCATCGGGTAAGTCTACAACCATTCGCTTCACAAGTAAGTATACCATATGCTTTTTCTCTTCTGGACTGGCATATGGCCATAAGCGCCTGGTGTTCGTAATAATCTCAATCAATTCTTCCTGAGATAGTGACTTTTTTTGAACGGTGTAGGATTCAAATTTCTTCTTGATGTTGGATTCTTGCTCGCGTAGCTCCCCGATCCTCTCACGTAATTCTTCAATTTCGATTAATCCTTCAGAGAATGCAATTTGTAGTCGCTTACGTCGTTCATTCATTTTCTTTAATTCAGCTTCTAGCCGATCATGTTCGGAGCGTTCTTTTTTGTGTGATGATTTTCGGGTTGTTTTGGCAACAGTCGAATAGGAGTCGGTGATTTCATCTAACTTCTCTGCAAATGCCTCTTCAACAAGGTAGTCGGTTAGAGCGGGACAGTCGCATTTTTTGAACTTTACGTTCTGACATAAATATTGCCGAATCGTATATCCACTTTTTTTACGAATCGTATGACCTACCATAGAGCTTCCACATCGAGCGCAGCGGAGAAGCCCGGAGAAAACATACGTTGAGGCAATCTGACGGGGATGCATCGGGCGTTTTCGTTGCATGATGAGCTGGGCATGTTCGAATGTTTCTTTTTCGATGATAGCCGGATAGACCCCTTCAAGTAAAATCCAGTCTTCGGGAGCATTTAGTTTAGCACCATTTCCGTATTCTTTGTAATTCCACCGCAGAGCGCCGTAATAGGCAGGGTTGTTTAAAATATCAAAAATTGCTGTGCGTTTGAACTCATTTCCTTTTTTTGTTCGATAGCCTAGTTGATTGCATTCTACAGCAATGGAAGCCATACCAGCCCCTTGCAGGTAACGGTCATAGATAAAGCGCACAACAGAAGCTTCTTTTTCGTTTATAACAAGCTTTTGGTCAACCAGTTCAAATCCAAATGGGGGAGGGCCACCAGGACGACGTTCTTGGCGCACCATTTGCTCCATACCGAAGCGCACTCTCTCGGCCAGGTTCTCTCTTTCCCATTGGGCTAACGCAGCTACAAGAGTCAAAAATAAACGTCCTATGGCACTTGTTGTATCGTATACCTCGGTGGCTGACTTAAACTTTACCTCATATTTTTCAAATTCCTGAAGCAGCTTATAGAGATCGAGTACAGATCGGGTAAGACGATCAAGTCGGTAGACAAGAACGATATCCACTTTCTTGTTCCTGATATCCCTCATCATGCGTTGCAGCTCCGGGCGGTTTGTGTCCTTTGCTGATACACCTTCTTCGATGTAATGGTCGAATATGTCCCAGTTCTGTGATTGAACGTATTGAGTCAGCCGTTCCTTCTGAGCCGGTATTGAGAATCCTTCTTTGGCTTGTTCATCTGTCGAGACCCTTATATATAGCGCTGTACGCAATGCTATCCCTCCTGTGAATATTGTGGATAAACTTGCTAATAACAGGAATATATGTTCTATTTTATGACGAAAAAGAGAGCCTGAGGGTGGCTTATCCCCCGGCAATAACTTCGGCTGATTCCCCTTCATTATCAAACATTTCAACAGATCCGCCGTTTTGAACTTCTATGCTGGATTCTTTTTGAACATATGAAAACACGTCATAAGAATAGACCATAGAAATAGTAATAATGTAAATGAGAATAGTGCTAACCAAAAATCTTTAAATATGGGCTAGGAAGCGGCCAATAATGAGCCCCATATAATCAAATGTAACGGAATTATAGATTTGATTCCTTTTTGTTTATTCCGATACCAAAGATATGCACCATATATAGCTGCTCCGAATCCACCTATCCAAAGAATGTTCTTTAATATCCAAACAACCAATTCACCTGATGTTCAATCCCCATATGTAAACCCCGCCAGAAATGTTTTATTTTTCCATACCAAAGGTGTAAATAAAAACGACTTCTTAATAAAAAGCAAGGGAAGTCGCCATCAATTCTAGCTGTTAATTATTCTGTTTTTCTAAATTATCAAGGCGAATATTGAGTTTTTTAGAAAATACCTTGCTGAAAAAGAGTTATCAGAGAGTGATTTTGCAACAGTAATCGGGGGAGCGCATCGTACCGTAAATCGCATACTTAATGGTAAGCATAATCCTGGTAGCAAGTTTATTGTCTGTGTCCTAAGAAATTGTGAAAATATAACCTTTGAACAGGCATTTTCTTATACATTTTCATTACCAAAAGGTAATAAAAACAACTCTAAATCAGCCTGAAAGAAGGTGAGAGCATGAACATCGAGCAGCATCTTGCTGAACTAGGGAAGGAAGTCACCAAATAGATGATAGCTACTTGATACGCTTGAGTTCGCGCAGTTCGGTTTCTTGTTCCAGGGAGCGAAGAGCAAGCGATTCAAGGATTTTATCTTGGCGTTCTTGCCCTTCAATAAGGCGAGCAAGTAAATCATCGTGTTTTTGTAGTGTCTCTTTTAGTTCTGTTACATCACCTTGTATGTGCGCTACATCCATCTTAAGTTGTTCGAGCGTGGCGCTTTGTACGTCCAAACGTTCGATAATTTTGTTCAGTAAAACTTTTGTTTCATCCATAAGAGATCATCCTTTCAAAGTTTGTAGAAATGTGGTTAACGCTTTCCGTTCCTTTGGTGTGAGTTTCTTGGCAGTCTCGATGAGTTGCAGGAGGTCGGGGGGCAGGTTGGGGGTATATCCAAAAAATTCCCCCAACGTTACATCCAGTGCTTCGCAAATTGATGTCAGCTTATCAATAGATGGTGTGGTTCTGCCTTTTTCTATATCGCTTAAATAAGGTTGTGAAATATGAGCTTTTTTTGCAAGTTCAACTACCTTCATACCTTTTAAAGTTCGTAAGTCTTTAACTCTTTGTCCAATATCCAAAATAATCACCCACCTATCATTATATAGCTGACAACTATATAAAAACAGAAAAACTGAATAAAAAATATCGTAAATAACTATCTTTTTTCTTTTTATATCGCTGAAAACGATATAATAGAAAGTGAAAAGAGGCTGACAGCGATGAAGAAAGTCAGAATGGTGAGAAACAGCAAAGACATGACTCAAAATGAACTTGCTGATAAAGCTGGAATCGCTCAAGCATACCTGAGTGAAATTGAAACTGGTAAAACCATTCCGTCAATACCAGTTTTAAGACGCATCGCCAAAGCTCTCGGCATAATGGTCGCCGAACTGCTGGATGATGAAACAAACAGCCTAAGGAGGTGAAACCTTGAAAACGACTGAGCAACGTCTCGCTGAGCTGGAAGCTCGAGTTGAGAAGTTGGAAGCCGCTATCGGAAGAACTCAAACTTGCCAAAATCCTAGTTCTTCCGAATACCATAATTCGACAGGGAGAGAGGAAAATCTTACAAATTAATAAGTTTAAATCACAGGGCAGTCCTCGTTGTCCTACACCATATCTTTAAGCAAGAAGGGAGGGGAGGATATGAAGCAATCCAAGACGATCATCATTTTCAACACACCTCCAGAAGAACTTTTTAAGCAGTACTTTGACTATCTTGTAAACTCGGGTATCCCCGAGCGTGTATTGGCAGCTGAAGCAGAAGAAAGAGCCAAACAGCAAGAGAAGTCCAAGCCCACTACGCCTACTACCGGGTGAATCCCGGAATTTTTCTTCGGGACAAGCCTTTAAACGAAGGAAAGGAGGTCAGTGCATGAACCACCAAGCCGAAGAACTTCGCAAAGAAAGCGAAGAAATCAGTCGCGGCATCGATCGGGTTTTTGCACAGCGCACGCCGGAGCAAAAGCAACAAGAGCTGGCACGACTGATCGAAGCTGCTCATCGACTACTGGGAAACGCCCGGCGGGTGAAAGGTGGTGAAAGGAGATAGTTGGCTTCTACTTTTATTATCCTATCGAAAGGGGGGGGGAGCCATGTACCGAGAGTGTAGAAATTGCGCCGGACTTAGCATCGAGGTTGCATCTGAAGAAATCGGAGTGGCGCCACGGACGCTTAATAGCACAAATGGAGACGGTAGAAGAATGGGGGCAGGAAGTTAGGAGGGTGTTGCGATGAGCTGGAATATACGTATACAGGAAGTGCTAGAACGGACGGCTGACTACGATATGAGCTTGATGGATGCCGAACAAAACGAAGCCTATCAACATCGTCTGGAACTGAATCGAATCAAACTAGAAATGCAAGAAGCCAAGAAAGAAGCTGATGAGTTCTTGAAGTTGGCTGAGGCATATAAAGCAGCAGGGGAAGAGAAAGGATATCTAGCAGCATGGTCATATCACAAATTGAATCTGCGGCGCTATCATGATTTGTCACTTTATTACATGAAAAAAGCTGCCGAGTGCGGGAACACTCAAACAGCTTAGCAGAAATGGTCACAAAAATCATAACACACGTTCGTGTGTACGGCAAGCTCGGGCTTGCTGTAGGGGCCGGGAATTCCACCTCTTAACCACATCTTTTCTCTCTGCCTGGCTCCTACAGCACTTCCGAAAGGAGGGATGAGCTATGAAGTAAAGACATAAGCCCTTTGCCTTCCAACCTTTACTATCTTACAGGGCGATGCCCTGACTTTTTAGCCCATAGGACAAGCCTACAGTCGGTGTAAGTTCGACAGGGGGCCACCACAACAAGAACTACATAGGCGCAGCTAAAGGGCTGCAACGCCAGTGTAGGGGTAGGGGCGCTGGCACGAAAGGGGGTTAGAATATGACGAACTTAGACAGGTTTTCTCAAGGTCTTCCAGACCCAAAAGAAGCGCGAGTCGTTGGTGAATGCATCACTTGCGGCGGTGGAGTCTATGAAGAAGAACTGGTTTGGGAGACAGATGAAGGTTTGTTGCATGACAGACGCGATTGCATCAGGGAGTACATTGCTGATTTTGCAATCCAAAAGGTTGCAGGGTAATCAAAAATGACCTGCGGCAACAGGTCATAATCACTTTGATAATCGGTTACTTAAATCTTATCACGAACGCTCTTTGAAAATCAAATAGGAGGCAAAACGATGCAAGCAAATACTCGTCGCCGAATGGAAAACCATAATACATCACATCCATTATCAATTTATATAACAGTGAAACATCATTGCAAAAATGCGAATCGATGAGCATTGTTTCTTCTGCAATCGTTGCTGCTACATTGGATTTGCCGATTGACAAAAATTTAGGGTATGCCTGGATTATCCCTTACGGAAACAAAGCACAATTTCATCTGGGGTACAAAGGATACATTCAATTGGCCTTGCGGTCTGCTCAATATCGGTATATCAATGTGACTCCCTCTACGAAGGTGAACTTAAAAAGTGGAATCCTCTTACTGAAGAAATCGACATTGATTTTGAATCACGAGCCTCGGATGTCGTAATCGGATATGCAGCTTATTTCGAACTGTTAAACGGATTTAGAAAAACCGTCTACTGGACGAAAGAACAGGTTGAAAAGCATAGGAAAAGATTCAGTAAATCGGATTTTGGGTGGAAAAACGATTGGGATGCTATGGCCATGAAAACTGTGCTTAAATCCCTTTTGTCTAAGTGGGGCATCTTATCTGTCGAAATGCAGAAGGCTGTTGTAGAAGATAAGGATGAGCGTGAGCTAAAGGACGTTACTAGCGAGTCACATGCCGACATGATAGAAGTCGAAGGGATGACAGTAGGTGGAGTCTTAATCTAATAACCAAAAAAGCGTAGCCAATAGTTACGCTTTTTTCTTTGGTAGAAAACATATGGAGGTGTGTAAGTTGTATCGATTTTATTTTGGAACCTTATCCGTATTACTAAAAACCATATTAAATTAAATGGCCAATAGTAACACATTAGATAAAAAAGGAATAAAAAGTAACTTTTTATCTTTTATTTGTTATTATTAAGGAAACTTCTATTAGCAAAGGGAGGAGTAAAAAGTGTTAAACCATAAAAATGTAATGTTTTTATTTTTACTTTCTTTTTTGTTGCTTTCTGCATGTGCGGAAAAGGAGCAACAAACATCTGTACCAGAAATAAATGCTCCTAAACTAGAAGCTCCTAAACTAGAAGTTCCTAAACTAGAAGTTCCTAAACTAGAAGCCCCTAAGTTTGATGTACCAAAATTAAAGGCACCTGATCTCTCTGTAACATCTGATAATAAACAAATTAAAATTCGAATTCCTGATACCGTTCTCTTTGACTTTGATAAGAGTGAATTAAAGCCATCAGCAAAAGTTGTATTAAATGAGATAGGTGAAGTTTTTAAAAAGTACGAAGGAGCAAAAATAGAAATAAATGGGCATACTGATAACATAGGTGAGGAGGCATATAATAAATCACTTTCTGAACGAAGGGCAAAAGAGGTTAGCAATTATTTAAAGGAAACCTATGAAGAAGAGAACCTTCATATAAGAACAAAAGGGTATGGCGAAAGCCAACCCATTGCGCCTAATGATACTGAAGAAAACCGGCAAAAAAATCGACGTGTTGAAATTGTTATTGAGCCTAAAATGTAACAAAATAAATTACGGTAAGCATATATACAGCTTAAAGCCTGATAATAAATCACTACATAATTTCAAGTATTTAAAAAGGAATTATCATTATATATAGGGAAAAAACTGCTACAGTCAATGTAGCTGCCGGGGCAGAGTTGTTATCGTATAAATATCTTGAGAATAGAGGGTTTGCAAAATTAGAAAGAGTAAAGGATAGCGAAAAATACAAACTGGTTATTCCACCTGTAGGAATTTAATTTCTAAAACAACATGAAGAATAAATGTGCATAATTGCGAAAAGGCATCGGATAATTCCGGTGCTTTTTGTTTTATCTTAGAGATAAAACGCATAAAAAAGAGGGGCTGCCACCCCTATGCTTCCTGCGCGATATTCGTTTCTATGTAGCAATACGGACAGCGTTTAAAAGGATTATATCCTACTGACCAATCGTCCACGTCCGTATCAACGTGGTGATTGTCTCGCATTTTCTCGATGTTGCACTTGGATGTAATATTTGCGCTGACATGAACCTCTCTCTTGTAGACATTCACGATATACGTAGCCAAAGTATCACCTCCTGCTACATTCTTCGATAAGGAGTGAGGAAAAAGCTAGCGCGTACGGTATTCAGCCAGATAGCGCAGGAGAAACCAGTCCGTATCATCATCCATACATGATTCCCGTAGCGAAAGCAGACAAAATCATCGCCCTCATCCAAGCAGAATGGAAAGAGAAGGATGAACAAATGAAGCAATATCAGAAAATGTGGCAAGAAGAAAACGCGAAGCCGGACAAGTGTCAGCAGAAGCTGGACGAGTACCACAGAGCAGCAGAGGCGCTGCGTAAGGATATGAAAGAGCTTGGTGAGCTGGCTGACGAGGTGAGGAAGGCGTCAGGTAGGAAGACCGTGAATAGCTGACCATATCGAGCATTTTCTCGAAATGTTTGCGAAAATACCCTACTACCCTTTATTGGGTGGTAGGGTTTTGTATTTATAAAAGAATGAGATACTATTTATATATAATATCTTCTCGTAAGTTTTCCACCTTTTCTAATGCTTGGGCTATATCATCTTCATCAACACCAAAATGTGCAAGAGCATCACGAAGATGTCTAACGATAGCATCGAAGTGAGCAGGCTGTATATTCATTCCTTCGTGCACCTTTGCCATAGACCCACCAGTGTATTGATTGGGTCCGCCTAATGCGAAGCTAATAAACTTCGTTTGATGTCGGCGCTGCTTTTCCATGTCCGTGTTTTTGAAAAAATGGTTCACGGTATCATCTGCTAAAACTAAATCATAGAAGTAGTCCACCACTTTAGCAATTGTCTCTTCGCCGCCAAGCCTTTCGTATAATGTGCTCATATGAACCTCCCTTTGGATAAAACAGTCAATATATATATTTTCACGAAGCGGTCTGAATCATTCACTGAATCGAGAATTTCAATTTGAAGAAAAACGACTTATCTGAATTTAACTTTTTTCATGTTTACATATGCAAAGTTATGGGATACATAATTTCTTTCCTATGCGTAACTGTAAGAATATCAAGTAAGTACCAACATCCTCCACATAGGAGCCATACCTGATGAAGTTGCAAACGGGCCTTTATATTTGTAAATTTTTACTTTATTGTTCTATAATGAAAAGATAAGATTGTACCAGGAGGAATGAAATAAAATACAGGGAGGGGGAATATAATGAAACATGAGGAAGAAGAGAGAGAAAAAGCGGCCGGTGTCGCCTACATCGTTATTGCATATGTTGTGTGGGGATTGTTGCCGCTTTATTGGAAGTATCTTGATGATATTCCTGCTTTTGAGATTTTGGCGCATCGAATTTTCTGGTCTTTCGTATTTGTCGTCTTTCTTTTGTTTTTCTATCGGCGCTGGAATGTATTTGCAACTGCGTTTAAGAACAGAAATAACCTTCTGTTTGCTTTTTTCAGTTCCGTTTTAATTAGCGCGAACTGGTTTGTTTATATATGGGGGGTTAACAACGGGCATGTAGTTGAAGCAAGTCTGGGATATTATATTAATCCGTTGCTTAATGTGGTGCTCGGTGTGCTGGTGCTGCGCGAACGCCTGACAGGATGGCAGATAACTGCGCTGGCGCTCGCGAGCGTTGGTGTGGCGATTTTGACGGTGCAGCACGGCAGAATTCCATGGATTGCTGTCGCGCTGGCGACTACCTTTGCGCTGTATGGCCTTGTGAAGAAAAAGGCGCAGACGGAGGCGCTGGTTGGTCTAGTCCTTGAAACCGCCTTTATGGCTCCGCTTGCGCTTATGTATATTCTGTTGCTGGAAACGCGGGGAAGCGGAGCGCTTGGATATGGTTCCAGCCTTACGCTGCTGATGTTGGTTGGCACGGGCGTTGTGACGGCGCTGCCGCTGCTTTGGTTTGCCAAGGGTGCGCGTGTCGTGCCGCTATCAACGATCGGCTTTATTCAATATGTATCGCCTACGATTAGCTTGTTAATTGGGGTGTTTGTGTTTAAAGAAGCTTTTACTTTTGTTCATTTGGTCAGTTTTTCGCTGATTTGGAGCGCGCTTCTGTTGTATTCCTTGTCGTACACGAATGTGTTGTCCCCGCTTTCCCGCTATCGAAAGCCGGGTTCGTATTCCGGGCAATTGCGCGAAAAAAAACACTTTCACTAATGATGTGAAAGTGTTTTTTCGCGCGTTTATTTTTTACAAATAATGAGAAAAATCTTTTCATTACTTCACATAAGAAAAAGGCTGTCCCCTCTTTGTGCTCGCATACAGTAAAGCAGGGAGGGAGCGGTATAATGTGGATAAAAGATGAAAAAAGTGTACTCGGCGAGTAGGCGGTATGGGAGTTTTTTGAATTTTTGCTACGGACCGGATTGCCGCAGCGCGTCGCCGCTGCGAAGCAAGAGGAGCGGAGGGAGGAAGGAGATGGAGAAAAGGAGAAATAAGCGTAAAATTTATGTAGGGTGGTATAGGATGTGGACGTAAGATCGTTCCATTTTTTATTTATGAATGCTTATGCGACGGAGTGGGCCTCCACTCCATCCCCATTCATATGTCATAATGATCACGAAATCGACGATGCGGCCGTGGGCGGCGTAATCATGTGCACCATGCCATTCGCCTGTTTTGAGATCGGACGATTTCGGGGCGAGCGCGGTGGACACGAGCAGGCCGTTGTTATGCATAAACGCGGTCAGGCGTTCTAGAAACGCATTGTATAAATTTCGTTGCTCTGGATAAATCCGTTCGAAGTTCACGTTGATGGCGCGGTAGCCTTTTTCCTTCGCGACCCGCAGCACGTTGTTAAATAGGCGGTTTTCCAGTGTGCGATTGGTAAAAATGGCGCTTGTAATCTCTGCTCTGAAGTTTCCCTCTGCAAAGTTCGTAATGACCATCATCGGCGCCACATTATTTTGCAGCGCAGCTTGGATTACGGACGTGTCGTTTATCGGCTCCAGCGAAGCGTCGGACCTTACATGATAGCTAAAAACGGACAGATATGTAAGGTGCGGCGCTGTTTGCCGGACAATCGGGACGTCACGGTTCGGAGCACGCGGCTCAATGTAGCCATTTGTTCCGATTGTTCCGTATTTTTTGCTTACGGAAGGGATAAGCAACACTTGACCAGGCGTGAGAACGTAGGGCGGCGGCAGCGGATTGAGCGTCAGCAGCGCGTCTACGCTGACCCCATAGCGGTTGGCGATGGACCAGAGCGAGTCGCCGGGCCTAACCGTATGTCGTCTGACCCTGGTTGGAATGACAAGCGTCTGGCCGACGACGAGACGATCTGGTGTTCTCCACTCATTAACGAGCGCAATTTCCGCCGGATCGACGCCGTATGCTTGGCCGATAGACCAGAGCGAGTCGCCTGGTTTTACAACATAAATATCCAGAAAGCATCCACTCCTTATTTTTTTCATGATATATTATTCGGCAACAGCCTATTTGGTGCCATTTTTTAGCAGAAGGAGGGATTTTTATGTTGATTTCCCGCATCGCTCTGCCTTCGTCCTTGCCCGATGTAAGCGTCTACCACATTCTGTACAAGTCGGGTGATGCGGTTGTGGCCGGATATTTAGCCCGCCCAAAGGCGCCTGACATATATCCGGGGCTTGTATACTGTCGTGGAGGAATTCGCCGGGTCGGTATGGTACAAATCACATGGATTGAGCATATGGCAGCTTGCGGCTTTGTCGTATGCGCCCCTTCTTATCGCGGGAATGAGGGCGGGGAAGGACATGATGAATTCGGCGGCGCGGACCGCGAGGATGTGTATGGCGCGTTTGATTTGCTTGCACATTTGTCGTGGGTGGACAAAAAGCGCCTCGCGGTTATCGGTTTTTCCCGGGGCGCGATGGGCGCGTTTCTCGCCGCGGCGGAGATGAACTTTGTGCGTGCCGTCGTTTCCTGGGGAGGGGTGGTCGATTTGCATCTTACATACGAAGAGCGCGCAGATTTACGCCGGATGCTCAGACGAGTGGTCGGTCATCCGGTTAAGGACGCGCGCGCCTATATGGAACGTTCAGCGCTGTACCGGGCTGAAGACATCACATGTCCTGTCCTTTTTATTCAGGGAGGAAAAGACGAACAGGTAAGTCCCCGTCATGCGCGCTACATGATAGAACGGCTTGAGCGCCTCGGCAAGCCGTTTACGGCTTGGTATTATCCGCAGTATGGGCACCACTTTCCAAAGGCAGCTCATTATGGAACGATCAGTGAGGCATGCCATTGGCTGAAAGACGTATTGTCGGTCCCATGAAGGGATTACCGAATGAAAAAAATGATAAAATTTTTGAGATTTAGAAATAATATGTTTTCCACTATATGTATGTTACGATTTTAAGATCTAGGTGAATACTAACGATACCACGGTAGAAAGCTATAGGAAAAAGGAGGACACACATATGGCATTTCTCTGGTCTTTGATTGTAGGCGGGATTATCGGCTGGTTGGCAAGCCTAATTGCCGGACGTGACATCCCGGGGGGAGTTATCGGTAACATTATCGCGGGTTTTGTCGGCGCCTGGATTGGTTCAGCGCTGTTTGGTAACTGGGGGCCGGTTATTGGCGGGTTTGCGATCATTCCGGCGGTTATCGGCGCAATTATCGTGGCGTTTGTAGTTAGCTTTATTTTGCGCAGCATGGGTCGCGCTACGAAATAAACAGCTGCGCCAAGAGAAAAACAAAAGAGCCTGCATCCGAAAATTTGGATGCGGGCTTTTCTCATCTGCTTACTTTTGGGAGCGTACTTTGGTCTCCATATAATGGAACATACCTTTTGCGTTCATCTGGATATCGAACTCGAATGTTTTTAGAATTGGATCGTTTTCCGGTACGCCCATTTTGACTAATTCGTTATGGAAGTAGCGGCGTAAACGCTCAGCCACATGCTCCCAGGTCGCATGTTCCGCATATGCCTCTTCGGCGATGCGGGCATACATATTTGTCCGTTCGATATTTTCCGCAATGATGCGTTGCGCGTCCGCATGACGGCCATAATGAGTCATATATATTTGTTCTACATCCAGGTTGGCGAAGCGGCGCAACGTGGCGCTCATTGCTTCCGGGTCAAATTGTGTGGGCGACGAGCTTGGCGTATAGAAGTCAACACCGAATGTTTCTTTTAACCAAGGAAAGCTGATGCCGATGGCGTCACCGCTGAACAATCCTTTACTTACCGGATCGTACACTACAAAATGGTGGTATGCATGCCCCGGACTGTCATAAAATACGAGCGTACGATTATCGTCGATGGCAAGCTCCATTCCGTCTTCCGCGATCATCATTCGCTCTTTTGCAATCGGTATGATCGGGGTAAACAGGCGGTCAAAATCGTCGCCATACACTTGTTTCGCGCCTGCAATTAATTTCGCAGGGTTCATCATATGTTTCGCGCCGCGCGGGTGAACCACCAGCTTGGCGTTTGGCAGTTTTTCGAGCAATAGTCCGGCTCCTCCCGCATGGTCAAGATGAATATGCGTTACGATAACGTATGTAATTTGTGCGGGGGCCACACCCAGCTCTTCAAGCGCGGCGAGCACACGTGGAACGGAAACGCTTGCGCCCATTTCTACGACCGTTTTTTGCTCGCTGTCAATAAAGTAGCCGGTTGAACGACCTTGCTGCATGCGATCCACAAGTTCAATCTGGTATATATTGTCACCGAGATTTACAATATGATTTGTTTTCACTACCATATCTCCTATCATTTTGATTTTTCTAAATTTACTTTATTATAACATAAAGAGCTTGTATATAAGCAAAGTTGAAATGATCACCACAGCGACATTCGGCCTGGAAGTGGTCGTGGTGCGCGAAGGTAAATAATGAGGATACGAAGATGGTAGCCGTGGATAACTTAATAGAATGTTCTGAGAAGAGATAATTGTTCCTTTGTGTGGATGTGATAGCCGTTACACGTACTCGGAATCAAAATCGTGTCGCCGCGTCTTAGTTCCAAATTCTCGCTGTTCGTATCGGTTTCGAGCACACCGCTTCCTTCCGCCACGATCAGTATGTCTGGATTCCCT
Organism: Aneurinibacillus thermoaerophilus; assembly: GCF_900099925.1. GTDB lineage: Bacteria > Bacillota > Bacilli > Aneurinibacillales > Aneurinibacillaceae > Aneurinibacillus > Aneurinibacillus thermoaerophilus. Next base: position 110,851 of record NZ_FNDE01000003.1, on the reverse strand, counting down.
TTTTTTCCGAGTGATAGGTCACATCCCCCATTTTTAATCAAAAGTTTCTCGATCGAAAAATAAGGGCATGTCAGTAGATGTTCATGTTTCATAGTAGATGTCTTCGAGATAAAAAAGCGCTCCTGGTTCGATTGTGTTGCCAGCGGATTGGAGTTATCGTAAATCATCACATCTGCCGCTTTATCAATATGTAGCTCTCGGCTTTTTCCGTTTTTGTCCACGCGCTCCCAATCGTATACACGATATGTAATATCAGACGTTTGTTGAATTTCGATCAAAATGGTTCCGGATAGTAAAGCATGAAGAGTTTGCGCAGGGACGAAAATCAGCTCGTCTTTTGTAATCTCTTTCGTTTGCAAAAAATAGGGAACTTGTTTCTCTGCAATAGCCCGTAGATATTCTTCCTTATTCTTGAACGTATGACCGTACACGATTTTCGCATTCGGTTTATGTTCCAGGATGTACCATGCCTCGGTTTTTCCAAAGTCACTTTCGACTTCCTTCGCGTAGCAATCGTTCGGATGGATTTGGACGGATAAATCTTCACGGGCCTCAATGAATTTAATAAGCAGGGGAAAACGATCCTGTGGAGAATGGCCTAAATAGTCCTGGGGAAATTCTTCCGTTAATTGAACGAGTGTTTTTCCGGAAAGAGGTCCGTTCATGACAACGCTCATTGCATTGGGATGACTGGATAACACCCAGTATTCCCCAATAGGCTTTGAAGTGCGTACATCAAACCACTCTTTTAATTGGTTTCCACCCCAAATTCGTTCTTGTGGAATAGGAAAGAACTTGACAGGATATGCCTTCATGTTTCATCACCCTACCGATGGATTTTTGAAAAATTCAACAGTCAGGATTAGAAAGATGAAGCAAAACAGCCTAATGCGAGCATTAAGGCGGTTTTTCCTACCATGTATTGGAATTTAGGAGAGGAAAGGTATTTATATTTTTATATCTAGTATGTTTATTCAATCAATTCAACAACGAAAAAAGAAAATGAAGCACAAATAAGGCTTATTTTTTGCAAAAAAAATGGATTTGTTTCTTTTTTCTCTTGCTGACATGCAAAAAAAATGAATCGTATTCAATGGAAAACTAAGCAGGCGTAAACAAGAAAAAAATTTATATTTCAAGAAAAAAATAAATGATTTTGCAAGGAATCGACAGAAAATAGTCAAACATTAACATTGATCGCCGTTGTAAAGAATACGAATGATTTTTATATTATTGTTAGCAGCCGTTTTATATGAGTGCTAATAAGTTGCGTGAGAGAAAATTTCATAAACAGTGGTAAGGTTTTCTCTTTGTTCTCGTTTGAACGTACATACTTTATTGTTAGATTCCCATTGTTGCTAAATTTATCAGATGAACCAGCTTCCATGTAAAGTCTTTCTTCTTGCATTTTCTGCTATTTTTAAACTTTATAACATTATGTAGGAGATGATGTAGATGAAAGCATTGCTGTTGGCTGGCGGATTGGGAACGCGTCTAAGACCGTTGACGGAGAATTTGCCGAAACCGATGGCGCTGATCGGAAATCGGCCGTGGTTAGAGCATCTCATACTGCATTTGAAGAGCGAAGGAATTGCTGATTTTGTGATCGCGGTGAAGCACTATCCAGAGATGATTCGTGATTATTTAGGTGACGGAACTTCATTAGGTGTGCGCATTCAATACGCAGTCGAAGAAACGTTGCTTGGTACGGCGGGCGCGATCAAAAATGCACAGGAGTTTTTGGATGATCGTTTCCTTGTTGTGAATGCCGATATTGTTCATCAAGTGGCTATCCAGCCTTTGCTGGATTTTCATCTGGAGCACGGAGGAGCGGTCACGATCGGATTGACTGAGGTTAAAGATCCTTCGCAGTACGGCGTGGTCGAGCAGGATCCGTTTGGGCAAATTGTCCGTTTTGTGGAGAAACCGAGTAAAGAAGAGGCTCCTTCCAACCGCATCAATGCCGGTATTTATGTAATGGAAAAAACGGTGTTGGAGTGGATTCCGAAAGGGGAAGAGGTATCGATCGAAAGAGAGACGTTTCCGCTATTGATCGAAAAGGGAATGAGAGTCTACGGTAAAGTCATTGATGGTTATTGGCTCGATATGGGAACGAAAGAACGCTACCGTAAGGTTCACTGGGACCTATTGGAGCGAAAGTTCAGGCTTCCTTTGGGAGGAAAGGAAGAAGAAAATGGCATCTGGATCGGTGAAAATACGAAAATTGGGTCAGGGGTGTTGTTTGTTCCGCCGGTGCTTATTGGAAATCGTGTGAAAATTGGTGATCGCAGCGTGATCGGGCCTTATGCGGTCATAGGGGACCACTGTGAAATCGGGCAAAACGTCCGCTGCTCGGAAACGATTATGTGGAACAGATGCAGGGTTCACAATGCTACACAGTTGAAGAACTGCATTTTTGGCTACGACCTGGAGTTAGGTTCCAAGCATATTCTTTATGAGGCCGTAATGAATCGATGGGCAGGTGGATTACAAGGATGAACGGTATAGCCTATGTAAGTACGTATATTCCAAAAAGATGCGGTTTGGCAACGTATACCCACCATCTAAGGCAAAACGTGAAGGCGGCAAAAGGATGGAAAGGGTTAGATCCGGTTATCGTTATGATCGGATCTAAGGAACAATCGATGTACCAAGAGCCTGATCCAGCTCTTTGGCCTTTGTTGCGTGATAAAAAAGAAGCGTATACCAAAATGGCCAGAAAAATTAACAACAGTCATGTTTCGCTCGTCTCGCTGCAGCATGAATTCGGTATTTTCGGCGGTCATGCGGGCGAGTATATTCTTGAATTTATTGAAAACGTAAAGAAGCCGCTCGTTACTACTTTTCATACGGTTTTTCAAAAGCCGGAAGAACCCTATCGTTCCATTCAACAAGTGATCGCGCAAAGAAGCGACCGTATTGTCGTAATGAATCGAAAGGCGATTCCATATTTAGTGGACGCTTTTTCGATACCGGAAGACAAAATTGTTTTTATTCCACATGGCACTCCGGTTCCGGAACCCGAAAAAAGGGAGCAGTTCAGGGAGCAACTGCAATGGACAGGCCGAAAGGTTTTGCTTACGTTCGGACTTCTAAGCAGGGGAAAAGGAATTGAAATGCTCCTGCACACATTATCAATGGTTGTAAAAGTGGTGCCTGATATACTGTATGTCATTGTTGGTCAAACACATCCTGAGGTAAAGAAACGGGAAGGCGAATCGTATCGGCAAGAGTTGCAGGAACTGATCCGCGAAAAAGGGTTAGAGCAACACGTGCTGATGATCGATCGGTATGTAGCGGAAGAGGACTTGGTGAAGTATATAACGGCATGCGATCTCTATGTCACTCCTTATCCGGGAATGCAGCAGATTACGAGCGGAACGCTCGCCTATGCCGTAGGATTGGGACGACCTGTAGTGACAACTCCTTACACGTATGCGCAAGACCTGTTACGAGGTTATGAAGAATTGTTGGTTCCGTACAAAGATTACACCGCCTGGGCGCAAAAACTGATCCGGCTTCTTTCCAATCCAGACGAATTAAGACAATGGGAAAAAAGGATGGAGCAAATCGGGCGAACGATGCACTGGCCGCATGTGGGAGCGGAATACGCCCGCCTTTTTGCCCGGGTCGCGCAAACGGCTCAGACGCTTTCACCTCGGGGAGAAGGGCAAAGAGAGGTGAAAGAAATTGTATCCTTATACAGTTAGTTTTCGCCATCTGGAACGGATGACGGATGACACGGGGCTGTTGGAGCATAGCTTAGGAATGATTCCCCGGCGCAAAGAGGGGTATACAACCGACGATAATGCGAGGGCGTTGTGGGTTTGTCTCGAGTGGCTTCATTATTATTCGTTAATCCCCAACGAGTCGCAAAAAGAAAAGCTTTTTCATCTTATTGACCGGTACCTGGCTTTCCTGTTATGGGCACAGCGTGAGGACGGCCATTTTCATAATAACTTCGCATATGATCGGACACCGGAACCAGAACGTCCTTCCGACGATTGTCTTGGGCGAGCGCTTTGGGCAAGTGCGATTACGATCGTCAAATTAAGGCATGATCAAGAGCGCTTGCTTGCAGCTGAACAGATATTCGATAAAGGAATGGAACCATGCGCCCAGATGGCTTATCCCCGTGGATGGGCTTATGCGCTCGCAGCATGCAGCTTACTGGCAGGTAATCTCACCAAAATTAAGGAAACGCTGGAGCGCTGGGGGGCGGGAATGGAATCCGTTTTACGCTCCCGTGTAAGACTTTTTGAAAATAAATTAACGGAACTTTATCGCTGTCACGCCCGGGCTGGATGGCATTGGTTTGAACCGGTGATGACCTACAGTAATGGTGCTTTTCCGTGGGCGATGCTTCATGCTTATAACGTCACGGAAAAACAGGAAACACGCCAGATTGCCAAAGAAAGCCTTGATTTTTTGATTGAGAAAATGACCGCGCCTCAGGGGTGGATCAGACCCATTGGGAACAGGGGCTGGTGTACGGAAGAGACGAGAAGCAAGTGGGATCAACAGCCGATCGAAGTGATGAAATTGGCGCTGGCCTCAGCGCAGGCGTATCGGGTACTGGGAGATCTTATATATTGGGAAGTGCTTAACAAATGCCGTTCTTGGTTTTACGGAAATAATGACTGGCAAACGCCGCTGGTTAATTTCCAGGAAGGTAGCTGCCATGACGGTTTAACACCGAAAGGAATCAATGGAAATCAAGGTGCTGAATCGACGATCGCGTACTTGCTAACGGAGGCCAACTATTCCATTTTGAAATTGGAGGTTGAGGCAAATGTCTGTTGTGTCTGAGAATGCTGTGATGCCCGCTCACGTTTTTAGGGAATATGACATAAGAGGAAAAGCGGGAGCGGATATTGATCAGCGGTTCGCGTATCTGTTAGGCAGAGCTTTTGGCGACAAAGTGAAAAAAAGAGGAGTAAGTCAGGCCGTAGTTGCAAGGGATAACCGAACGTCTTCACCGGAATTGCATCGTGCTTTAATTAGTGGGCTTCATCGGTCAGGTTGCGAAGTGATTGATGTTGGTGAAGTGACGACCCCGATGTTTTACTACGCGTTGGAACATTTTAATATATCGTGCGGGGTAATTATCACCGCAAGTCATAATCCGGGGGACGAAAACGGATTTAAAATTGCGATGGATAAGACTACCATTTACGGAAGTGCCATTCAACAATTGAAGACGGTGATGAAGGAGCTTAACGCTTCGGAAGCGATACCGGATTCATTTGATTGGGATAAGAATTTGTTGAAACCACGCGATATTGAAACCCCTTATTTGCATATGCTGCGGGAAAAAATCAAGCTGGGGCCGAGAAAATTGAAAGTGGTTGCTGACTGTGGAAACGGAACCCCGTCGCCTTTTGTGCCGAAGGCGTTAAAGGCTTGGGGATGCGACGTCATACCGTTATATTGTGAATCTGACCCGAGCTTTCCGAATCATCATCCCGATCCGGTCGACCCGAAAAATTTGCAGGATTTAATTTCTAAAGTAAAGGAAGAACAGGCGGATCTCGGTATCGCTTTTGACGGCGATGGTGACCGCCTTGGAGTGGTGGATGAGAAAGGACACATATTATGGGGCGATCAGCTCATGATTTTGTTTTGGCGTGAAATTTTGCCGAAGTATCCTGGATGCGAAGCGCTGGTGGAAGTTAAATGTTCCCAGGGGCTGGTTGAGGAGATCGAGCGGTTGGGAGGGAAGCCGGTCTTTCACCGGACGGGACACTCCCATATTAAAGCGACGATGAAAAGAATCAACACGCCTTTTACCGGAGAAATGTCGGGACACTTGTTTTTCCGTGACGAGTACTACGGTTTTGACGACGCACTTTATGCGGCGGGAAGATTGTTACGCATTCTGTCGCACAGCGAGCGTCGTTTGTCTGATTTATTTTCGGATGTGCCCCAATATTTTTCTACCCCTGAAACGAGAGTCCCATGTGAGGAAGGGCAAAAGCAGCCGGTACTGGAGCAGGTCAAACGGCATTTCAGCGGGAAGCATGATATTATTGATGTCGACGGAGTAAGGGTTTTATTCGGAGACGGCTGGGGATTGATACGAAGTTCCAACACTCAACCGATTTTGGTGTTGCGAGCGGAAGCCGAATCAGAACAGGGTTTGAAGCGGATCAAGAAAAAAATGGAAAAGGCGCTTCATGCGGCATGTTCTGACCTTTTTATTTCTTGGTGACAGGCATAAACTGATCAAACATGAAAAAGGAGTCCTACCTTTTGATAAATCCTGTGAGCTTTAAGGGAGGACTCCTTTTTTGTTAGCAGGCCAAGTTGATTTTGTTGGATAGGCGGAAGGATTGATTTATTTTAACGGCACTTGATATTTATATTTATATTATGAGATGGTGGATTCCAAGCTTGGGATCGCTATGTTTAATGCTATGTATAGAATAAATGTACATATTTTTTATTTATATCAGCGTTTTCGGCTTTCGGGTCGTGAGATTTCTAGAATTGGAACTTTGGTACAAGGGGGTATGGAGGTGAAAGTGAAACCTTTCGCTGTTGGAGTAGATATCGGAGGAACGAAAGTGGCGATTGGAATCATCGATGCCAAGGGCTGTGTTGCCGCATCGACGATAATTCCAACGAATGTATCGATCCTTGCGACGGAAATGGTTGCACAAATTGCAGAACACATTTTACGCCTGCTTGATAAGAAGGGAATAACAATGGAACAAGTTGCAGGAATTGGCATCGGTGCCCCGGGACCTTTAGACGCAAAACAGGGTAAGTTGATTTGCCCGGTGAATTTGCCGTCTTGGGACGATTTTTGCGTAGTTGAAGAACTAAAGCGAAAAAATTCGGTTCCGGTCCTGCTTCAGAATGACGCAAATTGTGCCGCTCTTGCCGAAAATTGGGCAGGTAATGCCCAAGGGTGCGAGCATTTTATCTATTTGACCATTAGCACCGGAATTGGGGCCGGTGTAGTTATCGATAAAAAATTGGTTTCCGGCTATCGCGGGAATGCGGGCGAGGTCGGCCATATCGTGATTGATCCGGCACAGGGAAGATGCGCTTGCGGACAGAAAGGCTGCTTTGAGTGGGTTGCATCAGGAACAGCGATTGCCAGGCGCGCGTCCGAGGTGATGGGAACGAAGCTTACGACAAAAGAGGTGTTTGCCCTTTACCGAAAGAACGAACCTCGGATCGTACCTCTAATCGAGGAAACATTTACATATATTGGCATGGGATGCGTCGCTTTAATTAATTTGTTTGATCTGGAGAGGATCGTGATCGGCGGCGGTGTAGCGGAAGTGCGATCCTCTATTTGCAGCGGTTCGAAAGTATGTGAGAAACCATACGCTAAACCCGGCGGCACGCAATACTCCGATCGTTCCAGCGCTGTTGAAAAAAGATGCGGGAATGATCGGCGCAGCCGCTTTGATACATGTAAACTTTGAAAAATGAGGAAGGCTCCGTCATTTTTTCGCGAAAGTAGGTGGGTCGGCGTGCGGCCTGGCCGTTTGGCTTCGTCATGGAAAACGGACGCGCGGGTACATTACTTTCCTTTTTCATTCAGTAAATAGCGCAGGGTGCGGACGCTAATATTTAATAGACGGGCAGCCTTTTTCTGATTGCCCAGTGTTTCACGTAGCGCTTTCGTGACAAAGGCTTTTTCAATTATTCGTTCCAGTTCTTTTATGCGTTTCATAATCGATGGGAAATCGATGTGCTCTATGCTGCTTTGCCATTGTGCAAGCAGCTCTTGTTTCCATGATTCAAGATAGTCTTCAAATGGCAGAAGCGCTTGTCCTTCGTTCCTGGGAGAAGGGGAGGAAGTTTGAGATATACGGACTGGCTTAACGATGGAAGCAGGTAAATAATCGGGAGTAATTCTTGACGTTTCTCCATCTGCCAGCGTAAGTGCGCGTGCTACCACATTGGATAGTTCTCTTATATTTCCAGGCCAGTCATACTCTTGCATCAGAGCCAGTGTTTCAGAGACGAAGAACATTTCGCCGGTTTTGTGTCGTTTGGCAAGGTATTGCACGAGATATGGAATATCTTCTCTTCGTTCGCGCAACGGCGGAATAGAAAGCTTGACTACATTCAAGCGGTAGAGTAAGTCCTCACGGAATTTTCCCTGCCTGACCGCTTCATGCAAATTGACATGAGAAGCGGCAATAATGCGTGCGTCCGTATGACGGTGCTGTTCGCTTCCGATCCGCATAAATTCCCTTGTCTCTAAGACACGCAACAGTTTAACCTGAATGGAAGGGGAAGCATCGCCAATTTCGTCGAAAAATAACGTGCCTTTGCTGGCGATCTCAAATAATCCTTTGCGTGTTTGGGTGGCGCCGGTAAAAGCGCCCTTTTCATGGCCAAACAATTCGCTTTCCAGCAATGTTTCCGTAAACGCTCCGCAGTTGACCCCGATAAAAGGTTGTTGCTGTCGTGCGCTGGCGTGATGAAGAAAGCGGGCAAGCACTTCTTTTCCTGTACCGGTTTCTCCTTCGATCAATACGGTAATATTTTTGCGCGCAATTTTGTAGGCGAGGGATAGCAAATGATGCATCTCGGTACTTTGACCGACAATAAATCCGGTTTGTTCGGCCAGGCGCAGCATTTCCGTTTGTCGCTGATTCACAGGAGAGGTGAAGAGACTGTGAATCAGCCTTTCTAGTTCATCAATATCATCGAACGGCTTCTCGATATAATCTTCCGCACCGAGTCGGATGGCTTCAAGCGCTGATTTTACCGTACCGTAACCGGTCATAATGATAACTCTGCACCCGGGCATTTTTTCCTTGATGGCTTTTAAAATATCGAGTCCGTTCGTATCTGGCAGCTTTAAGTCGACAAGAGCGGCCTGATATGGTTCGCCGGCGAGCGCTGCCATAACTTCATATGCATTGCTAGCAAATGAAAGATGGATATCTTTCCTGTGCAGTAGATAGGAAAAAAACGTTTGTACCTGTGTTTCATCGTCAACAATTAGCATTCGATTCATATCATTTCTCCTTATCATTGTTCGTTTCTTTCATACAGAGCCGGAAGAATAAGGGTAAAGCAACTTCCATGTCCAGCTTTGCTTTCCATTTCGATGGTTCCGCCGTGCGCCCGGGCGATACCAAGGCTGACGGAAAGACCGAGTCCTGTGCCTTGTTGCGCTTCCTTCGTTGTAAAGAAAGGGTGAAAAATCTCGTCTTTGTTTTCTTCTGCGATTCCGCAGCCGTTATCCCTGATGTGCAGGCATATAAACCGTTTGTCTTTTTGAACGGTTTGGATAGCGATGTTTTTTTGTTTTTTCCCGTTTGCGTTGACGGCATCTTTTGCATTGAGCAATAGATTGAGAATGATTTGCTCGATTTGCTGGATGCTTCCTTCTATAAGCGGTAAGTCCGTCTGGAGTTGTACGGTAAGCGAAATATTGCTGCGCTCAATTTGATAACGAACAAGGCTGAGCACCTGATTGACCGCGTCATTTAATGAGCATTCATAAAACATGTAATCTTCTTGGCGGGAAAACGTAAGAAGATTTTGAATAATGTTTTTGCATCGTTTACCGCAAATAAGAATATCGTGCAGCAATTGATTCTTGCGTGTTCCATTTTCACTTTCCCGCAATAGAAGTTGCGTATTTCCAAGAATGGCTGTGAGGGGGTTATTTAATTCGTGTGCAACACCAGCTGCCATTTCGCCGATTGCCGCCAATTTCCCGGATTGGATTAGCTGTGCTTCGATGTGTAGCTTTTTTGTTACATCTTTTATGTAAAGAATCGCTCCGTACATCTCGTTCTCTTCATTCAGAACCGGATAAGCAAATACATCACAAATGCGTTTGCCGACAAGCTGAAGTTGTTGATAGGCGGTTTGCCTCGTACGGTAGCATTCGCTTAACGGGCAAAGCGTCCATGTATGAGTCGGGGGACGAAATAATTCGTCGTATTTTTTTCCATAAATTTTGGTTTCGGGAATGCGGAGAAATTCACAAACTGCTTGATTGAAACGAAGAATATGATAATCCATGTCTACATATAATAGCAAGTCCTTCACGGCACTGAACGTTCGTTCCCATTCCCGCTTGCTTTGTAGCACCTCGTTATAGAGCCGCGAATTTTCGATGCAAACCGCTAGTTGGTCGGCCAGTTGCTGTAGAAATGTTAAATCGGAATGATTATATGTATCAGAAGATGTACCGCCAAGGTTGAGCGCGCCGATAGGACGATTTTTGCTGAATAAAGGAACAGCAAGCATTTGCACGATATTTACATTTGACAAGATTCGTTCTTCTGCATAAAGCCCTTGTTGATCCAGAGAAGGGGTGACAGTATGTAACAGCACTTTTTTTTCATGAATGGCTTTCCAGCATAATGAATCGTCCGGGGTTAATAGGGTGCCTGGTGGAATGACCACATGGTTCTGTGGATAGGCGTTGCTTAGGATAAGGCTACCGTTTTCAAACATAGAAAGGGATAGGTAGTCAAAGGAAAAGATATTTTTCAGCTTGTCCATGACATTTTTCAGCATATCGTCTATGGACATATCTACATTGAAACTTTTTACAACCTGATTAATAATTTCAAGTTGCATATTCTTCTTTTTAATTTTGCGCAGGTTCTTTTTTAATTCGGTGTAGTAGTTGCGTTTGGAAGAACGGGCGCCTGTAAGCAGCTCGATAATATCTCGCTTGTTTTCCATCATATATAACCGCCTCCTATAAAGCTTTCCGAAAGATCATTTCCAGTTCATGAATGCCGATGTCACGGGGATTGGTAACCAGGCACACGTCTTCGCTGGCCGCCTGGCTCATTGGCAGGATTAAGTCCTCAGTAAATCCGATATCAGAAAGACGTTGCGGGATGCCGATGTCTGAAGCGAGTTGCTTAACATGGTAGACCGCACGTTTCGCGGCTTCGGCCGCCGTCATATCGGTAATGTTTTGTCCCATCAAAGCGGCGATTTGTCCGAACCGCTCGGGAGCGGCCAAGAAGTTATATTCCATTACATAGGGCAAAAGAATCGCGTTTAGCTTGCCGTGCGGAAGATCGAGATACCCGCCTACCGCATGAGCCATAGCATGGACGGCGCCGAGAATCGCATTTGAAAAGGCGAGCCCCGCTTGCAGGCTGGCCATCGCCATGGCCGCTTTTGCTTCCTCGTTTGTGCGTGAAGCGGTGGAAGCTCGCAAATGCTTAGACACGAGTGAGATGGCGTTTTTAGCTTGTACATCCGTTAGCGGAGTAGCCGCCACGCTGACAAATGCTTCGATGGCATGAGTGAGTACATCCATTCCCGTTTCTGCCGTTAATTCCGCATCCTTTGTAACCAGCGTTTGTGGATCGGTAATCGCGATGTCCGGTACAAGTGACTTGGAAACAATGGTCATCTTGATTTTACGGGAAGAATCCACAATGACGGAAAACTGGGAAACTTCCGAGCCAGAACCCGCAGTCGTTGGAATCATCAGAAGCGGTGGGAGAGGTCGTTTGATTTTATCGGCTCCTTCATATTCATGAATGATCCCGCCATTCGTAGCAAGAATCGCGATCGCCTTGGCCGCATCCATTGCGCTGCCGCCTCCGATGCCAAGGACGGCATCACATTCGCTGAACTGGTAGCGCTGTACACCTTTTTCGATTTCATAGTCTTTCGGATTGGATGTAATATCATAGAATAGCTCATAGGCTAATCCGCTCGCCTGGCATACTTTGATAATCTTTTCGACCCAACCGGCAGCCATGACGCCTTCATCGCTAACAATGAATACCTTATTGGCTCCGATCCTTCGACAGCATTCTCCTGTCTGATGCAAGGAGCCTCGCCCGAAGAGAATTTCCGGTGCAGCGAATTTAGAAATGTGCATGTGTCGCCCTCATTTCGGAGATTTGATACATTGTAACAAAAAATTGGCTAAAAGCGCCGAATTCTTGCTCTTTTTTCCCGCGATTTTTTGCTTCTGAAAGCGGAAGCGCATAGAAAACGCTTATGAAATATATTTTTTGTCTATTTATACTAATCGGAAAATTTGGCATAATCTTTGCGTTAGATGAATAGTGGAAGCGAAACAGCAGGGAGGGAACTTCCGCCTTCCTTCTTTTTCTTTCCTTCATAAGTAGAATTATAGCAACGGTGCAACGAAAAAGAAAATATTTTCATGTAAAGAATTTGAAAGGAGAGAAGAAAAATGGAAAATCAAGTGTTTGGATTTTACATGCCGGCTGTGAATATAATGGGGATTGGCGCGGCAAAGGAAATCGGGGAACGTATGAAATCATACGGCAAAAAGAAAGCGCTTATCGTCACAGATGCAGGGCTTTATCAATTTGGCGTAGCCGATCAAATGGCTGCCTATGTGGAAGAAGCGGGTTTACAAGCTGCGATTTTTCCCGGAGCGGAACCAAATCCGACGGATAAAAATGTAGAAGCTGGTCTTGCCATGTACCGTGAAGAACATTGCGATTGTATCATTTCACTGGGCGGGGGAAGTTCACACGATTGCGCGAAAGGGATTGGTTTGGTCGCCGCTAATGGCGGAAGGATTCATGATTATGAAGGAGTGGATCGTTCCCAATCGCCAATGGTGCCCTTGTTTGCGGTAAACACGACTTCCGGTACGGCCAGTGAAATGACCCGCTTTTGCATCATTACCGATACATCGCGCTCGGTAAAAATGGCAATTGTAGACAAGCATGTAACGCCAACGATCTCCATTAATGACCCGATGCTGACAGTAAAAAAGCCGCCTGCTTTGACCGCGGCAACTGGGATGGATGCATTGACGCATGCGGTAGAAGCCTATGTTTCAACCGCCGCCACCCCGATTACAGACGCATGTGCGCTTCAGGCGATTCGCCTGATTAGCCGGAATTTGCGCGTAGCCGTAGCAAACGGCGAAAACCTACAGGCGCGCGAAAATATGTCGTACGCGCAGTTTTTGGCAGGCATGGCCTTCAATAACGCTTCACTTGGGTATGTGCACGCGATTGCGCATCAGTTTGGCGGTGTGTATAACTTGCCGCACGGCGTATGCAATGCGATTCTCTTGCCGCATGTCGAGCGTTTCAACTTAATTTCCCGAGCCGAGCGATTTGCCGATATCGCTGAAGCCATGGGTGAAAACATCAGCGGCCTGTCGATGCGGGAAGCGGCGGAAAAAGCAATTGAAGCGATTGAGACGCTGGCGCGCGATGTAGGCATTCCGAGAGGATTTGCCGAACTGGGTGCTAAGGAGGAAGATATCGAGCTGTTGGCCGTGAATGCGATGAAAGACGCGTGCGCATTGACCAACCCGCGCAAAGCAACGCTGGAAGATATAAAAGAAATCATTCGCGCCGCATTTTAACATGGGACAGGTCGTGCACCTTGTCCCTTCCACACAGAAGTAAAACCGCCTCCTTGCTGTTCTTTTCTGCTTACGCAAACAGGAGAAGAGCAAGGGGGCATGATAGGACGCTATTCGATCTGGATATTGTATTTCTTCATTCTGTTGTACAATGTTACACGCGAGATGCCAAGTAACTGAGCCGCAGCCGACTTGTTGCCGTATGTTGTCCGGAGCGCTTCCACCAGCTCCTCGTATTCATTTCGTCCTGTTATTTTGCGAGGAAGAGAAGCTTGAGGAACCAGTGGTGTCTGGGAGGGGAGAAACCCTTCGGGAAGATGCTCCGGCTCTATCCGTTTTTGATCCGTTAAAATAACAAGGCGCTCCATCAGATTGCGTAGCTGTCGGATGTTTCCTGGCCACGCGTATTCCAGCAGCAATACGATCGTTTTCGGTGCCAACTCTGGAAACGGTTTGCCATATTTGACTGCAAACTCCTTCAAAAACAGCTGTGCCAGTTCCGGAATATCCTCTTTTCGTTCGCGCAGCGGGGGGATAGCCACGGATATAACATTCAGTCGATAGAACAGATCCTGGCGGAACTGTCCCGCTTCCACCATTTCCTCAAGGTTGCGGTTGGTTGCGGCTACAATACGTACATTGGTCGGAATCGGTTTATGTCCTCCTACACGGTAAAACTGCCGTTCTTGCAGAACACGTAGCAGTTTCACTTGTTGATCAAGCGGAAGTTCACCGATTTCGTCAAGAAACAGCGTGCCTCCAGCAGCCATATCGATCTTTCCTTTTTTCCCTTCGTGAACCGCGCCGGTGAAGGCGCCTTTTTCATAGCCAAACAGTTCACTTTCAAACAGGGCAGCCGGAATTGCGCCACAGTTCAGCGCAACAAATGGCCCCTCTTTCCGCGGGCTTGCGCGGTGTACCGCTTCAGCAAACAATTCTTTTCCGACACCGGATTCTCCGGTGATTAACAGGGTTGCGTCAGTATGGGCCACTTTTCGGGCCAGTTCGATTGCGTGTGTGATCGCTGTGCTGCGCCCTTTAATCTTATAGAACGGATCTTCCTGCTGTTCGGCGTATCGTTCGGTTTCCAAATTGTGCAGGTGGGCAGTCGTGCTGGAAAGCTGGTCATGCAGGCGCACCACATCGCTGATGTCCTTTTCTGCAGAAATGCCGCCGATAATGCGTCCAGAAAGTATTACCGGAGATGTATTGATAAGTACGTGTGCTCCTTCGCGTGGCTGATTGTAATGACGGGAGATGGAAGAACCGTCACGAATGCTTTTGAGCAACATGATCGCGTCTTTTTTAAAATGGCGGGTAATGTGGTGGTGCAGAATGTCCTCCGACGGGATGCGATACATTGCTTCCGCCTGTTTGTTCCAGCCGATCACGTTTCCTTCCGCGTCGACAATAGTCAGCGAATCATCAACCGTATGCAGCACTCCTTCATAGAACGCGAAGCATTCGCGCAGTGCGCGGGAAAGCGCTTGTACCAGCGTTTCCGCCGAAATATATCCGACCGTTTCCCCGGCTTCGGAGATGACGTCGACATCGATGGCGTCCGGCTTGTCTGAAATTAAGTCGAACAGGCGAAGTGTTTCTTTAGCCCGAACGGAAGCGAAACGTTTGGGCAAAGTGGAAAGCGGTTGCATAAGATTATGAAGGAGCGGGTTATAAAAAGAAAAGGGATATTTTTTCATTTGTAATCACCTAGTTTATTATAATTAACAAAGTTGTATAAAATATGGACGGAAAAACCGGGATGATTTACAAAAATGTAAAGGTGGTAACAATATCATTATACAATTAAAAGAAATGAATGTACAATTTTTGGCGCATGGATGGCAGGAGAGAAGCGATCCTGGGGATACGGGAAAGACGTAGGACAGGAAGGTGAAAGATATGATCATCGAGACGGCTATGAAAAAATTTTTTCTATTTCTGTCGCAAAACAGGACGCTGAATCGGGCGGCGAAAAAGTGGGGCCTTCGCTTCGGCGCGCACCGTTTTGTAGCAGGAGAAACGATTCGTGAAGCGATCAACAAGGTAAGAGAATTGAATAAGCAGGGGCTCGTATGCACGCTTGACCATCTCGGCGAGTTTGTCTCGAGCCGAGAAGAGGCGGTGGAAGCAGCTGATTATTGTATTCGTACTCTTGATGCGATTCACGCGGCAAGAGTCAAAAGCAATCTTTCGCTAAAGCTGACTCAGCTTGGACTTGATATTGACAGAGACTTGTGCCGCGTCAATATGCAACGTATTTTGGAAAGGGCGAAGAAATACGGAAATTTTGTAAGGATCGATATGGAAGATTACAGTCATTGTCAGATAACGATTGACTTGTTGCGTGAATTGCGCCGGGAATACAGCAATGTGGGG
Organism: Aneurinibacillus thermoaerophilus; assembly: GCF_900099925.1. Lineage (GTDB taxonomy): Bacteria > Bacillota > Bacilli > Aneurinibacillales > Aneurinibacillaceae > Aneurinibacillus > Aneurinibacillus thermoaerophilus. The sequence continues at coordinate 95,148 of NZ_FNDE01000003.1, read as the reverse complement.
ACCGTAATTCAGGCTTATTTATACCGGGCGGAAAAAGATGTGGAAACGCTGCGTGGTGTGCCGCTCCGGCTCGTTAAAGGTGCGTATAAAGAATTACCTGAGGTGACGTATCCGGACAAGAAAGACGTGGATGAAAATTATAAGCGTATCATTAAAGCGCATCTTTTGAGTGGAAGCCATACGGCAGTGGCCACTCACGACGATAAAATTATTGAATTTACAAAGCAGCTTGTTGCAAGGTATAACATTCCACGGCACAGATTTGAATTTCAGATGCTGTACGGCATCCGTCCCCAGTCACAACTTGAACTGGTGCGCCAGGGCTATACGATGCGTGTTTATGTACCGTATGGCAATGACTGGTATGGATATTTTATGCGTCGTCTGGCCGAGCGCCCGGCTAACGTAGCCTTTGTGTTGAAAGGAATGCTGGTAAAATAATAGGGCAAAAGACTCTTTGTGTTTTCCTATCCACTTGTCTTCTACGATGAGAAACGAATGAATTTTATGGCAAAAGCCTTGAATATTTATATAAAGAGGAGGGAATAAATCATTCTAAATAACTATATTGTAGATAGATATATGCTGTTTTAGTGCTCATTTTCGTAGTATTATAATAACAGGAAAATGAGGTGGACGAATATGGGCACAGAAAATGGATGCACGATTCATAAAAAAAAGAGCAAAAAAATTAGTGATTCAGTATTCACTTTCCTTTTTGGAGATTTAGTAGAGTCGGAAAAGATTAAGTTGTATATGGATGAAGTGACACAGCGTGTTTACGAAGAGAAGATGGAGCCGGATGAACTCAGAAAGAGCTTGTCGGAATTGACTGATCGTTATGTTATGGATGAAATGAATCCGGCTGACCAAGCGAGTGTGATTCGTTATATTAGCGCGTTTGCCAAAATAGAAAATAACGTAAAGGCCAATCTTCGTATCATGAGATTTAGAGAAAGGCATCGAGGGCTAGAACAGGAAGAATTGAATGAAGCGATACGGAAAATCATTTGCCAGTATCAAGGGACACAGAAGGTAATGAACGAATGGGTTAGACAGTATGCCGCCCAGAGGGGGCTTAGACCGGAATGGGTGGCGACGCCGGACTTAGAGTGGATCGACAAGGAAGAGTAACGGGGGCGCATTAAAATATGTGGCCCCTAAGTTGTGCTACATAACTATAAAAAAAAGAGCCTGGAAGAAGGCTCAATTGAAAAGAGGTGTGCCCATATGCTCCTAAGCTCGGGTAAGAGGCAGTGGGACAAGACTATGCTTAGTTTTAGAATACACGCAGAATACGAATTTTGTATCATCATTTTGTTAAGATTGTGTTAAAAATTGTCCCGGCTAAATGGCCGGGACCAAAGAGAATGGGGCTGCCACAGAATGTGGCATGATTTTGGAGATCAATCCACTCATTATACTACTATAGGTATGTAAGTATTTTGTTTTGTTAGCATTAAGATTATATTAAGATTGGCACAAGTTTTTTTCATGTCCGACTAAGATAAAAAGGAGGAAATGTTATGCTTGGACAGGAGGCTGCAGCTTTGCTTTTGAAGCTGCGTGAAAAAAAACCGCTTGTACATAATATAACAAACGTAGTGGTAACAAATTTTACGGCTAATGGGTTATTGGCGCTTGGCGTTTCCCCGGTGATGGCGTACGCTCCTGAAGAAGTAGCTGATATGGCGAAGATTGCGGGTGCCCTTGTGCTGAACATGGGCACGCTCACGAGGGAAACGGTAGAGGCAATGTTGATCGCCGGAAAATCGGCCAATAAGCACGGGGTTCCGGTTGTGTTTGATCCGGTCGGAGCCGGGGCGACGCCATTTCGGACGGAAATGGCGCGTCGTATTGTCAACGAACTTGATATTGCCATTATTCGCGGCAATGCAGCGGAGATTGCCAATGTAATCGGCGAGTCATGGGAGATTAAAGGTGTGGATGCCGGAGAGAAAGGCGGAGATACGGAAGAACTTGCCAGAAAGGCGACGAAAGCGCTGGGCACGGTTGTTGCGATTACCGGTAAAACGGACGTGGTGGCCGGGCCTGACAAGCTGTATATGATTCGTAACGGAGACGAGATGTTGACCCGGGTTACTGGCACCGGGTGCTTGCTTACTTCCATTCTTGGGGCTTATGCCGCCGTAGAACAAGATTTCGTGTTCGCGGCAGCCGCGGGACTTGCGAGCTACGGTGTCGCTGCGGAACTGGCGCGACAAATTGTATCTGCCCCGGGTTCGTACCAGATTGCACTTCTTGATGCGCTGTACAATCTCGAAGAAGCACAAATTATCGAAATGGCAGATATTACAGAAAAATAAACAAACAAAAGAAAAGAGAGGATAGCAATGAACCCAGAAGCATGGCAGGAACGTTTGGGCGTCTATCTTGTGCTTGGCATCGATAACGCGGGAGGACGTAGCGCACTGGAAACTGTCCGCCTGGCTATCGAGGGCGGTGTCGATGTTGTGCAATTACGCGAGAAAAAAGCCCCTCTCCGGCGGGTATTGGAAGTGGGGCGGAAAATGCGGGAACTATGCCGTGAGCACGATGTGCTATTTGTTGTCAATGACAGGGTAGATGTAGCGATGTTGCTGGACGCGGACGGAGTGCATGTCGGACAGGATGACCTTCCAGCGGGTGAGGCGCGTAAACTGATTGGTGACCATATGTTTATCGGTGTTTCGGCGTCTTCGGTGGCAGAAGCGCGCTGGGCAATTGAGCAAGGAGCCGATTATCTAGGAGTCGGCGCGATTTACGCAACCGGTAGCAAAGCGGATGCAGGCGATCCAGTAACGCCAGCGTTGATCGGGGAAATTCGCAAGTTTTCGGCTTTGCCGATCGTGGGGATTGGTGGCATTACTGCTGAAAATTGCGCAGAAGTTATGGAACAGGGGGCAAATGGCGTGGCCGTCATTTCAGCGATCGTCGGGCAGCCGGACCCGAAACAGGCGACCGTTCGCCTGAAGCAGGCGGTAGCCCCGTTTATCGGAAAATAAACAGACATGGAGCGGAAGCTGTATCCGCTCCGTTTTTCTTTCTCTTTTAAAAATTCTGCACACAAACAAACGTTCTTGTTCTTTGAAGTTTTGTGTATAATAGAAGAGGAAACGAACGGCAGCTAAATTGGCGAATATTGCTTTTCGCTATAAAAACAAGTACATTGTAATGAAAGAAACAGGAGGGGATAGATTTGAGTCATCCAAGCGTATCACTGAATGTAACAGCATATAGCGATGATGATATTCGTGTCCTCAAAGGTTTGACCGCTGTTCGCGTCAGACCTGGGATGTATATCGGTTCAACCGGCAGCCGCGGCTTGCACCATCTTATCTGGGAAATTATCGATAACTCCAAAGACGAGGTGTTGGCCGGTTATTGCGATACCATTAAAATTACGATTCATCCGGATAAAAGCATTAGTATCGAAGACAATGGCCGCGGAATCCCGACCGGGATGAATAAAGACGAAGGCATTCCGACGCCTACTGTCGTCTTTACCGTTCTCCATGCCGGGGGTAAGTTCGGCGGCGGAGAAGGATACAAGAAGTCAGGCGGACTACATGGCGTGGGAGCCAGCGTCGTGAACGCGCTTTCCGAATGGCTTGAGGTAGAAATTTACCGTGACGGCCATATCTACCGCCAACGTTTTGAATATGTGGAGGGAGCGGACGGAGATTTTAAAGCCGGTCATCCTGTGACCGACCTTGAAATCGTCGGCACGACGCGAAAAACTGGAACAAAGGTCACATTTCTTCCAGATAAGCGTATCTTTGGCGACATTAACATCCAGTATAACATTTTGCGCGAGAGGCTGCGCGACAATGCATTTTTGTTAAAGGGCGTCACCATTCATCTGCACGATATGCGCCCGGGTGCGCCTGGGAAGGAGACGTTTCACTTTGACGAAGGCATTAAAGCGTTCATTGAATATTTAAATGATGGAAAAAATACGCTGCACGATATCGTATATTTTGAAGGCGAAAAGGACGGAATTGAAATTGAACTCGCTTTTCAATATAACGATAACACGTCGGAAAACCTGCTCTCCTATGTCAATACGATTCCGACCATCGATGAAGGAACGCATGTGTCCGGTTTCCGCAATGCGTTTACGAAAGTGTGCAACGAATACGCGCGTAAGAACGCGCTTTTGAAGAAAAATGACAAAAACCTGACCGGGAATGATTACCGGGAAGGGTTGATGGCGGTGCTCAGCATTCGGATGGACGATCCGCAGTTTGAAAGCCAGACAAAAGACAAGCTGGGCAGCGAGGAAGCTCGGTCTGCGGTCGAAGCGTTTGTCAGTGAGAAAATGAGCTTCTTCCTTGAAGAGAATCCAGATATCGCCCGCTTGATTATTGAGCGGGCCATTGAGTCACGCCGCATTAAAGAAGAAATTAAGAAGGCGGCGGAAGCGTTGCGGGGTTCCGGAAAGAAAGGCAAAAAGAAGGGCAAGCGAACCATAAGTGACAAGTACACGCCACCGAGCAAAAAAGACCCTGCGCGCAATGAATTGTTTATCGTTGAGGGTGACTCGGCGGGCGGTTCTGCCATTAATGGTCGCGACCGCAGTTTTCAGGCAGTGCTGAGTTTGCGCGGGAAACCGATTAACGTGGAAAAGAAGAAAATTTATGAAGTCATTGGCCCGAACGGGAATGAAGAAATCAACACGATTGTCGAAGTTCTTGGCACGGGGATCGGTGATGAGTTCAATGCCAACGATTGCGCGTTTGACAAAATTATTATTATGACGGATGCCGATTATGACGGCGCGCATATTCAGATTTTACTGCTAACGCTGTTCTACCGTTACTTCCCTGAACTTATCAAACGCGGCAAAGTATTTATTGCGCAACCTCCGCTGTACAAGGTGTACAAGCAGGGAAAGAAAGGGCAGGAAATCATCTATGCCTGGACGGACGAAGAGCGAATTGTTGCGCAGAAGAAAATGGGCAGCCAGGCAGAAATTCAGCGCTACAAAGGGCTTGGCGAGATGAACGCAGAACAGTTGTGGGACACGACGATGAATCCTGCTACACGCAAGCTGATTCAGGTGGATTTGGAAGAAGCGTCAGAAGCGGAGCGAATTGTCACTATTTTAATGGGCGATAAAGTACCGCCGCGCCGCGAGTGGATCGAAAACAACGTGAAGTTTGTAATGGAGGAGGAATAAAGAGCTAATGTCATTACCGCATGAAGAGTATTTACAGATGAGCGTGCGGGATGTATATCGCTCCAGGTTCAGCGATTATGCCCGCTATATCATTTTATCGCGGGCCATCCCGGATGTGCGGGATGGCTTAAAGCCTGTGCAACGCCGAGTATTGTATTCAATGTACAAAGAAAAAAACACACCAGATCGTCCGTATCGCAAGTCGGCGAAGACGGTTGGTGACGTTATGGGAAACTATCACCCGCACGGTGATTCATCCATCTATGAGACGATGGTGAATCTGGTTCAGCCGCACAAAATGCGCGAACCGCTCATTGACGGGCATGGTCATTGGGGTACGGTAGATGGCGATACCGCCGCGGCGATGCGTTATACGGAAGCGCGTCTTATGCCGATCGCGATGGAAATGTTGCGTGATATTGAAAAGGATACGGTTGATTTTATTCCGAACTACGACAATACATCGAAAGAGCCGACCGTGCTGCCTGCGCGTTTTCCGAATTTGCTCGTAAACGGCGTGACCGGGATTTCCATCGGGTTTGCCACCGAAATTCCGACGCATAACCTGCGGGAAGTTATAAATGGGACGATTGCGCTGCTTCATAATCCGGACATTTCGCTCGATGAGTTGATGAAATATATTCCGGGCCCCGATTTGCCGGGCGGCGGCATTATCCAGGGTCGGGAAGAGATTAAAAAAGCGTATGAAACGGGAGCCGGTCGGATGATTATCCGCTCAAGGACCCATATGGAAAACGGCAAGCAAGGACGAAAGCTAATCGTGGTCGATGAGATTCCGTATACGGTGAAGAAAAAAGCGCTTGTCACGCAAATTGAAGAAGAAATTATTGAGAAAAACGTGGATGGCCTGCTTGAAGTACGGGACGAAACGGATCGCGAAGGCATGCGAATTGTGCTTGAGGTGCGCAAGGATGCTGATGTGGATGGCATTTTACACTATCTGTTCAAAAAGACAGATTTGCAGATTTCATACAGCTTCAATATGCTTGTGATCGCTGACGAGCGTCCCCAGCAACTCGGTTTGAAAGGCATTCTCGGCGCTTATATCGCACACCAGAAAGAAGTAATTACCCGCCGGACGACACATGATTTGGAGAAGGCGCGAAAACGTCTGCATATCGTAGAAGGAATCATTAAAGCGATTTCCATTCTGCGCCAGGTGATCGATACGATTATGGATTCGGACGGACGGGAAGACGCGCGAAATCGTTTGATGGCGAATTTTGCTTTCACGTATGAGCAAGCGGAGGCCATTCTTGATATTCGCTTGCATCAGTTAACACGCCTGGATATTAAAAGGTACGAGAAAGAAGAAAAAGATTTGAACAAGAAAATTTCCGCTCTGGAGGGAATCCTAAAGAGCGAGAAAAAACTGAACAAAGTGCTGGAAAAAGAACTGAGCGAAATCCGCGATAAATACGGCGATGATCGCCGGACGACGCTCGAAGATGAAATTGAAAACCTAGAAGTTGATATTTCTGTTACCGTGCCGGCAGAGGAAGTGATCGTTACGATTACCGAGGAGCAATACATTAAACGGACGTCGCTGCGTTCGTTTAACAGTTCCGGTGCTTCTATCGAAACGGCTGGCGTCAAAGAAAGCGACACGATACGCTATTTTTTCAGGACAAATACAATCCACCACCTGCTTTTATTTACGAATGATGGATATTTCTATCAGATTCCGGTTCACGAAATTCCAGATGGCCGCTGGAAAGACATTGGCACCAGCTTGGTCAATGTCTTGCCCCTTAGCAAAGAGCAGAAAATTGTGGCCGCATACAAAGTAGATTCACTGGATCGTGTAGCGGATGAATCGTTCGCATTTGTGACCGAAGGCGGTATGATTAAGCGGACAAAAGGAGAAGAATACAGCAAAACCCAGAAAAAGCGCGGCATTGTCGCGGTGAAGCTAAAAGACGATGATAAGATTGAAACAGTGCATATGTGTGGCGAGGAAGATGAGTTCCTGCTTGTGTCTTCCGGTGGTATGGCGATTCGGTTTCCTGTGGCTGAGGTGCCGCTGACTGGACGAAATACGGCAGGTGTGCGTGGCATGAAGCTTGAGGAAGGTGAGCGTGTCGTGGCTTCTTTCGTAGTGAAGCCAGAAGCGGAAGATGTGTTACAAATCATCACAAAAGAAGGGGTCATCAAGCGCACTTTCGTCACCCAGTTTACCACGCAGGGCCGGAGCGGTAAGGGCGTGCTCGTAATTCGGCGCCGCAAAGTGCAGCCGCATGAGGTGAAAGTTGCGTTCCTTGAAGGAGAGATGAAGCACGGTCTACTGGGTCGCACGGATAAAGGCCGTGAAGTACGGATCGACTGGGAGGCGTACTGCAAGCATTTATCAGTAAACGATCAGGGTTCTGTCGGACGCACCATGGTACAGCTTGATCCTGGCGAAGAAGTAGCGTCTATTTTGTTTACAGCGCGCGCGGAGGAAAAACAAGCCGGAGAAGGTGTGGACAGTTGCTCCGAGTAAGCAAAGGAGTACCTTTTTGGTAAACTGGAAATACTGTAATAGAAAAATGACGCATGATGACTTGTATTTTGCTGGCCGCAAAGTTCTTTATTATTCTTTTTGTTTCATGTATAGTAAACGTATAGTAAATTCTTTTAGGGGGAACATTTTTTGAGTAACATCGCTGTCGGCAATATTTTGGAAGGTACCGTTGTAGGAGTTCAATCTTTTGGCGCTTTTGTTAATCTCGGAGAGAACAAGCAGGGACTCGTCCATATTTCACAAATTGCTTCTTCTTATGTCGAGGATATTAACCAATTTGTCAAAGTAGGAGACAAAGTGACTGTAAAAGTGCTGGAGATTAAAAACGACGGTAAAATCTCGTTAACTATGAGGATCAATGAAGAAAAGAAGGATGACCGTCGCGCTTTTAAGAAGCGGGATGAGAACCGCAGTCAAGGCGGACGTCAGAACAGCTCGAAAGAAGATTTTGAAGCCATGATGAAACGCTGGCTGAAAACGAGCGAGGACAAGATGGGCGACCTGGGCAAGCGTGAAAAACGGCGCTGAACGGGACCTTACCACTCTTTTAGTAGATTCAACCACTCTGATTTTCGTCAGAGTGGTTTTCTATGCACTCATATACATATGAAAGGAGAAACCATCGTGTTACTGTACCATGTATTAGGAGCAAAGCAATTTACCCGTCCGGAATTGGACGAGATTTTTGTAAAAACCAAAGAAATGGAACGGGTGGTGGCGGAAGGTGGAAGCGATCGCTACAGCAATAAAGTGATGACGACACTTTTCTTTGAGCCGAGCACCCGGACGCGCCTGTCGTTTGAGTCGGCAATGTCCCGTCTTGGCGGCAAGGTAATCGGAACAGAAAATGCGGCTCAATTTTCGTCCACCATTAAGGGGGAAACATTGGAAGACACTATTCGTGTCGTATCCAGCTACAGCGATGTTATCGTTATTCGCCATACGGATATTGGAGCGGCTGAACGCGCTGCTGCGGTGGCGACCGTACCGATTATTAACGCAGGAGACGGCGCGGGGGAACACCCGACGCAGTCGCTTTTGGATTTGTACACGATTAAAAAAGAACTCGGCCGTCTGGATGATCTGCATATCGTCATGATCGGAGATTTGGCGAACGGACGTACGGTTCATTCCTTGTCTTATTTGCTTGCCAATTATAACAAGATTCACATTTCGTTCACCGCTCCGGAAAACGTACAAATTCCCACATATGTGAAAAAATATCTGGATGAAAAAAGGGTTTCGTACGAAGAAGAACACGATTTGGAGAAAGTGGCAAAAACGGCAGATGTGCTCTATCAGACCCGCATCCAAAAAGAGCGTTTTACGTCGCTTGACGAGTATGAGAAAGCCTGCGGCAAGTATATCATTGATAATGCCTTGCTCTCGGTGATGAAAAAAGATAGCATCGTACTGCATCCACTGCCGCGTGCTGGCGAGATTGCGGTCGAGGTGGATCATGACCCGCGCGCCGCGTACTTCCGTCAGGCGGAAAACGGCCTGTTCGTCCGCATGGCGCTCATTGACAAGTGTTTCTCTATGTAGAAGAAGAAAATTACATATTTCCCTCTTTCTTTGCAAAAAATTAGGAAGAAAATGCAGAGAAGGAGGCGGATGGGGGCAATGCGCAAAAAGTTGCTGATTCCGTTCGCAGGTATGGCGGTTGGTGTATGGCTGATTGTGGGCAGCGGGGGACTCGGGGTTCCCACATTCCGCACAGCGGAGAGAGCAACTCCCCCTACCTTGCACGAGCGCCCCGCTATTGCGGATACATGGGACCTTACAAGGTTGTACGCTTCATCAGATGCTTGGCAAAAAGATATTCAATCGATTGTGAGAGAGGCTGCGCTTATCGCTTCTTATAAAGGAAAATTAGATCATGCACATCATTTATATGAGGCGCTTTCGAAGCAAGAAGAAGCATCCCGTAAGCTAGAAAAGGCATATGTATATGCCCAACTACAATTCGATACGCATACTACCGATTCAATCGCACAGCAAAGATTGCATGAAGCGCGGCGGACGGCGCAAAAGCTGACGCTCGCCACTTCATTTATTGGCCCGGAGCTCGCAAGGCTTGATGACAAAAAGCTGGAACGGATGTACCATGCAGAAAAAAAGCTGGTCAAATATAGGCGCTATATTAGTGAGTTACGCAAAGAACGAGGCCATATTTTATCCGAGAAAGAAGAAAAATTGCTTGCGTTGACCGGGGAAGCGATGGGGACAGCCGCTCAGGCTTACCGGTTTTTGCTTGATACGGATCTTGCGTTTCCTTCCATCAAAGATGAAAAAGGAAAAAGCGTGCCGTTGACCCGCGAACGTTACGTTTCTTTCATGACTTCCCCGAAGCAAGCCGTGCGCCGCCGTGCGTTTGAAGCGGTCTATGGCACATACGCGCAATATGGGAACACGTTCGCTTCATTGCTTGCAGGAGAAGTAAGAAGGAATGTCGTATATGCGCAGGCGCGGCGTTATCCGTCTGCCCGTTACGCCGCGTTGCACGCATCCGACATTCCGGAAAGTATATATGATCAATTAATTTCAACCGTGCGCCATCGCATTCATTTGCTGCATCGTTATACGGCGCTACGAAAAAAAATGCTGGGGCTTTCAGCGCTGCATAAGTATGATTTATATGTTCCTTTCATTCGAGGAAAAAAGCGGGAGTACACGCTTAGCGAAGCGAAAACGATGGTGCGGGAAGGACTTGCGCCGCTTGGCGCAGAGTATCAGCAGAAGCTGGAGGAAGCATTTAGAAACCGCTGGATGGACGTCTACAGCCGCACAGGAAAAACGGGCGGCGCCTACCAGACTGCGGTGTACGGGTATCCGCCGTACGTACTTTTAAATTACAACGGAAGGCTGGATGATGTGCTGACGATGGCGCACGAAATGGGACATGCCATGCATTCGTATTACGCCAATAAGACACAAAACTATTTGAACGCAAATTATGATATTTTTGTGGCGGAAGTCGCATCGACAGTCAACGAATCGCTGCTTTTGCGCCGCTGGATTGAAGAGGCCAAGGATAAAAAAGAACGGGCCATGTTGTTAAACCGCTACCTGGACACGTTTCAAGGGACGCTGTTTGCCCAGACGATGTTCGCCGAATTTGAACGCGATATATATCAGGCGGCGGAGAAGGGAGAAGCGTTGACAGCCGATGATTTGGTGCGACGTTATCGGAAGCTGGTGGCCGAGTATTACGGGCCGGCGCTTACGCTAGATCCGAATGTTGGCTATGAGTGGGCGCGTGTGTCGCATTTTTATAAAAATTTCTATGTGTACCAATATGCGACCGGTTTTTCGGCAGCGACCGCGCTCGCGGATAGGCTTTTGCACGGCGGCCCAGAAAAGCGGGAACAATACCTCGCATTCCTGAAAGCGGGCGGCTCGGCACCGCCGCTTGATGTACTTAGAAAAGCCGGGGTTGATTTGCGGAACCCTGAAGTTATTTCACGGGCGCTTGATGTGTTTGAACAAGCATTGAACGAATTGGAGAAATTGGCGTAAGAAGTGTAAGAGAAGCGGATGAGCTGGGCTGGGAGCCTATTTTGTGCAAAAAGAGGGGCATTCGCTTTGCATGATCATAGTGTAGTAGCATATGAAGACTACATTAAGAATGAATGTGGAGGCTCATTATGGAAAACAAACAACCCGCTTTTACCTATGAACAGCATTCATTTCCGTACACTGAATATGTGTATCCTGTGTCATATCCGCACCACTATGGTTATGTACAGGATGAGCGCGGCTCGATCTGGCCCATTATTCCGTTTTTGTTCCTAACCCCGTTCCTTTTTGGACACAGTAAAAAGTATGTGCCGTATCCATATCCGGCACCGTATCCGTACCCCGCTCCGTATCCGACACCATATCCATATCCGTTTGCACCGTATTAAAAAGTAGCTGAAGAATAAGGAGACAGAAACCAGAAAAACTTGCGAGACATTTGTTCACAAGTTTTTCCGGCTTTTTTTAATGATTTATTGCGCGATTTTGTAATAGCTTGGATAATTTTTTTCATATTCGGCGATTTTGTCTTCATGCATCAGAGTGATGCCAATATCGTCCAAACCTTTGAGCAGGCACTCGCGGCGGTATGCATCCACACTGAACGCAATTTCAAGGCCCTGCTCATCTGTAATCTTATTGTTTTCCAAATCGACGGTCAGCTTATAGCCTTCGGTTTCTGTTATGTTGCGGAACAGCCTGTCCACCGTCTCTTCCGGCAGTACAATCGGCAAAATGCCGTTTTTAAAGCAGTTGTTATGGAAGATGTCCGCAAAAGACGGTGCAATAATTACTTTAAAACCGTAATCGAGCAAAGCCCACGGCGCGTGCTCACGAGATGAGCCGCATCCGAAGTTGTTGCGCGCAAGCAAGATGTGCGCTCCTTTGTAGCGCGGCTTATTTAATTCGAAATTCGGATTCGGGTTGTTGTTTTCGTCAAAGCGCCATTCATAGAACAGGAACTGGCCGAAACCGGTGCGTTCAATGCGCTTCAAGAATTGTTTCGGGATAATTGCGTCTGTATCGACATTGACACGGTCGAGCGGAGCAACCACGCTTGTAATCTTTTTAAACGGTTCCATGTGCTTTTTCCTCCTTTGCTTTTACTTCCCAGTTACGGACGTCGACGAAATGGCCGGCGATTGCGGCTGCCGCTGCCATTTCCGGGCTTACGAGGTGCGTGCGTCCACCGCGGCCTTGGCGTCCTTCAAAATTGCGGTTTGAAGTGGAAGCGCAGCGTTCGCCGGGAGCGAGTACATCCGGGTTCATCGCTAGGCACATGCTACAGCCCGGCTCGCGCCATTCAAAACCAGCTTCAATGAAGATTTTATCCAGCCCTTCTTTTTCCGCCTGCTCCTTTACCATCCCGGAACCTGGTACAACCATCGCCTGCACATGCGGCGCAACTTTGTAGCCGTTGGCGATTTTCGCTGCGGCGCGCAAGTCTTCGATGCGTCCGTTCGTACAGGAACCAATGAACACGCGGTCGATCTGGATTTTAGTCATCGGCGTGTGTGGCTCGAGGCCCATGTATTCCAGCGCTTTTTGTGCCGCTTTGCGCTCATTTTCCGTCGCAAAATCTTCTGGCGCCGGAACTACGCCGGTAATGCCGATTCCCATGCCCGGGCTTGTGCCCCATGTAACCTGCGGTTCGATGGTGGATGCGTCGATGACTACGCGACGGTCGTATTCCGCGCCCTCATCGGTCACGAGCTTCCTCCAGGCTTCTACCGCCTTATCCCATTCTTCGCCTTTTGGCGCGAACTGGCGTCCTTTTAAATATTCAAATGTCGTCTCGTCCGGCGCGATCAGCCCTGCGCGTGCGCCTGCTTCAATTGACATATTGCAGACGGTCATTCTCTCTTCCATGGACAGTTTTTTGATAGCTTCGCCCGTATATTCAATGACGTATCCGGTGGCAAAATCTGTGCCCCACTTTGCGATAATAGCAAGAATCAAGTCTTTTGCCGTTACGCCGAGCGGGAGGTCGCCTTCCACATGCACTTCGAGCGTTTTTGGCTTTTTTTGCTGCAGGCATTGGGTCGCGAGCACATGCTCCACTTCGCTTGTACCGATACCAAAGGCGAGCGCGCCGAAGGCTCCGTGAGTAGATGTATGGCTATCTCCGCATACGATCGTTTTGCCCGGGTGCGTCAAGCCGAGTTCCGGGCCCATGACGTGAACAACGCCCTGCTCTTTGCTGTCAAGGTCAAACAGCGTGATGCCAAATTCTTTGCAGTTTTGCTGCAACGTTTCAATTTGCTGACGGGAAATTGGATCTTCGATCGGAAGGGAGCGGTTTGTTGTTGGCACGTTGTGGTCGACGGTCGCAAACGTTAAATCCGGACGCCGCACTTTACGGCCCGCGAGACGCAATCCTTCAAACGCCTGCGGAGATGTTACTTCATGCACAAGATGCAGGTCGATGTATAGCAGACTGGGTTTGTTTTCTTCCGCGTGGATGACGTGATTGTCCCAGATTTTTTCAAACATTGTGCGTGGTTTCATTCGTCTCTCCCCTTTTTCTGTAATTGTTTATTACTTTTTTGAATCTTTATATAAGTTTTAGCATAGAAAACTGAAAAGTTCAAAGATATAATATTTATAAAATGTATAGGTTTTTCCTATAAAAATGAAGAAGGAAGATTTGAATGGAATTTAGACAATTGCTGTATGCTGTGACGATCGCGGAAGAAAAAAGTTTTTCAAAAGCGGCGGAAAAGTTGCATTTAGCGCAACCATCGCTTAGCCAGCAAATCGCCAAGTTGGAGAAGGAATTGGATGTTATTTTATTTGAGCGTTCAAGTTCGACCCGCCTGACCGATGCAGGAGAGCGTTTTTATGAATCGGCGACGAGAATTCTTGATGCGGTGGAGCAATTGAAAAAAGAGATGCAGGATATGGTGGAATTGGAAAAAGGGACGCTTACGGTCGGTAGTCTGCCCATTACGGGAGCACACATTTTGCCGCTCGTACTTCCCGTGTTTAAAAGAAAGTATCCTGGCATCCAGGTGCGTTTGGTTGAAGAACCGACCCTTGTGTTGGAGCAATTGACGGCCCGCGGCACAACGGAAATGAGCCTGCTTTCACTGCCGATACAGGAGCCGAATCTTGAGTGGGAGCCGATATTGGAAGAAGAAATTTGTCTAGCTGTGCCACCTGATCATCCGCTTTCCCGGAGAAAGGAAGTAGAGATTCGCGAACTAAATGCTGAAGCGTTTATTATGCTGAAAAAGGGCCAGGGGTTTCGCACCCTGGCCGCCAAATGGTGTGAAGAAGCGGGATTCGTTCCGCAAGTTGTATTTGAAAGCAGCAACATTGAAACCGTACAGTCGCTTGTGGCCGCAGGAATGGGGATTGCCTTTGTCCCCAGAATGATCACGCGTTTCTCGAAAGAGGAGATGCTGCCCGTGTATGTATCGTTGCGTGATCCGACGCCGCGGCGCACGCTTGTTATAGCATATCGCCGCGGCCGTTACCGCTCGCGCGCGAGCCGTGCGTTTTTGTCTACCGTCAAAGAGGTGCTTAGGGAGATGGAACAATCGTTCCGTCGCTTTTAACTGTCGCTTTAGGTGAGATGCGGTCTATGAAGTTCAGAAAGCTTGCTTTTTCCGCTCCCGTCATCAGGCGTGGCCGTCCGTTTATGATGTGAGCTGGAACAAGATTTGCCTGTATGCGCTTGCCGTTGAGTGCCACTTCGAGAATCGCCGTCTGGTTACAGAGGTCCATTTTGCTTTTTGTGAAGACAAAATTGCCGAGCGAGTAGGCAATTAGCTTCCCTTTGTACCATTCCACCGGTTGCATGATGTGGGAGTGATGACCGACAACAAGGTCCGCTCCTGCATCCACCAATTTATGCCCCATTTCTGTCTGATATGCTTCAGGTACGGTCATGCGTTCTTTGCCCCAGTGGATAAAAACGATAACCATATCGGCATTTTTTCTTGCTTCCCGGACTTTGCTGTACATACCTTTTGGATTGTACGCGCTGGCAAGTCCCGGCTTGTTCGCGCCAGCCATCCAGCTTGTGGAAGGTAACACACGGCTATAGTTTAAGAATGCGATTGTTTTGCCGCGCTTGGTTATGTAGTGGATTTGCGTCGCTTCTGTAAGATTTTTACCCGCTCCCATGGGGATGAGCTTCGCTTTTTGCAGGTGCTTAATGGTATCGAGGAGCGAATCTTGACCGAAATCCATCGTATGATTATTTGCGAGTCCAACAAGATCATAGCCGCTATCAGCCATTGCCTGGGCCATGCGCGGGTCGGAGCGGAATGTGAATTGTTTATTTTGCGCTGCTCCTCTGGTTGTCAGTGTCGTTTCTAAATTGCCGACCGCAATATCTGCTCGCGCCAGTATAGGCTTCACGTCGGTGAACGGATAGCTTGTTCCGTTCTTTTTAATTTGTTTAGCTACCGTACCGGTGAACTGTAAGTCTCCTGTAAATGCCAGTGTCACGCGGTCAAGGCTCGTAATCATCACATCGGCGTTTTTGGTTTTGGCGTCAGCTATTACGTTCATTAAACCGCCCGCAAGGAGCCCGAGGGCAAGGATGCCTGCCGCAAGCCAAGCGAAGCGGTATTTTCGGTATGTTTTCATGCTATGTTTTTCCTCTCCCTTAGACATGTTCCTTTTATTTCCTTTCTATCCTTATAACATCATATCACACCTATGTTGAATGAAAAGATTATCTTTCAAAAAAATACCTTTGCGCATTCTTGGGCCCATAGTAAAATGAAAAGAAAAGAGAGGGTGGAAACCGTTGTTCTACGTTGTTTTGACTTTCCATCTGCTGGCGATCACGGCCAAGCTTGCCGTGCTGTTCTTGATTCCACGGCTGCGAAGCGTGGAGCAAACCCGGCGTTTTCTCGCCACATATCGGAAGTTGGACTGCGCGGCCGACGTAGTGCTCTGGAGTACGGGCATTGCGTTTTTCTTCGTTACTTCGTTTCAATATTTAATGCAGATGTGGCTGATTGTGTCCATGCTTTTATATATGTTTGTTTTCTATATGATGAAGCGGTTTCTTATGCGTGGTTTGGTAGAAGTAGCAAACAGTCGCAAAATTTATGCCGAGAAAGAATTGAAAACGCTTCGTTTTCAGAACCTGTGTGTCGGACTTTTTTCCATATTTTTAATGGGCTGTATCGCGTTTATGATGATGAACAAACCGTTCTAAATACGGTTGAAAAAAGAAAAAGCAGGGATGGGAAATTGCCTATCCCTGCTTTCATTTATGCCGTTAGTTAACCCATTCGGCCACGGTTTGCTTCGCTTCTTCCAGTTCGCTTTCATGCACATAGATAGCGGCCCTTTTTTCCACAAATGTCCGGATTCCTTTCTCTTCCAGACGTCGTTGCATAGCTCGTAACCGGAAGTCGTTGCGGTCAAGGAACACAACAACCCATCCTTCTTCCGGTTTTGCTGTACTGCTGAACATTCTGCGCAGTTTCTTCAACACGTTAAGATTCACCACCTTAGGATGCCTAAGTTTGTATAGTATGATCTTCGAAGCGTGGGTGGTTTTTTTGACCGGGGAAACGAGCGGAGCCGTTTGTCTTTCATGCCTGTACACAATCTATACAAATACGTATTGTCATCATGCCATGTGCAGGCGCAAAGGGCAATACGCGAAAAGTCCCGGAAACTATAAGATACAGCAATGCAAGTAAAAGGGACTATTGCCAATTCCATGCAATATTTGCACTGTTAATTAATTGTAGACTTGATAAAATTTAAGGTAAGAAAACAGTCAGCTATTTAAAGATAAAGCATAGGAGGGCATAAAAATGGCAATGAAAGCAACCGGTGTAGTTCGGAAAGTAGATGAGTTGGGACGTGTCGTGATTCCGATTGAGTTGCGTCGCAATTTGGGTATCGCCGAAAAGGATGGGCTGGAGATTTTCGTTGATGAAGAAAAAATTATTTTGAAGCGGTACGCTCCGGCCTGCATTTTTTGCGATTCGGCAGAAAATATCACAAGCTACCGTGGACGCAACATTTGCAAGAGCTGTCTGACGAATTTAAAAGAAATGGAGTAAAAAAACAGTCGGCCTTATATAGGGCCGACGTTCTTTTTTCTTTTCTCTATTTAAAAATTAATCACGATATTATTTAGCGCCGCTACTCCTTCGTATTGCTCCTTGAAATAGGCGAACCCTTTCACAATGATGGAATTTCCTTCAGGTGGTTTCGTAAGATGCAATGTAAAATTGGCAAAGACCAAGCGGTTGCCAGCCATCAATTCGTTGCAGAAGAGCGGAGTTAGCCAGTACTCCCCGTTGTTTTTTCCCTGTTCACTCTCGTTCTCTTGAATGTACTGCCATTCATTTGAAGAGGACGATTCAATCAAAAAGGATGTCTGCTTTTTCGTTTTTCTGATCTTTCCGCTCAGTGTTCCCGCTGGAGCGGGCGAAATCCGGATGCAAATGATCGGCGCATGTAGCGTCGCGTTTCCCGTATTTTTCACAATGAAGTCGCCCATAACAAGCACATTGTTTTCTTCATCTTCATCTGGCAAAATGACCGAGTAATTAAAAAAAGCCGCACTTTCTATCCTGCCCCCGTCGCTTGTTGCTCGCTCCTGGTTATCGTTTGGCTTCTGAATAGGCTTAGTCAATTCTTTTTCAATTAAAGCGGTGTAACGTGAAAGTTCAGCACAGTAAGATAGGATGGTTTGCGTATGGTTCTTGTCCATTCTATTCTCCTTTTTCTAAAAAAGTAATGTAGACAAGAAGAGAGGATTTCTCTCCTTGTCTGAGAAAGAATGCCGATTAACCTGGAAAAACAGTAGGGCATTGCGGCGGGAACGGGCGCGGTGGGCATTCGAATGGCAATTCTGGACGTGGCTGGCAGAAGTCGGCCAAAATTTCGAGCTTAACCATCGCTTCCATTTGAATGTCCTGGCACATGTTGATGGAAATATCGAGCTGGAATTCGTCGGTTCCATTTGTGCCGGTGCAAGGGAAGAAAATGAGCTGCGCATCGCATTCAAAATCAGTAATATGGCACTGTAGGAATGTTCCCGGAGGTGCGCACAGGAAAAACTTCTCTGCTACTTGGAACGGTTTTGTTACACAGCAGATAATTGGTTTCTCACATACGGTTGGCAGCACCTTTAAAACAACGGTGACGAATCCTTTTTTCAGCACTTTCACTTTTTGCAGTGTAACTACTTCGCCTGTAGGCAGCGTAACCTGCACATCTTGACGACCACCCGGCTGCGTGATTTCAACGCAGCAAATCGATCCTTCATCTAACGGATCAAGCGGTTTTCCGAACTCGTCGGATAAAAAGCATTCGACGGTTCCGAATTTTGCAACATCTTGGGTGGTTATTCCTGTGGGTAATGTGCAACCAGGGAAAACCTCAGTAAGAAGACCGCGCTGGCTAATGAGTGGAACGTCGACTTGGCGGGTTACCCAGTCAAACACTTTAGGCACTTTGATACATACAGTTTCTTGTTGTGCGCCTTGAATTGCTTCAGGGTTAAATTCATGGTTTATATGCATGCATAACCATCCTTTCTGAAGTATTGGTGGGGATTGGAACTACTTTATTTTATGGAGAGGGCTCGGAGGCAGTTCTAGGCATTCGCGGAATTTTTTACGATAGGTAAAAAAGAAAAAAATCGTTTAGCATTTTTCACGACGACTTCACCTATATCTAGACGGATGCATAAAAATAGAGAGACACAAGGGACATATATCAAGAAGAGGTGATTGATGATGAAAGATGGTTCGATCGTCCGGTTCGAATCAAGTGATTCGAGCCAATTGCAGTTAAAACAAAAGCTAATTAATTTACAATCTGAGCTTTCGCGCTATAAAGTCATTCTCTCGCGCTATAAAGCGGAGCTTTCTCGTTATAAAACAAGAGTCAAACAGTATAAGAATAGTGGAAATCTTAGCCAGATACAGGAAGAACTGAAGAACAAAATTTTATCACTGCAGGATGAACTGGAAGCACAGAACAGGCGTTTGCACGAATTGAGCGAAGAAAGAAGGCATCATATGGAGGAGAAGGAGCAGCTTTTACAGACAATAGAAAAGCTAGCGTGCGAAGTGGATGTCTTGGAAGGCAAGGTTGCGCAATATGAGAACGATAAAAAGGATTGGCAAAAGCGCGTCAAAAAAATGGAAACAGAAGCGAAGACCCTTCAGACACAGCTGTACGAGCAGGAGCAAAGATATAAAAAAGAATGGGAAAATCGGCTTGTGAAAAGAGAACAACAGATTGCGCAGCTCCAAACGCAGCTTGAGGAAAGAACTGAGGAAAATGAAAAGCAGAATCAGCGAGCACAGCAGCGCATGGAGGAGCTTGAATGCCAGCTAGAAGAAATGCAGACATGCCTGTACAAAAAACAGCAACATATTGAACAATTAGAATGGCAAGCGGCACAGTATGAGGCGGAGAAAGCGGAACTTAAGCAGCGTATGGTTGAATTTGAAGCGCAGCTTCAGCAGGCACAGCAGCAGGTTGCGGATGTGAAAGGAGAGAATGAATTAGCGTTGCGGCAGCAAATCGCGCGCTGCGAAGAAGAACTGAAAAAAGCGCAGGTACATGTAGAGGAACGAGATCGGCAGATTAAGGAACTTACATGGCAGCTAGAACAGCAAGCGGCACAGTATGAAGCAGAGAAAGGACAGTTGCAACAGCAAATCGCGCATTATGAAGCAGATTCGAAAAAAATGCAATGGCATGCAGAAGAACGCGATCGGCAAATCGAGGAACTTAAACAACAGCTAAAACAGAAACGAACGCAATATAAAGCGGAGAAAGCGGAGCTTGAGCAGCGTATGGTTGAACTTGAAGCACAGCTACAGCAGTCGCGGCAGAAACATACGAAAGAGAGAGAAGAGCATGAAAACGTGTTGCGACAGCAAATGGCGCATTATGAAGAAGAACTGGAAAAAGCACAACGGCATGCAGAAGAGCGCGAACGGCAGATTGAAGCGTTTAAACGGCAACTGGAACAGAAATTGGCGCAATATGAAGCGGAAAAAATGGAGCTTGAGCAGCGCGCCGCTGAGCTTGAGGCACAGCTTCAGCAAGTGCGCGAGAAGCGCGCGAACGAGAGAGAAGAAGAAGAAATAAGGCGGCTGCAACAGCAAATCGCGCACTATGAAGAAGAGTTGAAAAAAGCGCAGGTACATGTAGAGGAACGAGATCAGCAAATTGAGGCATTTAGATTGCAATTGGAACAGAAACTGGCACAGTATGGAGCAGAGAAAGCGCAAATTCAGGAGCGTATTCGTTATCTTGAAGAGGAAGTGAAATACGCCGAATCGTGTTTGTTGGAAAAAGAGCAGTTAATTGATGAACAAACACAGCAGCATATTAATGAATTAGAACAAGAATTGTTGCTGGCGCAGGAATATTTAATGGAAAAGGATCAATTAATCGAAGAGCTTAAGCTTCAGTTTGCACAAAAAGTTGAGCGGTATGACGCAAAGGAAAAGGAAGCGGAAGCGATACAAGCCATAAATGATGCATGGCAGCATGAACAATTCGCGGCACAATTACAGCAGCATATTCATGCGCTGGAGGAAGAGGTCAAGCAAGCGCAGGAACAATTGAGCAATAAAGAACAGGAATTTGATAAGTTAAACAGCCGGCTTGAAAAGAGAATTGCTGAACACGAGATAGAAAAAAGGCAATTGAGAGAAGAAATCGAGCGGTTGAAGCGACAGATTAAACGAATGGATGATGAGGTAACGCAAGTCCGGACAGAAATAGAAGAGAAAGAGCAACTTATTGCTAGATTGAAGCAGCGGGAAACCCGGCTGAAAAACGAAAAGGCGCAACTGGAACATCAGCTTGATGAGTACGAGGAAAAATCCAGCCGTGCGCAATTTGAACTTGATAAAAAGGATAAACAACTGCAACAATTGCAATCAAAGTTGGATGAAGAAGTGAAGCAGGCGCAGACACAATTATTTAATAAAGAACGGGAAATTCGTGAGCTAAACGGTCAGCTTGAGAAGAGCATGGTAGAACATGAAACAGAGAAAAAGCAACTCGTGGAAGAAATCGAGCGGTTGAAGCGGCAAATTAAAAAGATGGATGATGAGGTAGCACAAGTTCGGACAGAAATAGAAGAGAAAGAGCAACTTATTGCTAGATTGAAGCAGCGGGAAACCCGGTTGAAAAACGAAAAAGCGCAACTGGAAAGCCAAATTGATGAATATGAAGGAAAAGCGAATTACGCACAAACGGAACTTAATAAAAAAGACAAACAATTGCATGATGAACTTCACAAAAAAGACAAACTGCTTCAACAATTAAGGGTACAGTTCAACGAAGAAATGAAGCAGATGCAGGAGGAGTTATTCAACAAAGATCAAGAAATTCGTGAGCTAAATAGCCGATTTGAGAAGAAAGTGGCGGAACATGAAACAGAGAGAAAGCGACTTGCGCAGGAAATTGAACAGCTAAAGCAGCAGATGAAATTGACAAATGATACGGTAACGCAAGTTCGGATGGAAATGGAAGAGAAAGAGCGACTCATTACCAAGTTGAAGCAGAAAGAAAACTGGCTAAAAAACGAAAAAGCGCAACTGGAAAGCCAAATTGATGAATACGAAGGAAAAGCGAATCACGTCCAAACAGAACTTGATAAAAAAGACAAACAGCTGCATGAACTGCAACAGCAACTGGAGAAGCAGGCGATGCAATATGAAGCTGAGAAAAAGGAACTGGAAAATCATATTGCCCAGCTTAAGGAAGATACAGAAGAGGCACACACTCGTATGGTCGAGAAGGAACAGAAGATTGGGGAGTTAGAAAAACAGGTGGTCGAGTTAACGGCGCTTCCGCAAAAAGAGGCAACACCTGCACCGGAAACAGTGGCCGTAAAGAAGCCGTGGTTTATGCGAATTTTCGAGGAACAGAAGGCGTTTGCCAGGCCAAACCCGTCAGTTATGATGCGGGTTACTGATATGAAGAGAGGACAGATCAACGCAGGAGGAACGTTTAAAAGGTTGCAGCAGATGGCGGCACATGGACAGACGAAGCCTGCCGAAAGCAATAGAACCTTTAACATGCAGCAGATGGCGGTACATGGACAGACGAAGCCTGCCGAAAGCAATAGAACCTTTAACATGCAGCAGATGGCGGTGCATGGACAGATGAAGCCTGCCGAAAGCAATAGAACCTTTAACATGCAGCAGATGACAGCACATGGACAGACGAAGCCTGCCGAAAGCAATAGAACCTTTAATATGCAGCAAATGGCGGTACATGGACAGACGAAGCCGGCTGAAAGTGAAGAAGCCTTGAATATGCAGCAAATGGAAGCGCATGGACAGACCAAGCTGGCCAAAAGTAAAGGGACATTCAAAATGCTGCAATCGCTGGCCACAAACGGACAGATGAAGCCTACTTCCGAAAGTAAAGGAACCTTTAACTCATTTTCTTCTTTCCAGGTATCGGAAGAAGGGGGGCAGCTTTACAATATACATGAACCGAACAGAGCTTTTGCTGAAGATGAAAATACGAGAATAGAGATGTTCACGGAAAATACAGGAGATAGAGTAGAACCTGCAAAAAAAAATGTGATGTTCGGAAAAGAGGAGGAATAATGTTTCCCGCTCCATTTCACCTGCACGAAGCAACATATGAAGAGATGATTGCTTATTGTAAACAGAAGCTTCCGAACGAAGCGTGCGGACTCATTTCTGGTCCGATAGGGGCTGAGATTGGTCTTACGCTCTGGAAACTTTCAAATGAAGCAAAGAAGCCAGATCGCTTTTTATTATCGAAGCCGGCTGTAGCGGAAGTATTGGAGAAGATGAAACAGCAGGGAGAACAATTAACAGGAATTTTTCATTCGCATCCCACAACGGAAGCGTACCCTTCCGTAACGGATATCGCCTACAACCCTTATCCGGAGGTGGCTTACATCATTGTATCGCTAGCAGCTCCGTCTCCGGTTGTACGTTGCTTTACAATGAAAAATAATGAAGTGCGGTCGCTTGAGCTTGTGTTTTTCAGAAGCGATTAAAAAACAGGGTAAGGAGGTTTTCTATTTCATGTAAGAAAGCCTCTTTTTTTACTCTATCACACCATTTTGTGCAGTAAGCATATTGTGTTAATAGGATGGTACATGCTAGTAGAAAGGAGTGGTTAGCATGAACAACCCTAAGTATCGGGTAAGCCCGGGACTTTATCCGAATAAAACCAACAGCAAAAGTACAATCCTAAAGCAGGGAGACAACATATGGGGAAGTTATGGATTTTCACAACAAGCTCGGAATAAAGCGAAAAAAGGCGGATGCGCTTGTGGCGGAGCCAAGGTGGTAAAAAGGAAATAGAGATAACAAAGTGAGAAGCGGAAATCAGACGCTAGGCGCCTGCCTGCTTCTCACTTCTTTTGTTCCTTTTTATCTGAAAATTTTCCTATCACGGTACAAATGTCGGAACATACATGAAGAGATAGATATTATAGAAAGGATATCGATATACCAAATGGTATGAATATAGAAAATAGATAATTTCCCTACGACAGACGCGGAGGCATTTACATACTAGAATAATAGAATATAGTAATCTATCCTTTCGAAGACACTGGTGGGGAACAGAATCGGAGATAAGGAAGATGGATAGGAAGGCTCTTCAGTATCTTGCCGGGGAGCTTTCTTTCGTTTTGAATGAAGGGCTCATTTCCCTCTTTTCTATGCCCCTATTCTTTTGTCAGTCGTGCGAATGTTGGAACATGGAGGATGATGAGCGATTTGCTTGTTGCGTAATTTACGGGAGTCAAGAAGATGATAGACTTTTTTATATGCTGTCTTGCTATAAACGCATTTTGATTTTATAAAATGTGTGAATTCATCAGGGTAAGCGTGGAGTCAATGAGATATGCATGTATATAGAATATAGTAAATGAAAAAAGGAGATGATTATATTGGCTTGTAGTTTTTGTTTAAATTCGTGCTGTCCAGGTTGCCGTCCTGCTAATCCAGTGATCTTTTGCCCGCCTTCATGTCCGCCCCCTGTACGGGGAGAGGAATGTAATTTGCTTTGTGAATTACAAGTAAGCGAAAGCGTGCCGGTTACGCCCCCCCCTACTACCCAACAGCCCATTACTTCGGTGACGATCACAACTGACCAGGTGGGCGATCGGGTGTATTTGGAAGGAACGGTAGAATGGGCTCCGGCTGGCCTTACTACTTTACCGATCACGGTTCTCCCGTTGAGCATTAACTTGGGCGTCCCGGGAACGTTTAGAATCTGGCGGGATGCCATCGGACCGGCTGGCGTGAACGTTTTCGAAATTACGGATACAAGCTCGCTTCTAAACTTAACGCTTTCCGCTCTGGTTCTGCCTCTTACGGTTACCCTTGCGTTCAATCCGACAACGACGAGCTTCCACTTTGTCGATCAGAACGTGCCGCCGGGAACGCATACGTACTTCCTGACTGTAGATGTGCCGCCTACCTCCAGCGGAATTACGACCTCCGCATTTGTCTTTACCGCTGAAGAGATTAACCCGAACCCACCCGTATAATAGGGAAAAAGCACAGAAGCTCTCTGTTAGCATACGCTGACAGAGAGCTTTGTGTTTTGTTGAAGGCGCTGGCGATGCCGTCTGATACGGACGGAAAAAGAGCGAGAAGGCAAACGCCTGCAAGTCGTTCTTACATAATAAGCCAGTCTGCCTGTTAGCCATGGGGAAGAGTCCGAATAAAATTTCTAAATTCATCTTCCAGCCCCTTTTTCGCAATAAAACATTTCATAAGCGAATATGCGCTGATGGTTCGTTGCATATCTTCCTGTTTTTGCTTTACTAATTCACAGGATTTCGTATACAATTCGCGCATTCGGCTGTATTTTTCCCGGTATTCAATCAATAATTTGCGCGACTCTATACATAAATCGAATAGTTCGCTGCACTGTTCATGGTATTCAAGCAGCAGCCGAGTCAGTGTTTCGTTGTGGTATTCTTTGTATTTTCTTCGTATTGTACCGCGTTCTTTTAATAAAGCAAAAGGGATCACTTTTTGTTCTTTGTCCACTTTTATCACCCCACTTTTTAACTATTGTATTATCGTGTTGTCCAGCCTGTCTCGGCTCTTATGGAGGATGAGGATGTATTTTTACTTTTGTGGGGAAAAGGGACATGAATAAAAATTGCCGGACATAAAGACCCGGCAGTTGCAGATGTCCATCAATGCTATCCATTCGTAAGATGGGGTTGAAGAAAGGATGAAGCTTATGTTTTTGACTCAATGAGGGCCGCCGCTCCCGCGATGGCGAGAATCACCAGGAAAATAAATGAGGCTGGCAAGAACCAGTATAACGTGACTACCAGCGCGGCGGACCAAATGCCGACGCACCAATAGCAACTTAAAAGTTTGCCGATTAAGCGACGCAGGCCTGTTCCCTTGATCTCAATGTGCTGGATGGTCTGGCCGTCTACGTCTTCTTCATGCGTTATGGCTAAAAAAGGGGCTCGGATAAATGATGTGATTTCGTCAAATACAAGCAAGTGGGTAAGGCGGAAAGAAGCGAAAATGAGAATAACCAGATGAATCCATGAAAGTTCAGGCAAGCTGTCTCCTCCTTTTCTGAAATAAGTAGCTCTCCAGTCAATATTGTATTTTATGATATCCCCTTGTAGAAAATGAGAAAGCGAAATGTAGGTTCCCGTTCCTTTATGACTATTCCTCTTGCATTTTCTAGTCACATATCCAACCATTAGGAAATACGATAAAAAAGAGGAATCGTGTTGAGGTTGAGAAGAGGATAGAGAATGGGGGGAAGATGTGAATGGGTACCAAAAAAGCAAAAGTAAGCCTGTGTATGATTGTTAAGGATGAAGAACAGCATTTGCCTGCCTGCTTAGAGAGTGTGCAATCGCTTGTCGATGAAATCATTATCGTGGATACTGGCTCAACAGATCGAACCGTTGCGATTGCCAAAAAATATGGCGCTAAGGTGTTCCACAAACCTTGGGAAGACGATTTTTCTAAGGCGCGCAATGTTTCTTTGAAGAAAGCGACAGGAGATTGGATTCTACAGCTGGATGCGGATGAACGGCTCGAACAAGAAGACAGGAGGAAATTTCAGGCATTAATTCAATCAGGGACAGCGGAAGGCTACCTTTTTCAAATTCTCAACCACAACTTTGAATTTACCGGAGATGTATGCGTATTTCCCAGTGTCCGATTGTGGAGGAATAGGCCTGAATACCGTTTTGTTGGCGCTCTTCATGAACAAATTACTTTGTCTATTATTAAACGGAGCACAACGGACAGCTTGTTAATGACACCGATTCGTATTCATCATTATGGATATTCGGCAGCAGTAATGCAGAAAAAACGCAAAGTAGAACGAAATATAAAAATTGCTGAAGCGGAGGTGAAAAAACATCCTGGCCATCCATTTCATTATTACAATCTTGGTACGGAATATTTAAATGTAAAGCGATATTTGGAGGCAAGTCAGCAATTTCAACTTGCTCGCAAGCATTTGCAGGACTTTCAAGAAATCTGGGTAGCAAGCTTGTTCAAGAATTATACCAGTGCGCTACTGGCGATGCGGAACTTTCCCGAAGCCATCCATCTTCTTGATGAAGGAATACAACTTTTTCCGGATTTTACAGATCTCATTTATTTGAAAGCAGTTTGCCTTTTTGAATTAGGTGAATACTCACAAGCGATAGAGATGTTTCACCAATGTCTGGCTATGGGATCATCTCCTATTCATAAGTATCCCAGCAATAAGGCATTAAGTAATGAGAAAGCTCATTATGCTTTAGCGCTTTCTTACAGAAAATTAAATCAAGTCGATAAGGCGGTTCACCATTTCCAGCAGGCATATGTATGTAACCGAAAATGGACGGAGCCTCTTTATCAACTGTTTCCTTTGCTTTGTAAGAAAAGTTCGGTGGAAAAAGCAACGGCGAAATTGCATGAGCTTGTCCAGCCTGCCCAGACCGTAGACTATATGTTGATGGCGCAACTCCTCATAACATGGTATCAATTTACAGCAGCCAAACATTATTTGCTGGAAGCAGAACGGATAGAACCAGCTAATCAACAGATTTTTTACCTTGCGGGAATTTGTGCGTTGCGAGAAGGAAACTATGCTCAGGGCATTTACTGGTTGGAGCGCCTGAATAAAACGTTCCCTAATTATGGCGTATCACGCCTTTTTCTTTACTATTGTTACGCAGCGAGCGGGCAACAAGAAGCCGCCCTTCATTTGATGAGCAGCATTGGAAATAATGAATCTCTTTTGCGCGCGCTTGCGAAAGTATATTTAGAGGAAGCCGCCCTGTTGCTACAGGAAGGGCTGTTTTATCATCCTGATTCTAGCATCATCAACAAAGAACAAATTCATCAAATCCTGGAGGTTATGTCCCTTGCCTAAGTTCCCTTGCCTGAGCTTGTGTATGCTTGTTAGAGATGAAGAAGAGTGGATGGCCCGTTGTTTAAATAGCATAAAAGATGTAGTAGATGAAATGATCATTGTCGATACAGGCTCGTCTGACCGTACGGCAGAAATTTGCCAGTCGTTTGGGGCGCAAGTATTTCGCTTTTCCTGGAATGGGAATTTCGCGGATGCCTGCAATTTTGCTCTAGAACGTGCAACAGGGGATTGGATTCTCTGGTTGCATGCTGATGAAGAACTTGATGAAAATGATCGGGATCAACTGCGCGCAAACCGGGATAAAAAAGAATACCATGCTTTCTGTCTGCCTTTCATTACGTACTATGGCGAAAGCTCCGTAACAGAAAAAGGAATTCAGACATCCCATATCCGACTGTTTCGAAATCGCATGGGTTATCGCTTCATTCATCCGCTCTACGAGAGGCTAAATATTGAAGAGGTAGAAAACGACGCGAAAATTGGATTTCTTCCTGTAAAAATTCATCGTTATGGATACTTACATCATGTGATTGAAAAGAGAAAAGAGGCAGGCTCACCACTCGATGCAGGCATCGATCGTATCTTCCACCCGCTGATTCAATCGCTGATTGCGAAGCGAAACTATATTATGTCGCTTCATATGCTTGAAAAGTTAGAGCATATCGGCCTATCGAATGATTGGCTAAGCAGCATGAAAGGATTATCTTTCATGGGGATTGGATTACTTCCGAAAGCGAAAGCGCTATTGGCCAGTGTGCCGAGTTCAAGCCTGTATTATTTTCAGTCGTTAGAAGCGCTGTGTATCATTGCTTGGGTTGAAGAAAAATTCAATGAAGCCGATATGTACGTAAAGCAAATGGAGACGCTGGCAGGTCATGATAGAAAAACGGTGACCTTCCGCTTGCTTCATCAACGATTTACTACAAACCATATGGACGATACGAAAAACATAGATATCGAAGCCGTTAGTGAAGTATTTGGTAAATGTGTTGAACTTAATGGAAAAAAGCAGCTGGAACAACTTGTTTCGTTCATGCATAAGACAGAAAATACGGTGTTGCAGCAAAAAGTCTCCAAATTAGTAGATGAATTTGGATATGTGCCCATAAATATGCCTTGTTCTGAAAAGACACAAGAGAACCCTTTGTTATATGCCGCCCACTTGCTTTCCCAACAAAAGTACCCGGAAGCGAGAAAACTTTATAAACAGATGATAAACCAGCAGCCGTTGCAAGACGAGATCCGTTGCAAATTAGCGGCGACCATGCTCCTTGAATTGAAGCAACTGTTAGCAACGAAGGTAGCCCTTTACCCCAATTTATACAATTTGTATCAAGCTGTTACCGGTCTACACTCTACATTAGAGTACCCATCCAATCCTTCTGTATGAATCAAGCAGCCGTATCTGGTGTTTTTTTCTAAAGTGAAACGTAACCATCCAATTAACATCATGTGTACAGGGGTTCTAAACATATCATGGGTAAATAAAATACTGGAGGTGTGCGCTTTGAATTCGGATACGTTTAAAATAAACTGGGTAGGCTCACAATGTATCAATCATAGCTTAGCCTTGGTAAACCGGGAACTATGCAAAAGGCTCATCGTCGAAAACAAATTTGATATTGGGATTATTTCCTATGAAGAAGATTCAAACTTTGTTATGGATAAAGAAATGAAGTCAATTAAGGAAAGATACGTTACGAGAGATAGTCAGGCAGATATAACGGTAAGGCATCAATGGCCGCCCGACTTCACCAGGCCAAATAGCGGTAGATGGATTTTAATGCAACCGTGGGAATTCGGCTCCATTCCACGGAAATGGTACATTCCTATGAAATATTGGGTGGATGAAATCTGGGTTTATAGTACCTATAACAAAGCATGTTATGTACAATCGGGAATTCCCGAGAGCAAGATTAAAGTCATCCCGCTTGGTGTCGACGAAAATACGTTCCATTATCATGTGGAACCGATGGCTTTAAATACGAATAAGTCTTTTCGGTTTTTGTTTGTCGGTGGCACCATTTTACGCAAAGGGATTGATATATTATTGCAGGCATACTTAGATGAATTCACACCGGAAGATGATGTTTGTTTGGTGATTAAGGATTTTGGAACGAATTCGTTTTATAACGGGAGGAATTTGGGAGAGCTGATTCAACAGTTGCGGTTGGATAAAAAAAATCCCGAAATATTGTATATAAATCACGAACTGTCCCCTGACGAACTCGCGGGTTTGTACAAAGCATGTGGTTGTCTGGTTCATCCTTACCGCGGAGAAGGATTTGGGTTGCCCATTATTGAAGCGATGGCGTGCGGTACGCCCGCAATGGTTCCTTCTTTAGGGCCGAGCAAAGATTTTTGCCATGAAGGGATTGCTTTTTTGATTTCATGTGAGCAAGAAAAATGGCCAGACAAAAAAATCGGTGACATGGAAACCATTGATTTTCCATGGTGGTTGAAAATTAATAAAAATGAATTGCAAAGAAACATGAGATTCGTCTATGAAAACCAGGATGTAACAAAGCAGAAAGGACAAAAAGCAAGCCAGGAAATTCTCTCTACATTTACCTGGAACCGCAGTGCCCAATTGGTTTCTGACCGTTTACAAGCAATGCTTTCGGAGAAGCAACCAACGAGAGCAAGCGATCAAGAAATTATCAGCACCGAAATCCAAAAAGGGGTGGAGTTATATCAACAAAATTTAGGAAATGAAGCACTGGATACTTTTTTGCGTGTAATGGATGCATATCCGACTTCCCTTCATGCCCGGTATTATGCGGCGACTCTTCTTTTTCGAAAAAATGAGACAAGGGCGGCGCTTGAACAGTTTGAGTTTATCTCTAATATTATGCAGCAGCAGAATGAAACCTTTCAGGCTACGCTCTGGAACTATATTGGTATTTGCTATACGAATCTCAAGGAATATAATAAGGCGCTGGCGGCGTTTCGCAAAGGGATAACAGGAAATCCCGTAAACAGGTCTGAGGTGATCAGTTGTTATCAGAAGATGATACAACAGTGCAAGAAAAAGGAACAACTCATTGAATTGTATCATGATGTAGGCAGGCATTATTTCGAAATGGGCAATGATTTCCGCGCGAGGGAGATGTATGCTAAGGCTTTAGAAATCGACGCCAACCGGCAGGATGTACAACAAAGCCTGCAAAAAGTGCGGGAACGAATATTGCTTACAAAAGAAACATACACAAGCCATCAGGCGGGATTTGAAGGAAAAGACGTTCAGGAATTGTATCATCGTATCGCCCACAAATTTGAAGGAGAGGAAGACGCTATACGTCAGCTTCGGGAATACTGGGTGCCTTATTTTCTTCCGGGAGACAAAGTGTTGGATATCGGGTGCGGCAATGGGCTGCTTATGGAGATGTTGAATCAAGTTGGCGTCGAAACAGTCGGGATTGATTTTGACAAGGAAAAGGTTGTGCAGGGGAGGGCGAAAGGATTAAATATTGAGGAAAAACGAGCAGAAGATTTCCTGGCTGGGAAAGAGGAGATGTATGACGGAATTTTTATGGGACATATTATTGAGCACCTTGCGCCCAAAGATTTGTTAAACTTGTTCATTCAATGTGTCAAATCCTTAAAGAACAATGGAAAGATCATCATTTTGACCCCAAATATTGCCCATCCTCCTGTAGTTGAGAACTTTTGGCTGGATTTGACGCATGTTCGCCCCTATCCAAAGCGGTTAATAGAATCCATTTTAGAAACGTTCGGGCTAACGATAAAAGAGTCCCATTATCAATATAATAACTATGATTATTATGTAGTAGCGCAAAAGCGTGCTTATGAGGTATTATGGCATTCCCCGATTTATAACGCTTCTGGATATGCTGAGGAACAGAAAGTTTTTCTGGATGCATTAAAGCCGTTCCCTTTAAAAGTAAAAATTGAGCCGGCAGAACATCAGCAAAAGCCTGAATTAACAAACACTGAGATGAGAAATTACGTAACAGCTCTGCAAAATAACACATTGAAACAACCGCTTATTCATTATCAAGCCGCCCCGGCTTATTTGTTTTCTTCTCCTTGTGCTCCCATCTCCATTGGCCGTACGATGTTTGAAACAGACTCACTTCCGCCCGGTTGGGTAGAGAAGATGAATGAGTTGACTGAAGTATGGGTGCCCTCTGAATTTAATAGAGAAACATTTGCAGCGGCAGGTGTAGAAAAAGAACGAATCTTTATTTTGCCGGGAACAATTGATGGTAAGCTATATAATCCGGAACGAGTTCAACCTTATCCTCTCGCAAGTGCGCACGCATTCAATTTTTTGTCAGTATTTGATTGGAATAAGCGCAAAGGCTGGGATGTACTGGTTAGTGCCTACTTTAAAGAATTCTCTTCTAAAGAGAATGTATGTTTGATTTTGAAGGTAAGTAAGATGCTGGAAGGAAATATAAACCCTCGCGCAATGATTTTAGAGCAGGCAAAAAGAATGGGAATAAGCGACATTCCTCCTGTACAAATCATTGACTCTTATTTTACCGAAGAAGAGATGATTCTATTATATGCTGCTGTAGACGCATTTGTACTGCCTTCACGTGGAGAAGGATGGGGGCGTCCCTATATGGAAGCGATGGCGATGGCTTTGCCGACGATTGGCACGCGCTGGGGTGGACAGACCGCTTTTATGAACGATACAAATAGTTATTTAATTGATATAGAAGGGCTAGTTCCTATTGAGCGGAGCATTCCATATTTCGGAGAGTTGGATGGCCACAAGTGGGCTGAGCCGAGCGAGAAACATGTAAGAATTTTGATGCGCCAAGTATATGAAAATAGTGAGCAAGCGAAACAGGTCGGGATGAAGGCGAGAAAAGATGTCCTTGACACATTCTCAAAACAAAAAGTAGCTGAACGGATGTACCGGCGAATGGATGAGCTTGTGAAACATTTTTATGGTTGAGAGGGTTCTTATCCTCTTACCACTATACAATGTTGAAACATCAAGTCATATGTGTAGAGAGCATGCGTGTGCAAAAATATGGGCAAAAGGTTGATAGAAAAGTGAAATTAATTTTACTATCCGGCGGGTCAGGAAAGCGGTTATGGCCATTATCCAATCCTTCTCGTGCCAAACAGTTTTTGAAAGTTTTAAAGCATGAAGGCACGAAATTAGAATCTATGGTACAAAGAATTTGGCGGCAATTATGTTCCGCCCAGTTAGCAGATGCGACCTATATTGTCACAAATAAAGAGCAAGTGGATATAATTCAAAATCAAATAGGGGACAGGATTCGGTTAATTGTAGAACCAGAGCGGCGGGATACATTTCCCGCGATTGCCTTGGCTGCTAGTTATCTTTATTCTTTCGCTCAAGTAAGTTTGGATGAGATTGTATGCGTATTGCCTGTCGATACGTATGTAGAAGATCGCTTCTTTCAGAAGATGGAAGAGGTAGAGCAAGCGATTCGTGAATCAAAGGCTGACATTGCTTTAATCGGAGCTTATCCAACCTCCCCTTCCGAAAAATACGGTTACATTGTTCCTGTTCATCATGAATTGATAATGCCTTATATGACAGTACGAAAGTTTATTGAAAAGCCTTATAAAGAGAAAGCGCAAAAGCTAATCGAGCAAAAAGCATTATGGAATTGTGGAGTGTTTGTGTTTAAGCTCAGTTACCTGCTGAATCAATTAGTCAAAAGAAGGCTTCCGCTTCGCTATGAAGAACTGGTTGCACGATATGCTGAATTTCCTAAGAGCAGTTTTGATTATGAAGTGGTAGAAAAAGCGGATCAGATTGTAGTCATACCTTATGAAGGCGATTGGATAGACCTGGGGACATGGGATGCGCTAACAGAGAAGATGGATACTCATGTAATCGGGAAAGGAATGGTAAGCATTGATTCAAACAATACGCATCTGATTAATGAACTGGAAATCCCTGTTGCTGTTCTAGGTTTATCTAATATTGCCGTGATTTCAAGTCCTGATGGGATTTTGGTAGCGAATAAGTCAGCCAGCCCGCGCATGAAAGAAATCGTGAAAGATATCGGACAACGACCGATGTATGAAGAGAGGCGCTGGGGCTGGTACCGTGTCTTGGATTATAAAAAGCTTGAAGATGGAAATGAAGCATTAACCAAAAGACTCAAAGTGCTAGCTGGAAAAAACCTTAGTTATCAAATTCACTTGAAACGAAAAGAAGTCTGGATCATTATTTCCGGAGAAGGCGAATTTATTCTTGATGGAAAGGTGTCGCGAGTAAAACAGGGAGATGTGCTCCAAATTCCTGTTGGTTCCAAGCACGGGGTCAAAGCAACCTCCGATCTGGAGTTGATTGAAGTGCAAATAGGCAGCGAGCTTGTGGAAGAAGATATTATTCGTCTCTGTATGACGTGGGAAGAAATAAAAAGCGTGTGAAGCACTTGCTTCATACGCTTTTTCAATACTTCTACAAAATGCTCCAGTTCGCGCATCGTAATTAGGCACTGGCTTTTGCCGTCGATGGTGGTACATGTAAGCTGGTCTCACCGTTTTTTTCCTTTTGCATAAAATAAATAAGCTTTAGAGGTAAGGGGGTGAAACATATGAATAGACCCATTCAATATATAGATGCTCATACTGTACTAACAACTTTGTTACATGGACCTTATATCTATTTAGATCAAAGGGATGTTTTACAAAATCTTATCATCCAACACGGTTTTTGGGAAAAGTGGGTAACGGATACTTTTTTAGGTCTGGTAAAACCAGGGATGACGGTGTTAGATATCGGCGCCAATTGTGGTTATTATTCCCTCCTAGCTGCAATGCATGTTGGCCCACAGGGAAAAGTTCATGCGTTCGAGCCGAATCCATTTCATCATGATAATTTCATGAAGAGTATAGCGATAAACGGGTTTACGCATGTTGAGTTACACAAAGTAGCATTAACAAATACAAATGGTGAAACGATGCTATATATTCCTGGAACAGGAGGAGCTAGCATTTATAACCCAGGGACTCCAGGGACAGCAGAAGTGAAAGTACAAACCGTTGTGTTCTCGGAATATTTCCCGAAACAGAAGATAGATGTGATCAAGATTGATATAGATGGGTCGGAACCGCTGATGATGGATGGCTTATTCCAGCTTATTGATAGTAATGATGAAATCCAAATTATCATGGAATACTGCCCGGTTCTGTGGAGTGCAGGCGGGTATCATCCTTTACCTATTTTGCAAAAATTCGCCGAACGTGGTTTCAGTTTTCATATTATTGGATATGATAGTCAACTTGTTCCAACAACTGTCGAGGCACTGGCGATGTATTCAAGACCCGAACACCTCGATCTAAAGATTGGAAGGAGTAAAGCTTTATGTTAATCTCTCAACTGTGTAAAGAACAGGACTTTGAAACAGAGTGGTTTAAGAACGCTTGCACGCAGTTGCAGCATCCTCATGTGTATCATCGAAAATTATGGGAGTTTTGTTACATTTATCAAGGGCTTCTTGAACGTGGGATGCTTGCTTCTGGTAAAAAAGGATTGGGGTTTGGCGTCGGCAAAGAGCGGCTTGTATCCCTTTTTGCAGCACATGGATGCCAGATTGTGGCGACCGATTTGGATGTTGATAGAGCGAAAGTGCAAGGGTGGGTAGACTCGAATCAACATAGCAATCATCTTGATGAATTAAATCAATACGGATTGTGCGATGCGGAACAGTTCTGCAAATTCGTCACCTTTGAAAATGTGGATATGAATCATATTCCTGATAAATACGAGAATCGCTTCGATTTCACATGGTCGTCATGCGCATTCGAACATTGTGGTTCCATTGAATTAGGAAAGAATTTTATTATCAATCAGATGAAATGTTTACGTCCCGGTGGCATAGCGATTCATACCACAGAATTCAATGTTTCTTCTAACGATGAGACATTGGAATATGGCATAACCGTCCTTTTTAGAAAAAGGGATATTGAATGGATGGTGGAAACGTTACGGGCAGCAGGACACTCCATTGACATTGATTATTCTCTTGGGAATGGGCAGATCGATTCATTTATCGATGTTCCGCCTTATACAAGCCAGTACCACCTGAAGCTGCAAATTGGCCAGTTTGTGTCTACTTCCATCGGTCTTATTATAAAAAAAGCGGAGGCATAAAGAGCATAAACATGAAAAGAAGCCAGATTTCCCGGAGGAAGGAAACACTGGCTTTTTGCATGGTAACGGGTTGCTACTTCTCTTTCATTCGTGCTAAATCCGCTTCAACCATTAATTGAATCAGTTCTTCAAAACTTGTTTTTGCCTCCCAGCCAAGCTTTTTTCTTGCTTTGGCCGGATTTCCCAGAAGAATATCAACTTCTGCAGGACGATAAAGCTCAGGATCGATGACAAGATAGTCTTCATAATTTAGTCCTGCATAGCTAAATGCAATTTTACACATATCTCGAACGGATGCTGTTTTTCCCGTAGCGATCACGTAATCGTCAGGATGTGGTTGCTGCAACATGAGCCACATTGCTTCTACATAGTCACCCGCATATCCCCAATCCCGTTTTGCATCAATGTTTCCTAGTCGAAGCTCGTTCTGTTTGCCCACCACGATCCGGGCTACGGCGTTGGTAACCTTGCGGGTCACGAATTCTAACCCGCGCAGCGGAGATTCATGGTTAAATAATATACCGCTGCAAGTAAACATATTATAACTCTCGCGATAATTTTTTGTCATCCAATGACCAAACAATTTTGCGACACCATACGGGCTTCGCGGATAGAATGGGGTTTCTTCCGATTGAACAGGTTGCTGCACCAATCCGAACATCTCGCTGGAAGAGGCTTGATAGAATTTAATTTGAGGATTGGTGAGCCGGATGGCCTCCAGCATATGCAAAACGCCCATCCCCGTCACCTGTGAGGTAAGGATTGGCTGCTGCCAGGATGCTCCCACAAAGCTTTGTGCAGCCAAATTGTATACTTCATCCGGCTCTATTTTTTCTATAATTCGGATAAGGGAAGAGAGATCCGTGAGATCGCCATCGCTATATTCTACTTCTGTATCTATGTTTAAATACGATAATCTCCAGAGAGCATTCGTGCTGCGGTGCGCAAGCAGTCCTACAACTCGGTATCCTTTCTTTAACAGCAATTTCGCCAGATAGGCGCCGTCCTGACCAGTGATTCCGGTAATTAACGCCGTTTTCATCCACGCTCACTCCTTTTGCACTCTCCCTTTTTGTTCGCAAAATTCCACTTTCCTATCTTACATACCATATGAAGGAAAGAGCCAATTTGTGATTTGTAGGAGCAAGGGGAGCTACGGCTATGAGCGTACTTTTGGTTCATTCAGAGATGGCGCAAGGCTTTTAGTTATTGCTGCCTTTCTCCTTTAGCTTGTAAAAAAGCGATGCAGTTCGTCCATGCTTTTCGTTAGGCGGGCGGGAGGCAGGCTTGCGAGAATTTCGGAGCCGTACGGCTTTGTATGCAGGCGCGAATCGAGAATCACGACCACGCCGCGGTCGCTTCGCGTTCGGATCAGCCGCCCGAATCCTTGTTTGAGCCGCAAGATGGAAAACGGCAACATATATTCCCTGAAGCTGTTCTGGCCTCGTTTATCGAGACGGTTCATGCGGGCTTTAGTAAGCGGATCGGTTGGTACTGGAAACGGCAACTTGACGATTACGACGCATATTAAATCGTCACCCGGCACGTCGACCCCTTCCCAGAATGATTCACATCCAAAGAGAACGTGATTTGGTTGTGAACGGAATTGTTGCAGAAGCGTGTCACGTGATAATTCCGGTCGGTGTAACAGGCCGGTTAGTCCGTGTCGTTTAAGCCAGGGTATCATCGCTTCATATACTCGGTTCATCTGGCTGTATGACGTAAACAGAAGAAATGTCCTTCCGCGTGTCGTCATGACAATTTCTTTCATTGACGCGATCAAAAAAGCTTCGAACTCTTTTTCCGCAGGAGAGGGAGCTTCATTAGGTACAAGCAGGATCGCCTGCTGTTCATAGCGGAACGGACTTGGCGTTTCTAACGCTTCGTATTCGTCGATGCCCATCCGGTTCGCCACGAACGAAAAATCGCCCTGTGTTGTTAGGGTGGCGGATGTCATAATCACCGTTTTTTGTGTAAATAACTCTTCGCGTAGCAGTTCGCTCACGTCGATTGGGGCCGAGTACAGATGCAATAGCGAAGCCCAGGCAAAATCATCGCGAATGAGCGAGCGATGCCCTTCGGCCCCGGGTTCTTCGTATGCAACCCATGTTGCCCATTCATCGGGAGACTCGTTGCACAGCACATGTGTAACCATTCGTTCCATTTGTTCGATTTGGGAAATGTAGCGGCTGAGTCCGATAACGGTTTCCTCTTCGCCTCCCGCTGCTTTCAATTCTTTATGTTTATCGGCGAACAACGTTTTCCACTCTTTAAAAAGCGGAGCCACTTCGTTGTTTGCGATGATGCTTTTTTTTAGCAAATATTCGTTTTGTGGCCGTTCGGCGAGTGCGCGTGCCAGCGGGGCGAACAGTTCCACAAGCTTTGCTACGAGTCGCGCTCGGATGCT
The DNA here is from genome assembly GCF_900099925.1 of Aneurinibacillus thermoaerophilus. Taxonomy (GTDB): domain Bacteria; phylum Bacillota; class Bacilli; order Aneurinibacillales; family Aneurinibacillaceae; genus Aneurinibacillus; species Aneurinibacillus thermoaerophilus. The sequence continues at coordinate 57,023 of NZ_FNDE01000003.1, read as the reverse complement.
TTCCGTTTGCTGCTGTAAATCTGACGAATCCAGTTCCCGCGCCCAGTGCGCCCGTTTTTTCAGAAAGCGGTTGAATAATATGTTTATTTCTTCGATACTTACATGGTATGTATACTGTTTTGTGACCTGATCTTCCACCCGGTGCGCTTCGTCCATAATGACTGCATCGTATTCCGGTAGAATGCTCGCGCCTTGGCGTCTTAGGATCAAATGAGTAAAGAATAGCGCATGGTTTACTACGATAATTTGCGCATTTTGTAATTTTTTACGGGCGTTTTGAATAAAGCATTGTTTATAGAACGGACTGTTTTTGCCAAGACAGTCATCGCTGTCGCCCTGGATCGCCTGAAACAGCGCAGGCGGAACCGGCAGTGGAATTTCTTCGCGGTCTCCCTTTTTCATCGCCGGGAGCTGTTCTCTCAGCTGCCTTACTATTTCCCGCTCCGGCGTTTCTGTCGTTAAACTGTCTTGCCAAAGCTCCTCCAGTCGCCGTTTGCATATGTAATGACTGCGGCCTTTGGCCAACTCGTAGCGAAACTCTTCAGCTAATTCCGGCGCAAGTTCGCGGATGACTTTATGTGCCATCGGCAGTTCTTTTTCGAGTAGCTGTTGTTGCAGCGTGATCGTATTGGTGGAGATAATGACACGCTTTTCGTTTTTGAGCGCCCACCATACAGCCGGTAGCGTGTAGCCGAACGATTTGCCGGTACCTGTTCCCGCTTCAATAAGGCCATGTGTTTCCTGCTTCAGGCAACGCAGCACGAGATTGGCCATTTCAAATTGCGCCCGTCGCGGTTGATAGGCGGGCACATGCTTGGAAAGGATTCCATCCCGTTTAAAAATTCGGTACAAGGTTTTTGAATATGTCATCATATATAAATAAAATCCTTACTTTTTCTTTCATCATAGCAAAATGAATATTCTTATTCCATATACGTCACGATTATTATTTTGATTTTGCTAGCAAACCCGGCAGGAATCCGCAAAAAAAATGGTGAAAATAAGGTATGGGAAACAAAGAGACGGCCGCTCTTGTTTTTTGTATTCGAGGGAAGCGAATTAGGGAAAAGAAAGGTTATAATAGATAGAGAAGCAGAACGATGCACAAAGAAAGGATGCGAAAGATACTTATGACTCATCAGCTTCAGCAACAAATCCTTCGAGAATTGCATGTCAGCCCTACCATTGTACCGGCTGATGAAGAAAGGCGGCGGATTGATTTTCTGAAAGCATATGTCATTCAGACCGGGATGAAAGGATATGTGCTCGGAATTTCTGGCGGCCAGGATTCTTCGCTGGCTGGCCGCTTGGCGCAGCGCGCGATGGAAGAACTGCGTCGTGAGACGAACAAAGAGTATCTATTTGTCGCCGTTCGTCTGCCGTATGGCGTGCAAAAAGACGAGGAAGACGCGCAGCGCGCGCTTGACTTTATTAAACCGGACAAAACGATTACAGTGAATATTAAACCGGCGGTGGACGCCGCATACGAAGCTTTTAAGGCAGCGACGGGAGAGACGTTGTCCGACTTTTTAAAAGGCAATATAAAAGCAAGAGAACGTATGAAAGTACAGTATGATATTGGCGCGCATTATCGATTGCTTGTGATCGGTACGGATCATGCCGCGGAGGCGGTGACCGGCTTTTTTACCAAATACGGGGACGGCGCGTGCGATGTGACTCCGCTGACAGGACTTACCAAGCGCCAGGGGCGCGAATTGTTAAAGCATATGGGAGCGGACGAACAGATTTATATGAAAGTTCCAACCGCGGATTTAGAGGACGATAAACCGCTGCTCCCGGACGAGGTGGCGCTGGGTGTTTCTTACGAGGAAATTGACGACTACCTCGAAGGCAAGGCAGTGGATTCGAAAGCGGCGGAGGCAATCGAGCGCCATTATATGAAAACGCGCCATAAGCGTCATCTTCCGGTATCACCTTTTGATACGTGGTGGAGAAAATAGAGCGCCAAGGTGCGGAAAGGGAAGTCCGTCGACCGTTCGGAAAATCTTAAGCCGATCGAGGAAATTTTGCAGGGCTAATACATATCAAAGAAAGGAGAACAAGATAGTGGCAAATCCAGAGGATAAAAAAGGGTATACGTTTGCGCCGTACTCTGGCAGAGTGGAAGCGGGCAAAATCCGTGAACTTGCGCTGGCGCTCGGCGACGACAATCCGATCTATACCGATGAAGCGAAAGCGAAAGAGGAAGGGCTCGACGCCATTCCGATCCAGCCTACATTCATGGAAGTAATCGACATGTGGTATGGGTCAAGCTTTGAAGATTTGATGGAGCAGCTTGACATTGACATGAAAAAATTGCTGCACGGTGAACAGGAATACGAATATTTCGCTCCTGTATACGCAGGGGATATGATTTACGCCGAGACAAAAGTCACCGATGTAAAAACAAAGCGAAACGGTATGGCGTTTTACACGCTTGAGACGATATACAGAAATCAAAACAACGAAAAAGTAATGGCCGCCCGCATGATGTTGGTCAAAACGCCGTAAGGAGGAAGAATATGGAACCATATTTGCTTGCGAATCGTGATGTGCAGGTGGGGACCGAACTGCCGCCGCTTGAAAAACCGCCGATTACCCGGATGCAACTCATTAAGTTCGCCGGTGCGTCAGGTGATTTTAATCCAATACATACTGTGGAAAGCGTGGCGCAGGAGGCCGCGCTTGGTGGTGTTATCGCCCATGGGATGCTGATTATGGGGTTTGCTGGCCAGGCGCTTGCTACGTGGGTGCCACGTGCATCGATTAAAAAATTTGGTGTCCGATTTTCTGCCATTACCCGCCCGGGCGATCAGATTACCGTGCGCGGACAATTGACCGCGAAGGAAGAAACGGATGAAGGGACATTCATTAAAATTAAACTTCAGGCCGTAGATCAGAAAGGTGAAGTAAAAGTGAAAGGGATGTGCGAAGCATTGCTTCCACGCGCCTAAGTAGCGGCGGGATTGTAAAAGGCGCTGTACGGCTGCGTACCGTGCTAGATGGCATCTTATTTGACTGGTACCTGTGCTAACGATTGGATTGTGGGTGTAAAAAATATTTTTAGTAGAAAGAGGTGTGGGAAATTTTTGTTTCCCGCACCTTTATGTTTTTTGCGTTTATCGCGGTGGATATGTTGCCATTTGGCCAAGCGGGTAACTGTATTCAATCGGTTCATCAAACGTAACATAATCAAGGTATACCATGAGCAACAAATACCGTGTTCCTGTTTCGGGATCGCTGAGAATGATATGATCGCGGCCAGCAGCTTCAATCACGCCTTTAAACACTTTTGATTCGCTGGTGCCGCCCCGCTCAAATGTCATGTATACGGTTGCTACTTTCCCGCGGTTGAGACGCAAAATGTTTTCAATATAAGACTGTTCCAGCGGCAGCATGCTTGGCATAGGCACTTGTAGCTGTGCTTGCGGCGGGGCGGTCGGAGTTGTAGGCGTAGGACTTTGACTTACACCGGGTGTTTGGTTTTGCGGAATGTTCCATCCGTATAAATATTGTGGATACGTTTGGCGATTTTCAATTGTATAATACGGATAATACATATTGCTCCTCCTTAATACGTTTGGTATACTGCAGGACAATTCTCCGGAACGGGCTGGAAAAAGCAATGAGATTTATACCGGCCAGCATTCGGTTGGTTGAACCATTGAGCAGGACAATCTTCTGTCGGTTTAAAGAACCACAAAGAGAAGCTTGCCGGATGGTATCGCTCTCCATTAATTACTTTTCTTGCTAGACGAATCTCATTCGCTCTTGCCCGTTGATAAAAATATCCCTTTTGTGTAGCTTCGAAACCACCAGGATACTGAAATACCATTTGTCGAATGTCGGTAATGGGTTGGAAATCAAGGCAATTCGCTCTTACGCGATTAACGCCGACATTTCCGACCATAAGCATGCCTAAATTACCTTCGCCTTCTGCTTCCGCGCGTATAAGCCGGGCCAGCAATTTAACGTCCTCTTCTGTTGCACGTACAACAGCCAATTTTTTCACCTCCCGCTTCCTTACTTATCATATTGAGGAAACGAGAAATTGGTGATTCGCCTATACGTTTTATGGCATTTGTTTTATTATGAAAAAGTGGTTCGTTATACACAAAGTGAAGGAGTGAAAAGCATGGCACAGGATGTGAAAAAGACTACGATTGGTTTTGTCGGCACCGGGGTTATGGGCAGAAGCATGGCCGGTCATTTGTTGAAAACCGGTTATCCGTTGCTTGTCTACAACCGCACCAAGGCCAAGGCAGAAGAACTGATTGCGGCCGGAGCGGTTTGGAAAGACACGGTTGCTGAACTGGCGCAAGAAGCTGACGTTATTATCACGATGGTTGGTTATCCGAAAGATGTTGAGGAGACGTATCTAGGTGAGAACGGGATTTTGCCGCACGCCAAACCCGGTACATATGTTATCGATATGACTACATCGAGTCCGCTTCTGGCAAAGAAAATCTATGAAGAAGCGAAGAAAAAGGACATTCATGCGCTGGATGCACCGGTATCCGGCGGTGACATCGGGGCACGCCAGGCAAAACTGGCTATTATGGTTGGTGGGGAAAAAGAAGCATTTGAAAGGATGAAGCCGATTTTTGAGCAAATGGGGACGAATATCGTCTACCAGGGAGAAGCCGGCTCCGGACAGCATACGAAAATGTGCAATCAGATCGCTATTGCGTCCGGCATGATTGGCGTATGTGAAGCAATGGTATATGCGAAGCGAGCAGGTCTTGACCCGGAAAATGTTTTGAAAAGTATTGCCACCGGCGCGGCTGGAAGCTGGTCGCTTAGCAATCTGGCGCCGCGCATGTTGAAAGGTGACTTTGCGCCGGGCTTTTATATTAAACACTTTATTAAAGATATGGGGATCGCGCTAGAAGCCGCAGAAGAAATGGGAATGATGACGCCGGGGTTGAAGCTGGCCAAGTCGCTGTACGACGAGCTTGCGGAGAAAGGCGAGGCAAATAGCGGCACCCAGGCATTATACAAATTGATAGACCAGCAGTTATAAGACGCCAGGAAAAGTAACTTGGCAGAAGAGCTAACAGCCCTGATTTACTGCGGCAAAACGGTAGATCTGCCCGCATCTTTGGGCATTGGTGTTACCGCTAAGCAAAAATAAAAAACGGTAACAAGGAGGAGCACTAAGTGATGAAGCCGTTGTCTTTGATGTTTTTGGCTGTGCTATTGGCGTTGCTGGGGAATGGTTTTCCCGTTGGTGCGGAAAGCGCCGCGTCGAAAAAGAGCGCCTATGTGGATGTGGCGGTGGCTACCTTGTGGATAAAACCGGATATTGTCCGCCCTGTTGATGCTCCGTCGCTCACACATCCTGTCGATATGTGGAAGTGGACGCGCTCCATGACGCTGGAAGAAAAACTTGGCTTGGTTCCAAAACTGGAGACACAGGCATTGTACGGAAACAAGGTCACAATTTTGGAACGAAAAGGAAAGTGGGTGAAAGTGGCGGTACACGGTCAACCCACTCCACGCAATGCACAAGGATATCCCGGCTGGATGCTGGCTACCCAACTGACATATAACGAACGCTTTGCCGCAAAAGATGGCCAGCCGTTTGTGCTGATCACGTCTCCGACAGCGAAGTTGTACAACTCGGCTACTTTAAAACATGAGGAAATGGAAATTAGCTATAATACGCGCCTGCCTTACGAACACGAAACGAAAGACGCCTATCAAGTACTGAAGCCGGACGGTAAGCATGCTTGGGTGAAGAAGCAGGACGCTAAAGTGTACGCGTCAATGAAAGCTATCCCGAAACCGACCGGAGAGCAATTTGTGAAGACGGGTAAGAAGTTTCTTGGTTTGCCGTATTTATGGGCAGGAATGAGCGGTTTTGGATTCGATTGTTCCGGCTTTACGTTTACGGTATATCAGTCGCACGGCATAACTATTCCGCGCGATTCATCCGTACAGGCGAAATACGGAACGCCGGTGGCGAAAGAAAAACTTAAGCCGGGGGATCTTCTGTTTTTTGCGTATAATCAGGGGAAAGGCAAAGTTCATCATGTGGCAATGTATGCCGGGGATGGTATGATGATTCATTCGCCGAATTCGGCGCGTACGGTGGAAATCATTCCTGTAGATACGCCAGAGTACGCGAAAGAATTTGCCGGCGCGCGGCGCTACTTAAAGTAGACAAAGCCCCCCGCCTACACGGAATAAGGCGGGGAGGGGGTAGTTACTTACATTTGGCGGGAGGACGGGAGCGTTTCGTCGCCGTATATTTGGCATTCCTTGAGAGGAATGACTTTTGTGTTTTTGGCGAATTTATAGCTGAGCCACAGCACGATGAATAGCGGTAGTCCAATGTAAGAGACGAGCACGCCATTCCAGTCAATGGTTTCTCCCGTAAACGCTGAGTAATTTTGGCCGAGGATGACAATAAGACAGAGGACGAAAGCAAAAATTGGACCGAACGGGAACCATTTCGCCCTATAAGGTAGCTTGTTTACATCGTACCCTTGCGCGAGATAAGCTTTGCGGAAGCGGTAATGGCTTATGGCGATCCCGATCCAGGCAATGAAGCCTGACATGCCGGATGCGTTTAAAAGCCACGTATACACGACGCCATCTCCAAATACAGAAGCAAGGAATGCGGCTGCACCTACGAATGATGTTAAAAGCAGGGAGTATACCGGAACGCCGCGTCGGTTCACTTTTGCGAACAATTTTGGGGCTTTCCCTTCTTTGGCGAGTGCCCACAGAATGCGTGTGGAAGCGTACATGCCGGAGTTGCCAGCGGATAGTACAGCCGTCAAAATCACGGCGTTCATGACCGATGCCGCGAAGGCAAGCCCTGCTTTTTCAAACACGATCGTAAATGGACTCATGGCAATGTCTTCGATGCCATCATGAACCAGGTTTTCGTTGTTGTACGGAATAAGCAGACCAATAACCAGAATCGCCAACACATAAAACAGCAAGATGCGCCAAAACACTTGCCGAATTGCTTTTGGCACATTTTCTCTCGGATTATCGCTTTCGCCGGCCGCAACGCCAAGCAGTTCCGTTCCCTGGAACGAAAAGCCCGCGGCCATGAAAATGCCAAGCATAGCCATAAAGCCGCCGTGGAATGGTGCGTCATCTACGGTAAAGTTTTTAAATCCTATCGCTTCACCGCCCATAATACCAATAATCATGAGCAGACCAATAACGATAAAAATAATGACGGTCGTTACTTTAATCAGCGCGAACCAATATTCCGATTCCCCGTATCCTTTTACTGATAAATAGTTTAAGCCGAACATCAGAAGAAGAAATAAAGCACTCCAGAGCAAGGACGGGCTATCCGGAAACCAGAATTTCATGAGCAACGTTCCCGCAGAGAGTTCTGCCGCGATCGTAATCGCCCAGTTATACCAATAGTTCCAGCCTAGCGCGAACCCAAGCGCCGGATCGACAAACCGGGACGCGTAGGTGCTGAACGAACCGGATATTGGCATAAATGTAGCCAGCTCGCCAAGGCTTGTCATAAGAAAATATACCATGATGCCAATCGCGATGTATGCGGTGAGCGCGCCGCCCGGACCGGCGTCATGAATCGCGCTTCCGCTTGCGAGAAACAGACCGGTACCGATCGAACCACCGAGAGAAATCATGGTAAGATGGCGGGCTTTAAGTCCGCGTCGCAACTGTCCTGCAGACGCTTGCTCGCGTGGCTGTGAGGAATTCTCCGTTGTTATTTGCATCGCAAAAACACTCCTTTTACTGTTGTGGTATGATGCTAAACTAAAGGAAGGAGTGCGAAATAAAAAATGCCGCCGGAAGGAAATCTCCGGCGGCATTACGTAAAATCCGCATCATACCTTCCATGAAGATAGCGCATCACGTTCGTTCAGAAAGCAAACGTGACAGTTCTGCCCCTGTTCGGTGACAGCCCCAGCCCGCGCGCACGGAGAACGCACACAGACTTCGGCGATTTTTCCTTTCCGACGAATTCATAGACGTTCTCCGCGTCTCTCCCGCCGTACTTATAAAAACCGCGACCTCTACCTCATCTATATGATGATGAGGATTTTTTCTATGAATTTACATAAACAAAAATAAGTATAGTAGAAGTTGAATGATAAATCAATACTTGAAAATTTGGAATGAATTATTGACCCGAAGATGCGTACATCCGGTAGGGTGTAATAACCGTTTGTAAAATAAATTTTGATAGAGATGATTGGAAGGGGCTTATATCATACAGAATTGATACATGTTAATGGAAATACTTATCATTGAATGTGTTTCTTTCGAAGACAAAAGTAAGCAGGACGAGAATGGATACTACCTGCTTCGCGCAAGGTGCATCCGCTTCTCTTTTTCACTCCTCCTGCCTTTTTTGTTTTATTGTATGATACAATAAAAACAAAAAAGGAGCCATGTGTCCTGCTTTTATACGATCACTTGTTTTCTCAACGTTTTTTTCAGTTCTTTTTTCAGGCGCGGGTCAATCGTCTTCGCTTTCATGATCTGCTCGTATGCCCGGCATAGCGAATGCCAGTAGGACGCGTTATTGCGCTCTGGAGCTGTCTTCAAGAACGCGATATAATGCCTGACTGCCTGATCGGTGAGTGGTTTTTTCAGCATTTCATCCGTCACATAGACCATTTTGCGCTTTTGTTCGTCTTTGTACGCCACATACGAAAAGCCGATAATGATACTGAACATGAAGAAGATACAAAGAATTTGCATCATCATTGTTAAACCTCTTTCGTTTTGAACATGAGTTTTGTTCTAGCCATGCCACAGCATAGCAGAATTTATACCTTTTGGCACTAGGGTTTTTGTTTTTTTAAAAAATTATTCAAGAATATGGGGATTATATGTTTATACCTCCAGATACTTTCGCGCAATCAGCCATTCGAAAATGGGTTGAAAATCAGAATATTTCGCTTGTTCAAGTTGCGGGACGTTTGCGGGAATTGCTATACCAGTTTGAGCTTGCGGGGGACAAAAAGCGTGCGGAGCGATGCCGGGATTTGCTCGACAAAGCGGAAGCATCCGAGTTTGTCATCGCATTTTGCGGTCATTTTTCGGCTGGCAAATCGACGATGATTAATGAGTTGATAGGACATGATTTATTGCCAACAAATCCAATTCCGACAAGCGCTAATGTGGTGAAAGTCAAGACAGGGCCTGCGCGCGTGACAGTGACGTTTAAAGAACAGGGGGAAGTGAATGTTACCTACCCGTATGATATGCAAGAAATTCAGGCATATTGTACGGATGGTGATCGGGTAGACCGGGTGGAAATCAGTTACCCAAATGACCAGCTTCCGCCGGGGGTGACAATTCTCGATACGCCAGGTATTGATTCGACAGAGGATGCGCACCGGGTGGCGGCGGAATCGCAGTTGCATACGGCTGACCTTGTACTGTATATCATGGATTACAACCATGTCCAATCTCGGGTGAACAAGGAGTTTATCGAAACGCTGCGAGAGCAAATGAAACCAACCTGGCTCTTGGTCAACCAGATCGATAAACACGTGGCGTTCGAAGTGCGGTTTGCCGAATTTCGGAGCAAAGTTGAGGACGTGTTTACAGGGCAGGAAACGGACGCTTTTCCGCTTTTTTTTACGACAGTGCGTGAGCCGGATCATCCGCACAATGATTTGCCGCTTGTAAAGCATCGATTGGCGGATGCGATCGTCAAGAAGCGGCGTCGGATCGTGGAAACCGTGCTTACAGCAGCTTGTTTGCTGATGCGCGATCATTTAATGTGGCGCGAAGCGACGCGGCGGCCGGAGATTGACGCATGTCATGCGAAACTTGGCACATATCGGATGGAAGATGAAGAACGCATCGCCCGTGAGTTGAGAGAAGCAAAAGAGCGTGAAGCGGCGCTTTCCGAGGAAACCGAGCGGTTTGAACAGGAATTTTTGGCCCAACTTGAGCGGTTGCTTAACAACGCGAATTTGATGCCATATCATACGCGCGAACTGGCGCGTGCGTTCGTTGAATCAACGCAAGTGAGTTTTCGTGTCGGTCACTTGTTTTCGGGTCGCCGGACTAGGATCGAGCGGGAGCGGCGGCTTGCGCGCTTTCACAAAGAGGTATGTGAGAATGCGGCGACATATATTGATATTCACCTTAAAAAAATGATGCTTGAACATCTGGAAGTATACGGGGTGGAAGACGAAAAGCTGCGTCGCTCCATTTACGAAATGAAAGTGCCGATTACGAAAGAATGGTTAACCGTTTTGCTAAATAGGGGCGCGCTGTTTAACCGCGAGTCTGTCATGCGCTATACTTCTGTTGTCGCAGACGCGATTCGCAGGCTGTATTCTGAAATGGCAAAGGAGAAAATGGAAGCAGCGCTGGCTAATTTAAAGAAAAACCGACAGAAAAAAGCGGACGCGCTGGCGGCAGCGCGCAGGAAGCTTACCGAAAAGCTCACGGCAGCGCGGACGCTGCGGACGATAGCGGAAGGACAGGTGCGCGCCTTAAAACAGATGATGGCCGCGCTTGACGGAGCGCGGGATGAATACCATCCGATTGAAGAAGAGGTAGGGGATGTGTCCGCCGCATTCCTGGCGTTTGCCTCGCGTGGAAGACGGGAAAGGGCAAGAGCACGGGTACATATCGGGCGCAAACAGGGAACAAACAGACGCTCGCGCAAAGAAAATGCCGGGCAAATAAAAGCGCGTGCTGGCGCTGCGGTGCAAGCCCTTGAAGAAAGCGCCCGCCTGCTTACGTCTTTACCCGGTTTCCATGAGACGGCGCAAGAGCTTGCGGCGCGTGCGGATCGGATGAGAAGGCGGCAGTATACGATCGCCTTGTTCGGTGCATTTAGCGCCGGAAAATCATCGTTCGCTAATGCCTTGTTAAAAGACATGGTATTGCCTGTATCACCACATCCGACAACCGCGACGATTAACTACGTGCTTCCGCCGGCGGAAGGGCATCCGCATGGTACGGTCGTGGTTAAATTTAAAAGCGAAAAACAGATGTTGAGCGATATGAATCAGGCGCTCGAGCTTTCGGAGCGGCATGTGTCTTCGTTCGCTGAATTGGAAGCACTGCTCGACGCGCATGAAACATTCATGCGGAAAAGGAAGGAAAAACGGGTGAAGGCGGAACGGGAACCGGGCGCTATGGGGCAAGAAAGCGGACAGGCGGAAGCCGAAGAAGAGCGTGACCCGTTGGAATTGTTACGGGATGAACATCTCTTTTTCTTAAAGGCGGTGCGAAACGGGCTTGCTTGGATGCAGGGTCGCTTTGGAACGGAACAGAAAGCGACGCTGGAGGAAATGCCTGCGTTCGTCGCCGTGGAGGAACGTGCCTGTTTCGTGGAACAGGTGCAGCTGTATTACGATAGTCCGCTGGCGCGTCAAGGCGTTATTCTCATAGATACGCCGGGCTCCGGTTCGCTGAATGCGCGCCACACAGAGGTCGCGTTCAATCACATAAAGCATGCGGATGCGGTCGTGTTTGTAACCTACTATAACCACGCGTTTTCGCGCGCGGATCGTGAATTCCTTATTCAGCTAGGCCGCGTAAAAGAGCATTTCGCCAAAGACAAAATGTTTTTCATCGTCAATGCGGCTGACCTAGCTGGTTCTGAAGACGAGATCGACGACGTATTGGCTCATGTGGAACGCAATCTGCTTGCCTGTGGGATTAGAGGAGCCCGCCTATATCCAGTATCAAGCCAAATCGCCGTATTGGCCGAACGGCACGCACGTGGGGAATTGACGGAACAGGAAGCAGCGCTGTACCGCAAGCTAACGGGTACGGGATCGGACGAAGTTCCCCTTAATGGCGCGGAAGGACGGTTTTTTTCCGGGATTACGTTGTTTGAGGAAGATTTTTATCGGTTTGTAATGGATGAATTGACCGAGGCGGCGGTGGACGCGGCATATGAAGAGATCGGACGCGCGCTTGCAATTCTGGACGCTTGGCGCATGGAGGCACGGGCCGGAGAAAAAGAACGGCAGGAAAAACGAGTACAGGCCGATAGGGCAAGACGCGATTCGTTGGATGTAGTCAATCGATTGGATACAGAGATTGAGCGCGGGCTAGTCGAGCAGGAAATTGAAGAATTGCTCTATTATGTGAAACAACGCGTATTTTACCGGTACTTTGACGAGTTTAAGATCATTTTTAACGCGGCGGCGTTTTCGGATGAAAAAGAGGAAATGCAGACCCTGTTGCGTCGCTATACAAACGAGATGCTCCGCTTTGTTGCGTTCGATTTAGCGCAGGAGATGCGGGCGACTTCGCTTAGGATTGAAAACTTTCTTGCACGTATTTTGGGCGGGATTCGTCTCCGGGTGGAACGAGAACTCAAGGAAGTGGATGGAGGGTTCGCGCTTCCGGTGTATGAAGCGCCGGAATTTGCTGCGCTGTCTTTTCCGGCTGGCTTGCATGAGTTGAACGCCTCAGCGTTTGCTGATTTACTCGCCCCATATAAAAGCCGCAATGCTTTTTTTGTGGAAGAAGGGAACCTTAGATTGCGCGATGCGCTCGAAGTTCGGTTGCGGGAACCGGTAAGCGAATATGTGACGGATTGCGAGGTGCGGATGAAGCGGGCGTACCTTCCAGCCTTTGATGAAGAGGTGGCTCGGATATGTCAGGAGATACGACGAAAGGTGGAAGAATACTATACGGGTAAGCTAACTGCGCTTGGAATGACCACTAACATTCAAGCGCTTGACGATGCGTATGAATTATTGCAAAGACTTTATCATTCGCGCCCTAGACGAACAGCATCCACTTAAAAAAGTGATATAAACACTATGCAAAAATTATATAACGTTGTATAATAAAAAAAGTTATAAAGCATGTCCCCTTTTAGCCATTCTATCGTGGTAGTTAGTGTGGCACATTTTTCGCCCTGGAAACAGGGCTTTTTTTTATCGTTCGAGAAATACGTTTGTTGATTATCCAAGGCCACCTTCATTCTCGATTGATTGCAAAGAACGGTTCCCCGGTTTTCGACAGGGAGTTTTCCGGAACGCGGGCAACGTGGTTAATGAACTTCGGGATTACCTGTGATACAATTTTTGAAGATTAAGGAGGAGATCCGTTGTATAAAGTGTTCATAGTCGAGGATGAACCAAAAATCGCTGAAATGCTGGCCGCTCATCTGGAAAAGTACGGATATCAACCGTATGTTGCCTGCAATTTCAAAAATTTGAAGCAAGAGTTTCTGGAGGTTCGCCCGCATCTTGTTCTTTTGGACATTAACCTGCCTTATTTCGACGGGTTTTACTGGTGCAGGCAAATCCGCACGGTGTCCAATGTGCCGATCGTTTACGTGTCGGCCCGTTCGGGCGAGATGGATCAAGTGATGGCAATCGAAAACGGCGGGGACGACTATTTGACCAAACCGTTTCATCTCGACGTCGTACTTGCAAAGCTGAAGAGTTTGTTGCGTCGCACCTACGGTGAATACGCCTACTCGGTTTCTTCTTCAGACATCCTCGATCTGTCCGGGCTGGTGCTCGATCGTTCTCGTTTTACCGCGGAGTTCAGAGACAGATCGATCCATCTGAGCAAGACCGAGTTTCAGCTGTTGGAGGGGCTGGCACGAAAAGCGGGACAGGCCGTAAGCCGGGAGACACTGCTGGAGACGCTATGGGATGACACTACATTTGTGGATGATAACACGTTGACGGTGAATGTAACTCGTCTTCGCAAAAAGTTAGAAGAACTTGGCCTGGGGGACTGCATCGAAACGATTCGCAGACACGGGTACAAGTTGAACGTTCAATGGGCGGATGAACAAGCAGCGTGGATGGGAGGAGAGGAACCGTGACCCTGGCCCGCTTTCTTTGCGATCGTCTGCCACTTTTGTTGCTATACTCGGGCTCGTCCGCATTGGTGCTATTGGTTTCTGTGGTTAGGTTTGCACTTTCGCGGGGTGGGCCTGACAGTATCCGAGATTGCATACATGGCGATTTTGCAAGCTTTCGCCGCGTTCCTGTATCTCGCTTATGACTACATTCGGCATCGGCTGCTCTACAGACAGTTGAAGACCTCTGGCAAAGATTTCGATGATGTGCTGCGCATCATGAGTCCGGTCACCGGCGAGGAAGAAGCATTGGTGCGCCGTTTGCATGACATGCATCGCGTGTATGCGACCGAACTGTTGAAGCACCGGCAGAGTCAGGAGCGCCATCTCGAATACGTCCAGATGTGGGTACACCAAATGAAAACGCCCGTGTCCGTCATCGCCCTTCTTCTGCAGCAGCCTCCAGATACGGCGGAACCGGAGCGCATCCAAGTGGAAACGGACAGGAAATGGCTGCATTTCATGCTGCAGCAGTTGATCTCGAATGCGCTGAAGTATTCGAGGTTAACCGGACGCACCGGGCTGTCCCTCGACCTTCGGGTTCGCCGGGAAGGCCGCGCTGTTTTGCTTCAGGTTGAGGACGAGGGGGTTGGTATACCCCCGGAAGATTTGCCGCGTATCTTCGAACCGTTCTTCACAGGCGAGAACGGTCGTCTGACGAAGGAGGCGAGCGGCATGGGACTATACCTGGTCAAACAGGTGCTCGACCGGCTGGGGCGCCGCATTGAAGTATCGTCTTGCCCGGGGGAAGGTACGACCGTGACGATCGTGTTCGAAACGCGGTCGCTGACAAAATTGACATGACAAAATCCAGGCGAACCTTGCAAAATTGTAAGGTTCGTCTTTCGTTTTGTAAGCTTGAGCAATGTAAAAAATGACCGGTTGCGGTACTATAATGGAGCCAACAGATAGCCAAAATGTAAAGAAGGAAGTAATGATAGGAGGAAGATACCATGCAATTGCACACAAAAGCATCCGGAGCCGCCGCACCGGTTTTGCACGCTGAAGCATTGACCAAAATTTACGGTTCAGCGAAAAATGCCGTTCTCCACAAAGCGCTGGACGAGGTAAATCTGAAAGTGTATCCCGGCGAATTTGTCGGCATCATGGGGCCATCCGGTAGCGGCAAGACGACGCTCCTCAATCTGTTGGCGACGATCGACCGGCCGACGTCGGGCAGGGTGACGATAAACGGAATGAACCCTGCAACCATGAGCGCGAAGGAACTCGCGCTGTTCCGCCGCCGTCAGCTCGGTTTCGTTTTCCAGGATTTCAACCTGCTCGACACGCTCTCGATCCGGGAGAATATTTTGCTTCCGCTGGTGCTTGATAATGCGAAATCGAAGGTTATGGAAACAAAACTGGAAGAACTTGCCCGCCACCTGAACATCAGCCAAATTCTCGATAAGCGGACGTACGAGGTGTCGGGTGGACAGCAGCAGCGGACAGCGATCGCCCGGGCGTTGATCCACGATCCTGCCCTCGTGTTGGCGGACGAACTGACCGGCAACCTCGACTCTAAGGCGGCTCACGATGTCATGAGCGCTCTGAAGGACATGAACGAGCAGCGCGGCGCAACGATTCTGATGGTGACGCACGACCCGTTCGCGGCCAGCTTTTGCAAGCGCGTCCTCTTTATCAAAGACGGCAAGTTGTTCTCGGAGATCCGCAGAGGAGATAACCGACAGGTATTCTTTCAGCATATTCTTGATGCGCTGAGCGTCCTGGGAGGGAATTTCAGTGAAGTTTCGGCATCTCGCAACTAGCAACATTCGAGGCAACTGGCGCCAGTATACAGC
Organism: Aneurinibacillus thermoaerophilus; assembly: GCF_900099925.1. Lineage (GTDB taxonomy): Bacteria > Bacillota > Bacilli > Aneurinibacillales > Aneurinibacillaceae > Aneurinibacillus > Aneurinibacillus thermoaerophilus. The sequence goes on along the minus strand of NZ_FNDE01000003.1, from coordinate 41,408 downwards.
GTTCTTTTTTAGCAGCGTTTTCTCGGTTATGATCTTTTTCCTTTACGCCCAGTTCATATTGCACCCGGATGTCGTGGGGGGGGGGAAGCTGCAGGCAGCCAATTACGTGAAACAAGGAATGGTTGCCTGCGAATACATTATCGTCATCTTCTCCTTCTTCTTTGTGTTGTACTCACTGTCGGCGTTCCTAAAGTCACGGAGCAAGGAATTCGGTTTGCTGTCGCTGTTCGGCATGACGAATGGCCAAATCCGGCGAATGGTGCTGACGGAAACGATGGTTATCGCTGCTTTGGCGACCACCGTTGGCATCGGACTCGGTCTGTTGTTCTCGAAGTTGTTTTTGCTTGCGTTGAGGGAAATTTTCAAAGGCGCGCGTTAGGCGACTTACGAGACGCAGATTTGTGGAATCGAATTTAATAACCGGAAACAGGTACGTGAGCTGGATAGAGCAGCTCCGGATGGAATTTTCAAATTTTCGCTTATCATGGAAACAGGTGCCGCTGTTATGTTATCATCGTTATGTCAATACTTTCGGGCAGACAGGAGGAATTGAGCATGATTCACAGCATGTCGAACAACGCGGTCCTGGCGAACGGCGTCAAAATGCCGTGGCTCGGGCTAGGCGTATGGAAGATGAGCGAAGGCGGCGAGGTGGAACAGGCTGTCAAGGCGGCGGTTCGTGCAGGGTACCGAAGCATTGATACCGCGGCCGTCTATGGCAACGAAGCAGGCGTGGGCAAGGCGATCAAGGAGTGCGGCGTACCCCGTGAACAATTGTTTATTACAACGAAAGTGTGGAACAAAGATCAAGGTTACGATTCCACGCTGAAGGCTTTCGAAGAAAGCCGAAACAAGCTGGGTCTCGAGTATGTCGATCTGTATCTGATCCATTGGCCGGGAACGAGCAAGTTCAAGGAAACGTGGAAAGCTCTTGAAAAATTGTACAAAGACGGGCTTGTCCGCGCAATCGGGGTAAGCAATTTTAAAGTGCACCATCTGGAAGAGCTGATGGCTGACTGCGAAGTAGTGCCGATGGTGAATCAGGTCGAGTTTCACCCGCTGCTGACGCAGCAGGAGCTGCGCCATTTCTGCAAGGAGCACCGGATTCAGCTTGAAGCGTGGAGCCCGCTTATGCAGGGACATCTCGATTTGCCGGTTCTGACCGAACTGGCCGGCAAATACGGCAAAACGCCGGCACAAATCGTTCTGCGCTGGGATTTGCAGCACGGTGTGGTGACAATCCCGAAGTCGACCAAAGAAGAGCGCATCCGCGAAAATGCGGACATCTTCGACTTCGAGCTTTCGCTTGAGGATATGGCGGCACTCGATGGTCTGAACAAGGATCACCGTTTCGGCCCTGATCCGGATCAATTTTTCTGATGACTACAGCCCTCCTTTACGGAGGGCTTTTTTCTACCTCTTATGAATCGCTTTACAATAAGTGGAAATAAGTACTCCTAAAGCAGGGATGCCTGGGGATTTTATGCTGCCAAAGTTGAGTAATTAACATGAATTTCCTGGTATGATACCTAGGAAGATGTGCATACCATAAAGTAGTTACACATTTTTGGAAAAGAGGTGTGAAACATGAAACGAAAGTTCGTTACCACTGTAACAGCGGTGACGTTTGCGGTGTCCGTCTTCCCCATGCCGGTTGTGCTTGGCAGCGAAGTCATGAACACGACCGAGATGATTAAAAAGGCGCAGCGGCCGGAATATAAGACGCGTGCGGATATTCCAGCGAGGTACAAGTGGAACTTAGAAGACATTTATATAAGCAAAGAGGCCTGGACAGCCGATCTTAAGAAACTGGAAAGAATGGCAAACGCGTTCCCGGCCCATCAGGGGAAATTGGCGGAATCATATGCTGTGTTTTTGAAAGCGCTTAATGATTTAAGTGATCTTATGCGGTTGCGCGATAAGGTATACGTATACGCATCCATGGGCTTTGATGTTAATGCCTCCAATTCTTCATTGAAAGAATTGTTTGATAAGGCGGAGAAAGCAAGCGTGCTCGTTTCGGAAAAAACGTCTTGGTTTACACCGGAAGTGCTGGCCATTCCACCAAACAAAAGAAAAGCGTATCTGGCCAAAAAGGAGGTTGCCCCGTATAAGCCGTTTCTTGAAGATTTGGAACGGATTAAGCCCCATACGCTGAACAAAGAAACGGAAGCACTGCTGGCCCAGTTTTCACCGCTCGGACAGAATCCAGAAAATGTGTATTCGTTGCTCAGCAAGGATGTGAAATTTCCGAAAATTAAAGACGAGAACGGAAAAGAAGTGCAATTGACGCGTGCCAATTTTACGGCTTATATGGAAAGCAAAAATCGCAATGTCCGGAAAGCGGCATTCGAAGCGTATTACAGAACGCTTGAAGAGTATCAGGATACATTTGCTCAGGTGCTTTCTGGAAAAGTAAAAGCGAATAATACGTACGCCAAGGTACGAAAGTATCGCAACGCGTTGGAAGCGAGCTTAACGCCAAACAATGTGCCGGTAAAAGTGTATGACCAGTTGATTCAAAGCGTCAACAAGGGGTTGCCGCTTTTGCATCGCTATATGGAACTGAAAAAGAGGATGCTCGGCGTCAAAGAGCTGCACATGTACGATATCTATACACCGATTGTAGAGGCGAATTCATCGTATATTCCGTACGAAGAAGCGCAACAACGGGTGCTGGAAGGGCTTAAGCCGCTTGGTGAGGAGTACGGCAAAGTGCTAAGCAAGGCGTTCACAAGCGGGTGGATCGATGTGTATTCGACCGCTGACAAGCGTTCCGGCGCATACCAATCAGGCGCGTACGACACACATCCATATGTGCTATTAAATTATCAGGGTACGACTGATGATATATTTACGATTGCGCATGAGCTTGGGCATGCTATGCACACATATTATACAAATCGAACCCAACCGTATATTACAGCCAATTATCCGATATTTACCGCGGAAGTCGCTTCTACACTAAATGAGGCATTGCTATTTGAAAGCATGTATGCTAAGGCGAAAACAAAGCAAGAAAAAATATATTTGTTGAATCAGCGCCTCGAAAATTTTCGGACAACGCTATTTCGTCAGACACAGTTTGCTGAATTCGAAAAACTGATTCATGAAAAAGAACAGGCAGGCGAGTCGTTGAATGCGGAAGCGCTTAAGAAAATGTATATTGATATCAATAAAAAATATTATGGAGCAGCCATGGTGAATGATAAAGAAATTGCGATGGAATGGGGACGCATTCCGCATTTTTATTACAATTTCTATGTCTATCAGTACGCGACCAGCTTTGCCGCTTCCACAGCGCTGGCTGAGCAGGTGTTGAAAGAGGGCAGACCTGCCGTGGATCGGATTCGGGAGAAGTTTCTATCTGCGGGTAATTCCAAAGCGCCGATTGAAATATTACGGGAAGCAGGTGTTGATGTATCTACATCTAAACCAATCGACGATGCATTGAAAGTGTTTGCAGAAACATTAAATGAATTGGAAAAACTGATAAGCCAAAAATAATGATAGATCATCTTCATACATTATTTTTGCTTTATGTTTTCTATGAATTTTTCCATAGTTGAATATGTCATTGGACCCATAACATGCTGGCGGATGATTCCGTCCGCGTCGATAATAAAACTAGTGGGAACAATAGTAACTTGATACATGTCAGCCACATGCGACTTCCGGTCAAGCAGCACTGGAAACTGCATATTCATTCCTTGGGCAAACCGTTTGACATTCGGCACGCTGCTTTCCGTTTCCGTAAGATTGACAGCTAGAATTTCTACATTTTTCTCTTTATAAGCACGATAAAATTTTACCATATCAGGAATTTCCTCACGACACGGAGGGCACCAGGTCGCCCATATATTCAAAATGACGATCTTTCCTCGCAAGTCGGACAAGTGCATGGTTTTGCCGTCCAGTGTCTCCAACGTAAAATCCGGCGCCTTCTTGCCTTCCTGCACCCCTATTTCTACGCGCTGTGTTTCTTGTTCTGTCTTTGGCTCTATTTCTTTCCTTGTCACTGTTTTATTTGCTGTCGTCTCAGCGCCGGTCTGTGTTTCTTCTTTTTTACTGAGCGTGCTGTAGAGCATGCCGCCAATAAGCACAAGCAATACAAGAAGTACCGCCATTTTTTTCATGGACTCTCTTCCTTCCTTCCATGTTTTTTCCCAATGTACCTGTCCTATAAGTATAAGCCGAAAGCAAGCAAAAATAGAAGTCTAAGAAAAACCCCCGGAATTTTTCGGAGGCTTGCGTTGTATTTGATTTGATTTCTTCTTCTTGTCAGAAATCCTTTCGTATGATATAACTTCATCTGTCTACCATACTAAAGGAGGAAACAGTGTTGTTAAATGCAGTGGTTGTATCTGTGCTTGTTATCGTTGTGCTGTCGCTTTTGCGGATTAATGTTATTTTTGCATTAATCGCCGCGGCGATAACGGCTGGTTTAATGGGGGGACTCTCGCTGAAAGAGGCAGTTTCCACAATGATTGAAGGGATGAGCGGACAAATGGAAACGGCGCTCAGCTATGTGTTGCTTGGCATGTTCGCAGTCATGATTGCTCGTTCTAATATTACGTCCATTCTCCTAAAGAAGTTAATTAGTATACTGAAGGGAAAGCGCGGTGTTTTGCTTGTCACGATTGCGTTTGTGGCATCGTTATCACAAAATGTTGTGCCGGTGCATATCGCATTTATTCCTATTCTTATTCCGCCGCTGCTTTCTCTGTTCAATCAGATGAAAATTGACCGCAGGGCTGTTGCTTCGGCGCTTACATTTGGTCTACAGGCTCCGTATATTATGATTCCTGCTGGTTTCGGACTTATCTATCACGGTATTGTGGCAAAAGAGATGGGAAAAAACGGGATGCCAATTGATGTATCCATGTTTCCGAAAGTGATGCTGATTCCGGGGCTCGGGATGATTTTCGGGCTTTTTATTGCGTTGTTTATTTCATATCGCAAAGAAAGAACGTATGTTGAAAAAGAAAATACGCTTGTGTTATCAACAAAAAATGAACATGCAACAACAGCTTTTACCGGTAAGCACGCGCTTACCCTGACGGCGATTCTAGGGGCGCTTGGCGTGCAACTATGGATGGAATCCCTTGTGCTTGGTACATTAACTGGAATTCTGTTGATGTTTATATTCCGTATTGTTTGCTGGAACGAAGGCGATGAGGTTGTACAGCGCGGCGTGGTCATGATGGGATTTATTGCATTTGTTATGTTGCTGGCGTCCGGTTACGCGTCTGTGCTGCAAGAAACCGGGGCGGTCAAAGGGCTTGTAGCGGCGAGTGGCGCATGGCTTGGAAGTAACAAAATGCTGGCTGCCGCTATTATGTTGCTGATCGGACTTCTTATTACGATGGGCATCGGCTCTTCTTTTGGTACAGTGCCGATTATTGCAACGATTTACGTACCGCTATGCGCCGAGCTTGGCTTTTCGTCTCTTGCGACCGCAGCGCTTATCGGGACAGCGGGTGCGCTTGGCGATGCTGGATCGCCGGCTTCTGATAGTACGCTCGGGCCGACGTCTGGCCTAAACGCAGACGGACAGCATGATCATATATGGGATACGTGCGTCCCGACGTTTTTGCATTACAATATTCCTTTATTTATATTTGGATTCATTGCGGCTATGGTACTATAATTGATAAATAAAATAAAAAGGCGATGGTGTCGTGCGTGTGTGCAGGCAGCCATCGCCTTTGGCTATATTGTCTGAAAAAATTGTGGTTGACGACCAGCGCAATGCCTGCGATGAGTACAGACGGGCTCGCGAGGTAGCAGGCGCATCGGAATGATCCTTGGACGTTTACATAGTCAAGTTTGGTTATATTCACACAATCGTTATATAGTTTAGCTATAATGACAGATAATGATAATAAAGTGTGATAGATTGCATGCCTATTCTTTTGCGGTTCGGGGTTAGATTCCACTATCCTTTGCTACAGGATAGGTAAGATAACAAAGGAAATTCATAAAGGGGAACATAGGAATGGATGAACGAGCGTTATTGCTGTTAGGTTTATTAAAGAATCAGAGCCAGCACGGTTATCAAATTAACGAATTTATCGAACGAAATGTAAGTCAGATTATGAATTTGAAAAAAGCGACGGCGTACGCCATTCTAAACCGACTGCATGAGGCCGGCTATGTGACGTTGCGTATGGAGCAGGAGGAGAATCGTCCGCCGCGCAAGGTGTATTCGATTACGAAAGAAGGAGAGAAGGAGTTTTACCGCCTCTTGCAAGAGAATCTTTCGCATTTGGAGCAGGTCACGCTGCCGGGCGATATCGGGTTGATGTTTCTTGATCATCTTTCGCCGTACGAAGTGATATGTTGCCTTCAAGCAAGGCTCAAAAATCTGGAGGAACAGATTAAAGTGTATGAAAGAGTGCCGAAGCATGAGCATAATCCAAGCGTAGACCTAACCATCGATCGCCGCCTTCGCTTGCTTAAAAGCGATCGGGATTGGCTTCAGGACACAATTGCTCACCTTTTGAAAAAACAGAGACGGGACACATGATATCCCGGTTCCCTGTAAAAATAAAGGAGACATGTAAGAGGGATTGTAAGCGTGCAGAGAGATTGTAGCAATCATAAGGAGGGAAAACAGGGCATGAAATGGATTTATTGGATGGCGCTATTCAACACAAAATTCCAAGCGAGCTGCCTTGTGAAGCGGATGGAGGAAGACTGGTGGACAAAAGGATACAGGAGTCCTCGTGTCATTGAAATTTTTCGGGTAAAAGACGGGCGCTATGGCGTCCGCTATATGTGGTAACGCAGAGTGGATATCATGCGAGTCCAACTCAGCAGGTGCCGTCCCGCCGTCTTTTTCACATTCGTTCGTTAACAGGATATCCTTCACGCACCAAGCGTTTTTCAATGCGTTCGATATGTGCGCGGTTGTTTGTTTCCAGCTCCAGTTCCACTTCTGCTTGACCTGGAACAATGCGCGGGCTGATACGGTGGTGATGGATGGAAATAACATTGGCGCCTTCTTGCGCCAGGATCGATAGCAGGCGATTAAGGTTGCCCGGCTTATCATGCACGGTCGTCGCAATGCGTATATACCGGCCTGATTCGATAAGACCGTGTTCGATGATGCGTGACATGAATGTCACATCTACATTTCCGCCGCTCAAAATGACGGCCACTTTTTTATTGGTCAACGGTATGCGGCGGTACAAGAGCGGCACGAGTGCGGCGGCGCTGGACCCTTCGACGAGCAGTTTGCTGCGTTCCAGCAGATACAACATTACGCGCGAGATTTCGATATCTTCAGCTAGAAACACGTCATCCACGTATTTTTGCACCAATTGATACGTTAGGGTACCTGGTTTCTTGACTGCAATACCATCAGCAATCGTCCCGGTGCTTTCTACAAGTACCGGTTGTCCCTGGCTTAACGATGCGGCCATACTGGCGCATGCCGCGGCTTCTACGCCATAAACCTTCACATGAGGCTTAAGCGTTTTTATCGCTGCCGCAATTCCGGCGATAAGTCCTCCACCGCCAATCGGACAGACGATGGCATCCACATCAGGCAATTGCTCAAGCACTTCCAGCCCGATGGTTCCCTGGCCTTCGATAACACGCGGATCATCGAAGGGGTGCAAAAATGTAGCTCCGCTCACTTTTTGCACTTCAAACGCTCTTTCTAATGCTTCATCAAATGACTGACCGTGTAAAATGACCTGTGCGCCGTACTTTTGCGTAGCCTGCACTTTGCTGAGCGGGGCGCCTTCAGGCATAACGATGGTGCTTGTGATGCCAGCTTTTGTACTGCTGAAAGCAACACCCTGCGCGTGATTGCCAGCGGAGGCCGCCACTACCCCGCACGCTTTTTCTTCTTCGCTTAGGGAAGCGATTTTGTTATAAGCACCACGTACTTTGAAAGACCCGGTTTTTTGCAGATTTTCTAGCTTTAAATAAAGCTGGTTTTCGGCCAGTTCGCTGAATGTGGTCGAGTAGTCGAGCGGAGTGTAGCGGACGACAGGTTGAAGGATAGCTCTTGCCTGCCGGATCCCGTCGAGTGTAATCATGTGAATCCGTCCTTCCGTAAGAAATAGATGGTGCCTTTAATTATAATGATACGAACGTCGATGGATTCCCATTCCCTTCGGCGGCAAGAGAACAGGAAAACTGGAATTTAAGTCAAATGTATCATCAAACTTGTTCCGATATGTTAGATTTTCCTATTGTACTATTTTGTAATTCGGTTTGTCCAAAAGCCACCGTAAAAAAATCTCGGTTCGTACGAAATCACAAACGCTTTCGGCGCCAATTCTTTAATCGTCTGGTACAACTTCTTCTCGTTTCTTCGTTTCGCGAGTACATTCATTACAACACGCTGCCCATCTTTACCGTTTGCTTGCCAACTGGTTACCCCATATCCTTTTTCACGCAGGATACGGCTAATATCATTCTGAGATGAATCAAGTACAATTTGCACAGTTACATAGCCAAGCGCTAACAGTTCCTCGATTTTGCTACCCATATATACGCCGGTGCCCCAGCCAATACAATAAGCCGCAAGATTGAACGGATTATTAAGATTACCAAGCACAAGAGAAAGACCCATCAAATATACGAACACTTCCACCATACTGACGAGGGAGGCTAACAGCTTCTGTCCCTTCATCACCATAATCATTCGGATAGTAAAAAACGATACATACACAATATTAATGGTAAAAATAATGAGCAGCTGTTCCATTGTTTTGCCCCTCCTGTTTCAATGCAACATACAACTTTCTTTCCTTTCATCTCGCATAAAATATCATACTCCTACAAAAACTGTAAAGCTAAAAGCTCACTTCTTAACAAAAAAAGCGATCTCCCTTATGTGGGAGACCGCTGAGCATCATGTTTATGATGTAGCTATTACTTTTTCCGCAATAGCTACCACATGCTCCGGTGTGAACCCGTACTCTTCCATCAATTTTGTGCCAGGAGCGGATGCACCGAACCTAGTAATGCCAAGCACCTTGCCTTTATCGCCTACGTAGCGTTCCCAACCAAGCGGATGCGCCATTTCGATAGCGACGCGAGCTTTCACGTCCGGTGGCAACACTTTATCTTTATACTCTTGCGGCTGCTGTTCAAACAGTTCCCAGCTCGGCATGCTGATTACGCGGATGCGGCGGCCTTTCGTTTCAAGCTTTTGCTTGGCCGAAAGCGCTAGGCTTACTTCTGAACCGGAGGCAATAAGCAACAAATCCGGTGTACCGTCCGTATCAGAGAGTATGTACGCGCCGCGCGCTACCGATTCAGTCGCTTTTTCTTTTGTTCCTTCAAGTATAGGCAGGCCTTGGCGGGACAGAATCATCGCGATCGGCCCTTTGCTGCGGCTTACCGCGTAACGATAGGCGGCGATTGTTTCATTGGCATCAGCTGGACGCAGCACAGTTAAGTTTGGAATCGCGCGCAGCGCAGGCAAATGCTCAATCGGTTCATGCGTTGGTCCGTCTTCACCAACGGCGATGCTATCATGCGTGAATACATAAATGACAGGTACATCCATCAGCGCCGAAAGTCGCATGGCCGGACGGAGATAATCGGCAAATACGAGAAAAGTGCCGCCATATACTTTGACGCCGCCGTGCAGCGCCATTCCGTTCATGATAGCAGCCATTGCATGCTCGCGCACGCCGAACCAGATATTGCGGCCTTCATACTGGCCGGGCATAAAGTTCGGCTCGTCTTTAATCATCGTCTTGTTGGATGACGCCAGATCAGCAGAACCGCCGAGAAAGAATGGCACGGTTTTTGCAATCACGTTAATCACTTGGCCCGACGCTTCACGCGTTGCGACTTTTCCATCTTCTGGAGCGAAGGAAGGCAATTCGCTGTCCCAGCCTACGGGCAATTCTCCGCGCATCGCTTGTTCGAATTGTTTGGCAAGATCCGGATGAGCTTGTTTGTACGCTGCAAACTTCTCGTTCCATTCCTGTTCGGCCCGCTGCCCTCTCATCTTGACTTCCAAGAAGTGAGCTCGCACTTCTTCCGGGACTGTAAACGGTTCATGTTCCCAATCATACGCTTTGCGTACCAGTTCGATTTCTTCGGCGCCGAGCGGCGCACCGTGCGCTTCCGATTTTCCTGCTTTGTTCGGGCTTCCGTACCCGATCGTTGTGCGAATTTCAATTAGCGTCGGGTGTTCTGTTTCGTTTTTCGCCTTGGCAATCGCGCAGGAAATGGCTTCGATATCGTTACCATCTTCCACACGCAAGACATGCCAACCGCATGCTTCAAACCGCTGTTTCACATTTTCAGAGAATGCAAGGCTTAATTCTCCGTCAAGGCTAATATCATTGGAATCGTATAACACAATCAGGCGCCCCAGTTTCAAATGGCCAGCAAGGGAAATGGCCTCAGCCGCTACACCTTCCATCAGATCGCCATCCCCACAGAGGACGTATGTGTAATGATCAACAATATTATGGTTTTCGCGGTTGTATTTTGCGGCAAGGTGGCGTTCGGTCATCGCCATGCCGACCGCCATCGCGATTCCCTGTCCAAGCGGGCCAGTCGTTGCTTCCACGCCCGGTGTGTGACCGTATTCCGGATGTCCCGGCGTAGGACTGCCCCATTGGCGAAAGTTCTGTAAATCATCAAGTGACACATCATATCCGGTCAGGTGCAGCAGGCTATACAATAGCATGGAACCATGTCCTGCCGACAGCACAAACCGATCTCGATTCGCCCAGCTTGGATTGGCGGGGTTATGCTTCATAAAACGCGTCCAGAGCGTGTACGCCATTGGCGCTGCTCCCATTGGAAGGCCGGGATGACCGGACTTCGCTTTTTCTACCGCTTCAATCGAAAGAACACGTAGGGTGTTGACTGCGAGCTGGTCAAGCGTTTGGTTGTTCATTCCGTTCCAAAGCCCCTTTCATGGTTCATCATCTTCTCGATGCATGTGTATGATGTCTTCCTACTTTTCATTATGCCAAAAGCAAGCTGACAAATAAAACTTTTTCCAGTGTATCTTTCATTTGTCGAGAGAACAGCACGTTATCGGGCTTTTGTAATTTGTAATATGGAGCACAGCCTTGTCATTTTTCTTGAATGTTTGGGTGATTGCATCTGCAATAGGGGGATATTTCATGAATTCATCTCAAATATTTCTTTTCAAATGGATGGCAGCTTCTATTAAATAAGTTTGGTAAAGTAAAGGGAATACTGTGTTTATACCGCGGTGTATGAATATGTAAATGACAGTACATAAGGAGGAGGGAATGCGTTGAAAAAAAATACGATTGCCTTCGTTTTTGCACACCCGGATGATGAATCATTTGCATGTGCGTCAACGATTCGTGAACTAGTTGTTCGAGGGAATCATGTTGTACTTTGTGTGGCAACCCTAGGTGAAGCCGGGAAAACGGGGCGTTTGGGCCCCATGACTAAAGAAGAGCTGGCGGCAAAACGGAAACAGGAATTGCAAAAGGCAGCAGATGTCATGGGTATATTTGCAATCCATCATTTAAATTATCCTGATGGGAAATTAGCTAGCATAGATCGTTATCAATTGGTAAATGATATTGTCACGTTTCTTAATGATCAGCAGGCGCAAATTGTTATCACTTTTTCGGAAGATGGTATTTCTGGACATCCGGATCATACCGCAATTCATCATGCTACGCGTGAAGCCATACTAAGTGGGGAATGTCCAACTGTACAAAAATTATATTATGTTGCTAGTCGAGCACTAAAAGAAGCAGGTCATTCTCCAACTGTGAAATTTGATAGTCAAATTCATTGGGAAGTAAAGGTAAAAGCATTATTGGCTCATGAGTCACAAATTGGGTCTGTCAAAAGGGTATTTGGGGATTTGCAGGAACCGCTGAGTGGATTTAGATTCGAATCGTTTGTTTTAGCCTGGGAGCGAGGCGTATATTGGCCGAATAAGAAGGAAACGTTCTTAACAGATGACAGGTAATCTATAAAAATAAGTTGCTAGGTATATGTCTTGGCAACTTATTTCAGCGACATGCCTTCTGGACATTGGGCGTATACTAGCGTAGAATAGGCAATTAAGAAAGGGATTGTAAGCGGCTATCAGGTAAGTGAAGCAAAGTTTTTTTGATATATATGCATTATTTTTTAAAAGGATTGGAAACGATGAACCGCGATGAGACTTGTATGGCGTGCGGTAAGCCGATTCAAGAACGAGTATATGCTGTTTATCGCAGCGCCGCCGAAAACAAAGAAGAAGAGAAAAACGTAGCTGGGTTCTTGTGCAATGTGTGCAGCAAAAGGCATAAAATGAAACCAGTAGGGAGAAAAAACCCGTTTGTCAAGCTGGAAAAGTTGAAAGAGAGGTTGGAAAGGTAGGTGCGCGTATGTCACAGAAATGGGGCGCGGACTGACCAGTAGTCATAGATGCTTGTATTTATTTATCACTATGCTATAATATATAGAAAAAATTGTGCGGCAACGGAGCCACTGTCATATTTGGCAGGGGCTTTTTGCGTTTGCGAGGAGGAAAATGTGCATGGCAGAAGAGAAAAAGCGGTTTATCCAGGAATTTGTGCCGGGCAAACAGGTAACATTAAGCCATTTAATCGCCAATCCGGATGAAGATATGTTTGACAAGCTGGGAATTCCACAAGGGGGTTCCATCGGTATTCTGACGCTGACCCCGAGCGAGACGGTGATTATTGCCGGCGATTTGGCGACGAAGGCGGCCAGTGTAACGATCGGCTTCCTTGACCGGTTTACCGGCAGTCTCGTCTTGGTCGGCAGCGTGTCAGAAGTGGAAACCGCAATGCAGCGCATTAATGAATTCTTAGCGCACAATCTCGGTTATACGCCGGCCATGATTACGAAATCATAGTCAGGGAGGAAAGGAAATGCAGAAAAAACATCGCGCGATGCTGATTGGTGCCATCGGGGCAGGCAAATCCACGCTTACCAATGCGCTCTTAGGACGCGATGTGCCCGCTGTGAAAACTCAATCGCTCATCTATCGGGACTGGATCGTAGATACGCCGGGCGAATATACCGAAAACCCATTGTTCTACAAAAATATCATGGCAACGGCGCTTGAAGTTACCCATGTGCTTTTTATTCAGGATGCGACGAACCCAAAGACCATTTTTCCCCCCGGGTTTGCAACAGGTATCCCGAAGCTTGCTATCGGGGTAGTAACGAAAACCGACGCTCCGGAGGCAGACAGAGAACGGGCGGCGCGACAATTGCGGCGTGCGATTCCGGATGGCCCAATTGTGTTCGTTTCAGCGTATAAGAACGAAGGGTTAGAGGAAATGAAAGCGTTGATCTCGTGCCATTCACGTGAAGAAATGAAAGATTATTGCGCGAATTCTAAATCAGAAAATATTTCTTACATGTAACCCTTTACAGATAATTTTATTTCTATTATCATTAAGATAATAAAATGAATATCTGACAGGCAAAGGCGCCTATCAACAATGAGGAAGTGTGCGTGTTGTTGGAGGAGCCTTTTTTACGTAAAAGGAGTCTTTCAAGTATGATTGATGTCGCAGAAGCAAAACGAATCTACCATTTATGCCAGCAGTACACTCCTCTTAGCGAAGAAGATATTCGAATTATTATCGGAAAAAGTGAAGCGCTACAAATGATAGCGGATGTTTCCCAAGCGAACGTTTTTATCGACTGCCCGGTGAAAGATCGGAGCGCTGTCATTGTGGTGGCGGAAGCGGCTCCCACAACCACGCACTCATTGTATAAGGAGAGCGTTGTGGGAAAAGAAGTGTTCGAATCGTACGAGCCTGGTGTGTTTCGTGCCTATCGGACAGGAAAGCCCGCGATTATGAACCGGGCGTTGACTCAGGAGGGGCACCACGTTAAGCAAAATGTGGTACCGATTAAGAACGGCAAAGGGCAAACGATCGGTATGCTGATTTTGGAGCAGGATATTACACTGCAGGTAAAGCATGAAAAGGAATTGGCTCTTTTATCGGAAACAACGCAGGAATTCAGCCGCACGTTCTGGGATTTGATTTCTAAAGAACAGTCGATTCCGGATGTAATCGAAGAAGCGCTACTTCTATTGCGCGAAGATGGGACAATTCTGTACGCAAACAATTTTGCGATCGGCCTGATCGAATCGCGCAGCGGTCTCACGAGACAAAATTACACGGATAAAAAAGTGGACGAAATTTTTCCGTTCATTGCTGAGAGCGATTATCTCCATGACGGGGTCATTCAGCGAGAGGTACACGACCAAGGCATGGTGTACGTTCTGCGCAGCATTTGCCTGCAGCAAAAAGATAAGAGACGGCGCCTGCTTCTTTATTTGCGAGATATTACCGATTTACGGGATAAGGAGCGCCAGTTAATGGTTAAATCAGCGGTTATCCAGGAGATTCACCACCGGGTGAAAAACAATTTGCAGACGGTAGCCGGGCTGTTGCGTCTGCAAATGAGACGGGGAGTTCCCGATGAAGCAAAGGGGCTGTATCAGGAATGCTTGAACCGGATTATTAGCATCGCAACCGTTCATGAGGTACTGTCATACAACGGAATCGAACAGGTAGCGATGAACCAAGTCATCGAAAAGATCGCGCGCATGCTCGTTTACAATATGGCGTCTGAAGAATGCAAAGTGGATGTTGTCATGGAAATTGAGGAAATCGCTCTCCAGTCCAAACAGGCGGTATCGCTTGCGCTGATCCTGACAGAGTTGGTTCAGAACAGTTTAAAGCACGGGTTTGCGGGACGTTCCTCAGGCGTTGTTCGCATCCATTTTTATAAGCATGGAAATGAGCTCTGCCTTTGTGTAGAAGACGATGGGAAAGGATTTGAAGCGCAGTCAGCAACCGACCAGCTCGGGCTTGAAATTGTGCGAAATTTAACGCACTTTGACCTGTGTGGAGCATTTGAGATTATGCAAAATGAAGGGGGAGGCACGCGAGCAAGCGTCTCCTTTCCGGCAGAACAGGGGGAGTGACGGGTGAGTAAAGGCAGATTGATGGTCGTGGACGACGAGTCTATCCTGCGCATGGATATTAAGGAAATGCTACAGGAAGCTGGATATGAAGTGGTGGCGGAAGCAAATAATGGGGAAACCGCGATTGAACTTGCCGCCCGCCATCGTCCTGACTTAATCGTCATGGATGTAAAAATGCCAAAGATGAATGGATTGAAGGCGGCCCGTATTATTTACCGTTCATTTGATATTCCGACGATTCTGCTGACCGCGCATACGGAAGAAGAGCTCATTGCGGAGGCGAAGGAAGCACATATTTTCGGATATTTAGTCAAACCGATTACCGAAAAAGATTTGATTCCGGCGGTGGAGGTTGCTATCGGCCAGTCCCGGCATGTGAAATCGCTCCTCGGCAACATTAAAGAGATGGAGAAAAAAATGGAGATACGCAAACGGGTGGAAAAGGCGAAAGGAATTCTGATGGATGTCTATCAACTAAACGAGGAACGCGCCTATCAAACGATGCGTACATACTGTATGAATACGCGCAAAACGATGGGCGAAGTGGCGGAATACGTCTTAAAGAACCGTGCGCTTGACATTCATTCGCTTCTTTAACAACAATGTTTTGGTTCATAAAACAAAAAAAGAATAGACAGAGGCAAAGGCGCCCTATGTGACGGACCCCTACATTCCGTCGTATAGGGCGTTTTTTGGATACAAAGAAAGGGGGGGAATCATGCGCCGGGTTGAGCGAGAAGTTGAACAGATTATTAGCGCAGGTATCGACATTGGGACCAGCACCACAAAATTGGTGATTAGCCGCTTTTCTCTGATGAACACGGCTGGAGCCAGCCAGGTGCCGCGCATTGAAATTATTGACACCGAAATTATCCATAAAAGCCCGATTTACCGTACTCCGCTCAGCGCAGATTATTTGATTGACATTCCCGCCGTATTTTCCTTGGTGCGCATGGAGTATGCAAAAGCGGGTATCCGTGCGGAAGATATTCAGACAGGTGCGGTGATTATTACTGGCGAGACAGCGACCAAAGAAAATGCTGAAGAAATGGTACGCCGCTTGTCCGATGAGGCAGGTGAGTTTCTCGTCGCCACTGCAGGACCAGATTTGGAAGGGATGATTGCGGCCAAAGGTTCCGGAGCCTATGAATATTCGAAAGTGACAGGCAGAACGGTGGCCAATATTGATATTGGAGGCGGAACAGCCAATATCGCCGTTTACCAGGCAGGTATATTTAAAGGAACGTGTACGCTTCATATCGGTGGCCGGCTCATTGAATATGAGGATGGACAGGTAAAAAAGATTTCGTCGCCTGTACAGAAGTTGATCGCACAAAAAGGAATTCAACTGGCCCTGGGAGATGCGGCGGACTCTTTGGCCATCCGTGAAGTGACGGTGGCGATGGCGGACACGCTCGGCCGGATTTTAGATGGAAAAGTGGAGCTGGAAGACGAGCCGTTGCTGCTCGGTCACCCGCCGGACTGGAATGTTCCGGTAGAAGACATTATGTTCTCAGGCGGTGTGGGTGAGTGCATATACCATTTGGAAAAACGTGAGGAAGAAACCGGTATGCCTGTCTACAACGATTTAGGCGTACAGTTGTCCGAAGAACTTCGCCGTCATCCGGCGCTTGCACGCTGGAGATGGATTCAGCCTAAGGAGACTGTGCGGGCGACCGTACTTGGCGCGGGAACGCAGACGACAGAAATCAGCGGCGCAACGATTCAGGTCGAGAAGGAATCGTTGCCGATTAAGAATTTACCTGTTTACCGTCTATCATTTGAAAATGAATCGAACGGCACGCGCGAGAAAATATTTCGGGCGGTGGAGCAGGCGATTGCCTTGTATGATCCGAACAGGGAAGGACGGAATTTCGCCCTCTATCTGTCCGATGTGCCGATGCTCAGGTTTTACGAGGTGCAGGAAGTAGCGGCCGCGATTCTGGAAGCATTCTGCAAGCAGCCGGATCAAGGTCAGCCGCTTGTCATTGTCGTGGAAAACGATATGGCCAAAGTGCTTGGGCAATCGCTCATGGCTATGAAAGCGGAGCGCAGTGTGCTTTGTATCGATCAGATACATGTGGAAAACGGGGATTATCTTGATATCGGACGGGTGCTGCAATCAGAGGTTGTGCCTGTCGTTGTCAAAACGCTCGCGTTCCATTCTTGAGAAAGGAAGGTGTACCGATGAGGTTGAAGACGACGCTGCAAAACCAGGTATATGAGTTTAAAGATTTAAAAGAAGTATTTGCCAAGGCAAATGAGGAGAAATCAGGTGACCGGCTTGCAGGCCTAGCCGCCGAAACGGTGCAGGAGCGCATCGCAGCCAAGCAGGTGCTCGCCGGATTGACGCTTGAGGATATTCGCTACAACCCTTTGCTTCCACCGGACGAAGATGAAGTGTCTCGCATCATTGATGAACAGGTCAACGAGACCATTTTTCAGGACATTAAAGGTTGGACAGTGGCAAAACTGCGGGAGTACATTTTGAACGATCGGGTAGGGGACAGGGAATTGAAGCGGCTGAGCCGCGGGCTGACAAGCGAAATGATCGCAGCGGCCGCAAAGCTAATGTCCAACCTCGATTTAATTCACGCTGCGAATAAAATCGAGGTGATTTCCCGTTGCAATATCGCCATTGGACAGAAAGGCACGCTCGCGTCCCGCCTGCAGCCGAATCATCCGACCGATAGCGTGGACGGTATTCTTGCTTCGCTGAAAGAAGGATTGTCTTATGGTGTAGGCGACGCAGTTATCGGCATCAATCCGGTAGACGATTCGGTGGACAGTGTAAAACGGCTCCTGCAAGTGACACATGAGTTTATTAGAGAATGGAAAATTCCGACACAAAACTGTGTGCTTGCCCATGTTACTACTCAGATGAAAGCGATTGAACGCGGTGCGCCTGCCGATATGATTTTCCAAAGCATCGCTGGGACGGAAGCGGCTAACCGTTCCTTCGGGATTACCGCCGCGATGTTGGAAGAGGCGAAGCAAATGATCGCTGAAAAAGGGATGAGCCAGGGGCCGCAGCGTCTGTATTTTGAAACAGGCCAAGGCTCGGAATTGTCAGCGGAAGCGCACCACGGCATCGATCAAATGACGCTGGAGGCGCGAAACTACGGTTTTGCCCGAAAGTTTGATCCGTATATTGTCAACACGGTTGTCGGCTTTATCGGACCGGAATATTTATACGACAGTAAACAGGTCATTCGTGCCGGGCTGGAAGATCATTTTATGGGCAAGATGCATGGCATTTCGATGGGGGTAGATATTTGTTACACCAACCATATTCGTGCTGACCAGAACGACATGGAAGAACTTGGTGTGCTGCTGACGGCGGCCGGCGTCAACTTTATTATTGCCACCCCAATGGGAGATGACTGTATGCTAAATTACCAGTCGATGAGCTATCACGATATCGCGACATTGCGTCAGACGATGGGCAAGAAGCCGGCGCCGAAGTTTGCAGCCTGGCTGGAAGAGATGGGAATTACGGAAGGCGGTAACTTAAGCAAACGGGCCGGCGATCCGACGATTTTTGCACGTTAGGAGGAGAGAAAGTGGATCAGCAGCTAATTGAAACCGTAACCCGTCTTGTCATGGAAAAATTGAAAGCGGTGGAAGCGCAACAGCCTCTTAAAGAACCGAAGCTGAAAGCAGAAACGAGAAGTTATGGCTCCGTGAAAGTATGGGATCATGTAGCATCCGGACGGGAGAAAATCACGGAGAATCCAGTCACCCCTGTAACGGAATCTACCGCCCGGCAGACGAAGCCGGTGGAACCTTCGGCGACTGGTGCTAACGGTGGTAGGAAAACAGGGATTGAAAAGCCGCAAAATAAAGAACAACTGTTAACCTTGATGAAGCAGACTCCGGCCCGGATCGGCATCGGACGCGCCGGACTTAGACCGAAGACGGACACGTGGCTTACGTTTCGCCTTGACCATGCGGCCGCGGTGGACGCCGTGTACGGTACGGTGAATCCGGAGCTGTTGAAACGGCTGAACCTGTTCAGCGTAGCCACCTGCGTAAGCAGCAAAGAAGAGTATATTCTTAGGCCAGATTTAGGGCGCCGTTTGAGTGAAGAGGCGAAAAAGACGCTGCGTGAACGCTGCAAATATAAGCCGAAAGTACAGATTGTTCTCTCTGACGGGTTGAGTTCACAGGCGGTCGATACGAATGCGGAAGATACGTACTTAGCTCTTATGCAATCGCTGAAAAACCTTGGCATTGAAACTGGCACACCTTTCTTTGTAGAGAAAGGTCGCGTAGCGGTGATGGACGACATCGGCGAGGTGCTTGAACCGGACGTAGTCGTATTGCTTATCGGTGAGCGTCCCGGACTGGTTAGCGCGGAGAGTTTGAGCGCGTACTTGTGCTATCGTCCGCGGAAAGGGACAGTGGAAGCGGATCGCATGGTTATTTCCAATATTCATGCGGGCGGGATTCCGCCGGTAGAAGCGGGAGCGTACCTCGGCAATGTAGTCCAAAAAATTCTGAAGTATGAAGCGAGCGGCGTATCCCTCGTGCAGAAAGAAAAATAGAGGAGGTGGGGAGAAGTGGAACTTCAGCCGATTCGAGCAGAAGTGCTGGCGGTGCGCATGATTCCGAATGTAGACGAGGCGCTGGCCGAGCAGTTCAAACTAAAGCCGGGCCAGCGAAGTTTGGGAATGATTACAACCACCATTGACGACGTAGGTTACACTGCGCTTGACGAAGCAACCAAGCGGGCGGAAGTGGAAGTTGTATATGCTCGTTCGTTTTACGCAGGCGCGGCGCACGCGTCCGGTCCGCTGTCCGGTGAATTTATCGGTATTATCGCAGGCCCTAATCCGGACGAAGTGGCCAGCGGTATTGAAGCGATCGAAAATACCATCCGCTACGACGCATATTTTGAGGCGTTGAATGATGAAGGCACGCACACCTTATATGCACATGTAGTGGCTCGCACCGGAAGCTATCTGTCGAAAGTGGCGGGCATTAACGAAGGGGAGCCGCTGGCGTACTTAAT
This sequence comes from Aneurinibacillus thermoaerophilus, assembly GCF_900099925.1. Lineage (GTDB taxonomy): Bacteria > Bacillota > Bacilli > Aneurinibacillales > Aneurinibacillaceae > Aneurinibacillus > Aneurinibacillus thermoaerophilus. The sequence continues at coordinate 21,450 of NZ_FNDE01000003.1, read as the reverse complement.
TGCCCCGCCCCTGGAGGCGATGTATGGGCTAGACGCCGCGCTGAAGGCAGCGGATGTGAAACTGGCCGCATTTTATGGGCCGCCGTCCGAAACGAACTTTGGCGGCGGGCTTCTTACCGGAACGCAATCAGCTTGCCAGGCAGCAGCGGCCGCTTTTCGTGACAGCATTATTCAAATCGCCCGTCAGCCCCTTGTCTGGTAAGCGAGCAGGAAAGGAGTGAGCAGTTTGCAGTTGGATCGAGATTTGCAATCGGTGCAGACAATGCGAAACGCCGTGCGTCGAGCGAAACAAGCCCAGCAGGAGTTTAAAGGTTACTCACAGGAGCAGGTGGATCGCATTGTCAAAGCCATGGCCGATGCGGCGTACGAAAAAGCGTACGATTTGGCTTGCCTGGCTGTAGAGGAAACCGGGCTTGGCGTTATCGAGCATAAGGTGATTAAAAATCAGGTTGGATCCAAAGGGGTATATGAATCAATTGCCGGTGTCAAAACGGTTGGTGTCATCCGGGAAGTCCCGGAGGAAAAGGTGGTGGAGATCGCCGCGCCGTTCGGTGTCATCGCCGGGATCGTACCAGTTACCAATCCGACTTCGACCGCGATTTTTAAAAGTTTGATCGCTCTTAAAGCACGGAACGCCATTGTTTTCAGTCCGCATCCGTCCGCGACGAGGTGCACGGTGGAAGCAGCCCGCGTCTGCTATGAAGCGGCTGTGAAAGCCGGAGCGCCGGAAGGCATCATTGGTTGGATTGAAGAGCCGACCATGGGAGCAACGGAAGGGCTGATGAAACACCCGGATGTACATTTGATTCTGGCGACGGGCGGCAGCGGGCTGGTACGTGCTGCTTACAGTTCGGGTAAGCCAGCATACGGCGTTGGCCCGGGCAACGTACCAGCCTACATTGAGAAAACGGCGAAAGTGGCGCAGGCCGTTCAACGTATTATTGATAGTAAAACGTTTGACAACGGTACCATTTGCGCCTCGGAACAGTCGGTTATCGTTGATCGTAATGTACGGGAGCAGACGCTGCGCGCATTCAAAAATAATGGAGCATACGTGTTAAACGAAGAGGAAAAGAAAAAAGTTGAACATGTTATCTCTCCCATGCGCGGCAAGCTGAATCCGGCGATCGTAGGCAAGAGCGCGTCAGTGATCGCGGAAATGGCCGGCATCCGGGTTCCGCAGGAAACAATGCTCTTGCTTGCGGAAGAAACGCAGGTCGGCAAAGAGATACCGTTCTCGATCGAAAAATTGTCTCCGATTCTCGCATTGTACACGGTGAACGGTTGGCAGGAAGCAAGCGATTTATGTGAGAGGTTGCTGGCGCTTGGCGGTCGCGGTCATACGCTGGTGCTGCATACGGAAGACGACGAAGTGGCGCGGACGTTTGCCCTGCGTCTGCCTGTATCACGCATTCTTGTCAACACCCCGTCTTCCATCGGCGCAGTCGGGGCAACAACGGGACTTACCGCATCGATGACGCTTGGCTGCGGAACGTTCGGCGGTAATATTACCGGAGATAATATTACGGCGCATCACCTGATGAGTATAAAGCGGTTGGCCTACCATGCGAAAGATGTGACCGTACCGAAGCCGGGAAACGGCACTGTAGACGTTCGTACAGCGAGCGCTAAAGAGAAAAGCGAAACAGGGCAAATCAAGGAAGTGGTAGCTCAGGTGCTGGCCCAAGTCGGACCGGTTGGTCGGATGGACAAGCAGACGGTGGCTGCTATTGTGGATAAAGTGCTCGCGCAACTATAAATTTATCACCGATTTGACGCATCGGCATTGACTTGTGCTGAGAGTGTGTCGGTATAGTAAGCAAGATCTATATGCAAAAGGATGTTATTTTTACAGATTACAATATATGAGGAGGAATAAATGATGGCAAGAGAATTAACAGCCCTGGGAATGATTGAGACGAAAGGCTTGGTTGCATCCGTAGAAGCTGCGGACGCAATGGTCAAGGCGGCGAATGTTCATCTTATCGGGAAGGTGCATGTTGGCGGCGGCTTAGTAACCGTGCTGGTGCGCGGTGACGTCGGAGCGGTGAAAGCGGCGACGGATGCTGGAGCAGCCGCGGCGCAGCGCGTTGGTGAACTTCTTTCCGTCCATGTTATCCCGCGCCCGCACAACGAACTCGAAAGCATCCTGCCGAAGGCGCAGCTTGATTCATAATGATTACCGATAAAGCGATTCTTGAGCGCATCGTTGAAGAGGTGCTCGCCAGGCTCTATCCGGCCGCTGAACCTACGCGGCCGGTCAAACCTGGACTTTTGCTCGTCTATCCGGGCGAACTGGAAGCGAAAGCCGTTGATATTATTGAAAAAGAATTGCAGGCAGGATGGAATGTATATCATGCGCGGGTGGAAGAAATCGAGCATGTGTCTTTGCACCGTGATGTGAAGCAAACGGTATTTCTTGAGACAAGTCAAGATTTAATTGTTCAGGGCGCGTTAGGGCTTACTGGAACCGTGGAAAGCCGGTTGCTTGCGGAAGCGTTGCTGGCGGGCATTCCTGCGTTGCTTGTCCCGTGCGTTTCCTTGAAATGGCTTCTTCATCCAAAAACGGGAGACGCGGTGCTCTCCCAGTCGGCCAAGCGCTACAGACAGCATATTCGCGCCTATACAGACACGCTTCGTTCCTTTGGTGCTACCCTTGGCTCTATTGCGGATGTACTGGCGTTGGCTGACGAGGAGGCACGGATGGAAGAAAGAGCAGAAAAGGGAGGAATGCCGCGTTTGCGCCCTGTAGTATTTGAAGGGAAAGTGCTGACCCACAGCGATGTGCAGCAGGCGAAAGAAGGTGTGATTTACGTATCCCCGTCCACGGTGATTACACCGTTAGCTCGTGATGCAGCGCGTGCAGGGGGCGTTACGATTCAAGTGGATGAGGGGTGATGCACCGTGCGCATAGGAACCGTAGTTGGCAACGTGTGGGCAACACGCAAAGAAGACGGATTAACCGGGCTTAAATTTTTATTTGTACAGTTGGAGGACACAAAAGGCGTGCCGGTAGATGTTCCGCTGATCGCCGCTGACCGCATTGGGGCAGGAATCGGCGATACGGTAATGGTCACGCTCGGCAGCGCCGCCCGGTTTGTCATTTCGGAAAAAGATGTGCCGATTGATGCCGTAGTTATTGGCATTGTGGATTCAATAGATGTGGAAAGCAGGTGAAAGATAAATGGCACAAGCGCTTGGTATGATTGAAACGAGAGGGTTGATCGGTTCGATCGAAGCGGCGGACGCAATGGTGAAGGCGGCTGATGTGAAGTTGCTTGCCCAGGAGAAAGTGGACGCCGCGCTCGTGAGCGTATTTATTGAGGGAGACGTAGGTGCGGTACAGGCCGCACTGGAAGCAGGTAAAGCCGCGGCGGAACGCGTCGGCGAACTTGTATCATGGCATTTTATTCCGCGTCCCGATGAAGAGGTGCGCGCGGTGCTAAAAAAGTCTGATCCGCCTGCTAAGCCTTCTGCCCCAGAAAAAGAAGCGAAAGCGGGCGGTGCCGGAACACGACGCAAAAAAGAAGCAAAAGACGCAGCGCAGCCGCAGGTCGTAGCAGCACCAGACATTTCCTTATCAAAAGATCAGGGTGGCGACGCAAACGGTTCAGAAGATACAGGTAAGCCGTCAGGTAAACGGTAAGAGGCTCTGGGTGGAAAGGAGGGAAAATCATTGAAACTTTCGTGTGTAATCAAAAACACGAGCTATTCTTTCTCGTCCGTAAAAGAAGTGCTGGCAAAAGCAAGTGAGGAAAAGTCCGGCGACAAAATGGCAAAAATCGCGGCTGAGTCTTCGCTCGAACGGATGGCGGCCAAAGTGGTGCTTAGCGAAATGCGGCTTGCGGATATTTATGAAAATCCGGTGATTCCTTATGAGAAAGATGAGGTAACGCGGGTTATTTATGACGGAATAAACCTGTCCATTTATAACGAGATAAAAGACTGGAGCGTTGGAGAGTTACGGGATTATATATTGTCTCACAGGACTGGGGCACACGAGTTGCAGCGCTTAGGTCGTGGGTTGACGAGCGAAATGATTGCGGCGGTCGCCAAACTCATGTCAAGCATTGACCTGGTAATGGCCTCACAGAAAATTCGCCCTACCGCTCACTGTAATACGCTTATTGGCGAAGAAGGAAGGCTGGCGTTTCGTTGCCAACCGAACCACCCGACTGATTCACCGGAAGGGATTCTTTTTTCGATTAAAGAAGGTCTGTCATACGGCTCAGGAGATGCAGTTATCGGGATTAATCCCAATGTAGATACAGTAGAGTCAGTATCGCGGCTGCTGCACATGTCACATGACTTTATAATGAAATGGGAGATTCCGACGCAAAATTGTGTGCTGGCCCATATTACAACACAGATGAAAGCGCTGGAAAAAGGTGCCCCGATCGCACTCATGTTTCAAAGTTTAGCGGGGACGCAAAAGGCGAATGAAGCGTTTGGTGTTGATAAGAAATTGCTTGATGAAGGGCTGGCTATGATGCGTCGCCTTGGCACAGCCGCAGGCCCGAACGTTATGTATTTTGAAACCGGGCAGGGTTCGGAAGTGTCGCTGGACGCTGCACACGGCGTGGACATGCAGACGCTTGAAGCCCGTACGTATGGTTATGCCCGCAACTGGCAACCGTTCATGGTGAACAATGTATCCGGCTTTATCGGCCCCGAGACGCTTTATGATGGGCGCCAGATGATCCGCGCTGATCTGGAAGATTTGTTTATGGGCAAATTGCACGGTTTGCCAATGGGGATTGCTCCGACGTATACGAACCATATGTATGCTGACCAGAATGATCAGGAAATTGCTGGTATGCTGACCGCTTTGGCGGGCGCGAATTTTTATATGGGGGTGCCTGCCGGAGACGATGTGATGTTAAATTACCAGGATACAAGCTACCACGATGATGCGAGCCTGCGGGAAATGCTAGGCTTGCGTCCGTTGCGAGAGTTTGAAAAATGGCTTGAGAAGATGGGCATTATGGAAAATGGAAGGCTCACCGAACGTGCGGGCGATCTTTCCATATTCGATTAGGCGGGGTGAGGATATGAATCAGGAAAAAATTGAACAGGTCGTCGAACAAGTGCTGCGGGAATTGACGAAAAAGCTTCAGGATGAACGAGCGGAAGCGCCTGAGTCGCAGGAAATCACCCATGCCGAGACCATTTATTTTTCAGAGCAAAAAGAAATCGGGGTAAAACACCCGCACAATCGGGCCGCGATTGAACGGGCGCAGCAGGTGACGCCGGCCCGTATCGGCATTGGTCGCGCTGGCACGCGCATGCGGACGAAAGACTACCTGCAATTTCGTATCGATCATGCGGCGGCGCAGGACGCAGTCATGAAAGATGTGTCTGATTCGTTTCTTGCTTCCCTTGATTTGCCTGTCCTCCATACTTGTGCGGAAGATATGGCCACTTATTTGATGGATTTGGATAAAGGAAGAAAGTTGTCTGATGAATCAGCCCGCTGGCTGGAAGAGAACGGCGATAAGCGGAAAAACGTACAGATTCTCGTTTGCGATGGTCTCAGCTCTTCCGCGGTAGAAGCGAATGCCCGCGATTTGCTTGCATCTTTGACACAGGGTCTTACGCTAAAAAATTTGAGCATGGCCAAGCCGCTATTTGTGAAACGGGCGCGCGTCTGGGTGCAAGATCATATTGCTTCCATTGTAGATTGCGATGTCGTTATATCCCTTATTGGCGAACGTCCAGGGCTTGCCACAGCGGAAAGTTTAAGCGCGTATATGATATATCGCCCGAACGAAAAAACGGTAGAAGCGGATCGAACGGTTATTTCTAACATTCATAAGGGTGGTTTTCCACCTTTGGAAGCGGGCGCGTATCTGGCTGATTTAATAGAAGACATTATTCGTCATCAAGCGAGCGGCGTAAAGTATATGCAAAAGAAGAATAGTCAGAATAGTTAGTCTATCGGGAGGATTGCTTTATTTATAAAGGGGGATTAACGTGGCGCAACTCGGTACGTATGTTATCTATTTGCTAATGGCTTCCGCAGTTATCGGAGCGATTGCGGCCATTCGTGACAGCGAAAAAGGATTGGGCCGCGAATTTATGGAAGGTCTGCATTCCATCGGCTATATTTTTGTTCCATCTGCTGGCATTATGGCAGCGATTCCTTATTTGTCGCAGGTCATCGAAGCCATATTTGGGCCTTTATATAATATGGTGGGTGCGGATCCGGCCCTTGCTGCTACTTCCATTATCGCGGTCGATATGGGTGGATATCAATTGGCAGAGAAACTGGCGGAGACGAAGGAAAGCTGGATTATGGCGATGATCACGGGCTATATGGCGGGCGCGACGATCGTATTTTCCATTCCGATGGGACTTGCTATGTTGGACAAGCGCGATCATAAATATATGGCGCTCGGAGTGATGTCAGGGATTTTGACTGTTCCTATCGGTGTATTTATTTCCAGTCTTTTGATTGTTTTGTCCGATGCGAAAGTGAGGAAGATAATTGCGACGGACGGCGAGGCAACGTATCAGCTTGCGCTGAGCTTTGGCCAGATTTTTCTCAATCTGGGTCCGCTCGTGATTTTCGTTGTGCTGATTGCGCTCGGTTTACGTTTCTTACCGGATATGATGATTAAGGGATTTATTTGGTTCGGCCGGATTATGGATGCATTTATTAAGCTTGTGCTTGTATTCTCTATCGTTGAATATTTTACGGGCGTATTTACGAAGCTGCTTGGCAGCTGGGGCTTTGATCCGATTATCGCGGATGCGGAAAACCAGGTGCGTGGTCTTGAAGTTGCCGGTTATATTGGTATTATGTTAGCGGGCGCTTTTCCGCTCGTTTATATGCTCCGGAAATATGGGGCAAGGCCGCTGGAGGCGGTTGGACGCCGGCTTGGCCTGAGCGCTATTGGCAGCGCCGGGTTGCTTGCTACCGTCGCTAACATTCTGGCGATGTTCCGCCTTGTAAAATCAATGCCGCCGAAAGATAAAGTGGTGAATATTTCATTCGCAGTATGTGCAGCATTTTTGTTTGGCGATCATCTGTCCTTTACCGCCAACTTTCAGCCGACACTAATTCTACCGATTATGTTGGGCAAAATCGGCGCAGGGATCATTGCGATCGCACTTGCGTACTGGCTTTCTGTACCGAAGGCGCTGGAACTGGAAGAACAGGATCGCGCCCTTGGTGTGATTGGAGAACATGAATACAAAGAGATGAGCGACAGGGTGGATGTTCCACTTGAAGGCGACGAGCAACCATATGATCCGAAGCTAAGCGGGCTCTAACATTTTGTATATTGGTGTGAAAGAATCAGCAAGCCGCTTCCCACATGTTTCCGGCAAGACGGAAAAAGGGAGCGTGCTTGCTGATTTTTCTGTGGCATTTGCGGAACCAGGCATTTGAAACAGTGGCGCAGAAAATGGTAAAATGCAATGTAAGTTATTTTTGGATGCGTTGTACAATGCGGCATTTTTTAGGAGGTTTATGGATGGAAATTACGGTCAAAGTGAACAGGTATGTCGATGCATTAAAAGAAGTGACATATTATCTCGTATCGGTTAATGCAAGAGAAGGACTCCTTCGCAATGATCATATCGATAAATTGCTTGGCACAAGCTACCGAGATATCGCGTTTGCGCACGGAGGATTTGTTGAGAACGGAAACGAAGTGTATTTTGCGACCCGCGAGGAAGCGGAAGAAGTGCGCGACATCATTAAAGAAATGCTCCGCAGCCGGTTCGAACAAGCGATGGATAAAGAGCTTACAGAAAGCTTCGTCGAGTGGGAGGTTCTTGAGAAAAACGCAGGCGTTGTTATCATTGCCAAAGATTTTCCCGATTTGGACGGAAATCCGGTTATGGTCGTGATGAACGAGGATGTATATTTGCTTCAAGTTCCCGGAGAAGAAAAATATGTTGCTCTTGCTCGATACCGTGAAGGTGAAGCCAATTATAAGGCGGAGAGCGACGAATTTGAGCATTGCATTATGGCACTGACCGATAAAGAAATTGTGCGTGTGGAGCAGGATGCGGATGAAATTTTTACATGGGATGTGCTTGAAGAAATTTCCGAAGTATATAAACGGTTCGCAAACATTCGCAAACAGTATTTGCGTGTCGTAAAATAAGTAGTAAAAAATCCCGCCGATTCGGACGGGATTTTTTCGTAGTTTCAAGCCATGAAGTGAACAGGAGGAAAGCGCGGCATGAAGGTCAGCATTGAATGGACATACAAAGCGGCAGGTCGTACTGCATTCGGAAAAACGAAGCCGCTCAATCCATAGAGTCGAACAATGAGGCGGACGCGCTAGCCGGGCAGGCGTTGCGCGGAGAATTTATCGTAAGCCGCAAGCAACTGTGAAAAAACTGGCATGTTCAGATATTTTAGTATAAGATATGAGTATTCGGAAATATAGAAAAAGTCGTATTGTGACAGTGATGGACGACAGAAGTGGGGGATTAAGAAATGAAAGTAGCAAAGTTCGGAGGTACGTCTTTAGCGAATGCCGAACAAATTAGAAAAGTGTGCGATATTGTGCTTGCGGATCCGGATCGGAAAATTATCGTCGTATCCGCGCCAGGAAAAAGAGATAGAAATGACACGAAAGTAACCGATTTGCTTATCGCCTTGGCGGAGAGGTATTTAGCGGAAGGCGAAGCGGAGGCGGAATTGGCGGCAGTAGTGGAGCGTTATCGAGAAATCGCCCGAGGTCTTGAATTGTCAGAAGAGATTGTGGATGTAATCGAAGCGGATCTGCGCGAACGCTTAAAATTGGATCGCAGCCGACCTGAGATGTTTATGGATGCCCTGAAAGCGAGCGGGGAAGACAACAACGCCAAAGTTGTAGCACGCTATCTGCAAAGCAAAGGCGTTGCGGCCAGCTATGTCAACCCGAAAGAGGCGGGGCTTTTGGTCAGCGATGAGCACGGCAATGCTCAAGTGCTCCCGGAATCGTACGAATATTTGCGCACGCTCCGGGAACGGGAAGGTATTCTTATTTTTCCGGGCTTTTTCGGATATTCTCCGGCCGGAGAACTAGTGACATTCTCACGCGGCGGCTCGGATATTACTGGCTCAATTTTGGCCGCGGCCGTCAAGGCGGATTTGTACGAGAACTTCACGGATGTGGATTCCGTATTTTCCGCCAATCCGAACATGGTAAAAAATCCGCAACCGATTGAAAAACTTACGTACCGTGAAATGCGGGAATTGTCATACGCTGGCTTCTCCGTGTTCCATGACGAAGCGCTAATCCCGGCTTTTCGCGCGGGTATCCCTGTTTGTATTAAAAATACAAACAATCCCTCAGCTCGGGGCACAATGATCGTGTTTGAGCGTGAGCCGAATGGGAATCCTGTGGTTGGCATTGCCAGCGCGGACGGTTTTGTCAGTATTTACGTCAGTAAATATTTGATGAACCGTGAGATTGGGTTTGGCCGTCGGCTGCTGCACATTCTCGAAGATGAAAACCTGTCGTACGAACATATTCCGTCCGGCATTGACGATATCTCGGTCATTTTGAAGGAAGATAGATTCGATGCAGAGATTGAGAAACGCGTGGTAGAGCGTATTCGCAAGGAATTGGCTGTAGATGATGTCGTCGTGCAGCGCGGATTGTCTATGATCATGGTCGTAGGCGAAGGCATGCGCCACAATGTTGGCACGACGGCACGGGCGGCTGGTGCGCTGGCGCGAGCACACGTTAATATCGAGATGATTAACCAAGGATCTTCCGAAGTCAGCATGATGTTCGGTGTGCAAGCGGTAGACGAGGAAAAAGCGGTGCGTGCCATTTATGAAGAGTTTTTTCAAAGCGGCCCCGAAAAAAAGCACGCACTCGAAAAAGAAACAGTAACGAACCGATAAGCGGATTAGCCATAAAAATCGAATAAAAAGGAGGGGGAAGCGTAGAGCCGGCACGATTTGATCTAGTCGGCCCTGCGCGTATCGATATGTATATGGTCATTTACGATGCGATAACGGATTTTGGGTTCCTGTACAAAAAGGTCGAAGCATTCTCTACCTTGGACGAAGCAAAAGCGTTTGCCGTCGAAAAAAAGAAGGAAGGCGCACAAAATATCAAGCTCGTGCGAGAAGTAATGAGTTTGTGAGACAAACGGGGAACGGGGGTAGAAGATGAAACAGCGGATCTGGATCTGCTGCTTTTTGCTTATAGCACTTGTAGCGGCTGGATGTACGGAGCGGCAGGAAAAAATGGTATACTTAGGTGAATCCAAGAATTGGAAAGCGATGCTTACGGCCATTCACACCCCAGGTTCAGACAAAGAAACGCAGGTGCTTCGCCTGTCATACAAATCGCCTGACATTGATTCTGTCTATGATGTAAGCTACACGCTTGCGGGGGTACCGCGGGAAATCAAGGGCAGCGAAGATAATATGAACAATAAAAGTGCCATCACCCGCCGCATCGTATGCCAAGGATGCAAGCTTGCAGGCGAAAGGGATACATTTACGCTAACCGTGGAGTGGAGCCCGAACCGCAAAGAAATGTTTACGCTCAAATTCATACGCAAAGCATAGGCCCTTCCTTCCCGTATATTTAATAGCTATTAGGGAAAAATACGGGACAAGGAGGGGCTCTTTTATGATTGAAGTCAAATTGCAACCTGCTTGTTCGCATATTATGTATTTTGGCGCTGTAAAAGGTGGGCGCTTCTCGTTTTCCCTTCAGGATGACGCGCTTATTGGCCGTCTTTCTTCCTCTGAATTCGCGGCATTTTTGAAAGATAACAATCTGGTGACATATCATGATGCGCTAAAAAGTTACGAAAGCGGAGAAATCGTTGGCCGCTTTGAAACTTTGACGTAGCGTTCCCTCCTGTACTTTACCTGAGCCCTTCTAAGGGTTCTTTTTTGTTTATATGTACTTTGGAACGTTTATACAGTGTAAAAAGATATGGAATTCGAAGAGAAAAATAAGATATTATGGACTTATGAATTACCTAAGATTTTTAATTAGGTATAAAGAATCATACAGGTAGAGAGTGAGGGAACGTACGTTGACATCGAGTTACGTTGATTATTTTACGGACCGGCGGGGAAGGATAACAGCCTGCATGGTAAATACATACGTTAACGATGAAAAATATCATGCGATAAAAATCGAGTTGGGCAAAGAGTATGTAGTGCAACCGCTTAACGCGTTAAAAAAGAAGCATCGGGGCCGGCACTGTATTGTCATCGGGTTTATACAGGATGAAACCGGAATGCCTGTAGACGCCAGGGTCAAATTTTTGGATACGAATCGCACGGGACGAGTCAGTATCCGCGATCTGCGAGAAGCCCGCTTGGTTAACGTGAACGCAGAGTCAGGATTTCACGAATGATTGCTTTTATATTTCCGGTACCTCTTTTTCAATCATTTCTTTGCTTTGGGTGATGTTTTGAAGCCGTAGATTAACGACGGCTTCTTTTGCATGAATGACGTCCTATGTATTATGTGAGTGGTTTTTTTTGAAATTAGGCAGGAAGGTTTCTTTTGTTATCGAAATTATTAAATAATTCATGATAGAAGCAAAAAGCATTCCAAAGCGATAAAAAGCGCAGGGGGAGACGTCATGCATTCGGATGGATGGGATTTATATTTGTTTCACGAAGGCAGCTTATTTCGCGGTTACCGGGTGTTTGGTGCGCATCTGTGCTGCGAACAAAACAAGGCAGGTGTGCGATTTGCCGTATGGGCACCGCGCGCAAAGCAGGTCAGCGTCGTGGGCGATTTTATGGCTGGTCAGGTGCGCGGCACATGATGCAAAAAGTCAACGGGTCGGAAGGTGTATGGTCGCTCGATGAATACCGCCGCTTGAATTTTCTTTTCTAATTCTTGTAGAGTTAACTGATTGAATTCCGAATATCCTGATTGTTCTAGGGAAATTACTTTTCCTTCATGGACGGGATATACTCCCTGCCAGCCTCCAATGATCGTGTATAAATGAGTTCCTGCAACGGATGTAAGAAAACATACGTATTCTCCTTCTGCCATCGGACCTGGATAAACTTTATTTAGAGGATGCGAGGGATCAGGGAGCGGTTCAATCCCGGTCGATAAGACACGAATCGAGCGCGGGCCAGTTCCTTTCAAAAATTTTTTTACATGAAAACTCTGCACAAAATTGACCAATTCACCACCTTCAACCCGTTTTCCTGTTGGCTGCTTCTGGTTCGCGGCATCGAACTTTCCGAAGGCGATGATGGTTGAACTATTTATCAACTCTTTTACGTTTGTTGTAGGTTGACTGTTGATAATAAATTTTGGAATCATATTATATTGGGCCGTTGCGGGTAGATCACATCCCAAAAGCAAAAAGATACAAACAAAATGCTTACATAATTGTTTCATTGACTCTCACCTTAGCATAATATTTGAAAGAACGTTTCACAGATGTTGCTTATTCACTTCATATGATAAATAGTTGGATGAGTAACAGCCGTAATACATCTATATTTTGAGAACGTTCCTTATGTTTTATGTGAGAGCTTTGCGAAAGCTAAATGTTAATTTTTAACATTTGATGATTTTAACCGAATTCGGGGATTTTGTTATTGATGGGTTTACTATCATTCATGTTATCGGACGTTGATTAGCTTCATCCTTTTTTAAACATAGATGAATAGAAGAGGGTGCCCGTTATTTCGGAGCCCCCTCTTTTGATATTATTTGTCTTCCTCTTCCTCTTCGTCTGCCTCATCTTCAGATTCTTCCAATTCCAACTCCACTTTATCTCCATCTTCGAATTCGACGTCTACTTCTGCTACTTCAGTCCAATCAACTTCAGCAAACATACTTTTAATCGTGTCTTCTGACGATTCCTCTAGGTCGTATTTTTTTTCTTTACCGTTCTTGAATTTCACTTGAATTTCTTCAACTTTCTTTTCTCCGTTTAACAATTTTTTAATGTTTTCGGCAAATTGCATGGAGATTCAATCCTTTCTTTATGGTATAAAAAGTTTTCCCTCTATAATACTATGCAATGATCTAGTGTTGTATTATATGCACGAACATCAGAAAGTTGCTTTTATATATAGAGCCTGCTTATCGAACAGGAAGACCGAGAATCCCACGCAAAGTACTGCTTACATGCTTCTTGCTTCAATCCTACTTTAGTGTTGTTTTCTTACGGAAGTGTACTTCTTGAACGCTCTCATTCTTACTGGGGTTTTACTGTTGGGCTTTCAGAGGTACCACCCGCGAAAAGGCGGGCAAAGTTGGATTTTTATATTAGTTTCGCAACAACATCAATATTTGTATAAAATGTTAAAATTATATATTTATTGTTTAAAATTCCAGATAAATTACCTACTATTTAGTTAACTTGCGGATGGATACTAGGGAGGTGGATAAAAGTAAACTCTATTATTTAGCTACGGTAAACTAATAGTTAAAAAGTGCGGTTTGTTTGCTTGATCAGCAAAACTAGATGCATAGCTTATAAAACTTTAGAGGAGAGAACGATATGGGACATGTCATTACAGGAATACGTGCAACAGGAATACCGCACCTAGGAAACTATGTAGGGTCTATAAAACCAATCATTGATTTGCAAAATGAACATACGTTTTTTCAGGTTGTGGAGGATTTACACGCAGTTTCACATGTGAAAAAAGCTGATATTTTAGAACAAAATATCCTGACTATTACTGCCTGCTACCTGGCCTGTGGCATTAATGTAGAGAAATCTATAATCTGGAGACATCACAGGCGAAAGAGCTAACCCGTATCATGTCTGTTTTGTCTGCATGTACATCTCCCGAAGAAGTGGATGAATTAATGGATAGACAGAACAACCAGGGCATGGATTTTCTGAGCTACATGTATCCTTTGCTGATGGCTTCTGATACGCTCATGGTTAATGCAGATTATGTATTCGTTGAAGTGGACCACAAAAACGGCCTGGCGTTTATTAAAAATTTGGCTGAGCGATTTAATAATATGTATGGAAACATTTTACGTGTTCCTTGTTAAGCTTATTGTCGACTTTTAGCTCGATGGAAGAATATGATTCAATTAGTGCAAGCCTTAAAAACAATGAGATTGATTGTGACGGTGTTCGCGAAATGCTGTTTTTGTCAATAAATAAAGAGTTAAATCCAATACGGAAAAAGTTTGCAGAGATTATTAAACATCCCGATTATATTCAAAATGTTTTAGATAACGGATTAAAAAAGATGAGAGAACACAGTGAAAGTCACATTGAAAAGATGTTAAAGGCTGCAGGAGTTTACTACTAGTCGCATCTTATAACTTTAGGAGAAAGTTTGACCCCAACGAACGAGAAAATCCTTGTTTGAAGGGGTCTATTTGTTCTACTTCTATTCGATTAATCCTATAATTTTATTTACCTTGTTTAGATGAAGAGGGTTGATTTTCAATGTATAATTCGGGTGACCAGAACCCCCATAAATGAATGGATAACTTTGTAGACGGTAATCAACTAAATAAGGAAGATCCATTCCTACCAACGGTATGGTGCCGATTTCATACCCGGTAACGCTTTTAATTTCATCCGATTTGGCTAAACGGACTTGAGTGTATCCTAGAACATCACTAATTCGATTTAGGTCTAGTTTTGGACTGTTTCCCGAAGAAATAACAGCAATGTACTCGTCCTCTGCTTTTAAAACAAGAGTAGAGGCGGCCTGCCCTTTGTTAATTTTTAAGATTTCGATGCCGTCTTTTAGCGATAATATGGGCGATTTATGATAGATAAACTCGAAGTCAACTCCTTTATCGGATAATGCTTGTTTAACCTTTTCCATAGAATTTCCTCCTTGATAACACCGGTAATTTTCTTATATGCAAGTTCACGGCGCTTAACAGTATCAGTTCAAGATGTGGTCGCAGCTTTTGTTCTGAAGCATACAAAAAAACATTTTTCTCCCTCGTACTAATTTCTGTGTTATATACTTGGTAAACATCTTTTGCTTGCAGAAAACAGAAGATAGAAGCGAAATCCGAGTGAAATAAGCTCAAAAATGGTCGCTTCTTGATCCTCTGTATAAAAAATAATAGATTTTTGAACCCCTGTATGACTGATTTCCCTTTGTTTGAATAAAGTAGCAGCTTGGACAGAAAATAAATACAGTTCATGGGTATTTTCGGATGGAATTTCATTTACAATGTTGATCTTGCTGTCTATCTCAATTGCAGTAAGGAACTTACATGTTTTATCAAGTGCTCTATGAAGTATATCCTCCTCACTTTTTAGACAGCAAACATTTAACATATTTTTTCACCTGCCGTTCTTCTTTTTTATAGAAATACAGAAAAACTTACGGTTGTATAATAATGTAATTTCAATCCTTTTTATACCAAAATTAAGAAAAAAATTATTGAACATTTAATTCAAAAAATATTCAATTTATTTTACGAAAAACTAGTAATTATACGAGTTTTATAAAAAATGGAATTGTATATAAATGGTTTATTCGGTGGAAGGAGAATTAAAATGGCCCAATTTCTTTTTTTGTTACCGCCCAATCCTAGAGTATACTCAGAAAAATCAACAGAGGTTATAGAAAACTCGTCTCCCCCTTTAGGAATTTCTTATTTAGGAGTGTACTCGAGCAAAAGGAATGTGAAGTACGTATCATAGATATGAATCTAACAGGAATGAATGTAGAAGATATCGTTCCTATTATAGAAAAGGAACAACCACAAGTCGTGGGCATTTCAACAGGCACGCCAACATTTCCAAATGGTGTAAGAATCGCTGATTTAATAAAGGCAGTACATCCACAAACATATATCGTTTTTGGTGGAATCCATGCAACTTCCTTGCCGAACGAAGCCCTGATAAACCCATCAATTGATATTGTATGTCGCGGTGAAGGTGAGCTTGTTATTGCTGATTTATACGAAGCGTTAATTCTATCGAAAAAACCACTTGCTGAAGTTCCAGGTATCTCTTTTAAAATTGATGACCAAGTGATTCACAATCCGCCGCGTGAATATATTACTAATTTGGATGAAATACCATTCCCAGCAAGGCATCTCCTTTCACTGAGTAAGTATTCCCAACGAGGGGCGATGGTTACTAGTAGAGGATGCCCTGCAAGATGTATTTTCTGTTCTTGTGGTGCATTTGCCGGAAGAACCATTCGAACGCGTAGCCCTGAGAACGTAATAGCCGAAATAAGGGTAATGCATGAAACATATGGTATTACTCAATTTCAATTTCATGATGACACCTTTACCATGTTTCCCGATCGTGCCATTGAAGTATGCAAATTATTAATAAAAGAAAATAAAGGATGGGAGTTTGGTTGCCAGTCTCGTGTAACGCAAATTACACAGGAGCTTGCAGACATTTTATACGCAGCAGGTTGTAGAGCTATACAGTTTGGAGTTGAATCTGGAAATCCTTACGTGCTTCGCTCTATACGGAAAGGAATTACGTTAGAAAAAGTAGAGGAAGCTGTAAAGGCGGTACGAAAGGCTGGGATTCCACATATTACTTGTGGATTTATGGTAGCCCATCCTGAAGATACGAAAGAAACAATAAAAGATACTGTAAATTTTGCTAAAAAATTAATTGGATTAGGAGCTACAAGCTGCCCAATGAGTATTTTTACACCATATCCTGGTACGGACATATTCAATAATCCGGAGAAATATGGAATAAAAATACTAAGTAGGGACTGGGAAAAGTACACTTTTTCGCGCGCACACATTGAGACAAAAAATCTGACTCAACGGGAAATACATGAACTATATGTTGAGGGGCTAATTCAAATTCTTGAGGCGCAAGGAAATAAACCTTTTCAGAAGACTTCTTAACCAAATCGAGAGGATAACTTAAGCAAATATTGGTGGGAGGGGTCGGCATGGATGAACGGTTACAAATGTATAAGGAGTTAACAGAGTTACCAGGTGCACCGGGTCATGAGAAAACTATACGCAAAGCAATGGAAAGATATATCCGGGATTATGCTGATGAGTTAAGTACAGACAATCTGGGAGGCTTGATTGCCCGAATAGGGAACAGAGGGCCTAAAATCATGGTAGCTGCCCATCTTGATGAAGTGGCTTTTATAATCACATCAATCACACAAGAAGGCTTTCTTAAGTTTCTTCCTCTTGGTGGGTGGTGGAATCAGGTTATGCTGGCACAGAGAGTAACAATTCATACGAAAAAAGAGGTAATAGATGGGGTTATTGGCTCGATTCCACCTCATGTTCTATCAAATGAAGAGCGTAGAAAACCCGTTGAATTAAAGGATATGTTTATTGATATTGGAGCAACCAGCAGGGAAGAGGTAATAGAATTTGGTGTGTCTCCTGGTGATATCGTGATTCCGGTTTGTCCGTTTACGGTAATGAAAAATCCCAAAGTAATGATGGCTAAAGCCTGGGATAATAGGGTCGGTATCGCTATCATTATTGAGTTGTTTAAACGTTTAAGACAAGTAGACATTCCGAATCGTGTATTTGGAGTTGGTACCATACAGGAAGAATTAGGGATGCGTGGCGCTAAGACTGCAGCATATACCATTTTCTGAAAACAGGGGAGGTTATTTTTATTTTTTGTCTAAGGGTGTTGCAAAACGCATAATTTCTGAATAATGGGTAATAAAAAAACCACCTGTTTGGAAAAAATGGTGAGTATCCAACCATGAACCAAAAAGGTGGATACTCCCATGCTGCCCCAATTTACAATTATGAAAAATAATCGCTTGATTTTCTAAGCATATTTGGACGGATAGCAATATGCTTTTGGGCGTGGTTTATTTGACTGCACCGGAAAAATAAAGCGACTGGACGCGTTGCACCGTATCGTCCAAATTGTTGGGAATCTGCAGGATGGAATACCCCATCAAGTACGGTGAACCCGGTGCGCGCAGCACAATTTTGGCAATAATGTGACCCTGGTATTCATAGAAGAAAATGTTGTAGCTTTTGTATCTTTTATTCATATGATTTAGCAGAAAATGCACGGCAATCTGCACGTAATCCCCCATCTTATAAAGCGATTTCAGGTCGCTTAACACAACGTTAAATTCGGTGAAGCCACCTCGCGGACGGGTCGATAGATTGAATTCGACGCCGGGAGAACGGTCGATGACGATCCCTTGAAAATGTTCAGGCAGAAGGTGTGCGCGGTAATCGACGTCATAAAGCCCGACAATTTGCATATGTGCGTGATAAATCGAACCACCAGAGTGTATGCCGTGATTTTTGAAGAAAATAACAGAGCGGTATTTTCCGCTCTTTTCTATTGCGAGCCAGTTGTGTATCGCAAAATCAAACAGCGAATGCAGATGTTCTTTTCCGTATGTCGACAAATCACCTTCGCACGTCTCTGTTTCTATCAGTACCATCTGGTAGGCGCGCTCAAGCGTCTGAAACTTGTTTTCAATCAATAAAAAGGGGGCTTGCTGGCTAATAATCACTCCTTCTTTAAAAATGGTCTCCCGATCGCAAAACGGGCAGTTTGTTTCCCGGTTCAGAAGAGTTGAAGGTTTTTCCCGTGCGATGTTCGTTTGAAATTTCAAATATGTATGCATAGCCTACCTTCTTTCACCCGTAGAATGTTATATGTGTATTAAAATCATACTTAATTTTTGATAATCTGAAAACGTCTGTACGTGCCATAGGCGGTTTTCACGTTTCATTTAGTGAAAAAACAGGCTACAATAAAAATCTGTGGACATCATCAAAAACGGGGAGAAAGACATGGATTTTACCGTACAGTACCTTTCTTTTTTTGTTGTGCGCGGCGCAGATGAAAACGAAACAGCCGCCGGATACAAACATTATCAAACGCTGGATGAGGCAGGTTACCTGGGCAGCGCGCTTAAAGATTTTCTTGATGGAGAGTTTGCGCGTATTGTAAAGCGCAAAGTGGATCGCAACCCAAAAAATGAACAGGCGCCCACGAAAATCGGCCGTTTTATTGTAGAATCGGGCTACGAACTGGAAAGCAACCCGAATTATAATCTGTTTGCCCGCTTGCAGGAAGCGACCACCAAGGAAGATTTCCGGTGTCAGAGCGAAGAGCTTGCGCGGGCATATGCGAACACGAGCGCGGTTCGCGGGGGAGCATTAATCGTAGCGCGCGCCAAGCTGGACAAGTATTTTGACAAGGCGTTCATATTTATCATGAAATGCGACTTTGAGCCGAAAATCGCTACCATCACCGATGAGAGCAGCCTAATTAGTCAGGTGGAAATGGCGATTAGCGCGAAAAATATGAAGTCAATCCAATATCCGCATATGCCGGAAGAAGGCATGGTGGAGGAGTGGGAGCTGAAAATTCACCAGGCGTCGCATGCCCGTTATTTCGAAGACTTTCTCAAATTTGTTCAGTATGAAAAATCGTTACCGGAAATTATGAACACGCAAGTCATGGGGCTTGTGCAGCAGTATATTGAAATGACGTACGAAGCGGAAAGCGAAGAGCGGCGGCAGGAAGAAGAAGCGATAGAATTGTGGGCCGCAAGTGAGAAGCGCGAGTTGCAGAAGAAATGGTCGAGCGAACAAGTCATTGAAGCGGCGGCCGCGTTGGTGGAGCAGAGGCCGGATTTGGAAATGAAGCTGAAGCTCGACCATATTGCCATTAAAGCGTTACTTGCTGATTTCGGCGAAAATATTCACATTGCAAGACTCGGCGAGCGGTATGTTGTATTAATTGAAGGAAATACGTTTCAGTTTGAAAAAGGAGTGTCTCCGGTTGAATTGCTGCGCCCGGATGAACTGGAAGATGTACTCGCGCGTATCAGGCAAAAACAAACGCGGGGCATGGAGGATGCAATAGCGGAGGACGACAAACCGCCGTTTTAACATGACTAAATCTTTTGCGATGGCTTGTTGGATTCCTGTTGGATGATTCGATGTAAATCGTATTTTTATAGACCTGTATTTTTAAAAGAAATCATAGTGGAGCGAGCTGGCATCGCTGTCGACTGGTTGGATGAGGTCATCCTCGGAAACGTATTTCAATCCGGTGGAAAAGGGAATCTGGCCTGGCAAGCGACGCTAAAGGCAGGGATTCCGGAGACGGTTCCCGCCAAGCAAAAAGCAAGCAGGCAGTCAGAATAGCCTGCTTGCTTTTTACGCATTCGACTGTGCAAAAATCAACAAAATAATCATAAATGCCAAAAGAATGCTGGCTAAAATATATACGAGGCGTCGCACAAATTGCTTTTCATCCATACTTTATTCCTCCGTTTATCAGATCCTTTTCCAAAAATTATAGCACGTACCATTCTTTCATAAAAGAAAAGAGAAAGTACAAACCCAAATTTATTTTCCTATTCTATTGTGTTGTAACAAAAACATGTCTTTTGCTTACGATGGTAGTAGGGAAAACCGAAATGGTCATACAAGGGGATGGGAGGTATGGAGCACTTTAGCGTAGGCGAATGGGTCAGATTCCCATACAATGATAAAGGGAGAATACTGCTTCTTACCGGTTATGTGAAAGAAATGAACAAGGTGCAAATGATGATGACGGTATTTGTTCCGACAGTTAAAGACGGATTTTCCACGGCGGCGCGCAGCGGCCATTTTCGTGTACCGCTCGATGTGGCGGAAAAAATAAAGGATTTACAACTAGAACGAGAGGACTACGACACGTTGCTTGATATGGCGCTTGATAGCAGAGATGAGCAGTGGTTTGAAGAGCTGGTATGCAGGCGGAATAAAATGTAGCGAGGAGACTCGCTGCATTTTTCTTGCCGGAAAAGAAGGATGGATTTTGTGGTTGCTATAAAGGTTATGTCAGGATAGGGAAACAACGGGCTAGAACAAGCGCTCCAATTGCCCGGCGTAGCGTTGGAGTTGTGAGTAGTCGATCATGCCTTGCTCGTAAAAACGGCATAGTTCCGCGAATTCTTCGCTTTTGACCATTTTATAAAAGGATAGCCTTGGAATGTCGCCGCGTAAGCGGTTACGAAATTCTTTTTGCGTCGGAGCCCCCACGGAAGATTCACCTCGGTTAACAGATTGTTTTTTTAGTTTCGGTTTTTTAGCGTGAAAATAAACATAGCAGGCATAAAACAACCGAATCTATAATTTTATGAATAATTTGGAATATGTTAATTGATATCTTCCTAATTTTACTATATTATGAATATATTATAACAATCTCGTAAGTCCTGCGGTAATATGTCAAGTTCCTCAAACTACGAAATTGGAAATTAAGATGCCTCATTTATCGAAAAAAGGCAGCACTTAAAAAACCCAGTTTCATAGTTAAAAACTGGAAATATAATGAAGGATTCAATAGAGGGGCTTTTCCTCTATCGATTCACCTTCCTTCCAGGCGTGTAGATTTGATCGTTGCGTAGCAGCGCATCGATCAAACGCACAAGTTTTCTTGCCGTTAAAACGAGGGCTCTTTTGTGTTGATGTTTCGGTACTTCACGATACTTTTTCTGGTAGTAATCCCGAAACTCCGGTTCATACCGTTTTACCGAGTTGGCAGCCTCCACAAGGTAATAAC